>NZ_CP025781.1:1269003-1903504 GCF_004194535.1 Iodobacter fluviatilis | reverse complement strand
TGCTGAAAACCTGCCTGTGCATGCGCAAATTTTACGCACCCAACCGCAATATGGCATCAAAGAAATTAAAGATGTTTATATGCAGGCAATCAACAATGCCAGCACAATGATTTATGCTGAAAATCAATACTTTCGCTGGCCCCCTTTAGCTGAAAAACTTAAAGAAGTTGCTCAAAAACAAACTCAGTGGGGATGTGATCCTGGCAAGCATGATTCCCTTTATCTTTTTGTGATCACCAATTCCACTGATGACGGTGTTGGCTCAGGCACGGTGAATACTTATCGTATGCTCGATAGCCTTGGCCGGGCCGATACGATTCCTAACGTGGCAAGGGCCAAAGAGCTGGATGTGCGGCAAGCTGACTTAGAGCAGGCTCAAAAAGGCGTAGGCAAAGCTCAAAAAGACGTCAATGCATCTGCGCCACAAGTCGTGGGAGGCATTCAGTTTGGTGGGATTAGCCAAGCTCACCAACAAAATCTAGAAGCGCTTAATGCCGCAAATCAGCGTCAGGCAAAGGCAGAGGCTGCGTTTAAAGGTAGCCAAGAAGCACAGCAAAGGGCAAAGAAAAGTGGCAACGCGCCGATTATTACGTCAAGAGAAGTGCCACCGGGCTTGAAAATGCAGATTTGTACCTTGGTGGCACCAGACTCCCCTGCAGGCAAGCCTTGGTTAGATGTCTATGTACACAGCAAATTACTGATGGTGAATGATAGTTTCACCACCCTAGGCTCTACAAATATCAATACCCGCAGTATGGAGGTTGATAGTGAATTGAATATTGCCTTTGCTGATAGCAGAATCACTAAGCCCATGCGCCAGCATTTATGGGGATTGCATACCAATGGCATGGGCGTGCAGGATGAACCGGAAGTGGCGTTTAAACAATGGAATTACATTATTAAACAAAATAAAGACTATGCTCCCGACAGAAGTAAAGCCAGCAAAAAGAAGCCTTATGCCTCTTTGGTTGAGTTTTATCGGGGCAGCGCCAAAATTAAGGATTCGGATTAAACCATGCGCCTAAGCTATCTATTCTTGATTTGTTTTATTTGTACGGCTTGCAAAGCCAATACCCCAAATGCTAAGGAAAGGATTATGCCCGACGTCGCTAATGTACACGCAAAACTGGCTTTTACTTGCGTGTATGAAAAAGATCATTTACCTGCACTGCCGCAAGAAGCAGATGTGCTATTTATGTATAGCCGCTGGTTGCAAAAAAATAATCTATTAAAACAAGACGCAAATGTCTATCCAGAAATTGCCCGCCTTTACCGCATTGCTGCGGCCAATGGGCATTACAAGGCCAATATCAATTTACAAAATGGCATTACCGATGGCAGCTTTGATGGCTCGATCATTGAGGTATTGGATTTAAACGATCAACTGATTAAAGAGAAGATCCCAACTGGCTTTTACAATATGGCCTATTACATCGAGCATGCTTATGGCTATGATAAAAATGATGAATTGGCTTTAAAGTATTTCAGGAAATCGGCAGATATGGGCAGCCCAGCAGGCCAATACTATGTGGGGGAGAAACTTGCTCCTGATGATATGGCCCCTGATGTGATGCGGCAGTTGCGCCTTTGCGCCGCCGAACAAGGGCATGTTGAGGCTGGCGTTGATCTGGGTATAAATTTAAAAGGATTGAAACGTTTTGTTGAAGCTTTAAGTTCGTTTCAACTTGGTGTGAAAGCAGGAAATGAAACAGCTGCGTTTGCTTTAGAAAATGGCTTTCTTGCGCCTCCCCCTACTGATGAACTTAATTACCTTGCCTTAGAAAAAGACGAAGAACGTTCACGCCGCTATAAGGCCATTGGCAAAGTTTTAGGTCGCTATTCCTATCTCAAACCGACCGTAGAAGAAATTGACGATATTGTGCCCCTGCCACCAGCAAAACTCCCCCCTTGGGATGGAAAATTGAAATGGCTAACTGCCCACGAAGCTAATCTTGCCCCCAGCAAGCCCAGCGATGAACTGATCGCCAAACTAGCTAAAGCAAAGGGGCTAGATCCTGCATCAGGCATGCCACTGGCCCTGCTTAAAAAAGCTGAAGTTGCCCCCGTCCCCATTGCAGCCACCACGCCAGACCGTGTTTCCCTTGGCACGCTTTGCCACAACGGCCTACCTTGCCCAGAAGCCGGTCTATGGGTCGGCTATTTTGAAGGGCAGAAATATAGCCATCAATTAAGCAAAGGCCAGCCCATGCCCACCATTACGGCATCAATTACCCGCCGCAATAAGCTAGCCCAATGGCTAAAAGGGCCAGAAAAAATGGAGCTGGCGATGGAATGGCAATTGGAAAAATATAGTTAATCATCGACGGCCCATCTTTTAAAAAGGAGCTCGCAAATGAATGACAATGATGAGTCGGTAAAAATATTGCCTAGCAATAAAATGGAAATCTCTAGGAAGTCTGATGGTACTGTTTTATGTTACTCAGAGGGCTCTATTGAAGTTGAGCTTAAATCAATAAAGAGTATTGGAATTGAAAACATTATCGATATAGAAAAACATGAAATTATCAATTTATTTGATTCAGTCTCCCATTACATGAGATTTCATGGGGGAGGTGAAGTACAGCTTTCTTATAACCTTGATGGCCGCTTACTTGATCTTGAGATTACAAATGTACTTATCGTCGTAAATGAAGGCAATAAGATCACGTTAAAACGAGCCTTAGACAAAGGATCATCTATTTTGCATGAGTTGCAATAATGAGCATGTAAACAGCCCATTTTGCAAGCTTGATGATGGGCATTTTTTACCGTTTAGCGCCATATTTGGCGCGGCTTTAGCCTTCATCATGCAGGTGCATAAAAAATAATGGGTTAAGTGGGCAGGCGTGGCGGGGTCACGAGGGCGCGCGCTGGGGGCTGACTGCAGATTCTTCTTAAAATGCAGGCGCAAAAAAGCCCGCGCTTGCGGGCTTGCTGCTTACTTGGGCTTGTTTACGCCAGTACGTAAGGTTTGAAGCGGATCACCTCCACCCCCAGCCAGTCGTTTAACTCCTTCATGCGTTCCTGCAATGGTTCAATCTCGTTATACGCAAACACGGTGGCGGCTTTCTCTACGTCACCTAAGCCGCCGGTGTTGTTGGGGATGATGCCCATCAGTTGCGCCGGTACACGGTGGGCACTGAGTTGGTCGTCGCGGGTTACGTTTTTGATATTCCAGAAGTCATCCTTGGCCGCTACTTCTGAGATAGGCAAGATCTGCATGCCGTCTTTCTTGCCGCCAGGCGCGTACACCATTAAGTTTTTAAAATTCCCTGGGCCTTTGCTTTTTTGCAGGGCTTCGCGCAGGTCGTCGATATAGCTTTCGTTTTGGGCGGCGTCGGTCATGTACAGAATAAAACCAGCGTGGCTGCCGTTTTCAAAATAGCGGCGGCGAAACAGCGTGGCGGATTCATTCAGCCAGGTTGAATTAAGCGCCGATAGGTATTCAGGCAAGCCGTAAATCTCTTGATTGATATCAGGCTCGAGCAGGTGAAACACCGTGCCCTGCTGGAATTCATATTCTTTGGCATGATTCAGTACTTGATAAAACCCGCCCTCTTTTAACCCGACGCGTATGTACTTGGCCAGCGCGTGGGTAAGCTTAAGCACCTTGCCGGTGCGGCCTAGGTTCTTCTCTAAATAGGCATTCCCAAAGATCAGGTAATCCAGCGCAAACTTAGCAAACTCAGTGCGGCTTAATAGCGGGTGCGGGATAAAGGTTTTAAGTAGGATGTTGCGCTTAACCTGAATGGGGCTGGAATGGTGAACGGTAGCGCGGTAGGTTTTAGCCAGCCCATCAAATGACATCGGCGGCTCGTACCATTTGCCGTTGTTGTTGCACTCGAGTAAATCCAGTAATTCACGGCGATCGAGCACAGCGGAAGGCTCGCCAAAGGTGAAGGCCACAGATTGATCGGGTGCTTTTGCTTCTGGCATGCGTTGATTTTTTGCTTGGTAAACAGATTTCTTTTTCATTTAGCAAATTTCCATAAAGCCGGAATTAGTCGAATTGGCGCCTTCTAACGGCTCATTGAGTAAGGCGTGCATACATGCCCAGGCTAAGTCGGCGTGGCTGAGTTCTTCGGAGCGGCTGGCCGTGTAAGTCACATGCCGCTGGCTGGCGGTCATGGTTTTTTGAATCGCCATAAATGCGGCGGCAAGATCAGTCCAGCCCGCGTCAAACTCCAAACGCCCTTTGCGGATCACGTCTTGCGCCTTCATGACTAAGCGCGCTTTCATCTCCACGCTGTAATTAATGGCCCTTACCGCTGGGTAAAACTGTTTGACCAGTTGATAAACGCCCTGCCCGATGCCGGTGGTATCAATGCCGATATAGGCCACGTTGTATTGGCTGCAGATATCCTTAATCCCTTGCGCCTGCGCGGCAAAATCCATGCCTTTCCATTGGCGTTTCTCCAACACGCGGAATTTACCGCCAGGCACCAGCGGCGGGGCCAGTACGATCAGGCCCGCACTATCGCCAGATAAAGCAGGGTCGTAGCCAATCCATACAGGCCAGTATGTTGACGCCGACCGAAAACTGACCCACCACAGCTAGTTCTGCCGATCCAAAATTGACCCAGGTGCTTTACTTATTCTGCTTAACTCTTGAGCAGAGGATAAAAGGTGATCACCATGGAAATGATGGGCAAAATCCGCAGGATGTATTTTCGCGATAATCTGTCGCTGCACGAAATCACCAAGCGCACGGGGCTGGCGCGTAACACTATTCGCGCTTGGGTTCGCAAACCCGCTGCCAAGGCTGAGCCGCAATACGTACGGCAGCGTAAGCCTGGCAAACTGACGCCCTATCATGCCACTCTAGAACAAGCCCTGACTGCCGACTCCTTCCGATCCAAGCAGAATCGTCGCACCGCCAAAGCCTTGTTTGAGCAGATTCAAGCTGAGGGTTATACAGGGGCTTACAGTGGCGTCACTGATTTCGTTCGTGCTTGGCGGGGCAAAGCCGGTAAGACCCCACAGGGTTTTGTGCCCTTGCAATTTGCTTTGGGCGAAGCCTTTCAATTTGATTGGAGTGAGGAGCATCTACTTATTGGTGGTATTTATCGGCGCATTCAAGTTTCCCATCTGAAATTGTGTGCCAGTCGCGCCTTCTGGTTAGTGGCCTATCCCAGTCAAGGGCATGAAATGTTGTTCGATGCGCATACTCGATCCTTTGCGGCTTTAGGGGGTGTGCCGCGCCGAGGCATTTACGACAATATGAAGACCGCTGTTGATAAGGTATTGAAAGGCAAAGGCCGGATCGTGAATGCCCGATTCTCGGTGATGTGCGCCCATTATTTGTTTGATCCCGACTTTTGCAATGTCGCCTCTGGCTGGGAAAAAGGCGTGGTTGAAAAGAATGTCCAAGATAGTCGGCGGCGAATCTGGCTGGAGGCGCAAAGCATCAAGTTCAGTACCTTTGACGCATTGAATGCGTGGCTGGCCGAGCGTTGTCGCGTCTTATGGGGCGTGCTCAGGCATCCCGAATTCAAAGGTCTGAGCATTGCCGAGATGTTGGAGCAAGAGCGTTTAGAAATGATGCCGATGCCGACCCCGTTTGATGGTTACGTTGAGCATCTGGCTCGGGTTTCCAGCACCTGTTTAATCACCGTCGCGCGCAATCGTTACTCGGTGCCTTGTGAATGGTCGCGGCAGCGTGTGAGTGTGCGCTTGTATCCCACGCAAGTTGTGGTGGTGGCGAATAATGAAATCATGGCCCGACATCAGCGGCTGACGGGGCAACAGCAGGTGAGCTTTGATTGGCTGCACTATATTCCGCTGATTGCCCGTAAGCCGGGGGCCTTACGCAATGGTGCGCCCTTTACGTCGATGCCTGCGCCCTTATTGCAGCTCAAGGAAAGGTTGTTACGGCGTAACGGGGGAGACAAGGTGATGGCGCAAGTGCTGGCCACGGTTCCGGTGGCGGGTTTGGATGCAGTACTGGTTGCGGTTGAGTTGGTACTGGAGTCAGGCGTCATCAGCATTGAACACATTTTAAATGTAGTGGCGCGATTGAATGACCCACCGTCCGCTATTAGCGCTGAAACGCAGCTGCAATTAGTAGAAGAACCGCAGGCGAACACCCAGCGTTACGACGGCTTGCGTGCAGCGAGCGAGTTCGACAGCGACCACGAGGAGTCGAGCCATGCATGAGATGAGTGTTGAACTCAAAGCCTTGCGCTTGCATGGGATGGCGGCCGCTTGGCTGGATCTGAAGAGCCAGGGCGGCCAGAGTATGGAAACGTGTGGCTGGCTGATTGAGCATTTATTGCAAGCAGAACACAGCGATCGTAAGGTGCGCTCGATTCAGCATCAAATGAGCGCAGCGAAGTTTCCCGTGCATCGTGATTTAGCGGGATTTGACTTTAGCGCGAGCAAGGCAGATCAAGCACTGGTCAATCAACTGGCGACATTGGCCTTTACCGACACGGCACAAAATACCGTACTGATTGGCGGCCCAGGCACGGGTAAAACACATTTGGCCACGGCGTTAGCGATCGGCGGGATCACGCATCACGGCAAGCGCGGCCGTTTTTATTCGACCGTGGATTTGGTCAATTTACTGGAAAAAGAAAAACGTGAAGGCAAAGCAGGTCGTATTGCACTCGCGCTGATGCGAGTGGATGTGGTGATTTTGGATGAACTGGGCTACTTACCCTTTAGTCAGGCCGGAGGCGCATTGCTGTTTCATTTGTTGTCGAAGCTCTATGAGCACACCAGCGTCATCATCACCACGAATCTGAACTTCTCGGAATGGTCGAGTGTATTTGGCGATGCCAAGATGACGACGGCGTTGTTGGATCGGCTGACGCACCATTGCCACATTGTAGAAACGGGGAATGACTCCTACCGTTTCCAGCACAGCAGCTTAGCAGCAAAAACGAAGATAAAACAAAGGGAGCAAAGCAGAAAGGAGGAAGCGCGTACCGAGGCTGAGCGGTTTTAAGCCGAACCTGAAGGCGTAAAAATAGCGGGTGAGTGGCCCGCTATTTGCTAGACTTATGCACAGTTGCTCCGATAAAAAGCAACGCTCGGCCCTGGGTCAAAATTCGATCGGCAGGGTGGGTCAAATTTCAATCGGCGTGAACAGAGGTTGCAGAAGCCACAAAGAAAATGGGGACGGCTGACCAGCTATCCATTTTAAAAGAGGTCTTTGGGGCCGAAGCGGCCACAGGCGTATCCGAACTTATCGAGAATCAAGGCATCGGTGCGCTTGATGACTACATCAAAGTTTTAGAAAACGCGAAGGGCACAGCGGCGAAGATCGCCGAAATCATGTCAGACAATGCCAATGGCGATGTAAAAAAATTAAGCTCAGCATGGCAAGACCTGAATATTCAGCTCTATGAAACAAACGACGGCCCTTTACGTGGCGTCATCCAAAGCATTACCGAGGTAATTGGCAAGGTTAAAAAATGGACGCAAGAAAACCCAGCGTTAACAGAGAAGCTAGTCAGGCTGTTTGCCATTATTTCGGCAGCATTACTCATTATGGGCGGCTTCACCTTAGCTATGGCTGCCGCGCTGGGGCCGATGGTGATGATGCGCTATGGGCTTAGCTTACTGAATATCAAAATGGGGTTAGGCACAAAATTAGTCAAAGCCGCCACCCTAAGCTATGGAAAATTAAGTGCCACATTGAAAGCGCTGAATCAGACCAGCCCCAAAGCCATATTCCAGTCTATGACCGGATCGATGGGCCGAGCCAACCGCGCAGTAAAAGGATATACCGCCTCCATTTGGCAAGCCATCCGCGCACAAGGGGCCATGGCGGCCAGTAAGGCCACGGGGGCCATGCAATACGCACGAACTGCCGGTATAGCTGGAATGACTAAAGATGCGGCCAAGGGAGGGGCTAATCTTGCCGTGAAAGGCGGAAAAGGCTTACTGAATGGCGGGATAGGTCTAATCAAACTCCCCATTAAAGCCGTCATGCAATTGGGTCAAGCACTGGCGTTCGTGGGCCGCCTGGCACTCACCAACCCTATCGGCTTAGTCTTGACGGGCATCGCCTTAGCGGCCCTGCTCATTTACAAATATTGGGAACCCATCAAAGCCTTCTTTACCGGCCTATGGCAAGGCTTTACAGAGGGAATCGCCCCATTAAAAGCCATCTTTGTGCAAACGTTTACGCCATTAATGGCCGCATTACAGCCGCTTATGCCGGTATGGGATTGGATGATCGGCGCTTTTAAAATAGCGTGGGAATGGGTAAGTAAACTGTTTGCCCCGATTCAATCCACTAAGGAAAGTTTAGAGGGGGCGACTCGGAGCGGTAGCGGCTTTGGTCAATTCCTCGCCCATCTTGTTGTGATTGTCGCAGAAGTACTGGCCGCCTTTATTGGCTTGCCCATTAAAATCATGGCCATTGGGGTGCAAATTGTTGAAGGCTTATGGCAAGGCATTGCTAGCAAATGGGACTGGTTAAAAGGCAAGTTCTACGAGCTGGCCAAGATGCTGCCCGAGCCAGTACAAAAGGCGCTTGATATCCACTCGCCTTCTCGCGTCTTTGCCCAGATTGGGCGGCATACCGTGGCCGGTTTAGATCAAGGCTTAACGGATGGCAAAGATGCGCCACTGGCCACCATGAAGAACATCACCCACCAAATCATTAACGCGGCCAGCGGCCTGATGATTGGTGGGGCCAGCCTTGGCGCAATGGCCGGTGTCACCATCGATACACGCCCGCCCATTGCCAACACCGCACCCGCAAACAATGCCGCCTCTGCCCCTGTATTCCAAATCACAATCAACGCCGCCCCAGGCATGGATGAACAAAAACTCGCCCAACTGGTTGCCAAAGAAATCGCCAAGGCCGAACGCCAGAAGCAAGTGCGTAGCCGTTCACGCTTAGGAGACAACGACTAATGATGATGGTTTTAGGCATGTTTGTTTTTGAGCTGGCCAGCGCGCCTTACCAAACTTTAGAGCAATCTAAATCATGGCGGCACGCCAGCCAAACCCGTATCGGCACCGGCCCTGCTCATCAATTCTTAGGGCCAGATGCGGAAACCATCACACTGAGCGGCGCGCTTTACGAAGAGCTCAACGCGGGCGAGGTGTCTTTGCTGGTGCTAGACGAGATGGCCAACACCGGGGAGAAATATTTTTTAATTGAGGGCACCGGCTGGATTTATGGCGAGTACGTGATCGAATCGATTAAAACCACCCGCAGCCTGTTTTACCAAGACGGCTCGGCCCGCAAGATTGAATTTAACTTAAGCCTTAAGCGGATCACGTCTGACACTCTCGAAACCATCATTGGGCTATTGCAATGAATGAAGGCCACAAATCCCCACGCTTTAAAATCCTCGTGGGTAGCAAGGATATTTCTAAGCTGGTCAACGATAGGCTGGTATCGGTTGGCCTGACGGACAATCGCGGTTTTGAAGCGGATCAGCTCGATATCACGCTGGACGATAGCGACGGCCTGCTCGAGATTCCGCCACGCGGTGCCATTGTCAGCGTATCGCTGGGCTGGTCGGATAGCGGCTTAGTGGATAAGGGCCAATATACGGTGGATGAAGTCGAGCACAGCGGCGCACCGGATCAGCTCACCATTCGCGCCCGCAGTGCCGATTTACGCGCTGGCCTATCAGTCAAAAAAGAAAGGTCGTGGCACCAAACCACGCTGGGCCAGATTATTGAAACCATCAGCAAGCAAAACAAGATCGAGCATCGGATAGGGCAAGGCTTAGCCGAACAAGCCATTAGCCATATTGACCAAACCAATGAAAGCGACGCCAGCTTCTTAAGCCGCATGGCTAAAATGTTTGATGCCATTGCCACCGTCAAAAATAGCAGCCTGATCTTTATGAAGGCGGGCCAAGCCACCACCGCCAGCGGTAAACCGCTCAGCAAAGTACAAATCACCCGCCAATCTGGCGATGGCCACCGCTTTGGCATCGCAGACCGAGGCGCATATAGCGGCGTAAAAGCTGCTTGGCAAAACACCAAAACCGCCAAGAAAGAAACCACCACCGTAAAACGCAAACCCAGACAAAAGAAACCCGCAGGCCCAGGGCAAGGCGAAGTGATCCAAGGCGCGGACGATAACGTCAAAACCCTAAGACACGTTTACGCCAGCAAAACCAATGCCGAACGGGCCGCAAAAGCCGAATGGGAAAAACTGCAACGCGGCGTGGCTCAATTCTCAATCACCCTCGCCTATGGCCGCCCCGAACTCTTCCCCGAACTACCCGCCAGCGTTTCAGGCTTTAAGCCGATTATCGACCAGCAAGACTGGATCATTACCCGCGTGGTGCATAGCTTAAGCGACAGCGGCTACACCACGGCTTTAGAGCTGGAAGTAAAGGCCAGTGAAGTGGACGGGTAAATAAAAACGGCGACCATCTGGCCGCCGTTTAGCATCTAATTTTTTAATGCAAAGTTTTACACTGGCGCAAACCAACAATAATGTATAGAATTTTATACATGCGAGATGATAAAGAAATAAGGTGGGCGGGATCATCATTTGATGACCTTATTCACTTTCCAGAAGGGCCACGTAAAGAGGCAGGCTACCAACTCTCAAAAGTACAAGCCGGTTTAGATCCAGATGATTGGAAGCCTTTTAATGACGTAGGCCAAGGAACAAAAGAGGTTCGGATTAAAGATGCAGCCGGTATCTTTCGCGTAATGTATGTGGCCAAGTTTGAAGAGGCCATTTATGTATTGCATTGCTTCCACAAGAAAACAGAAGCGACCGCAAAAAAAGATAAGGACATTGCCGAAGCACGCTATCGGGCCATCGTTCAATCAAGGAAAACAGAGCCATGAAAAATATTGACACCACAATCCAACATATCACCCCGCCAGGTGCCAACTTGTTTGCTGAGCTTGGCTTTGCGCCGGAAGAGGCACAGCGCTATCACGCCGAATCACAAAAACAAATTGATGCTACCTTAATGCTCAAAGAGCAGCTTATTACAGAGTTAGGGTCATGGATTGAAGGCAAGCAGCTTAAGCAAGCTGAAGCGGCAGCAATACTCCATATTTCGCGACCACGCGTTTCGGATGTAGTTAATAAAAAAACCAATAAGTTTACGATTGATACGCTGATTTCTTTGCTGGGCCGTGCAGATAAGCCAGTAACCATACATATTGGCTAGAGCGCTGATAATTGGCCCCACTAACCAAGCCCCTGCCAGTCAGGGGCTTTTGTTTACCTGCGACCTATACCGCAGAACTCGCATCGATTGTCAGTGGCTGTGAATCAACTTGTTGCTCTGTCATAGCGGGCTTATCCTCTGGCGAATACCGAACAGGCAGATAGTCTCTGCCCGTCACCACACCCAGCGCAAAAGACAGAATTAAACAGGCAAGCCAAAGTAGGCGAGATGAAGCGGGAAAATGAAAGTGTGCGTGATTAATTTTAATATCCTTACATGCAGCCATACCAGTGGAATCGAAGAATTTTCTATCTTTCATTTTGAATTAGCCATAAAAAAACCCGCCAAATTGCGGGCTCAATTAGCAAAAAAACAGCGTTCACAATATATGCGCTGTTTTTTTAATGGCCGTTCACATTCAAAATTTAAAAGTTTGATCACCGTGGATGGTCAAATCACCCTCAATGACCTTGCCAACTCCTCCAACATATTTTTGCTGAACGACTACCTGCTTATCAACGCCTGCATGAGCCATTGATAAAAGAGCAGTCCGCACTGATGGCGTCGCTGCACGTAAAGCAGAAATCATCTGTTGCTCTTCTGGAGACAGAAGAGCTGTAGCACGTTCACCTGTCACGATGTATTGAACATCAGCCCCTAATTTAGCTAGTGGTATTAGTACCGACACTGGCGGTGTAACTCTATTCCCTTCATATGTGTAAAGAGATGTAACAGAGACCCCAAGCGCCTTAGCAGCTATTTCACGGGAAAGTCCAAGCCGCTTCCGCTCTTCCTTCAAACGCCTAGAAACAGAAATCATGTCACCGTCTTGACTTGACAACAGTTGGGATGTTGATGATAATTTGGTCATAGATTCTAGCAAGTCTCTTAATGTCACTCTAAACAGCCTTAATGGTAGCGCAAACAATGGAAGAAAACGATTCAGGCGATCAAAGCATGCCCAGAGCGCCGCGCGGCCTACTCAGCCGCCGAGGCATCAATTTACGATTAACAACAATTGAGCACCCCGTTGTGGGTTCAATTGCAAAGCAAGAATCAAGGTCTGTTGCTTCTATGTGCCGAATATTGATCTTAGAAGGTTTGGCTTTTCGTGGGGTTGAAATCCCAGCAGAAGAGCTTAAAGACTTAGAAGACATTGATCTTATCGAGATAGAACAAGCCGCTGTCGCTTAATGCGCGATTAAGTTTCGTAGAGAAATATAAGCGCTTTACCCGACGAATGGTAGTCGTTTGTGGCTCTGCCTTTAGGTTTTGTAATTTTTGTTAGCTTTGGAGTAATCATCATGGCCGTAGAAATCTTTTGCCCATACTGTAATTCTAAAACCAATACACGAGACAGCCACCGTACATCCCCAACCTCAGTAGCGGCGGCTGTAAGATGCCGAGAGTGCTCAGCTAGGTTTGAGGTCACTATTCAGTTTAGCCGCTCACATATTCCAAATTTTGTAGAAGATCTAGAAGTCTTTAAATGGACAGAGTTTAGACCCTCCAACGATCCAAAGTTTCATAAAGACCAGCTCCCCCTCGCACTCTAAAGCAGCACTAAAACCCCACATTCTGAAGCCTCCCCGCGCCTGTTTAACAGCCGTAGGGGCTTTGTCACGTCTGGATAAAACATGGTCGCTCTCGCAAAGCAGTTACAAACAAGGATTGATCTACCTGTCAGCGCTTTAGAACCTAAGCGCTGTGTGGTCACTGATGTCAGTGTTGATGCGCGAAGCCTTGCTCTAGCGATGGTCAGAAACGCCCCGCCCATGCCTTTGCCAGAAGTAAAACAAGAACGCCCTGCCTTTATCTATGCCGACGACGGCGAAGAAGTTCTCGGCACACTGAAACCACAGCGCAAGCCTTTGCCGGTATTGAATCAAGCAGAAAACCAAGAGCTGACCGATTTATTAGCATGGGCACAAAAAGCCGATGCCGCGATCCATGCCCGCATGGCCCGCCTTCATCAATTTGATTTAGCCCGTGAATCCGCCAAGCTTAAACAGATGCGCGGCTTGCTGGGGTGCTTGATAGCAGAAGGCGAAACCACGCTGCAAAACGCATGGTATGCCAAGGCGACCGCGCAATGATTCCAAAATTCAATTTACAAGCATGGCTGGAAACCGCCACAGATACCGAGTGTCGCGCCAAGGCCAAAGAATTTGCTGTGCGTTGCTCAAATATCGAAGCGCCGCTGGAATTACTAGAAATGGTGGTGGCTCGTGGCTGGATCGTACTACCCGAGCACGGTGTAAAGCACCTTGAATACAAGAAAATGAAACCGTCCCAGCGCCGTTATGTGCTGGAGCTGGTCGCACGGATCAAGTCAGATAAGTGGTGGAGTAAGCGCTTGCGCACGCTCGCTATCCGCGCCGCCGAAGCCCGCGCCTATTCCTACGGTATCGGCATGGGTAAAGATCAGGCTTATGTTAGCCCGTGGAATTTAGAACGAATGGTCATCCGTGCCCAACAAGGCGCGGTGGCGATGGCCGAAGCGGTGGCTATTTCGCCCGATGGCGAAGTGATCGATATGGCCGATGTACTGGCAGGCAGTATGGCCAACGGCAAGAATAAGCGCACCGAGTTGATTGTCCGTACCAAGGGCATGGCCGAACGGGCGCAAGAACTGGGCTACCGCGCTTACGCCATCACGCTGACTGCGCCAGGCTGCTACCACCGCTGTACCAGCGTTGGCGAAAAACCGCACTTAAAGCTGATCCTCAATAAAAAATGGAATGGCTACAGCCAGCAACAAACCGCCAGCTATTTGACTAAGTGCTGGGCGCAATGCCGCACCCAATTTAGCAAAGCCGAAATTGATTTTATGGGGCTGCGCACTTTAGAGCCGCACAAAGACGGCACCCCGCACTGGCACTTAATCTTTTTTGTGAAGCCGCAAAACGCCAGCGAAGCCCTGAAGATCATCCGCGATAAGTTTCTGCAAGCCGAACCCAATGAAAAAAACGCTCAAACAGTCCGCGTAAAAATAGACCCCATCAAGCCACGCAAAGGCCAAGATATGGTTTATGCCGCTGTGGCCTATGCCATCGCCTACATCGCTAAAAATATTGACGGCTACAAAGTGGACGGCGATACCGAAGCGGGTATGGATGCCATCAGCGGCGCGCAGCGTGCCACGGTCTGGGCGCGTATTTTAGGCCGTCGTCAGTTCCAGATGTTTGGCACCGCGCCGGTTACGCCTTACCGCGAATCCCGCCGCGTGCGCAAAGACGCTGAAACCCTATTAGAAAAACTCATTGCGCTAGATAAAGAGCCGGCCATTGTCGAAGCCGCGAAAGGGTTAATCGACGGCAATTTACAGCCCTGCATTACCGAAGCCATGAAGGCCATGAGATCAGGCCGCGCCGATGTACTAGCCCCGCTCACCGCTTTACGCGACTTACACCTTGATGGCCAGATCGTTTGCCCTACCCGTATCTTGGGCAGCGCATGGGATGCCGCCGACAAGGGCGACTTTAGAGCCTATATGGTTGCAATGGAAAACGACCCGCTGGAACTGGTAAAGCGCGAGCAAATCAACGGCTATGGCGAAGTGGTTGCGGTGATTTGCGGCGTAAAGAGCAAGCGTGGCCAAGTGCTCACTCACAAAGAAGGTTGGACAGTGCAATGGGGAGCCAAAAGCAAAGCACGCCTAGGCAAAACTTGCCCCGCCCAAAAAGGCCCATTTAAGGGCGTATCCCATATCGAATACAGCCAACACGAAGTGGCCGAAATGAAACGCGCCCAGAAGCAAAAACAAGAGGCGGTGTTTTTAGGGGTGGCCTTTGCCGCTGAAGCGAAGCGTAAGCGTCGGGAGAGGGCGAAGCCTTCGACCCTAGGACATGTGGCATTAACTGTTTCCTGCACCTTGAATCAATCATTAAATGATAAAGGCATAAAAAGAGAAGAAGCCCCACCGAATCTAAGCGAACGGGCCAGATTAAACGCCCAGAAGTATGGTGCGCAGGCTTATCTCGACGCCAAAAATAAAAATTAAAGCACGACCAAGGCCCTGCTACGCCTGCCGCGTCAGCCCGACGTATGCAGCTTAATCATTCATTGATCTAAACAGGAATCTGAACCATGAGCGACAAAATAGACCAAGCCAGCGCTGTATCCGAGCTGATGCGCTGCAATGCCATCGCAGCCCACTACGCCAATGCAAAGCTAAGCAAAGATAAAACCCCTCTGCCAAGCGGGGAATGCCGCTGGTGCAGCGCGGTCGCCGTCAATGATGCGGTGTTCTGCTGCGAGGAGTGCGCCAAGGACTGGCAAGGGCATAACGCCACGAAGCAAAAAGCCCAGCGCATTGCAGGCAGATAAATGGAAATAAAGCGGATATCTGAACTAACCGAGAGTGGCCACTACTGGTGGCGCGCTACCCCAACACAAAGCTGGCAGATTTTTTATATCGCCAACCCTAAAAGATTAACTTATGGCATTGCGGGTTTTGAATTCGTAGGGCCAATACCGGAGCCAAAAGCATGCAAAGCTTAAGAATAAACCAAGGCGATTTAATTGAACTCACCGGCAAGCAGCAAAAAAGCGCCCAAATAAAGTGGTTCAAGCAACACCTCTTTGTTGACCTCACTTGCGATTCTCAAGGGCCAATCATCAATAAAGCAATTTATGATGAGCTATTAAAAAAACGCTATGGCCTGCTCTCCATCGTCCCAGCAGAAACCAAGCGCCCACAGGTTGCCTTAAGGGCTAAACATGGCTAGGCATCGCACAACTAATCGCGGCTTAACCAACAGCCGAATTTATATCAAAAGAAAAAGATATTATTTATTTACCGCTGATTACACCATCAGCCCCATCGATGGCAAAGCAAGGCAATGGCATAGCCTTTGCCTTGTTGCAGATGGAGAAGCCAGCGCAAGAGAACTCGCTCAGCGAGTCATTAAGCACAATACACAGCAAGATGAAGAAGGTGATTTCATCTCTCATTTTAAAAAGTACTCTTCTTCTTTTTTCAAAAAAAGAGAGCAAGAGGCCCCTAAAGACCCGCCAAGATTACGAATGCATCAAACAGCGAACAAGAATTTTAAAAGTGTTTTCAATACGATCGAGCAAGCATTTAAAACTTTTGATTTAGTAGATGTACTTCCCGTCGATATCGCAACTTTCGTCGATCAATGGGAGGGGCAACGAATGGCCCAAATTTATCAATCAAGGCTTTCTGACTTTTTTAAATGGACATGCAGAAAAGGCTATCGTGCTGATAATCCATGTAGAGAAATTACAGTAGCAAAACCCAAAAAAAGATCACGCTACATTACCGATGATGAATTTAATACCATCAAAGATGCATTATTACTTGGCCAAGATGGCTTAGAAACCCGCAATGGCAAGATGGTGCAATGCTATGTAGACCTTTGCTTTTTACTTTACCAAAGAACAACGGAAATCCGCTTACTGCGCTGGGATCAAATTACAGACAAAGGAATCCTCTTTACCCCAACTAAGACAGAGAAAAGCAGCGGCGCCAAAGTACTCGTTCCAATGAGTCCAGTCGTACAGGATGTTTTAGAGCGAGCAAAAAAAGCTTATCCAGAGCGGAGTCAAAAATCTGACTATGTTATTCATACCTATGATTTAAAACCGTACTCCACAGGTGGAATGGCTTCGGCATGGAGACGAGCGGCACAAAGAGCGGGCGTAACAGATGCAACTCTTAAAGACTTACGTGCCAAAGCCATGACCGATGCAAAGCGTGACGGTTACACGGTGAAGCAAATCAGTATCGGTGGAGCACATACAGGCGAAGAAATGACGAAAGGTTATATCAAGCTAAGAGAGACCCCTGTAAGCGAAGTAGTGATGAAACTGCCAAGAAAAACAGATGAAAAACATAATTAAATAGGGGGTAGAAAAACAAGATTTAAAGCCTACTATTTCAGATTATTTTAGAACTTGTTCTAAAACTATTTTAAAAACAAGGAGTCGTATAAAAATAACTCCTTGTTTTTAAAAGAATTAACTTTATAGCCCGATCATAGGTATCGTGCAACTTGATCGGGAGTGCAGCGGCAGGCTTTTTTAGGGTGGCCCAAAAAGCCACATGGGCAGGGATTCATCGCGGCGATTAGCTGGAAATCGGCAGGGAAGATGGTTGAATGCGCGGCGCGCGCAATATGAATTTTTTGGCTTTCTAGTGGCTCACGTAAAACTTCTAAAACTTTGCGATCAAACTCGGGTAATTCATCTAGAAACAACACGCCATGGTGGGCTAAGGAGATTTCGCCTGGTTGGGGTACACTGCCCCCGCCCACTAAAGCCACTGCCGATGCGGTGTGATGGGGGGCTCGGTAAGCGCGGACTCCAAAGCGGCTAGCGTCTAAACGCTCTTTGCCTAGAGATTGAATTCTGGCGGCTTCTAGCGCCTCCAGCTCGCTCATATCGGGAAGTAGGCTAGGCAAGCGCTGTGCCAGCATGGATTTCCCTGTGCCCGGTGGGCCAATGAGCAGCAGGCTGTGCCTACCTGCGGCGGCAATTTCTAGTGCGCGTTTGGCCTGTTGCTGCCCTTTTACCTCGCTTAAATCTAGCATGGCCGGTTGTGCGTCTATTGCCAGTGGTTGGGCAATGGGGAGTAGATCACTACCTAGTAAATGGCGGCAAACTTGCATCAGATGCGTTGCGGAAAGCACGCTAGCACTGCTGAGTAGGGCGGCTTCTGCTGCGCTGGCAGCGGGTAAAATGAGCGTTCTATTTGCTGCTTGTGCTGCCCAAGCCATACCTAGTGCACCTCGAATAGAGCGTAATTCACCTGATAGCCCTAACTCGCCGGCGAACTCAAAATGATTAAGCTGCTCCAAAGGAAGCTGACCACTCGCTGCTAAAATACCTATGGCTATGGGTAAGTCGAAAAGCCCAGATGATTTAGGTAAATCGGCAGGGGCCAAATTGACCGTAATGCGTTGGTTAGGAAATTCAAAACCACACACGGCTAGGGCGGCTCGAACCCGTTCACGGCTTTCTTTGACCTCTAAATCGGGTAAACCAACCAAGTTAAAAGCCGGTAAGCCGTTAGCCAAGTGGATTTCTACCAGCACGGCACTCGCTTCAATGCCAATCATGGCGCGGCTATGGACAATGGCGAGTGACATTCAGCAAGCCTGTAATAAGATTCTTATAGTGTAGGCTCTGTTTTCATTTGTTTCTGAGACAGATCATCAGCGTTTACATCGTAGATGTATCAAATGGATAAACCATATGCTGCTAGAGCAATTAAGCGAAGAGCCCGTTCCCCTGCCAGATTTTCGTAATTTTGGCGTTATTTTGCGAATTTTAGTCGTAGTGCATTTGGGGATGCTGGCTTACGTATTATTGGGCTTATCACGCTGGGAAGAATGGCCGTTAAGGCTAGGTGAGGCAGCGATGTGGGTGGAGCTGCCACTTTTAGGCACTTTATTAGGCTTGGCCTTAGCTTCACCATTTTTAAAGCCACTTTCTTTTCGAGTTGGCATTGTCCTCGTTAGTGTACTGGCGATGTTGCTGGTGTATGCGCAACGAAAAATATTAACTTCACTATTACTACCGCAGACCGGCTTGCTTCCTGCGCTGCTGTTTACCATGATATTGGTAGTGTCTTTGATGCTTTACATGCGTTTACGCTGGAAGTCTTTATCGCCAAGGCTAACGGAGGCGAGATTGGCGGCGCTGCAAGCAAGGATTCGACCACATTTCTTTTTTAATAGTTTGAATGCGGTCTTGTCCTTGATTCGTCGTGAGCCACGGCGAGCAGAGCAGGTTTTAGAAGACTTGGCTGATTTATTCAGAGTGGTCATGGTGGATAAGCAGCAGCTGGCTAGTTTGAAGTGCGAGCTAGAGATTGCTCGGCGTTATTTAAACATTGAAGCAGTGCGTTTAGGGGATAGGTTGAAGGTGGAATGGGATATTAGCGATGCCCCTTTAATGGCTGCCCTACCCCCCTTGCTATTGCAGCCCTTGTTAGAAAATGCAATTTATTACGGCGTAGAACCTATATTGGAACCAAGCCCCGTTCAGATTCGGATTTATCAGAAAGACACGCACGTGCATTTAGTGATTAAAAACGCGTTACCACCCGTAGGTACGGTAAGCCAGCATCGAGGCAATGGCATGGCGCTGGAGAATATCCGTCAGCGCTTATTGCTTCACTTTGATGCCGAAGCCAATTTAAGCACTTACGCGAATAACGACTATTATCAAATACATATTGTCTTGCCTTACCGGGAGATTCCCCATGGGAACACCATTGCGCCTTTTCCTTGTTGATGACGAAATCCCTGCCTTACGCAGGTTACAAGATGTGTTGGCTGATGTTGCTGATGAATGTCCGCACGATGTAGTGGGTACGGCTACCAGTGGTATGGCGGCCCTTGCCGCGCTGGCAGAAGCAGACGCTGATGCGGTGATTGTGGATATTCAAATGCCACAAATGAGCGGTATTGAGCTGGCGCGAGAGCTAAGCCATTTCTCGCACCCTCCTGCGGTGATTTTTGCTACCGCATTTGAAGAGTATGGTGTGGCCGCCTTTGAAGTACGCGCCGTGGATTACTTATTAAAGCCCATCCGTAAGGATCGGCTACTTTCTGCTTTGAAGCGGGTGCAGGATATGCGTTCTGCTCGAGTTCAAGCTGAGCCAGCTAGCCATGCTCGCAGCCATTTTAGTGTTACAGAACGGGGTCGAGTGCACTTGATCCCTGTTTCTGATGCTTATTACCTTAAAGCCGAGCAAAAATACATCACGCTACGCACACGGGATCGTGAGTATTTGCTGGAAGACTCTCTTACCCGATTAGAAGAAGAGTTTGGTAATCACTTTATACGCATACACCGTAATTGCTTGGTGGCGCGCGGTATGATGTCTGGCTTTGAAAAATCAGCTATCGGTGGAAGCGAAGCGCACTGGCAAGTGATTTTGCGTGATTTGCCAGAGCGCTTGGCGGTAAGCCGTAGGCAGCAGCATGTAATTAAAGAGCTTAAAAAATTAGAAAGCGAAGGTCGTTAAAAACACGGGTTGCTGCGTGTTCCCTATGCGCTGGAGTCACTTACTTGGCCAAGGTAAATCCCAAGGCGAATCGATGGTAGCGAGCAGCGCTTCTAGCCCTTGAAAGGCAGATCCTGATTCTGGAGCCAGTAAAATTCGCTGCTGCTCTCCTTGATAATCAAAATCTAAACCCCAGGCATGTAGATAGCCACGATCTGCAGGTGTACCGCCATAGCGCTCATCGCCCAAAATAGGGCTGCCCAAACTTTTCAGGGCAACGCGTAATTGATGAGTGCGACCACTGAGTGGCCTAAGCACAAACAATCGTTGGCCGTAAAGCATATCTCCGTAACTAAAAAATTGTGTGGCCGCTTTTAACTTACCGTCACGACTTAAGCGCCAAGAGCCTCCCCTGCCTTTTTCCATTGCACCTTTGATCCAACCTTGTTTTTTGGATGGCTTTTTGTCAGAGATGGCTAGGTAATATTTATTAATACGATGCTCGGCAAAGGCGGCTCCAAAGTAGCTAGCCGCTTCAGCATTTTTGGCAAAAAGTAGTAAACCAGAGGTGAGTTTATCGAGTCGATGCACGGGCCAAAGTGGCATTTCGCCTAGCGTTTGGCGTAATACCTCAACAAAGCCCAGTTCATTCTCTTCTTTATGAAAAGATAAGCCAGCGGGCTTAATCGCCACTAAAAAGTCAGGGTGGTCATAAACAACAAAGTTACTCATATATAAGCATATTCTAATTTGGTGTAAGGTTGTTGAGATAGCAACAATATAGGGCGTCAGCAGAAATATATGCTCAAAAAAAAACTATTCTGGCAAGCCATTCTAATCTCGATTCTTGCCTGTGTGGTGGTGACGATGTTTGCTGCTTGGCTAGCTAGGGAGCAGGCAAAAGAAGAGCTACAGACTTATCTGAAGGATGTGGCAGAGCAAGCCATGCTGCGTAGTGATCGTGCATTTACGGTGAGCGGCAATATTTTGGATAAATTAGACCGCTCAGATCTAAAGGACTGTAGTGAAGCTCATCAACGGCAGCTCAGTATTTTTATTTTTAAAGAGCTGTTTGTACGCGATGTGTTGTATGCGCCGAATCAACAAGTGCAGTGCTCGCAGTCTAGCCGCGTAGTTTATTCTTTGCCCCCACGAGATCAGCAAACTATCTCGGGGCCTTCGCTTTGGTTTGCGTTTAAAGGGGATTTATTTAGACCCTCTGTTTTATATGGATCAGGCCCACATTATGCGGTCTTGAATTCACAATATTTAGTAGATATTTTGCCAGTTAAAAAGCGCGAACTTTGTATCGAAGCCGTGCTGAATAATCGAGTTTTGGCGAAAACAAAGGGTACGCCGGCACACGATAACTCATGGTTGCAGCAGTCCAAAGTGAGTTTGAGCAATCCACATTATGTAATCACCGCCTACTTGCCCCCTAAAGAGCTGCAGCGTGCTTGGTTAGGTTACTTTAAAGATTGGCTACCACTAGGTTTTATTGTTTGCGTCCTACTCATTGGCATTATTGTTTGGCTTACTCGGCGCAGTTTTACAATGGGGCTGGAAATTATCGAAGGCCTGCAACTGGGTGAGTTTGTGGTGCATTACCAACCTATGGTTGCACTGGCTAATGGAAAAGTGTGCTGTGCTGAGGCGCTACTGCGCTGGCAGCGGCAAAATGGCTCAAAAATTAGCCCTGATCTTTTTATTGGCTATGCCGAAGAAAACGGCCAAATCAACCTGTTAACGCAGTTTGTACTAGAAACAGTAATTACAGATTTAGCCAAGCTGAGCCATTTGGATATATCGGTTTCGGTTAATTTAGCTGGCGCAGATTTAGCCTCGCCCTTATTCGTAGAAAACTTGGCCGTACTTTGTAGAAAATACCAGATTGCACCTAGCCGGATCGAGCTAGAAATTACCGAGCGTAGTTTCGTGCTGGGTCAAAGCGCGATCAATACGATTAGCCTCTTGCGCGAGGCTGGGCATCTTATTTTGATTGATGATTTTGGTACGGGTTATTCCAGCCTGAGCTATCTGCATCATCTGCCGGTTGATTTATTAAAAATCGACAAGAGTTTTGTACAAGCACTAGGTAGTGGCGCTGCTACGCACCATGTAGCTTCGCATATTGTGCAGATGGCCAAAGATCTTGGCTTAGAGGTGGTGGCAGAAGGAATCGAAACGAGCGATCAGGCCGAAATACTCAAAGAAATGGGGGTTGAATGGGGTCAAGGTTGGCTTTACGCCAAAGCCATGCCCTTTGATGATTTGTGTAAATTCTTGCAACCATCTACCACTACACCCTTTAAACCGCTAAGCTCCGACCCTTTGCCAGATGCCGTATGAAACTCACCCTAATCGCTGTTGGGCATAAAATGCCAGATTGGATAGATGCTGGTTATAAAGAATTTTCCAAACGCATGCCGCGCGATTTTCCGCTGCAGCTATTAGAGCTAAAGCCGGATAAACGTGGTAGCGGCAAAACAGCGCAGCAGGTTATGGTGGACGAAGCTGAGCGCATCTTAGCCGCTATTCCTCAAGATGCCCGCGTGATGGCTCTGGACGAGCACGGTGCCAACTGGACCACCATGCAGCTGGCGAGCAAAATGAAATCTTGGCAAATCGATGGCCGTGAAACGGTATTTATCATCGGTGGTACCGATGGCCTAGATCCAAGTGTTAAAAAGCGTGCCGATCAACTATTACAGCTCTCCGCCATGACCCTACCCCATGGCATGGTGCGAGTGATTTTGGCCGAGCAGCTGTATCGCGCCGTATCCATCATCAATAATCACCCTTATCACCGCGAATAATAATGCCTAATATCCAACTCTACCTTGCCTCTGGCAGCCCGCGTCGCAAAGAATTGCTGGCGCAGATTGGCGTGCTGTTTGAGCGCATCTCTGCCCCTATCGACGAAACGCCTTTGATTAATGAAAGTGCCAAGGATTATGTGCTTCGTCTAGCCGAGCTAAAAGCCGAGGCCGGTTGGCAAGTCATGTTAGAGCAAGGTTTAGCCCCCCTCCCCGTTTTGGCGGCTGATACGACCGTGGTGCTGGATGGGCAAATTTTGGGTAAGCCGATTGATGTCATGGATGCCACTGCCATGCTAGAGCAGCTATCTGGCCGCAGCCACGAAGTGTTTACTAGTTTGGGTTTACGCACTGCTACCGGCATAGAAGTTTTGCTGTCGGTTAGTACTGTTACCTTCATGGCACTGAGCCCCGCCCAAATCGCCGCCTATGTTACTAGTGGCGAGCCTATGGATAAAGCAGGCAGCTACGGCATTCAAGGCACGGCAGGACTGTTTATTTCAAACCTGCAAGGCAGCTATAGCGGCGTAATGGGTTTGCCATTACACGATACGGCCACCCTACTCGCTCGTCATGGACTAGGTTTATTAGCGGCTTTGTCTTAAAAATCTTTAATTTTTAGCTAAAAACTAGACTAACTTTAAGCTTGCTCAGATTGTGCTTACAGTATGACATTTAGAATAAATGGTCTACCTGATGTCAAAATTGGGCGCTACCTGACCATTTTCGTCACATTGCAGCTAGTCGCCACAATAAAAAAGACCCAAGAGGGTCTTTTTTTATTTTAAAGAAGTGGTGCCGTTGGGGTGAATCGAACACCCGATCTACTGATTACGGGTCAGTTGCTCTACCAACTGAGCTACAACGGCATCATTAATCAAGTATATGGCAGCTTCGTTAAAAAATCTGCCGTTAATCAGCTTTGCAGTAAAAGTGGCATAGCTAGGCATTGATATTGCTATGTCATATCCAAGCGATGCAAAGACAGCGCTAAATAATGCTCAGGGAAAAAAGCTTTTGAATTAAAGACTTAGGAGCAAGAGATGAAAAACATACAAAAGGGTTTTACCCTGATCGAACTGATGATTGTTGTGGCTATTATTGGTATCTTAGCTGCTGTAGCTATTCCGTCTTATCAGGATTACACCAAGAAAGCGAAGTACTCTGAAGTATTAAGTATTTCTGATTCTTACAAACAAGCTGTTGCATTATGCCAATCTGATTTGAATACCTTTGCCGGATGTAATGCAGGCACTCAGGGTATTCCTGCAACTCCCACTGTTGCTACTACTGGTTTGGCTACTGGTGGTACTGTTACTAATGGCGTGATTAATTTTTCTGGAACAGCCGCAGCAGGTGGATATACTTTTATTTTAACTCCTTCTTTGAATGCTGAAGGTACGGCAATTACTTGGGCACAATCAGGTAATTGTTTAGCTGCTAAGTACTGCAAATAATAAAAAACTGAATAAAAAAGGCTAACTTATAAAGTTGGCCTTTTTTTTTTGCAGTAAATTTCCAATGATTTACTAAAATGATTAAATCAATAAAGGAAAACATCATGACTGATATGGTAAAAAAAAATTTTATTGAGATAAAATCATCCATGCTCAGTCGGGAAGTAAAAATTGCTTTTGGCATTACAATGTTTGGTTTGTTTTTAAAAGTGTTTTTATTTTCAATAGGTTTGATTGAGTATTCACTTAACTCGCTTGTGCTTAGTTTTTTTAAATTACCCACCTTATCTTCAATACTAAGCTTTGCTAGTGTGATGGTTTTATGCACTAAAAATGAAAAACTAGGTAGGTGCATTTGGGGGGGAGTGGCTTGATCTGCTTACTTGCCTTAATGATATTTACGCCTGACTTCATAAAAAATGCAGATCAAAACACCACAATTATTGTATTTACCCAAGGTTTACTTTCTTTTTTCTTTCTTATTTACAGAAGCTTTACCGGGGAATCTGTTTTATCTAGGCAACACGCAAGAGAAAAATGTTTTCTAATTTTTTTACTTTCCATTGTCTCTATTTACGGATTTGGAGTGGTATCGATTACCAGTGCATTAAGCCCGCTTGTCTATGATGCAATTCTTTATCAGTTTGATGGTAGCTTAGGCTTTTCTGCTAGTGCAATTTTAAGTAGTTTAGTGCAGGATTATCCATTATTTTTAAACTGGGTTATAAAACCAATTTATCTAATGCTGCCTCTAGGAATGGGCCTGCAATATGTCCAGCAAATGCAATCAAAAGAGCCTGCTAAGATTTATCTTTTATTGTTCTGGTTCAGCTCCATGTTTATTGTTTGCTTATTTTCCTATCTGCTTTTACCCGCAACAGGGCCTAAATATATATTTGGTAATTTATTCCCAAATAATATGCCTACGTTAACAGATATTATGGACGTTCCGCTTGTTAATCCAGCGACTTATCCACGTAATGCGTTCCCTTCTATGCATTTTGGCTGGGCATTTGCTATGTGGCTGAATGCCATGTTAATGAAAGGAAAGTTGCAAACCAAGTTTTTTTTAGTAATAACAATATTAACTGCTTTAGCAACATTAAGTCTGGGTGAACATTACTTAATTGATTTAATTGTTGCGGTTCCATTTACCTATGCACTGCAAGGGATTTTTCTACGCGGATTACCACTTAATCATACTGCGCGTTGGCAGTGTATTTTAGTTGGAACAGCTTTATGGCTGGCATGGGTTGTGGCGTTGCGAATTGGTATAGAGGTATTTATTGGTTTACCATGGTTATCATGGAGTGCCGTATTATTTAGCCTGGTTTTCTCTACTGTCTATTATCGAAAAATGGCTAAGGCTCAGGAAGAATGGTTTAATTCACCTGCTGCGATTGAAATATCTGTTAAAGCCGATAAGATAAATAGCAATTTAAAACCAGTTTATTTTATGTTTATATTATCTGGTTTTTCAGGGTTGATTTATGAAGTGGTTTTTTCAAAAGAACTAGCATTAATTTTTGGCAGTAGCAGTATTGCCACATACACTGTACTGGCTACCTATATGGGGGGGATGACATTAGGCGCTGCGCTAGGCGGCATGTTTAACCCCAAGCGCCCATTAATGGCATATATTGCATGTGAAATGCTGATTGGCGTTTATTGCATCATTACCCCATTTTTATTCAAGTTTATTCAGGAAATTTATCTGCATTTAGCAACCGGATTACCGCCAGATGCCAGCGTTTTGATATTTTATAGATTAGCACTGGGCTGCATATTATTACTGCCGCCTACACTGCTAATGGGCGCAACCATGCCATTACTACTGGCATATTGTCGTGAAAAACGTGGGCAAATTAATATGGCGGTTGCTAATCTTTATGCCGCTAATACGATTGGCGCCGCATTGGGTGCCTTGCTGGCAGGGTATTATATTCTTCCTGCTATGGGTATTACCTTGAGTACTGCCATTGCTGCCGCTATTAATTTCGCTGTTGCTTTTATGGCTTTACAAATATTTAAAAAGAATAATGGGCCAATCGAACAGGAGATTGACTTCGGTATTCAGAGGGCTCCAATTTCTAGCTATGCAGGGGTGGAAGCGCTAATTGTGTTATTTTTAGGCGGGATGATTACCCTTGCGCTTGAAGTTAAATATATGTTTTTACTAGCGGTCGTGGCAGGAAATAGCACCTATGCTTTTTCTTTAATGTTATTTACTTTTTTATTAGGTTTGGCCGCTGGTTCTATTTTAATTAAGCCATGGATAAAGCAGCATAATCTATTAGCTATTCTTGAATTTAGCCTTGCGGCTGTAATATTGTTGGGAATTTTTAATTGGGAGAGTATGCCGGCTTATTTTGCCAGCTTTGCCAATTACCCATCTGCAAAAGAATTTGGGGCAAGAGAGTTTATTCGTGGCTTAGTTTGTTTTTGCGCTATGTTTCCCCCTGCGTTAATTATTGGTGCTATTTATCCAGTGGCTATGGCCCAGGTGGCCAGTGCTTTTCCTAAAAATCCTGTGCGAGCTTTGGGCCTGGCTAATGCTTTGAATACCAGCGGCAATATTATCGGTGTACTGTGTGCCAGCTTTATTATGCTGCCAGCTTTTGGCGTGCTGTATTCAATTCAAATACTGGCCGCTGTGGCTTTTATGCTTGGCTTAATGCTGTGTTTAAAAAGGCGAGTACATTTTATTAATATAGCTTTGATGGTTTTGGTGCTGGGTATTTTTTATATCCAACCCAAATCATTTGACTACTCTGCTTTAGCCTCTGGAGCCAATGTATATTTCGCGCCGCAGAATGAAGGTAAGGTTATAGATTACGCAGAAAGTATTGATGGTGGTTTAACTACGGTTATCTTTAATAAAGAGCATAGTGTAAAAATATTACTAACTAATGGTAAGTTTCAAGGAAATAATGCACTAAAAGGTGAGATGCAAGCTCAAACTGGCTTTGCTCTTGCTCCCCTTTTACATACTGATGCAAGAGAGCGTGCTTTGGTTATAGGCTATGGAACAGGAGCAACCAGCCGCGTATTAAATGAGACAGGCTTTAAAAATTTAGATATCGTTGATCTAAGTTCAGATATTGTAAGGCTTGCAAATCAGCATTTTTTTACGATTAATCAGCGTGTCACTGAAAAAAAAGGTATTGCTACCTATATTACTGATGGTAGAAATTATTTATTACTTACTGATAAATCTTATGATCTGATTGGACTTGAAATTACTTCAATTTGGTTTGCCGGTGCAGCTTCTTTATATAATCAAGAGTTTTATGCTCTGGCTAAAAGAAAGTTGAAACTTGATGGGGTTTTACAGCAGTGGGTGCAATTACACCATACGAAGCTCAATGACTTATTAAGTGTTTTGGCTTCAGTGCGCAGCGAGTTTAAATATGTCTGGTTATATGAAATTGGAGGACAGGGAATCATCGTGGCAACAAATGATTATGATCGCCGCCCTGAGCAAAGGTATGCTGATTTAATTAGTAATACATCTGGATTAAAAGAAGTGTTAAAAATTTATGATCGCCCCGTTAATGAGCTGTTACAAAAAATACTCTTAGAGCCCGAGAGCCTTGATCGATTTTTACTAAAAGTATCAAGTGGAGATCCAGAGGCATGGGTTAGCACCGATGATAATCTTTATCTGGAATATGAAACGCCTAAAGGTAATGTTTTAGATGGCGCTAAATCATTAGCGAGTAATCTTGAAATGATAAAAAAGTTTTCAGCAAAGTAGTTTTATTAATAATCAGGATAATTAATATTATTGGGGCGGTAATGAACAATATTTTTTTTAAAAAAAATAAATTAGTAATTTTACATGTTACATTGTTGTTGTTTATTCCCTTTATAGTCTATTTTAATTTTAGATGGAATCCTATCGTTTTTGATGATCTATATTTTTTTGATGGTGTAGAGCATTCTCAATTTTTTAAAATATTTGACTTATCAATTCGATGGTTGCCCTATGCTACTTTTGAGTGGACAAAAGCACTATTTGGAAGCGATGTTATTTGGCTTCACTTTGGTAATAATCTTATCCATGCGGCTAATGGAATTTTTCTTTATTTTTTATTGAATTATTTATTTCCAATATGCATTAAAGAAGATAGCATTGCGTTATCTTTAAGAAACACCGCATTTTTCGCCGCTTTTTTGTTTATGTTGCACCCCGCCTCTGTATATTCTGTTAATTACATTTCGCAAAGAAGTATGCTTATGGCTACTTTTTTTGCGATTGCGATGATGTTCTCTTTTGTTGAAAGTATTCATACTAAAAATAAAAAATTGTTGTTTTTTGCAGTGTTTTTATATGGTATGTCGGTGCTGTGCAAAGAGCATGCTATTATGCTGCCTGCGCTTGCTTTTTTTGCAGCCTTCTTATTAGTCAAAGATATAAAACAAATATTTAAATATTGCTGGCCATATTTCCTATTATGCTTTTTCATTGCGATATATGTGGTTATTCAAATAAAAAGCATAAATTTATATGGGAACCCTTATGAAAGCGGTGCTTCAGAGTTATTAAGCCGTTTGCAATTGATCGATCCATCCTTTAGCATAAAACAAGCCTATTTCTACTCCGTATATACGCAAATGGGATTGTTCTTTAAATACTTACTACTATGGATTATCCCTTCTTCTATGTGGATGTCTATAGACATGTATGAAACATTTGCTACCCGTGTTTTATTATTCCCACAATTGGTTGGGGCCATCTCTTTTCTTGTATATCCTATTTTTTCGGTTTGGTTGATTAAAAAAAATGATCTGTTCGCATTACTAGGGTTTGCATTAATATGCCCATGGTTGTTGTTTTTAACTGAAATAACTACGGTAAGAATTCAAGAGTCATTTGTTATTTATCGTAGCTATATTTGGATGGTTTTTTTTACCTGCGCATTGCCATTTGTAATTCAAAAAATATCTTCGAAAAAAGCGATTGGATTGTTATGTATTATTTCAATCATGATGGTGCCTTTAACTTTGCAAAGGCTGATTAGTTTTTCTCATCCTTTATTATTATGGGACGATGCCGCTAGATTAGTGGAGGGAAAAGAAAATAGACCTGGCGTGGAGCGTGTTTATCATAATAGAGGCTTGGCTTATTTGCAGCAAAAGCAGTATAAACTCGCTATTGAGGATTTTAATAAAGCTTTGGAAATTTGGCCTCAATATAACTTTGTTTACAATGATAGAGGTGCGGCATATTTAGAGCTGCAGGATTATCAACAAGCAATCAATGACTTCAATCAATCGATCCGTCTAAAACCCAACTACTTCAGGCCCTATTTAGGCCGTGCACATATTTTTGAGCTGATGGGGCAACAAGATCAAGCTAAGCAAAACTACGCTATCGCTTGCAATATGGGTTTAGCAGAAGCCTGCGCTAAGCGTTAGATTGCATATCAGTAAGACTAACCATCGTTGCTATCTATTTGTCATGAATGGGCCGCGTCAGGCAAAAGAAATAAGCTTCTTGCCCAAGCTGACGTAAAAGCTGGCACGCCTATTGCTTATACTCTGCGACACACAAAAATCATAAGTAAAGCGCAGCAGGGGCGGTGCTTCTTAATGATTGTGGGAGAAAAATATGAAAAATATGCAAAAGGGTTTCACCCTGATCGAACTGATGATTGTTGTGGCGATTATCGGTATCTTGGCTGCTGTAGCGATTCCTTCGTATGCAAATTACCAAGCTAAAGCAAAAATGGCTGCTGGGTTAGCTGAAGTTAGTCCAGCAAAAACAGCAATGGAAGAAAGGTTGAACAATGGTGAGGCTGTTGCTGATGCTGCTGCTATTGGTTTAGCAACCTCTACTAGTAATTGTGCAATTGCTGCAGAAGGTGCTACTACGGGTATTGCAACTATTTCATGCACTATACGTAATGCTCCAGAGAAAATTTCTGCTGCTGTCATTACATGGAGTCGCGTTGCTGGTGGTGAATGGACTTGTGCAACGACAGGGATTGTGTCGGGCTCTGAGGACTTAGCACCTAAAACATGCAAGCAGTTATAAGTTGTTAAGTGGTTATGGCACAGTTGGCTCTGCTTACTGATGCTATATATAGACCCCGTCTCTATAATGGGCACGGGGTTTTTTATTATGGTATTTGCTATTTCTTATTGCTCTCTAATATGCAAATTGAGAAATGATTTTTTGTTTTTAGCTTATGGAACCTCTACACGAATCAAAAATATCGAATGGAAATACAATAAAATTAATGGTTTACGTTGGTTTAGTTTGCGAAAAATGTATTTGCGCAGAGGTTACTTAGATCTTTTTTCTGAAAAAATTCAAGCAAAATATATGACTATACATTATTTGCGTGCTGATATTTTCCCCCAGCTTTTCCACAAAAAGTTGTTGGAGTGCAATATGAAAAACATGCAAAAAGGTTTTTCTCTGATTGAATTGATGATTACTGTGGCAATTATCGGTATTTTGTCTGCAATAGCGATTCCCTCATATGCGAATTATCAAGTGAAAGCAAAGATGACAGCGGGCTTGGCTGAAGTTACAACGGGAAAAAAAGTAGTAGAAGTAAAGTTGAATAACGGTGAAATCATTACAAATGCAGCAGCTATTGGCTTAGCAGCGACTACCCATAATTGCACAATCACTGCAGAAGTTGCGAATACAGGTATTGTATTTATTTCATGCTTAATGGCTAATGCGCCAGGGAAAATTTCTGCGGCAAAGATTACATGGACGCGTGCTGTTGGTGGTGAGTGGACTTGTGTGACGACAGGCATTGTGGCGGGTTTCGAGGATTTAGCGCCGAAAACGTGTAAACAGGTGTGAGGTGTTAATCAGTTGTAAGGCCATAAGGTGTATGGTTTTTTAGGGGTCAATAAGCGAAGGCCCATTGCACCATCGCTGCCGAGCGATGCCCTCTAAGCCCCGTATCTAACATGGATACGGGGTTTTTGTTTTTGGTGGGTTAATGATGGTGTACAGGGTGCAATGCGCTTTGCTTATTGGCACTCTACAAACCCCCACCATCACCCCTTAAAAATCTCCCTCACATCCCGCGCGCCCCATTCTGGGAAGTGTTTGCGTACCAGTGTATTTAAATCCACTTCAAAAGCACGCCATTTGGCTAATTCATCTTGCTCGTCGCTCACAGAATGAGCTGCGGCTTGTTCTATCATGCCTGCGCCTGCAGTGGCGTTGCTTAGGCGATCGATGATGATAAAGCTGCCGGTGCCTTTGCAATCTGCGTAGGTGTCGAAGACGACGGGGGCATTGAGGATGATGCGGCAGAGGCCGATTTCATTGAGTTTTAGCTCGTTAGCGCTCACATGCTCCATGCTGTTTACATCCACACGGTGGGCGATTTGGGCGACTCGGCCGAAGATGTTTTTGCCCGCAAGTTTAAAGCCGTATTCTTTGCCCACGGTGAGTGGCACTTCGTTCATCCACACCAGATGCGCGTCAAAAGACTGGCCGATTTGCGGAGGGACGTCGCTGGTTTTGACGATCATATCGCCACGGCTGATGTCGATTTCCCGATCTAAAGTCAGCGTGATGGCTTGGCCGGCAAAGGCGGTTGCTAGCTCGCCCTCAAAAGTAACAATCGCTTTAACTTTGGCGGTTTTGCCTGAGGGCAGGGCGATGATTTCATCACTGGGGAAGACGCGGCCAGCGGCGATGGTGCCGCAAAAACCACGGAAATCGAGGTTAGGGCGGTTAACGTATTGCACCGGCAGGCGGAAGGATTCTAGGCGGCTATCGCGATTGATTTGCACGGCTTCTAGGTGCTGCATAAAGGTGAGGCCGCTATACCAAGGCGCTTGCTCGCTTGGTGTCACCACATTATCGCCGCGCAGTGCAGAAATCGGCACAAATTGGATGTCGGCGATATTTAAGGATTTAGCCAGTGTTAGATATTCGGCGCGGATTTCATTAAAGCGCTGTTCGCTAAAGCCGACTAAATCCATTTTATTCACGGCGATAATCACGTGCTTAATGCCCAGCAGGCTGACGATATAGCTGTGACGGCGGGTCTGGGTTTGCACGCCATAACGCGCGTCGATCAGGATGACGGCTAGATCACAGGTGGAGGCACCGGTGGCCATATTGCGGGTGTATTGCTCGTGGCCGGGGCAATCAGCGATGATAAATTTGCGCTTATCGGTGCTGAAGTAGCGGTAAGCCACGTCGATGGTAATGCCTTGCTCGCGCTCAGCTTGCAAGCCATCTACCAGCAGGGCTAGGTCGATTTCTTGATCGGTGGTGTTGTATTTTTTGCTGTCTTTTTGAATGGCGGCGAGCTGGTCTTCAAAAATCAGTTTTGAATCGTGTAGTAGGCGGCCAATCAAGGTGGATTTACCGTCGTCCACATTGCCACAGGTAATAAAACGCAGCAGATCTTTGTTTTCGTGTTGCTTTAAATAGGCTTCGATATCGCTGGCGATCAGATCAGATTGGTGTGACATGTTTATATTCCAGTAGTAGGAAGTATCAAGGACATGCGGATAGGTGTTGGACTATTGGGAGTCGGGGGAGGGGAGTCGGGAGTAAAATCTTTCCCTTGTCTACTCCCCACTCTCCAATCCCTACTCCCCGCTTCTAGAAATACCCTTCCATTTTTTTCTTTTCCATTGAGCCAGATGAATCGTGGTCGATCATGCGGCCTTGGCGTTCGCTGGTGGTGGTGAGCAGCATTTCTTGGATGATTTCTGGTAGCGTTTTGGCGGTAGATTCCACTGCGCCGGTGAGGGGATAACAGCCTAGCGTTCTAAAGCGCACCGATTTCATTTCTGGCACTTCACCAGGTAATAGCGGCATACGGTCGTCATCTACCATGATCAGGGTGCCATTACGCTCTACTACGGGGCGAACGTCGGCGTAGTAGAGCGGCACGATATCGATGTTTTCCATATAGATATATTGCCAGATATCCAGCTCTGTCCAATTAGACAGCGGAAACACGCGGATGCTTTCGCCTTGGTCGATTTTGGAATTGTAGATATTCCATAGCTCTGGGCGCTGTACTTTTGGGTCCCAGCGATGGTTTTTATCGCGGAATGAATACACGCGCTCTTTAGCTCGGGATTTTTCTTCATCACGACGTGCGCCACCAAAAGCGGCATCAAATTTATATTTATTCAGCGCCTGCTTTAAACCCTCGGTTTTCATCACGTCGGTGTGCTTGGCCGAGCCTGAGCTAAACGGGTTGATGCCTGCTTTTACGCCTTCTTCATTGATGTGAACAATCAGATCAAAGCCGCACTTAGCCGCCATTTTGTCGCGAAATTTAATCATTTCGCCGAATTTCCATGTGGTGTCCACATGCATCAGCGGAAAAGGCATTTTGCCCGGCGCAAAGGCTTTCAGCGCCAGATGCAGCATCACGGCAGAATCTTTGCCGATGGAGTAGAGCATGACCGGATTATCAAATTCGGCGGCCACTTCACGAATAATATGGATGGACTCTGCTTCGAGTTGCTTAAGGTGAGTCAGCCTTGCTTCACTGAGGGTAGTCATACTTTATCCGGGCAAAGAGTTTGTTTCAAAACGCGGGTGAATTTTCCGCTGCGTTTTGCGTAGCTCTGAAAATAGTGGGTCATACGGTGGCTGATAAAAGCCCATGTAACGCTATAGCCTTACGAATTTACCGAAGTCGCGCCAGTAAACGAAGGATTTAATCGTTATATCTATATGGAGGCTTGGCTAGGGCGGCTGAATCAATCGTTATCCCCGAGGACTTTAATCTGGAATCCAGCAAAATCACTGGATTCCCGCTACTGGCTAAAACATTCGAGGGCAGGCTCTACACGGGAATAAGGAATTGAAGTTAATCAGAGTTTGCCTAGGATTTCTTTTACCAGCTCGGAATTGGTTTCAACCAAGGCGTATTCGTCTTGGCCGGGGATGCCCATATGCACATTGGGGTTGCAATAACGCATCTTGCTGGCGAAGGGCAGGCGGGCCGAGGTGTGGAATTCTTTGCAGCCGGTGGCGGCGACTAATTCGGCGATATTATTGCTGCGCACGCCAGCACCTGGCATCACGACGAGTCGATCTCCTGCGGCGGCTTGCAGTCTTTTAAGCATGGAAGCGCCTTCTAATGCAGTAGCTGCTTGGCCGCTGCTGAGCAGGCGATTGCAACCGGTGGCGATCACGTCTTCAAGTGCCTTTAGTGGATTTTGGGCTACGTCGAAAGCGCGGTGGAAGGTGACTTGCATGGGGCTAGCTAGCTCAACCAAGGCTTTGCAGCGGGGTACGTCGATATAGCCATTGGCCGTCAGTATGCCAATCACTACGCCGTCTACACCGAGCTTTTTGCAGGCGATAATATCGCGTTGCATGACTTCGTATTCCAGATCGGTATATAAAAAATCGCCACCGCGCGGGCGGATAATCACATTCAGGCCGATCCAAAGTCGCTCTCTGGCCACCGCAATTTGCCCATACGATGGCGTGGTGCCGCCTTCTAATAAATTATCGCAAAACTCAACCCGATGCGCGCCACCTTCTTGTGCGGCTAAACAAGACGTGATCGATCCCGCGCAAATTTCTAGCAAAATAGTAGACATAGACGTTTCCAAAAGAGAACGCCGCCTAAGTGCAGGCGGCGTTAATTTGCAGAAAAAAACCTGCGGAGCTAGTTAGAGGTTTATCTGGACTTAGAGTGCAGAAGAGCGGCGAGCGGTGGCAAGTATCAGTCAGCCAAGTAAATCTTGCTTAAAAACCGCCTAAACCACTCTGCAGTTGAAGCATTATGCTGCTTTAGCTTCGAAAATATCCTCGTTGAGTGCGGCATAAATGCTGCGTAAACGTGAGTCTAGATCGGCGAGTTGTAGTGCGAGTTGCCTGTCCATTTCTTCTAGCTCTTCGATACGGCTGTCTAAGGTATCGGTGGCTTTGTGGATGCGCTTGATGCTTTCTAGGCGGCGGCGCAGCTGCAGTTGATGCTCACGCACCTGCGTTTCCATTGGTGCCATCACAGCTTTTAGCCAGTTTTCGATATCGCGGTTGGCTACTTCAAATACATACAGCACGCGACTGGCGACGGTTTCAAAGAATTTATGCGAAAGCTGGCCCTTGCTAGTGGTTAGCAGGGTACTAATGGTGTTGAAATGTTCACGGAAGGCTTTTTCTAGCCGAGAAATTTCTTTGTGGTATTTCAAAGTAGAAAAGGGCGGTGGGGTGACGCTGCCTAAGCCGTGCTCTTCGCTAAATTTTTTGTACATCGCTGCCATCATGGCTTGAATTTCGGTAACTTGTTCGGCAGATTTACTGATATTGCCGTTCACGTCTTTAAAAAAATGATCCATGATGGCGCGTAAGCCACCTTCACCAAACGAGAACTTGCTGTGCTCCATTTGGCCGCGCACAACTTCAATATTTCCTTTCAGCGCATCAATACTCAGTAAGGTAAGCAGGCTATTGGTTTGTTGGCTAAAGATGCTACGCAGGGCTTGAAAGCGCACGAGGCCCTGTTCAAATTTGCGCTTATCGGCTTGGACTTTATCCATCATTTGCCCGACTACGTCTTGATTCTTGCCATGCAGTTTAGATAGCTCGACTAATTGCTCCAGTACACCATCTCGTCTTGCAGACAAAATTGTGCGAGTGCCTTGCACGATGTCTTCGATCTCGGTCATGGTGCTATCGCGCACGATATCTTGCTTAGAAGGCAGTAGCTCGTTAGAGAGCGCTTCTTCTAAGATGGTAAGGCGCGAGCGGGCGAGTAAATCGACATCGTGATTGACCTTGGCAACGAGGGCTTTTTGTGCCGAAATCGGGTAAACGTGTTGCGCTGGTACGCCTAATAGCTCGGCGGTGGTGGCGATTTGGTGGTTGATTTCTGCTTCAATTTGCTCTGGGGTTTTTAATTCATCCCACATGCTATCGATTTTATTCAGCACCGCTAAGCGGCCACGATTGCTGCCTTTACCAATGTGGGTGCGCCAAATATCAATATCAGAGCGCGTTACGCCCGTATCGGCCGCCAAAATAAACAAAATGGCGTGGGCGTTAGGTAGTAAATTCAGCGTTAGTTCTGGCTCGGTACCAATGGCGTTTAGCCCTGGTGTATCTAAAATCACCAAGCCTTGTTTAAGCAGCGGATGCGGGAAGTTGATCACCGCATGACGCCAGCAAGGAATCTCAATCGTGCCTGCGGCATCTACGGCAATCAGTTGATCAGGATCATCGCTATTATATAGGCCGTAGCGGGTGGCTTCTTCTACCGGAGCACGCCGGGTTAGGCCTACATGGCGAAAGGCTTCGAGCATGGCGTCGGAATTGTTGATATCCAACTCAATGGTTCGCCATTCTTCTGGGTAGCGGCGGTATTCGCTAGTGGTCACGTTTTCGGCACGGGTTTCAATCGGCAAAAGCTGAATGGAAGGCACGCGCGATGCATCGTAGAGTAACTCGGTGGGGCACATGGTAGTGCGGCCAGCGGAGGAGGGTAGAATCCGCTTGCCATAGTTGGCAAAGAAAATCGCATTGATAAGCTCTGATTTGCCACGAGAAAACTCGGCGACAAAGGCGATATTAAGTTTATCTTCGCGTAGTTTCTCGAGCAGCTGAGAAATGCGTAAGCCATTTTGTGCGTCTTCTAAATCTTGCTCGTTGAGCCAGCGTGATAGCTGGCTAATCGTTTGGGTGAGCTGGGCTCGCCAATTGCTGTAGGCTTGAAAATCTCCCACAAGACGGTCATTGCCACTTGGGTCATTTACGGCCAAGTCATGCTGATGTAGGTAATCAGTGCTCATTGCGATCTCTCTATTTACTGCGCCAAGATTTAGTATCAATTATGGTTGGGGTATTCACTGACGTTTTGCCCCATAAAATCACGAACATACTTTTAAAGCTAAATTGATGAGCATCTATGTAGGGGTGTTGCTTGCTGCGCTCTGTTTAATATTGGGCAGCTGAAAGCTGCACTCTACTGTATTTGTGGTTTCCCTAGATTTGGTGGAGACCATTTTTATGCTCTGCTTAACATTCAGTTATTGATTTGAGGTGAATAATTTAATTTTAAAAATAGTCTTTTACTACATATTTTTCAGTACTTTATCGCATAAATATCATTTTAGTAATAAGCGATTACTAACATACTTACTGACTTAGCTTGCTGCTGATTCAAAATATAGGAATATATCAATTAAATTTGGCATTGGGGGCAGTAAAAGGTGCTGCGTTGGCCTTGGCGTATTTGCTTAATTTCACCGCTACATATTCTGCATGGCATGCCCGCTCGGGCGTAAACAAAGGCACTAAGCTGAAAATATCCCGCCTTACCATCACTATCTACATAATCTTTTAGCGTACTGCCCCCCGCAGTAATTGCATCGTTGAGAGTGGCTTTTATCGCAATAACTAGTTGCGCTGCTTCTTGCAAACTCAGGCTATTTGCGGCTCTTTGTGGGTTGATTTTTGCTCTAAAAAGCGATTCTGCCGCATAGATATTCCCCACTCCTACTACTGTATGGTTATCCATAATGGCGAGTTTAATGGCTATTTTCCGATTAGAGTTGGCCAATAGTAGATAGTCGGCATTAAATTGATCCGATAAGGGTTCTGGGCCGAGTTGTAGCAATAAAGGATGGGGGCCATTTTCTATTGGCTGCCATAGGCATGCGCCAAAACGGCGTGGATCTCGATAGCGTAGCCGTGTGCTATTTGCGAGCACTAAATCAAAATGATCGTGTTTTTCAGCGGGGAAGGCTTCGGTTAATACGCGTAAATTACCTGACATGCCCAAGTGAATGAGTAAGGTGCCATGCTCAAAGCTGAGTAGCAAATATTTGGCCCGCCGCGTAACGCTGAGTACTTTTCGCCCCACCAGTGTTTGAGCTAAATCGGCCGGAATAGGCCAGCGCAGCCTTGCTTGACGAATAATGACTTCGCTAATGCTTTGCCCTTCTATATGGGGAGAAATGCCGCGTTTTGTGGTTTCTACTTCAGGTAATTCTGGCACTTTTTCTTCCTATTAGCGGTGTTGTACTTGCGTTAAACGCGGCCTATTGATGGTGAATACATGGGCAATTTACCAATAAATATTGATGCAATGCCCTGTTTTGTAAGGGAAATAAGCTTTAACTAATTCTGCTAGCCTTGTTGAGGAGCTAGGCTTACATTGTGTTTTTAAAATCAGTAAGCGTAAGACGAGCTATTACTATCTGAAATATCCGAGTTAATATGGAACGATTAATGACGTTACTGGATTGTGCCATGCCCGTCCCATTCAGACTCACCACTTTTAAACACTCAGCTCTATGCTTGCTTATTAGCGGCCTGTTTTTGGGCGGATGCGCCGCTGTGCCTGTTTCTACATCAAGCACTGCAGCTAACGAGCCAGCAGAAGTGGTGGCAGAAACCGAGACTGTTCGGGATGAAAGCTTTGCGCCAGAAACGTTATCACGTATGCCGCTGACCAATGATTTATTGCTGCGCTTTTTGGTTGCGGAGGTTTCATTACAGCGAGGCCGTACAGCGCTCTCTGCGCAAACTTGGCATGATCTGGCTAATCGTACCCATGACCCTCGTGTGGCCCGCCGCGCAACCGAAGTGGCCGTAGGGGCAGGGCAGCTGGGTTTAGCACAAGAAACCGCTCAGCAATGGATAGCGGCTGCGCCAAACTCTGTGGGTGCTCGGCAAATTTTGCTCACTCTTTTGATTCGCGCTGATCGAATTGAAGATGCCAAGCCGCATATCGAGGCACTGCTGGCGGCAAAGCCAGAAGACGCCGCATCATTTTTTATGCAAATGCATTTGCTCTGGGATAAGACCACCGACAGAAAAGTGGCATGGAAGCTTACTGATGAGCTAACCCAAAAGTATCCACAGCTTCCTGAGGCACATTTTGCCCGTGCTGTGGCAATGGCTAATCAAGAGCGGTTTAATGATGCGCTGGCGGAGTTAAGTATTGCGCTTGCAGCAAGGCCAAATTGGGAAACCGCCATTCAGTACAAGGCGCAGCTATTGGCTAATCAATCGCCAGCGGCCAGTGTTGAATTCCTAGAAAAAACCATCAAAGACAATCCAATGTCTTTAACGTTAAGAAATAGCCTAGCGCGTCAGCTGGTTGCGGCCCAGCGCTTGCCTGAGGCATTACAGGGTTACCAAGAAATTTTAAAGTTACAAGGCAATAATCTGGATGCATTGATTGGCTCTGGCTTAATTGCACTGCAGCAGCGTGATTTTGATACGGCGTATAGCAATCTCAGCGCCGCAATCAAACAAAACCCACGCAATGTGGATAATTTGCGTTACTACCTAGGGCAGATTTCTGAAGAGCGCTATCGTTTTGATGAAGCCTTAAGTTGGTATAGCCAAGTGGGCGGAGATTTTGCCGCCTTGGCTAAAAAACGTCTGCCGCGTGTTTTGGCGCGTTTAGGGCGCACAGAAGAAGCACGTAAGGCTATTGCGGCTCTGCCTAGTGATACCGAGCAAGCAAAAGTAGAGCGTATCCAAATGGAAGCGCAACTGTACCGTGAGGCACGCAACTATAAAAAAGGCGTTGAAATTCTTAGCAAGGGCCTAGTGACTTATCCACAGTCTACAGATCTGGTTTATGACCGCGCACTACTTGCAGATATGCAAGGTGATTACGCCTTAGCAGAAAGCGATTTGCGTAAGTATGTAGAGCTTATGCCAGCTAATGCACAGGGAATGAATGCGCTTGGCTACACCCTGCTGACACGCACCACTAAATTAAGCGAGGCAGAGGTACTGTTAGAGCAAGCCATTGCGCTAGAGCCGGATAGCCCCGTGATTTTGGATAGCCTAGGTTGGCTGCGGTATAAACAGGGCAGGCTGCAGGAAGCCAGTACTTTGCTGAAACGTGCGTATAGCAAGCTTGCTGAACCTGACGTGGCTGCGCATCTGGCCGAGGTATTGTGGCAGCTGGGTGAAAAGACAGAGGCTAAAAAACTTATAGATGCTGCGGTTTTGATTGATGCCAAGAACGAAACTTTGCTTGAAACCATTCAGCGCTTAGGGATTCATTAATGCGTTTATGGTTAATCGCGGTATTGTTTTTAGTTGGCTGTGCAAGTACGCCCCCTGTGAGCCGTTCAGGTTATTCTGCCAGTGGCCGAGTGGCCTTAAAAGTGGCAAATGAAAGGCATTATGCGCAGTTTGATTGGCATCAGCTTGGTGAGCAAAGCGAGTTATCTTTATCAGGCCCACTAGGGCAAACCGCGGCAGAGCTGCGATTTAGCCCTGGTTTAGCGAGCTTTAAGGATGCTAATCAGCGTGTCATTAAGGCCGCATCCCCCGATGAGTTGATCAAAGAAGCGCTGGGCTGGCCCCTGCCGGTGTCTGGCCTGCGCTGGTGGTTGCGTGGCGAGGCCGATCCAGATAGCGTAAGCCACCAAAGCAAAATTGAAAACGGCCAACTGCTTGAGCAAGCAGGCTGGCGTATTGAGAGCACAGATTATCGTGGCCAGCCTAGCTTGCCGCATAGGCTGATGCTAAGTCGTGACGATCTTGAAATTAAAGTAGTGATATCAGAATGGCAATGGAATCCCTAAGCATAAATAGCGTCTGGCAAGATTTTCCTGCTCCAGCTAAGCTCAATCTTTTCTTACATATTGTTGGTCGTCGCCCTGATGGCTATCATCTGCTGCAGTCTGTTTTTCAGCTAATTGATTTAAGCGATACGATTAGTTTGCGGGTGAATACAAGTGGAGAGGTGAGGCATCACAATCCTTTGCCAGGTGTTCCTGCCGAGACGGATCTCACCGTGCGTGCTGCCCGTTTGCTGCAGCAAGCCACGGGTTGCAAGCTTGGTGTGGATATCCGAGTAGATAAGCGCCTACCAATGGGGGAGGGGTTGGTGGCGGTAGCTCTGATGCTGCTACCGTGATGTTGGTGCTCAACCGCCTGTGGCAGCTTAATTTGCCACGCAGCAAACTGATGGCGCTAGGTTTAAGTTTGGGGGCAGATGTGCCGTTTTTTATTTTTGGCGAGTCGGCTTTTGTTGAAGGGATTGGCGAAATAATGACGCCAGTTGCCACGCCAGACACCTATTTTGTGATCTTGCATCCAGCAGTGCATGTTTCCACGCCGCAGATTTTTCGCGATCCAAGCTTGACAAGAAATACTCCGCCGATTACAGTTCCGCTCCTCAGTAGCGCCGTCACCCAAAACGATCTGGAAGCGGTGGCCTGTAAAAGTCATCCAAAGATAGCTGAAAGTATTACGTGGCTTAGCCAGTATGCAAACGCAAGAATGACTGGCTCAGGTAGTTGTGTTTTTGCAAGTTTTTCTTCACCCAACGAAGCAAACAGTGTAATATACGACCTGCCAAAAAATATGATCGGATTTGTTGCTAGGTCATTAAGTAAGCATCCATTACATGAATTTGCCGAGTAGTTGCGGGCAGTTTCATTAGGGGAGTCGCCAAGTTGGTTAAGGCATCGGATTTTGATTCCGACATGCGAAGGTTCGAATCCTTCTTCCCCTGCCATCATTCGAATAGAAAAGCGTGTAATTTAAAAATTACGCGCTTTTCGTCCTTCTGGAATACAGAAATGGCTTACGATAGTCTCATGGTGTTCACTGGTAACGCTAACCCGAAACTTGCTGATAGCGTAGTTAATCACCTGGACATCTCGATTGGCCGTGCCACGGTTGGTCGATTCTCGGACGGTGAAGTGACCGTTGAGCTGCTAGAAAACGTTCGCGGTCGCGATGTTTTCGTTTTGCAGTCCACTTGTGTCCCGACCAACGATAATCTGATGGAAGTGATGTTAATGGTTGATTCGCTGAAACGCGCATCGGCTGGCCGCATTACTGCAGCAATTCCCTACCTTGGGTATTCCCGTCAAGATCGCCGCCCACGCTCCGCTCGTGTACCTATCTCCGCCAAAGTGGTTGCAAATATGCTGACCGTTGCGGGCGTAGATCGCGTACTGACGGTAGATGTACACGCTGATCAAATCCAAGGCTTCTTCGATATCCCTGTAGATAACATCTACTCGACCCCTGTTTTACTGTCGGATATCCGCGAAAAACGCTACGAAAACCTAATGGTTGTTAGCCCAGACGTAGGCGGCGTATTGCGTGCCCGCGCTATGGCTAAGCAATTAGGTGTGGATATGGCGATTATCGATAAACGCCGTCCTAAGGCTGGCGTTGCCGAAGTCATGCACATTATCGGTGATGTAAAAGATCGTACCTGTGTGATTATCGATGACATGATCGATACCGCCAACACCCTGTGCAAAGCCGCGCAAGCGTTGAAGCAACACGGTGCTAAGCGCGTATTGGCTTATGCCACTCACGCGGTATTTTCTGGTGCCGCGGTTGAGCGCATCATGCAATCTGACTTAGATGAAGTGGTTGTGACTGACACCATTCCAGTAAGCCAAGCAGCGCAAGATAGCGGCCGCGTTCGCGTAGTATCGATTGCTGGCCTCTTGGCTGAAACGATGCGTCGCATTAATAACGATGAGTCTGTTTCTTCATTGTTTGTCGATTAAATCGGCTTAAGAATTCAAAACCCAGATATTTTATCTGGGTTTTCTGTTGCACTGTCTGGTCGCGGACGGTGCTTATTAAAATGCACTTCGGTGCGTATGGAGTTTTATCATGACATTTGAAATCAATGCAGTAGCACGTGATGCGCAAGGTACGGGTGCGAGCCGCCGCCAGCGTCGCGATGGTCGTTTGCCAGCAATCGTTTACGGTGGCGATGTAGCTCCTGTAGCCGTAACACTTGATCACAACAGCATGTACTACGCTCTGCAAAAAGAAGCGTTCCACACTGCTTTGATCAAGCTGAACATTGAAGGTGCTGCTTCTGAGCAAGTTCTGGTTCGCGCTGTTCAATACCACCCATTCAAGCAATTGGTTCTGCACGTTGATTTACAACGCGTAAATGAAGCAACTGTTGTTGAATTGAAAGTGCCATTGCACTTCATCAACGGCGATGCTTGTCTGGGCGTTAAGCTGCAAGGCGGTACAATCAGCACAGTATTGAACGAAGTAATGATTCGTTGCGTAGCTTCTAAGCTGCCAGAATTCGTAACTGTTGACCTTGCTGACTTGTCTGCAATGAAGACTTCGGTTCACTTGTCTGACATCAAGCTGGCTGATGGTATCGAATTGGTATCGTTGGCTTCTGGTAAAGACTTGGGTATCGTAAACCTGAACGGCGCAAAAGCTGTTTAAGTTTTAAGTACTTTAAAAAAACCCGCTGCGGCGGGTTTTTTTATGTCTATATTTTTATGCCTTGATACTGGAACGGAATCGTTCTTAAGGCTAATGGATGATTGACCTAGGGTATCATGTAGCCCTTTTCGCCTGCTTTTGAAAGACTATGCCGCAAATTAAACTGATCGTAGGGCTGGGCAATCCCGGTAGCGACTACGCGCAAACCCGCCATAATGCGGGGTTTTGGTGGGTGGATGAATTAGCCAAAGATGCCAATGTCTCTTTGCGCCACGATAATAAATTCCACGGCCTAGCTGCTAAAGCCCGCCTGCATGGCAGCGATGTGTGGCTGCTAGAGCCGCAAACTTTTATGAACCGCAGTGGCTTATCCGTGGTGGCGCTGGCGCAGTTTTATAAAATCTTGCCCGCAGAAATCCTCGTGGTGCACGACGAGCTGGATATCCCTGCAGGGCAGATCAAGCTGAAGCAGGGCGGCGGGAATGGTGGGCATAATGGCTTAAAAGATATTCAAGCCCACTTGGGAACACCTGATTTCTGGCGCTTACGCGTGGGCATCGGCCATCCGGGTAATAAGGCCGAAGTGGCTAATTTTGTACTTAAGCCACCACGCAAAGAAGAATTCGAAGGCATCATGGATGTGTTGATCAAAGCCCATCACGTGCTACCTAAAATGCTGGCAGGGGACATGGGCGGGGCGATGCAAGCTCTGCATGCGGGTGTGCAAAGGCCAAATAAACCTAAGCCAGACTAAAAAAAGCCTGTAGACACAGAGCTAAAGAGAGGACACAAAGACCACGGAGAAAACAATTTTATGCAGTCTCACCGTCGATGCCGAACTACTGCGTCATTCCCGAATGCTTTTATCGGGAATCTAGCAGCCTGTCGGACTTAAGACTGATCTACTACGGAAAAGCCGGATTTGGCCATATTTCACGCATTTTCTCGTTGAATAGCCAGCTATTCGCCTTAAAAACCCGCTAAGTCTGTCTCAAACCGGTCTTTCCCTCGCTACGATCGCTTAAGTCCGACAGGCTGCTAGCGGCGCTGCTGGATCCTCGGTAAAAACGCTCGGGGATGACGGCTTGCCATATTGAGATTTATTTGGAGCCATATCTTTAGTTTCTCTGTGTGCTCTGTGTTCTTCCTTTTTCTCTGGGTCTACAGAAGTTCTATTTTTTTTGCTTTAGCAATAATGAGTATTTATGAATCGCACTCCGGTCAATCTAATCAGTGGTTTTTTAGGCGTGGGCAAGACCACGGCCATGATGAAGCTGCTTGCCACTAAGCCACAGGATGAATACTGGGCGGTGGTGGTGAATGAGTTTGGTGAAGTGGGCATCGATGGGGCCAGCCTGTCGGTGGCGGGGGATGGTTTGCCGGTTGGAGATATACAAGTTGCCGAAGTGCCTGGCGGTTGTATCTGCTGCACCACCAGCCCCATGCTGCGCGTGACGCTGACTAAATTACTCAAAGGTAAGCGTCCTGATCGCCTGCTGATCGAGCCATCTGGTTTGGGCCATCCGGCAGGCATTATTGATTTACTGCGCGATCCATTTCTGGCCGCAGCCCTAGATGTGCGAGCGGTGCTGACGTTGCTTGATGCGCGGCACTTGCAAGACAGCCGTTATACCAGCCATGAAACATGGCGCGATCAGCTGCAATTGGCCGATGTGATTGTGCTGAGTAAGGCCGATTTGGCCGATGTGGATCAAATGGCTGCTGCGCGGAAAATGGCAGAAGCCATGTTCCCGCCCAAACTCGCCATTATCCAAGCCGCACAAGGCGAGTTCGACCCTGCTTTGCTTGATTTAGAGCTGCATCCAGAGCGCTGGCCAGTCACCAGCACACCTAATTTGCATAGCAATAATCTGCGTAAACGCGTTAAACCAGTTGCTGCCGTGGAAGAAGAGTTGGCTTGGCCGATTAAAAAATCCCACTCCGCCTTGGGCTCGCATAGCTGCGGCTGGATTTTTTCTCCAGAAACCCTGTTTTTTAGCGCTAAGCTCGCCGATTTATTTGATACGTTATCCAGCCCGCAAAGCGTGGGATTAGCAGGTTTATCCCGCGCGAAAGGCGTGTTTCACACCGAGCGGGATTGGTATCGATTTGATTGGGTAGACGGCATGCCGGGAGCGACCACCACGGCTTATCGACGCGATTCACGCTTTGAAGTGATCGTCAGCAGCGACACCGTGCCCGATTGGGCGGCGGTAGAGGCTGCCATTTTGGCCGCGATGATTTAAAAACCTAAGGTCTGTAGACACAGAGAACACAGAGTTTAAAAGCAGAACACGAAGAAAGAATGAAAATGATGTTAAGGGTGCTTTGATTAGACCGTCATCCCCGAATGTTTTTGTCGGGGATCCAGTAAAAATGCTGGATTTCAATCTGCACGGGAATGACGAAACGGGATCAATCAGGACTTCTTTTAGGTTTTGTTTGCTTGGTTTTCTCTGTGTTCTCCGTGTCCTTAATGTGCTCTGTGCCTACAGATTTTTTTCGCGTGCACGACGTAGTTCAATTGCGTGGGCGTATTTGATGTAGGAGGCGATGGCTTTGCCTAGCGAGATTGCTAATCCATCGTGCCCCGCCAGAAAGCCTAGCTTAATCACATAATGTTTTAAAAATGAAAACAGGCAATGAAAGCCTGGTGTGAGCGGGCCGATTTTTTTATTGGTTTTAGCGATGGTTTGTGCCTGCCAAGTGCCGTAGAGACAGGCCCGCTTAAAGATATCCGGATAATCTTTATAAGAATAATGGGTAATATGCGCGGGTATTTTTTTTAATGAATTGCTTTGAATTTTAGTGTGTGCAGCGACAGGTGAAAAATCCGCCTGCGTTTTATTAAATATGCGCCGTACATAATCCGGATATTGCCCAGCAAAGCGGGTGGTCTGATTGCCAATATAATTACGGCGGCGTGTTTCAATGGCGTTGACTTTTTGCTGGCTTAAATCAGTATTTTTTAAATAAGCGACTAAATCGTCTTCTAAGCGCTCATCGGCGTCTAAATTCAGCACCCAATCGTGGAGGCAATGCGGCAAACCCACGCTGCGCTGCGGCCCATCGCCCAAGAAGGGTTGCGAAATGACTGTTGCGCCTTCTTGCCTCGCTAATTCTACGGTGTTATCACTACTGCAAGAATCGACCACCACAATGTCATCGCAAACCTGTTTCATAGAGCGCAGGCATGCAACGATATTGTGTGCTTCATTAAATGTAATAATCAGACCACTTATTTTTAACATGTTTTGCAAGCGTGTAGACGCGAGATAGCTGTATTGAGGCTGCTATAATCTCGCGATTGGCTAGCTACTTGCAAGCTTGCATTTTACGGATTCCCTATGAAAGTTAGCGGCTTTACCTTCCTACGCAATGGCACTCTGCTTGGCTATCCCTATATTGAAAGTTTAAAAAGCTTACTTAGCGTTTGCGATGAAGTGGTCGTGGCGGTGGGTAAAAGCGATGACGATACTCTGGAGCGCGTCCGAGCCATTGGCGATGCACGGATTCGGGTGATTGAAACCACCTGGAATGAGGATATGAAAGACCGTGGTTATGTTTATGCCCAGCAAAAAATGATTGCTCAGTTTAATTGCAGTGGCGATTGGGCTTTTTATCTGGAAGGCGATGAAATCATTCATGAAGAAGATGCGCCCAAGATTCGTGCCGCAATGGAAAAGCATTTAGCCAATAGCGAAGTTGAAGCACTGGTATTTGATTATCACCATTTTTATGGTTGCCCGGATTTAGTAGCAAAAAGCCCTGCTTGGTATCGCCGCGCCCCTCGAATTATTAGAAACACCATTCGCAGCTGGGCCCCTGATGGTTTGTTCTGGGTGGTAATGCATCAGAATAAGCGCGGCCGCTATCCTAATGCGGCTTTAGTGGGCTGCCCGATTTACCATTATGGCCATGTGCGATCCAGCGAAAAAATGAACGAAAAAATTCGTCAGGTTTCCCGCTACTGGAATCACACACCAAAGGCGCATGATTACAGCCAGATTGATGCCAGCATATTGCAGCCCTTTAAAGGCAAGCACCCGGACATTGTTCAGCCTTGGTTTCAGGATTATGCCGAATTAGTATTCACGGCGGATCCGCAATATCGTTTATCTAAGCGTGAAAAGCGTCATCGCTGGCAAATGAAAGTAGAAAAACTACTGGGCCGCGATTTAACTAAAAAACATTATTGTCTGGTGGTGGCATGAATTTAAATATCGCTCGGCAGCCTCTGCTTTGGTTTTCTTTTCTGGCAGGGTTTGCTATTCCTGTTTCAACCGCTATGCAAAATATCAGCGCGGGGGTATTGGTTTTATTCGCGATTTTCACGACAGAAATCCACCAGCATATTGCTAATGCATTACGCCAGCCTTTGATTCAGGCCTGCCTTTTGATGTATTCGCTCTTTGTATTGGGCGTATTCTGGACTGATGCATCAATTAACGATGCGCTTGGCATGTTGCTTAAAATGCGCGCCTATTTATTAGCACCTTTGTTTTTTGCGCTATGTACCTTGGCCCCGGTTCGCCAGTATTTATTAGCGGGTTTTGGCCTTGGGGCGATAATGACTCTTGTGCTCTCTATTGGCAGTGGCTTGAGTGGCACGCCTATTATTCAAGGTGCAATTGGCGATTACTCCGTTTTTAGAACCCATACCTATCACAGCACCTTTGTGAGTTTCCTTGCCTGCGGTATTGCCGCGTATTGGATGGCAGGGCGCCTGCCTAAGCAATGGCGCTGGCCAGCGGCAATCACCATTACCCTGTGTATTTTTGATGTTTTCTTTATGGTGAAAGGGCGCACGGCGCAAGTATTGTTGCTCTTACTTTTAGGTTTATTAGTGGTGCTATGGCAGGGCAAGCGCGGTTTTTTGATTGCGCTAATTGCTGCTGCGGTAATGGGCCCCTTACTTTATTTAGGATCTAGTTCATTGCGCACGAGTATGAGCACCGTGCAAAGCGATGTGCAAAGCTACGATAAAGGCGATATTGATACCTCGGTGGGCTTGAGATTATTTTTCCATAAAGTGGCTAAAGATTTAATTAAAGAAGCGCCAATTTTAGGGCACGGTACCGGCAGCTATAAGCAGAATTATTTAAAAAATGCCGGCGATTCAGAACTGCGCCGCTCTTTTGCTAATCCGCATAATGATTATTTATGGCTGGGTGTAGAGCTGGGTATTGTGGGGGTGTTGTCCTTGGTTTTAGTTTTACTTGCCACAGCAAAACAAGCATGGAATACCATTTCGGCTGAGCGCTGGTTAGGCTCGGTTTTAGTTTGCTCTTACGGGATATCGACTTTAGCCAATTCCTTTTTCACCGATAATATTACGGGCCTAGCCTATGTGCTATTGGCTTGTGCCTTGTTGGCAGGTTCTAGTTTTCAGTATAAGGTTTCTTTATGATTAGCATTATTACTGCCATCCATAATCAATTAGCAGTGAATCAATTATTCTGGGAAAACCTGCAGCGCTATACCCATCACCCGTTTGAGCTGATTATTATTGATAATGGCTCGAATGATGGCAGTGCGGAGTTTTTTGATTCGGTGGGCGCAACGGTGATTCGTAATCACGCTAATTACGCCTATCCACACAGCCAGAATCAGGGGATTGCCATTGCAAAATATGACTGGCTCGCTTTTCTGAATAATGACATTATCGTATCCCCCTTGTGGGATATTAAACTGATTGAATCGATGACCGCGAATGGCTTAGAGGTAGCTACGGTTTGCGGAATTGAGCAAATTGAAAATGCCCAAGCCACTAAAAAACTGAAGCATCGCTGGCAAAAAATTAAAAATTTCCTTGGCTTATTTGGTTTTAATCGCACCACGCTCAGCTGGATGCATAAGCTGATGTATCGCAATTGGGAAGGTTTTTGCTTTGATCGGCAAACGCGATTTAAGCATCAAGTTAAAGAAGGTTTTGTGGGCAATACGGTGATGATAGCCCGTAGTGCTCTAGCTAAAATTGGCGAGTGGGATGAGCGCATTCAGGCCGCTGATTTCGATTTATATTTGCGCACTAAAAAGCGCGAACAAGAAGTTGGTGATATGCGCGCTATGCATGTTTGCTTAGACGTATTTATTCACCACTATATTCGCCTGACGATGAAAGCGGGCTATCCGCCATTTGCGGATAGAGATCAGCTTATTGGTCTGGAAGATAAATGGTCTGACGCAGAGCGGGCGCAATTAGCAAAATTGAATAAATAGGGCTTAAAACCCAAATCTTAAACTACGGAGTACACAGAGAACACGGAGTTTCACGGAGAAAATCTTTAGAGAGGTTTATATATTTTTCACTCTCGTTTTTGCCTTTCTCCGTGTTGAAGATTAATGGTTTGGGTTTAGTTTGAGCTTTTTAGACTTGGGAAAAACAATGCAGCTATCTCGCAGCGTTGGTTTAGTCACCGCTCAAAAAGCGGTTTTTGACGAGCCAATTACTTTATCTTCCGGCGCTATCCTGCCGTATTACGAGTTGGTTTATGAAACCTATGGCACGCTGAATGCCGATGCGTCGAATGCCATTCTGGTTTGCCATGCCCTATCGGGCAATCATCATGTAGCCGGTCGCTATACTGTCGATGATAAAAATCCGGGCTGGTGGGATACGATGATCGGGCCGGGCAAGCCGATTGATACCGATAAATTCTTTGTGATTGGTTTAAATAATCTGGGTGGCTGTCATGGCTCAACTGGGCCTTCTTCGATTAATCCGGCTACGGGCCAGCCCTATGGTTCGACTTTCCCGCTGGTATTGGTGAGGGATTGGGTAGAAACGCAAAAGCGCTTAGCCGATCGTTTAGGTATTGCTCAATTTGCAGCGGTCATTGGCGGCAGTTTGGGTGGCATGCAAGCACTGCGTTGGTCCATTACCCATCCAGAGCGAATTCGCCATTGCTTGGTGATTGCTTCTGCGCCTAAATTAACTGCGCAAAATATTGCTTTTAATGATGTGGCCCGCCAAGCGATTTTGACCGATCCAGATTTCCATGGTGGTGATTATTATCAGCACAATACTCTGCCACGGCGTGGCCTGCGATTGGCCCGAATGTTGGGGCATATCACCTATTTAAGCGACGATGGCATGGGCGAGAAATTTGGCCGGCTATTGCGCTCGGGCGAATATAAATACGGCTTTGAAGTGGAATTCGAAATCGAATCGTATTTGCGCTATCAAGGCGATAAATTTGCCGAAATATTTGATGCCAACACTTATTTATTGATGACCAAGGCGCTGGATTATTTTGATCCGGCCCGTCATTACAATAATGATTTAGTGGCGGCTTTAAGTGAAGCTAAAGCACAATTTTTAGTTGTTTCATTTACCACTGATTGGCGTTTTTCTCCTGCTCGCTCTAAAGAAATTGTAAAAGCTTTGCTCGCGGCTAAGCGCCAAGTTTCTTATGCAGAAATTGAATCAGAACACGGCCATGATGCATTCTTAATGGAAGACGCTCCTTATCACGCCATTATGCGCAACTATATGCAGCGGATTGCTAAGGAGATTGCCCAATGAGCGAGCTAAAAACTTTACGCCCTGATTTGCAATATATTGCCAATTGGATTCCCCCACAATCTAGAGTATTAGATTTAGGTTGTGGAGATGGAGAATTGCTGGCTTGGCTGGCGGCACAAAAAGAAGTCAGTGGCTATGGCGTAGAAATCGATGTCAATGGCGTGGTGGGCTGCGTGGCTAATGGCGTGAATGTAATTCAAAGCGATATGGAAAGTGGCTTATCTACTTTTGAAGACCATTCCTTTGATTATGTGGTGCTCTCACTCACGATTCAGGCCATGCACAATATTGAAGGTATTTTGCAGGAAATGGTCAGGGTGGGTAAAACCGGTATTGTAACCTTTCCTAATTTTGGCTTTTGGGAAAATCGCTGGCAAATCCTAATGGGCAGAATGCCGGTATCAGAAACAATTCCATTCGAGTGGTATAACACGCCCAATATCCATTTTTGTACCGTGAATGATTTTGCTAAATTATTGAATAAATTAGGCTTAAAAATAGATCATCAACTGGTATTAAATCAGGGTGAAAAAGTAGAATTCTTACCTAATCTATTAGGCAGCTTGGCTTTGGTGCGGTTTAATAAAGTTTAATCGTGATTTAAGCAAACCCAGATCTTGAAACACGGAGGCCACAGAGAACACGGAGTTTCACGGAGAAAAACGTGACTCTAATTAAGTTGTTTCGTAGGTTTTAAGTATTTCAAAACTTGTCTAATTAGAATTTGTATCGCAGTTAGTGGCACGGGGTTTAAATCACCCCTTGAAAACACGCCGTAGCGAGGAACAAGCGGGGCGGGGGATCGCTTGGGAGCGAGGCACGAGCCAATCCCGCCCGCCGCCGACTCGATTGTCCACAGCGCAGGGGGCTTCGTGTTTCGTGGGGGCTTTCTTTCGCTTCCTTTCTTGGCCACACAAGAAAGGAAGGTCCGGCGGGACGCCCGCACCAAAATCAATGTGCCGAAGGCACTAAAAAGATAAGAACTGCGTAACACCTGTTACTAAATACAAAGGCACTCAATGACTATTCGTTTTGGGATTATCGGTACTGGCCATATCGCCAATCGCTTTGCTCAGGGCTTAGCTTTGATTCCTGAGCAGGCCCAGCTTGCTGCTGTGTGGAACCGCAATCAGGCTAAGGCAGCCGCTTTTGCTGATCAGTATGGCGGGGTGGTGCTTCAAAGCGTAGATGATTTGCTCACCAGCGATATCGATGCGGTGTATATCGCTACGCCCCATACTAGCCATGCTGAGTACTGCATTGCAGCGATGAGGGCGGGTAAGGCGGTACTGTGTGAGAAGCCTGCGGCCACCAGCCTTGCCGAGCTGGAACGTGTGCTGGACGTGGCGACTCAAACCGGCCAATTATTTATGGAAGCAATGAAGCCGGGGTTTTATCCGCTGTATCAGGCGCTGCGTGAGCACTTATTGATCGACCCAATCGGCCCGATTGCTTTTGTGCGTTGCGGCTTTGCCAATCCGAATGTAGCGCCAGATCACGCCGTGCTAAAGCCCGAAATGGCGGGTGGTGGCCTGCTGGATATCGGTATTTATGGCGCGTTTTTAGCGGCGGATTGGCTGGGTGGCGTGCAGAATGTGCAGGCTTTGGGGCGGCTTAATGGTGGTGTGGATACTTTTGCCAGCATCAATAGTCAGCACAGCGGCGGAATCAGCCAACTTTACTGTGGTCTGGATTTGGCCGGATCGGGCGAGGCGATGCTGGCTGGCCCGGATGGGCATGTGGTGTTGGATGAAAGGTGGTGGAACCCGACTACCGCGACCATTTTTTATAAAGATGGCCGCAAAGTCAGGCTGGAAGCGCCACCTGTGGGCTCGGGCCTGCAATATGAAACCGCCCATTTTTGCCATTTATTGACCACAGGCCAAAGTGAAAGCCCGCTAATGCCTTACGCTCACTCAAGAGCCATGATTGCCATGATGGACGCAGCCAGAGCCGGGCTGAGCCTGGTCTATCCGTTTGAAGCAACAGGCAGTTAATCTTTATTTAGCTTCAATATTTTCTAATTCAGGATTGCATCATGCTAAAAATCTCCAGCCAGTTTGATTCTGGCGCTATTGAAGTTGTCAGCCTTGCTGATGCTCAGAATATCCATTTAAAGATCCGCAGCGATAACGCTTCGCCATTTAGCCAGTGGTTTCACTTCCGTCTGCTTGGCGCTAAAGACCAAGACTGTGTGATTCATTTTGATAATGCGGCTAGCAGCGCTTATCCAGATGGTTGGCCTGATTACAATGCCGTAGCCAGCTACGACACCGAAAACTGGTTCCGCGTGGCCAGTGATTACGATGGTCAAACTTTGCGTATCCATCACCGCCCAGAGCGTGAATCGGTGTTCTACGCTTATTTCGAGCCTTACTCATGGGAGCGCCATATGCGCTTGATTGGTGAGGCCGTTGAAGCAAGCCCGCTGTGCGAGTTGGTGCATTTAGGCAGTACGCTGGATGGTCGAGATATGGATTTGCTGCGCGTTGGTGTAGAAATGCCTGGCAAGAAAAAGATCTGGATTACCGCCCGTCAGCATCCGGGTGAAACCATGGCCGAGTGGTTTGTGGAAGGTCTGCTGGAAACTCTGCTCGACCCAGAAAATAGCGTAGCCCGTGTGCTGCTAGAAAAAGCAGTGTTCTATATTGTGCCCAATATGAATCCGGACGGCAGCGTGCGCGGTAATTTGCGTACCAATGCAGCGGGGGCCAATTTAAACCGCGAATGGGCAACGCCAACGATGGAGCGCAGCCCAGAAGTATTCCTTGTGCGCCAGATGATGCTAGAAACCGGTATCGATGCCTTCCTCGATGTGCACGGTGACGAAGCGATTCCGCATAATTTTGTGGCGGGTTGTGATGACAATACGTCTTTCTCTGCACATCAAGCCAGCTTGCAAGACGCTTTTAAAGCTTCATGGCTTGCGACTTGCCCTGATTTTCAGACTGAATTTGGCTACGAAAAAGGCAAATTTGGCCCAGAAACACTAACTATCGGTACCAACTGGGTAGGCGATGCCTTTGATTGCTTGGCTTATACCATCGAAATGCCATTCAAAGACACCGCCAAACGTCCATTGCCCGAAGTAGGCTGGAACGGTGAGCGCAGTCGTCAGTTTGGCGCTAGCGTATTACTGCCTTTGTTGGCGGTGGTAGATCAGCTGCGTTAAGTGCTGAGGGTTGGAATAGCCGTTATGGTTTTCCAACCCCTGATGTCACAGCTTAAGCGGACAGTGCTTCTTTCATTGCCGCAATCACTCTATCAATCTCAGCCTTGCCTATTTGCCAGTGGCAAACAAAGCGCCATTGGCCCGCTTCTGTGCCATTAGATTTAATGCCACATTCGCTTAGATGAGCGAGCACTTGGGCTTCATCTACCGGTTGAGTGATTTCAAAAAACACCATATTGATTTGCAGCTGATCGGTGCAGACCCGCACATTGGCTAGCTCGGCTAGTTTTTTGCCTAGATACTGGGCATTAGCATGATCTTCACCTAGGCGTTGCGTCATTTCTGTGAGTGCCAATAGTGCAGGAGCAGCCAGCACGCCAGCTTGTCGCCAGCCACCGCCTAACAATTTACGTTTTTTGCGGGCGATTTCAATAAAGGTTTTGTCCCCGCTAAGATTGAACCTACTGGTGCGGCTAATCCCTTGGATAAGCAACACATCACGCTATCTGCATATTGGGTGATTTGCTTTACATCCACGCCCAAACTAGTGGCGGCATTAAACACCCGTGCGCCATCGAGGTGGACTTTTAGCCCTGCAGATTTTGCGGTTTCCCATACTTCTTGCATGGCGGCCAGCGGTATCACTCGGCCACTAGAATGGGCGTTTTCCATGCAGACGAGGCGAGTACGCGGTAGGTGGATATCGCCTTCGGGGCGAATGCGGCGGCGTACTTGTTCCGCGTCTAGCACGCCGTTTTGTGTGGGAATAGGGCGCAGATTGACGCCGGAAATCACTGCGGCTCCGCCAACTTCGTGCCATACAATATGGGAGTCTTCGCCCAAGATTACTTCATCACCACGCTCGCAGTGGGTAAAGAGCGCAAGCTGATTACCAAACGTGCCGGTGGGCACAAACAAGGCGGCTTCAAAGCCTAGTGTGGTCGCAGCAAGGCGCTCAAGCTCATTAACTGTGCTGTCATCACCATAAACATCATCACCCACTACCGCATTCATCATGGCAGTGCGCATGGCAGGGGTAGGCTGGGTGACGGTATCACTACGCAGATCGATCCATTGCATGTTTAAAGCTCCAAAAGGTGAAATTGCGCCGGAGGCGCTGTCTGTTCCCCTCTTTCGTTTGGGGAGAGGGTAGCTAGTTACTATGATCGTTGGGGGATTGCTCTCTATGAACAATTCTATTTTGAGTATGCCCTTTTGTGCATATCTTTAGGGCGTAAAAAATGCCCCGATCAATTCTCGGGGCATGCATGCGGCGAATTGCCTTATTTCTTTTTAGGATTAGCCACTGCAGGTTTATCTTTGGCAAGCAGCTCATTAATTACTTGAGTGATGGTGCCGTCTTCCTTGCCAACCATTGCTGGGCTGGTCACGTATTTTCCATTCACCACAAACATGGGTACGCCATCAACTTGGTAATCGCGTGTCATTTTCGCCAGTTTATTCATATTGGCGCTGCTGCTAAATGAGTTGTATTGGGCTTTGAATTTTTCTACATCGATGCCTTGTTTTTTGACCCAATCAAACAATACATCTTCTTTACGTAATTCAATGCGATCTTTTTGTACCGCGGTCATTACGGCTAGCTGTTGCTTGCCTTCTAAACCCATGGCTTGTAGGGCGATAAAGATTTTAGCGTGGCCTTCCATATCGCTACGGCCTGGCCATGCAACGTGTATGCGGCGGAAATTAACATTGGCCGGTAATTTACTTGCCCAGTCTTCCACATAAGGGGCTACGGTAAAGCAGTGTGGGCATCCATACCAAAAGAACTCGATGACTTCACTTTTGCCAGCCACTGCAACAGCTTGTGGCTTAGCCATTTTTTTATATTCAACACCTTCACGGATTTCTGCGTGGGCAAGGCTGGCGGCCAAAAGAGTAGTAGAGATAAGTAAGCGTTTGAGCCAAGTATTCAACATAAACTGATCCTGAAAGTTATTTCAATGCCAATTAAAAACGATCACATTCTTAGCTTTGCAGCGCGAGTAGCACCTTGTTTGAGGCCTTGCTGCTTACTTACTTGTTCTTGTTTTTAACTGTTTTTGAAATTATTTAACCACGGCGCTATCGACGCCATTGGATTTGAGTTGTGAGCGGGCGTTTTCTAATTCATTGCTAGAGTTAAATGGCCCAAGACGAACACGGTGCCAAATCCCTTTGCTTGGAACATCGCTGGTTTGGATACGGGCTTCAACGCCCAGTAAAGCCAGCTTGGCTTTAAGGTTATCTGCATCTTGCTCATTTTGGAATGCGCCAATTTGTAAATAAGCCCCTTTAGGGACTTCTACTTTTACTGGTGGGCTGGCTTCTGGCTTTTTAGGTTCTACCGGCTTAGCGACTTCGGCAGTTTTTTTGTCTGCAAGTTCCGGCAGCATCTTATAAAAGTCAAATCGTTCCCCATTGTCACTTTTTACTGTGGATGCGGTTGGTACTGGAGTAACAATGACTACGTCATTCTTTCCGCCAGGCGAAAGGACCTCTGGCTGCTGCGGCGCAACACCGGGTGGCGCAGAGGAGATCGCATCTGCTGGGGTTGTGCTGGCTTTTCCTGCAAAAGGATTGGCACTGCGGTTTAAAAATACGGCCACCGCTACGGCTACTGCAACACCGCCAAATAGGCCTATGAGTAAGCCTGTGAGCAATGATCCACCTCCGCCGCTTTTGCGACCATTAGGATTGTTGCTGCTGCGTGTTGTTTTTTTCATGTCTCTAGACATTGCTGATAGGGCCTCCGGTGTGGTGCTACACCGTGTTTATAAAAATTGGGCAGATTGGCCTATGCGCTAGCAGCCTGCCGAGTTTAGAACTGATCTACTGCAAAAGCGCCGGATTCGGCCATATTCCACGTACTATCCCATTAAAGAGCTCGTTATTCGCTTCAAAAACTCATGGCTTCTGTCTCGAGCCGGTCATTTTTTAGCTTGCGTCTAGGTAAAAGTTTCAATTCTTAAGCTGGGTGAATTAAGAAGATACATTGCTAATATTTTTTGCAAATTTTAGTGTTTTTTCATACTTAAACGCGGCTATTTTTATCTATCAAGCATTTTTATGTTGCGAGTTATATATCTTGCGGATTATACGGCTCTTTAGCCTTTTGGAGCAGTCGTAGTTCTTAGTTTTTTATAAGTTAATTCCCATTGTTACAAGGTAAATCCTTAAGGCATAAGTAATAATCTACTTTGCTTCTGTTGCATACTCAGTATAGGTTCCATATTGGGTTCTCTACATAGCCCCATGGTTAAATAATTTGATGCACTCATTAATTCAAGGAAATTTTACGTATTGTTGATGGGGGCAGATATAATTTGCTCTAAATCTAGATTCAATCAGGAAACAAACATGCAAGATCAGGGCAAAAAGATGTGGTCTGGCCGTTTTAACGAGCCGGTTACCGAACTCGTTAAGCGTTATACCGCCTCAGTAGATTTTGATAAACGCATGGCTGAAGTGGATATTCAAGGCTCTTTAGCGCACGCCACCATGCTGAATAAAGTGGGTGTGTTATCGATTGAAGACCTGAAATCGATTCAGGGCGGCATGGCCGATATCCTGAATGAAATCCGTGAAGGCACGTTTGAATGGAGCCTAGATTTAGAAGACGTGCACATGAATATCGAGCGCCGTCTGACGCAAATGATAGGCGATGCGGGTAAACGCTTGCACACTGGCCGTAGCCGTAATGATCAGGTTGCCACTGATATCCGCTTGTATTTGCGCGGCGCTATCGATTTGCTAGTGGGTTTGATTCACGAGTTACAAGCATCGCTGATCGATCTGGCTGAAAAAAACGCCTCTACCGTGATGCCAGGCTTCACCCATTTGCAAGTGGCTCAGCCAGTTACCTTTGGCCACCATATGATGGCTTACGTAGAAATGCTGGGCCGTGACGCTGAGCGTTTTATTGATGCGCGTAAACGTGTGAATCGCTTACCGCTTGGCTCGGCGGCATTGGCGGGTACCACTTATCCAATTGATCGCGAATACACCGCTAAATTGCTGGGCTTTGACGAAGTCTGCCAAAACTCGCTTGATGCGGTATCTGATCGCGATTTTGCGATTGAATTTACTGCAGCCGCTGCGCTGGTGATGACACATCTATCGCGTTTATCTGAAGAGCTGATCCTTTGGATGAGCCCACGTTACGGCTTTATTGATATTGCCGATCGCTTTTGTACCGGCAGCTCTATCATGCCGCAAAAGAAAAACCCGGATGTACCAGAGCTGGTGCGTGGTAAAACTGGTCGAGTCAATGGCAGCTTGATTTCACTGCTCACTTTAATGAAAGGTCAGCCGCTGGCTTACAATAAAGATAATCAAGAAGATAAAGAACCGCTATTTGATACAGTAGACACCCTGACTGATACGCTCAGAATTTATGCAGATATGATGCGCGGAATTACCGTAAAGCCAGAAGCCATGGTGCGTGCGGTGAAGCAGGGCTTCTCCACCGCAACTGATCTGGCAGATTACCTAGTTAAGCGTGGTATTCCTTTCCGCGATGCGCATGAGGCCGTGGCTTTGGCCGTGCGATATGCTGAGCAAAAACATAAAGACCTTGGTGATTTGCAATTGGTAGAGCTGCAAAGTTTTTCGCCGCTGATCGGCGAAGATATCTTTGAAGTGCTAACGCTAGAAGGTTCTTTAAATGCACGCAACCACGTGGGCGGCACTGCGCCGTTCCAAGTCTTAGTGCAAATTGCCAAATGGCGTGAAAAGCTAGGCTGCTAGTCTGGTGTGTCTCAAATGTAGGGTGGGCTTTATGCCTATACGCGCCTGTGCATTTGCAGCATAGGCATGCTGAAGCGCTGTGCCCACTCTACAAGTATTTTGTTTTTAAATGAATAAAAAGGCTGCTTCGGCAGCTTTTTTTAGGAGTCCATTATGGAATTGGAATGGCGTTGGTTTGGTTTGGCTGATTTTGATCCGCTCACTCTTTATGCTTATTTAAAATTACGCCAAGACGTGTTTATTGTTGAGCAAAACTGCGTGTATCCCGATATGGACCAATACGATGCCGTTTCTCAACATTTGCTGGGTTTGGATGAAAATGGCCGAGTCTTAGCTAGCTTGCGTCTCGTACCTCCGGGGCTTAAATATGCCGAGCCATCGATAGGTCGAGTGATTACCCATCCAGATGCAAGGCGCGGTGGTACGGGGTCTAAGCTGGTTAATGAGGGCTTGCGGATGTCTAGCCAGCTTTATCCTCAGCAAGGCCACCGTATTGGTGCGCAAGCGCATTTAAAGGGTTTTTACGCTTTGTTTGGCTTTGTAACGATTGGGCAGGAGTATTTAGAAGACGATATTCCGCATATCGATATGCTGATTGAGGCAGCTTAAATTTTACTCATTGCAGGGTAAGCCTTTCCCGTTATGCGGTGGTAAAGCGTGGCGATCAGCACCAGTAGGATAGCTCCGCTGGCAACGGGAGTGAGTAAAAACCACGCACTTAATGGCTTGGCAGTTAGAAAAAATAGCAGTGGATTGGCCCCTGCGGGTGGGTGAGTGGTTTTGCTTAGAACCATGGCAGCAATGGCAACCCCAACGGCTAGTGCGGCAAAAAAAGGCGTGTTAGGGGCGAGCGTATAGAAGGCAAAGCCTAAGCTGGCGCTGATTAAATGCCCACCAATCACGTTTCGCGGCTGTGATAGTGGCGCGTCCGGAAGTGCAAACAGCAGCACACAAGAAGCGCCAAATGGTGCCATGATTAAAGCAGCCATGCCAAATTGACTAAGGCTGGCGAGTAGTAAAATCGCTAAAAATCCACCTGATCCGGCTAGCAGCGCATGTTTTAAAGTTCGTTTATCCATGTTATCTCTCTTAACATACCAAACGATTGGTATGTTTTTTGCGGTTAAATATCCGCTTTGCTGTAAGGGTTTAAGCGCAGAGTCTTAGTAATGCTTGCTGTTGGCGCTGTAGCGGCTCGATATTGCCGTTGATGCGATACATCAAAACGCAGCCTTGTACGATGGCAAGCGCATCTTCGCTCAGTGCTTTGGCTTTATTGCTAGGGTAAAAAGCGTTGAATGCTTGGTAGTAGCAGCTTTGCCACTTACTGAAAAAATCTAGAATACCCTGCTTAAAAGGCCCTTCCCCCCCACTTATTTCTAAGCTTAAATTGGCGAGTAAACAGCCATTTGAGTGCTGCCAAAAGAATTCCTCAATCGCCAAATTAAACGCAGCTAGGCTGGTGGCGGGCTGATGAGGGTTGATTTGGGCAAAGATATGCTCATCAAAATAGGTTTCTAGTTCAAGCAAGGCGGCTAAGCCCAGCGCTTCTTTGCTGGCAAAGTGATGGTAGAGGCTGCCCTTGCTAATACCGCAGGCTTGGACAATTTCACCAATGCTGGTCGCTGCATAGCCTTTCATTCTGAAAAGGGCGGTGGCTTGCTCGATGAGTTGCTGCCTAGTGATTGGCTTTGCCATGGATATGCTCTGCGAAAAAAAACCAATCGTACGGTATGTTTTTGCTTTAGGCAAGTTCTGGCTACTTATATGTATAAGCGCATATACAAATATTAGGGTCTGTTGACGTTTTATTCGCGGCTCAGCGCAATTGCGAATGGAACGTCAACAAAACCTAGGTTTATGCTTTATTTTAAATAAAATTAATGCCAAAAAAGTATTTTAGTGAACAATTAAATTGCTTATATACCTTAAAGTTTGGTTAATCATTTCTTTATTTGTTTGATTAAGGAATAAATACCCCAATATACTTATGCAAGGGGAATCACCTATCGCTGAACCTATCCCCCAACGGTAAGCTGCAAACAGTACATACCCAGTGGGCTAAGGATTAAATAATATGCAAGTGATTGTAATCGGAGCTGGCGTTGTCGGCGTAGCAACTGCGCACTACCTGCGCGCAGCGGGATGCGAAGTCACCGTACTAGAACAACTAGACGGGCCTGCAACCGAAACGAGCTTTGCTAATGCGGGGCAGGTATCTCCTGGATACGCTGCTCCTTGGGCTGCGCCGGGCATCCCATGGAAAGCCGTTAAATGGCTGACTCAGCCCCATTCCCCACTTAAAATTCGCCCTGATGGCAGCTTGTTTCAGCTGTCGTGGATGGCAAGAATGCTAGCTAATTGCACCCATGCAGCTTACGAGCGTAATAAAGGCCGTATGGTGCCCTTGGCTGAATATAGCCGCGATTGCCTGCGCGATTTGCGTGAAGAGCTAGATCTCCAGTATGAGCAACGCAGCTTAGGCACTTTGCAGGTTTTCCGCACAGCCAAGCAGCTTGAAGCCGCTCAACGCGATTCAGATATCCTGAGCGCGATCGGTGTGCCGAATCATTTGCTGGATGCGCAAGGCTTGATCGATGTAGAGCCAGCGCTGGCGAGGGTGCCGGGTAAATTAGTTGGCGCTTTGCAATTGCCCAATGATGAAACGGGCGATTGCAAAATATTTACCGACGAGCTGGCAGCGCGTTGTGAAGCCGCCGGTGTGGTGTTTCGCTACGGCGTGACGGTTGAGCGCTTGATTGCTGCAAATCAGCAAGTTCGCCAAGTACAGCTTAAAGGCGGGGAAATCCTCGATGCCGATCATGTGGTGCTGGCCGCAGGCTGCACATCACGCGCCTTGGCTTTGCCGCTGGGTCTGGATTTACCGGTTTATCCGGTGAAGGGTTATTCGCTGACTATTCCTCTGAAAAACGCCGATGCCGCACCACGCTCTACCGTACTGGATGAGAGCTATAAAATTGCGCTGACTCGTTTTGATTCACGCCTGCGTGTGGGAGGCATGGCCGAAGTAGCGGGTTACGATCGGCATTTGGATATGAACCGCGTTGCTACGCTGGCGATGGTCACCAATGATCTGTTCCCTGATGCGGGGGACACCAGCAAGGGTGAGCCTTGGACGGGTTTACGCCCTATGACACCGGATGGCACTCCGCTGGTGGGCGGTACGTCTTATCCTAATCTGTGGCTGAACACTGGCCACGGCACATTAGGCTGGACGATGGCTTGCGGCTCTGGCCGTGTGTTGGCTGATTTGATCACCAATAAAAAAACAGAAATCGAAAGTAGCGGCTTGGCTTTGGCGCGTTATTGATGTTGGGGTGGATATTCGTCCGCCCCATTTTTTTTCATATTTTGTCAGCATTGCGCAATCATCCCCTCCCAATCTTCGCTAAAATAAGCGCACTCATTTATCGGTAGCGCCTTATGCATAGCAATCGCTTGTTCCCTACTACCCGTTTACGCCGTATGCGCCATGATGATTTCTCGCGCAGGATGATGCGCGAAAATCATTTAACTGCGAACAATCTGATTTTGCCGGTGTTTGTTTTAGATGGGACAAATCGCACTGAGGCGATTGCATCTATGCCAGGGGTCAGTCGCCAGAGTCTGGATCAGCTATTTTATACCGCCGAGCAAGCAGTCAAGCTGGGTGTGCCTGCTCTGGCATTGTTCCCTGTTATTGAGCAAGATTTAAAAACGCTGGATGCGGCTGAGGCCTGGAACCCGAATGGCTTAGTACCACGCGTAGTGCGTGAGTTAAAAGCGCGTTTTCCGGAGCTAGGTTTGATTTCAGATGGTGCGCTTGACCCATATACCATACATGGTCAGGACGGTATTATTGATGCCAATGGCTATGTGCTAAATGAAGAAACCGTGGCTGCACTGATACAGCAAGCGCTTTGCCATGCTGAGGCGGGCGTCGATATCATTGCGCCATCGGACATGATGGATGGTCGTATTGGTGCGATTCGCAAGGCTTTGGATGCTGATGATTTTATCAACACTCGCATCATGGCCTACTCGGCAAAATACGCATCGGCATTTTACGGCCCTTTCCGCGATGCCGTGGGTTCAGCCGCTAATCTGGGCAAGGCTGATAAAAAGACTTACCAGATGGACCCTGCCAATCTGAACGAAGCCTTGCACGAAGTAGCGCTCGATTTGGCAGAAGGCGCTGATATGGTGATGGTGAAGCCGGGCATGCCTTACCTAGATGTAGTGCGCCGCGTGAAAGATGAATTTGCCGCGCCGACTTTTGTTTATCAGGTATCTGGCGAATACGCCATGATCAAAGCCGCAGTGCAAAACGGCTGGCTGAATGAAGAAGCGGTGGTGCTGGAAAGCTTAATGGGCTTTAAACGCGCCGGTGCAGATGGGATTTTGACTTACTACGCATTGGATGCGGCTAGGTGGTTGGCAGGGAAGTGATTGCTAAGAGGGTAAATCCAACATGAGATAAGCTTGGTTTCGTTCTTAGCAAACAAAGAAACTACCCGAGCCACACTCTTGGCACAGGGCTTTAGAGTCCCCTTGAAACACGCCGTAGCGAGGAGGGGCGGGGTTTCGGCAAGGGAGCGAGGCAGCGAGCCAATCCCGCCCGCCGCCGACTCGATTGTCCGCAGCGAAGGGGCCCTCGTGTTTTTGAGGTTGCGGCTTTGGTTCTTTTCTTGGCCGTTCAAGAAAAGAACGCCCCCGCGGTGGCTATCGCTCCAAAATCAATGTGCCGAAGGCATTAAAAAATAGTCTTTTGTTTCGCAGGTTTGAAAATCGGCTCCGTGCAAGCACGTAAGCCGATTTTTTTTGCATATACTTGCTGGCGTACTGCGCTATCGCCGATCGACACAAACCGTCGCTCAGCGAAGCTTTGATTACGCCCTAACTTGATACCGCGTCGGATCAGCCAACCCTGCATTGGCAAAACCAGCGCTACGCAGGCGGCAGGCTTCGCATTGGCCGCAGGCGCGGCCTTCTTCGTCGGCTTTGTAGCAGGTTACGGTAAGTGCGTAATCCACGCTTAGCTCGGTGCCTTTTTGGGCGATTTCTGCCTTGGTGAGTTTCAGCAGGGGGGTGTGGATGGTGAGTTTTGATCCTTCAACGCCCACCTTAGTCGCCAGCCTTGCCATGGCTTGAAAAGACGCAATATATTCTGGGCGGCAATCTGGGTAGCCTGAGTAATCCACGGCATTCACGCCAATAAAAATATCATCGGCTTTCAGCACTTCGGACCATGCCAGCGCGTAAGAGAGCAGCACGGTATTGCGTGCGGGCACATAGGTCACAGGGATTTCACCTGGCTTGCCGCCGTCGATGGGCACATCAATATTGGCGTCGGTAAGTGCCGACCCGCCAAAGCCTGCTAAATCAATTTTCAAAATGCGGTGTTCAACTGCGCCTAGTGCTTCTGCTACTCGTGCGGCGGCTTTCAGTTCGGCATTATGTTTTTGGCCGTAATCAAAAGACAGGCAATAGGGTGCAAAGCCTTCTGCTTTGGCAATGGCAAGGCAGGTGGCAGAATCGAGGCCGCCGGAGAGTAAGATCACTGCTGGTTTTTTGGTCATGATGTTTTCAATTTAAATAGTGTTTATGGATTGATGGCAATGATTTTGGTGGTTTGCTCTGTGCATTGCTTATTTAGGCAAATACCGGAAAACCAGATTTCACCATTGCCGATCATTGCGCCATTGCTATTGCGAAACAGCGTTTCTGCTGTTTGTGCCAGCACGGCCGCTTTTACCTTGGGCGTGATAATTTTTGGGTACTGAGCAATAAACTGCGGCGCTTTCAGTGTTTTTTTCTTTAGCAGATTCACTCGCAGGGGAAAGTGGGCCAGCTTGGCTACGCTGGCGGCATCGTCTTTGGCGATGGCCGTTTGCAGTGATTTTAAAAACTCACCTAGCTGAGCTGTGGTCATTCCATCTGGGCCTGTTGATTCTGCTTGAGCAAATGTAGCTACCAACGCAAATACAGCTAGAAAATAGCGCATAAGATCACTTTAGAAGTTGTGGCTGAGCCAAGCGTTGCAAGGTTTTTTCTGCCAAATCATGATAAAGATTGGTGCCAAAGAGGCGTGCTACGCTGGATGAGATCATCGCGGCGGCCAAAATTGAAATCACCATCGAATGGCCATCGGTCATCTCAATTAAAATAATGGCCGAAGTGAGCGGTGCTCGTGTTACTGCGGCCAGCATGGCGGCCATTCCAATGGCGATCAGTTTGATATGGATGCTGCTATCAAACCATGGCAGAAACCAGCTACTTACCCCTGCGCCCATGGAGAGCGACGGGGCAAAAATACCGCCAGGCAAGCCCGTTAAAAAAGTGGCTAGCAGGCCTAAAAACTTCAGTGGTAAAAAGTACCATGCCATCGTGCCATGCCCACTCACTACATCACTGGTGATTTCTGCTCCACTGCCAAAAATGGGCGCTGCCAGCCCCATGCAGGCAATCAAAAATCCGCAAGCTGCAATAAATAGATAGGGTTGGGCTGCTCGCCACATCCTTACTTTTATGGGCAACCAGCGATCTTGATGCACGCATAGCCAAGAAAAAAAACCACCAATTAACCCCGCACTTACCGCTACGATCAACATTGGCCATAAAATGCTGTAATTAAACCCTGGTACATGGATACGGCCAAAATAGGTGTAGTCCCCTTGAATGGCTAAAGAAACCACCCCAGCTAAAATCACCGCACCCAGTAATTTACCCGATGTTTTTTCCTCTACTGAGCGTGCTAGCTCTTCAAAGGCAAACACAATCCCTGCTAATGGTGTATTAAATGCTGCAGCAATCCCCGCTGCACCGCCTGCCAGAATAAGTTGGCGGCGAAAAACAGCATCAGATAAAGGAATAAAGCGGCGGCAGGCATACATTAAGCTTGCGCCAATTTGCACCGTTGGGCCTTCACGCCCGAGTACAAAGCCGCAGCCAAGGCCAGCAACTACGGCAACAAACTTGGCGAAGGCAATGCGCAGGCTGAGTAATTGTCGGATGATGGCGGGCTCATCTGTTACCTGCAATGCCGCCATAGCCTGTGGAATGCCGCTGCCTTCCGAGCCTTTGCCGATTCTTTGCATTAGCCAGCGTATTGCCATGCCACCAAAGGGCAGGGCAAAAAAAGGCCACCACGCCCAGCGTTGGCTAAGACTATGAAATATGGCCAAGGCACCATCAGCCGCCTTGGCCAGAATAACCGCGACAAGGCCTACTAAGGCGGCACCAAACCAGAGAGCCAGTGTGGCGCGGCTACGCTCTGGTAAGTGTTTGATACGTACTAGCCAGCGTTTCCAATACATGTGCTTGCCTGTTAAACGCCGGGACGTTCACCCCAGAGGATTTTGTGTAATTGCACCTGCATACGCACGGGTAAATGGTCTTTCAGTACCCAGGCGGCAAGGTCGGCGGGTTGCAGTGTTTCCCACACAGGTGACATTAGCACAGGGGCTAATGTTTCCAAGCGACGCTCGTGGATTAAATTGCGCGCCCATTCGTAATCGCTACGATCGCATAAAACAAATTTTACTTCGTCTTGTTTGCTCAAATAATCGAGGTTTTCCCAATGCATTTTGGACAACTCCCCCGAACCCGGTGTTTTGATATCCAGAATGCGGGAAACGCGCGGGTCCACATCGGCAATCGATAATGCTCCACTGGTTTCTAGGCTGAGTGAGTAGCCAGCATCGCAAAGCAAGCGCATTAGCTCGTGCACGCCTTTTTGCGCCAGTGGTTCGCCACCCGTTATGCAGATATGGTGGGTGTTAAATGAGGCAATCTTATCAAGGATAGTTTGAAACGATTGCGTTTCGCCACCGGTAAAAGCGTAGGCGCTGTCGCAATAGCCACAGCGCAATGGACAGCCGGTGAGGCGAACAAACACGGTAGGTAGGCCCATGCGGGTAGTTTCACCCTGCAATGAGCAGAAGATTTCGGTAATGCGTAATGCGTCTTTCAAGATAATGCTCCTGGCCGGAGAACAGTCCGGTGGAAATAAAAACGGCGTCAACCCATTCGGTGACGCCGAGTAAATAATACTGCGTGTTCACACTTAAAGTGAATAAAAACACTTAGAAAAACGTGAGTTGTTTATCGCGTATCCCAAATTCAAAGTGATTTTACTCAGTTTTAGCTTTGAGTGATGGAGTTTGTGATGTTTAGTCGGTGGCTAATAATGCCTTTTTGGCCGCTGCGGCTTTTTCTGCCTGTGGGTATTTTTCGATAAGCTGTAATAAGTATTTACGTGAGGATTTTTTATCCCCTTGAGCATTGGCTACAATCGCTAAGCCAAATAGTGCATCGGGCGCTCGCGTTTCGTCATTACTAGCCAGCACCTGTTGAAACGAATTTTGTGCGCCCTTAAACCCCTTTAAAGCGGTTTGGCTGGTGCCCATCCAATACCATGCGCTTGGGACTAGCGTGCTGCTACTGTTGTCAGTGATAAATTTCTGAAACCCTAAAATTGCTTCTTTATGCTTGCCTGTGCGGCTTAGCTGTACGATATCATCTAATTGCTGCTGTTCAGAAACCACGGCTGCTGCTTTGCTTTCTACTTTTGCTAGCTCCATGGCACGCATCCGCGCATCTAGATCGGTATACAGATCTTTCTGACGTTTGGCGGCTTCATCTAAGTTAAATTGCAGTACTTCATTCTGGCCACGCAAAGTGGATAGCTCTTGCCGCAGTTTTTCTAGCTGGCCAAGTAATTCAATTGAACGGCTATTGCCCGCCTCTAATTGCATCAAACGTTCATCGGTTTTCTTTTGTGCTTGAACTTGAGCATCACGCAGATTATTTAATTGCTGACGAGCTACGTTGTCATCAAATAGACCCGCATGAGCCTGAATAGAGAAAGCAAGCAGAAGCAGAGTAGCAATTCGTTTCATAGATTGGTGGTCTGATTTGAAGTGAGAAGGGAAACGGACGAGTCTAACCCGTCCGTGGCAAAGCCTATGCGCTTTTTATATCAGCAGCAAGTGACTATTGAGTCGCTTCACCGTTGTAAACGATTTCAGCACGACGATTACGTTCACGCACGGCATCGCTATCGCCTGCTTCAAGTGGGCGCTCTTCACCAAAGCTTACTGTTTCGATCTGGTTATCTGGGACACCCAGCACATTTAACATTTTACGTACGGAATCTGCACGCTTTTGGCCCAAGGCTAAGTTGTATTCTGCAGTACCACGCTCATCAGTGTGGCCTTGCAGGATGATTTTTGCATCCTTATGGGTGTTCAGGTATTTAGCATGGGCTTGCACAAGCTCATGGAAATCTGGGCGCACAATAAAGGAATCAAAATCAAAATACACACGACGGCTAGACAGAATATTGTTTGGATCTGTTAGCTCGGTAAATGTCTTTGTCTGGCCTTGCGTGAGATCGACGGTGCTTGGGTTTGTCGTTGATTGCGATGTAGATGTGTTTGAACTCGTTGAGCCGCTAGTATCAGCAGGAGTTGTAGGTACAGGGGTGCTGGCGCAAGCGGCGAGCAGGGCCGTCATGATTAAACTAAGCGCTACTTTTTTCATTGTCTTCTTCCTTAGATCTTACATCTTAAAGAAATCAAATAAATCCAAACTTTGGTCATATGACATTTAGCTTGGCATAAGTTCCGCAAGTGGTACCTTTACCGTAAAATGGGGCCCCATGCGGGTTGTCTTACATCTCCTGCTTGCGCTCTAAGGCGCTGTTTGACTCTTCCATCACTTGAAACAGCTGCCAGTACTCCTCGCCCACCTATTTTTGATTCATATAAAATCATTTGGCCGTTTGGTGCAAAGCTCGGTGAGTCGTCTGAGCTGGAGTCGGTAAGCGTTTGAACTTGGCGCGTACTCAAATCCATAATAGCGACTCGGTAGCCACCGTCACGGGTGATAAAGGTTAAGTTTTTACCATCTGGGCTGAGCTTGGCCGAGCTATTGTAACTACCTTGAAAGCTTACCCGTTCTGTATTACTACCATTACTATTCATACGATAAATTTGTGGGCTGCCACCGCGATCAGAGGTGAAGTAAATAAAGCGCCCATCCGGTGAGAACGCAGGTTCGGTATTGATTTCACCGCCTCGGCTAAGTTGGCGTAAATCACTACCATCGGTGTTAACGAGGTAAATTTGTGAACTGCCACTTTGGGTGAGTACTACCGCTAGCTCACGGCCATTGGGAGACCACGCCGGAGCGTAGTTGCTACCCTTAAAACCTGCTGCTCTCCAACGGCGGCCTGAAGCCAACTCGTGCACATACACCACGGGTTTTTGATCTTCAAAAGAAACATAGGCCAATTTGCTGCCATCCGGTGACCATTTTGGCGACATAACGGGTTGTTTGGAAACCAAAATAGCCTGGGAGCCAAAGCCATCAGCATCAGACACCTGTAACTCAAAGCGTGCGCCTTGTTTGAGTACATAGGCAATCCGCGAGTTAAACGCGCCTGACTGACCGGTGATTTGCTGATAAATCAGGTCGGCAATTTGATGTGCTACACGGCGCATTTGCCCAGCAGTAGCGTTACGCTCCCAAGAGATCAACGGTTTTTTGCTGGCTAGATCAATCAGCCAGAATTGCACCTTAAATCCTCCCGCATCTGGTGTTACCCGGCCGATGGCCATGGTTTGCGCACCTTTTGCCAGCGCCGTTGTGTAGTTTATTTGTTCAGGTGAAAATGGTACTGGTGATAAATCACCTGCGCCAATTACTTTAAACAAGCCACTGCGTGTTAAATCATCATTAATTACCGGCGTGAGTGCTTGTTTTTGCTGGTTTTCATTTTGAAAAGGAGCGATTGCAATTGGATATTGCGATGCGCCTACGCCAACTACATCAATGGTCATATCTGCATGAGCCACACTACTGAGCAACAAGCTTGCGGCCAGTAGCTTAAAAAGTTTACGCCACAGCATTATTGGAGTTCTCCAGAAAATAAAAACGGCACGGATGGTGCTATAGGTCACCCTCTTCTGTTTCGGTAGTGGGCTAGCAGCCTGTCGGACTTAAGACTGATCTACTACGGAAAAGCCGGATATGGCTAGATTTCACGCATTTTCTCGTTGAATAGCCAGCTATTCGCCTCAAAAACCCGCTAAATCTGCCTCAAACCGGTCTTTCCCTCGCTATGATCGCTTAAGTCCGACAGGCTGCTAGAGGGCAACGCTCTGCGTAAGATGAGTCTTCTTCTGCCTGAATAAAAGGGAATGGCTCTAATCATTCAAGCGGAACATAATTGTCATATTGCGCAAATCACCGCTAAATGCCTGCCCATCTGGTAAGGGGGGCATGCGTTGTAAGGCCAAAATGGCACGTTTTGCGGCTTCGTCGTACATTGTCTCACCACTAGATTTCAGTAGCGTCACTTCTTGAATCTCGCCATTGGGTAGTAAGTTAATTCTGAATTCAGCCGATGGATTGCCCTTAGGATTGGGGTAGACCAATTTGGACCGAATCAGTTGCGAAACTTTACTGCGATAGTCGGCTAGCCCTTTCTTGGCAATTGGGCTATTGCCGCTGCCCGAGCCTGGGCCAGTATTGACGGTTGAATTGGGGTTATTGCCTTTGCCGCCGAGTTTGGCTCCTGGCTTGCTTGGCTCTAATAAACTGCCTTCTGAGAGGGCATCTTCAAAAGCAGATCTTTTTGGAGGTGCTTTAACTAACGGCTTGGGAGCCGTAGTGGGCTTTGCTACAGGAGCAGCCGTAGGTTTTACGCTGGCTTTAGGCGGCAGAGTAGGTATAGGCGTCGGCACTGGCGTTGGCTTAGCTGTTGGCCGCGGAGCCAGCGTTGGTTTTCCTTTTGCTGTGGCAATCTCGGCAGGTTTTTCTGGCAAAGGCTCTGGCTTAGGCATCTGCTTAGGTGCTTTTGTTGGAGACGTTTCTACCGCAGGTGTTGTTTGCTGGCTGGCTGCTGGCGAGCCGCCCCATAGCTCTACCACAACCGGCTCTTGCTTTTGGGTTTGCCAATTCATGGATAGCAATAAGCCCAACACTAGTAGCAGGTGCATGGCCGCTGCCAGTACAAAGGCTAGCTTGCGATGCTCATTACGATTTACGGTTTGTCTCATATCACTTCGGCTGAACGAGCAGGCCAACTCGGGCAATATTGGCCTGTTTTAAAGCGTCCATCGCATTCATAACTTGCTCGTAACGGATGGATTTATCTGCAGCAATCACCACAGGGCGATTGGGAGTAATGGCTTGTTTGGCCTGCACACTGGCGACGAGGGCTTTTAGATCGGCTAGATCGCTGCTTTCTTCCTTATCATGCAGCTTGATTGCGCCAGCAGCATCAATTTCCACGCGCAGTGGGGCGACATTCACTTCCTGATCGGATTTGCCAACGGTGGGGAGATTCACCACGCCTTGCTGCATCATGGGTGTGGCCACCATAAAGATCACTAGCAAAACCAGCATCACGTCGATATAGGGAACGACATTGATCTCGTTTTTAATCCTGCGTGCGCGGCGAGCCATTATTTCACCTGACGTTGCAAGATATTAGAAAATTCTTCGATAAAGGTATCAAAGCGGTTGGCGAGCTTGTCGACATCATTGGCAAAGCGGTTATAGGCAACCACAGCCGGAATAGCGGCAAATAGGCCGATGGCGGTGGCAACCAGTGCTTCGGCAATACCGGGGGCTACGGTGGCTAAGGTAGCTTGGCCCACATTTGCTAGGCCGGTAAAGGCATTCATAATGCCCCAAACCGTGCCAAACAGCCCGATATAGGGGCTGATAGAGCCAACAGTGGCTAAAAATGCGGTGTGTGCATCTAGCTCATCTAGTTCGCGCTGGCAGGCGGCACGCATGGCGCGGCGGCTGCCTTCCATCACGTCGGATAATTCCATATTGCCGCGCTCACCTGCACGCTGACGCAATTTTAAAAACTCGCCAAAGCCCGCTTGAAATATTTTTTCCATGCCCAGCGTTTGGCCACGGCGCACTTGATCGTAGAGCGTGGCGAGGTCTGCACCATTCCAAAAACGACTTTCAAAGTCTTCGGTTTGTTTTCTGGCGTGTGAAATTGAAAAATGCTTGCTGAAAATATACCACCAAGACATAAACGACATGATCAGCAAGAGTCCCATCACCGCTTGTACTACAGGGCTGGCGTGTAAGACTAAAGTGATAATTGATAAATCCTGATTTGCTGCAGCAACGTCCACTTTCATTATTCCTTGCATTCTTAAAGGCGGGTGTTGGCTCGCCGTGTTGTCAAAGTAAAGCTACGCGTACTTGAAGCTTTGCGGCATGAAACACTATCTTAGCTTGGGTTAAAAAACCAAACTCGTTGAATACTTCCATTAATGACTTCGTAGGCGGCGGCAACTTCAATAGGATGCTCGCCCATACCCACCACCCGCTCGTGGTCGATTACTTTGTTTCCAATGACCATTCGGTTTAACAGCTCAGCATGCAGGTTTGGCAGATTGAAACGCTTCGACACATAGTGTGCAGCTAGGGCTGCTCGGCCCTGAAGGAGAGGTTCCGCTTTGCCAGCCTGATAAACAAGCACTGATTCAGCGTACCAAGCCACAAAGCGCTCTAAATCGTGCGCGTTGTAAGCATCAAGCTGGCCTTGGACAATTATTTCTGCGGTGAGGCGTTGTTCCATTGCAAACCCTGACATTATTCAAATCAATCTTTGGGTGTAAAGCCAAAGTGTTCATACGCAGACAGTGTAGCAATTCGGCCGCGTGGTGTTCTTTGTAAAAAGCCTTGTTGAATCAAGTACGGTTCAATCACGTCTTCAATGGTATCGCTTGATTCGCCAATGGCTGCCGCTACGTTGTCTAGCCCTACTGGGCCACCAGCAAATTTCTCTAGGATGGCAGATAAAAGCTTCCTATCCATGACATCCAGCCCCGCGTGATCTACGTCTAGCATTGATAGCGCGGCGTCCGCTACTTCACGGGTGACATGGCCGTCGGCTCGTACTTCGGCGTAATCCCTTACGCGGCGTAGCAAGCGGTTAGCAATGCGCGGTGTACCCCGTGATCTTCGCGCAATTTCGAAGGCACCGTCAGGTGCGATATTCACCTTGAGTAATTGCGCCGAACGTGTAGTGATGCGGGTTAGCTCTTCTGGGGTGTAGAACTCCAGCCTTGCCACAATACCAAATCGATCACGTAGTGGATTGGTCAGCATCCCTGCACGAGTGGTGGCCCCAATCAAGGTAAATGGCGGTAGGTCGAGCTTTACCGATCGAGCCGCTGGGCCTTCACCTATCATTAAATCGAGCTGAAAATCTTCTAGCGCTGGGTAGAGAATTTCTTCTACTACGGGGCTTAGGCGGTGAATTTCATCGATAAACAACACGTCATGCGGTTCTAGATTCGTCAAAATTGCCGCTAAATCGCCCGCTCGCTCCAGTACAGGGCCGGAGGTTTGGCGCAAATTAACCCCCAGCTCGCGGGAAATAATATGCGCCAGCGTGGTTTTGCCAAGACCCGGTGGGCCAAATAGTAAAACGTGATCGAGTGCTTCACCGCGTTTTTTTGCAGCTTCAATAAAAATCTCTAACTGCCCACGCGCCTTGGCTTGGCCCACGTATTCGTCGAGTAATTTAGGACGCAGCGCGTGTTCTTGTTTCTCTTCTTGTGATGACATTTTTTTACTGCTGATCAGGCGATCAGCAGGTGCAGAAGAGAGCGCATCAGTTTCGATCATGGCAGGCGATCCAGTCGGGTAAAGCGGCTTGTGGCGTAGCAATAAGTCAGCACAACAACGCTGGCGACACTAAAGCCTGCAATGATATCGGAGAAATGGTGCACGCCTAGTACTAGCCGAGCCAAGCCACCCAATATTGCGGCGCAAACAGCGAGGGTAAACCAAAGGCTACGTTGCTGTGGACGGTAGTGAGTGGCGATGATGGCTAATACAAAAGACATAATCCAAGCGCTCATAGCGTGGCCGCTGGGGAACGATGGGCCGTGGGCTGAGGCTAAGAATTCTAGGCTAGGTCTTGGGCGAAGAATGGTAAATTTGAGCAGGGCATTCAGTACCCAGCCGCTTAAAATAGCCAATGGAAGGCCTATCGCATCCCAGTGTTGGCGGGTTTTTCTCCAGATGGCGGCACTAATCAGCGCTGCCAGTAGTAGGGAGCCAAATGCACTGCCAAACCAAGCTAGCACTTTGCTTGCCGCAATAAGGGCCTGAGGCCCGCCGTACAGCGCATTGCCGATAGCATCATCGAATGCATTGAGCTGCGGTGTGCCTAGGGCTGAGGCTAGCACAATAAAAATAAGGGTGCCGGCAAGGGCGGTGATAGCCAGAGTGCGCATTTAAATTTTAACCAGTTGTTTAAGGGCACGCCGAATGCCGTCAGACACATCTACATCCGTCGCGAACTCTTTGACCGCGCTACTGGCTTCGCGTTCGCTATAGCCTAAGGCAATTAATGCATGGTGCACATCGTCTTTATTTGAAACAGGCGCTTGAAACAACGCGCTTTTATCATTTACAGCAGTCATAATAGGCAGGTTATTGAGCTTGCCACGTAGTTCTAGTACTAGTCTTTCTGCTGTTTTTTTACCAATTCCTGGTACTTTAGCAAGGCGAACAAGGTCTTCTGCGGCAATGGCTTGTGCAAGTTCATCTGTATTCATGCCTGATAAAATAGCCAGTGCAATTTTTGCGCCAATACCGCTTACTTTAATCAGCGAGCGAAAAGTATCGCGTTCTGGCTTGGTGGCAAAACCATACAAAAGCTGCGCATCTTCGCGTACAACCATGTGAATAAATAAGCTTGCTGGCTGCCCTGTGTGGGGTAGCACATAAAACGTACTCATCGGCACATCTACTTCGTAGCCCACGCCATTGGTTTCAATCACAATTTGTGGGGGCTGTTTTTCGATCAGGGTTCCGGCAAGGCGTCCGATCATGATGTGCATCTCTAAATGAAAGCGGGGATTATAAATGCCTGAGATTGGCTTGACGAATTGGACGTTAGGTATTTTTTGCTGGATCTGTATGCAGCAAGTTCATGCAGCGCCTGTCCGATTGCTGACGCAGCAACAATTGCCCTATAGCAATCAGCAGGATAATGGTCACCAAAGTGGAGTTGCTTTGGAGACAGTACGCTGTGTAATGACTAAGTTGCAGCGCCCTGTGGATATAAAGTTTGTGCCTTGGAAACGCGCACAACGTTTTGTTAAATTGGGTGAGGCGGATGGGTTTTTCTCTGCTTCACGAAATAGTGAGCGAGATCATTATGCTACGCTTTCGCAAATGATTGCTCCTCAGCAGTGGCGCTGGTATTTCCGCTCTGAAAGTTTGGCTAAACCTTTGAGCGAGGAGTTTCGCCTTTCCGCAACGGTAGGCGCTTATTTTGGTTCTAATATGCTTGCCTGGCTAAAAAAAGGTGGTTATCGCATCTATGCCACGCCGCCAGCGCATGATCAGCTATTAAAAATGCTGCTTGCTGGCCGAGTTGATGCAGTGTTAGCTAGTGATTTAGCCATGAATGAAGCGATTCACTTGGCCCATGTAGAGCAAAAAGTACGCTCCGAATTACAAGAAGATAAACCGCTAGGTGTGTATTTTTCGCATCATTTCTTAAAAAAAGAGCCTGATTTTTTAACGCGCTTTAATGCTCAGTTGCCGTCTTGTCGCATAAAGTTTTAAAGCAGAGCTTCAAAGACCTTAAGGGGGCTGTTTGTCGCGCCCATCTCGGCCTATATGCAGCAAGTAGCGCCTACCATGCGTGAAGATTTAAGCCAGTCGCCCACGTTTAATGGTGAGCCCTAAGCTGGCTAGTTGTTTCATCGCGCCGCTATCGTGCTGAGCGTGGGTGAGGGCGACGGCCAAGGCATCTGCGGCATCGGCTTGTGGCGCACCGTTTAGGCGTAGCATACGTTGTACCATTTGGCTGACTTGTTCTTTATCGGCATGACCATTGCCTACTACTGCTTGTTTGACTTGTAGCGCGGTGTATTCGCCGATAGGTAAATCAGCCAATACCAGTGCGGACATCGCCGCGCCGCGTGCTTGACCTAGCATTAAGGTGGATTGTGGGTTGACGTTTACAAACACAATTTCAACTGCGGCAATATCAGGCTTATAGGTTTCAACTACTTCCGCAATGCCGCGCAAAATTGATTTTATGCGGGTGGCCAATTCACCGCCAGGAGTACGGATGCAGCCTGATGCAACATACGTTCGGTTTTGCCCGTCTACATCGATCACACCAAAACCGGTCACTCTAGAGCCGGGGTCAATTCCTAAAATACGCATTAATCGTTGCCTAAAACGGTATCGCCCTTGGCAAAGGTCCAAGTGCGGCTGATGCTAATCACATCAGTATCTTTACGAATTTCATCAGGAAATTTACCAAAAGGCGCGGCCATTTTAACGATGCGTAATGCAGCAGCATCAAGCTCCTTATTGCCTGATGATTTACTGATTTCTGCCTTGCGTACATTGCCGTTTGCATCAATTTCTACCGAAACCAATAAACGGCCATACATTTTATTGCCTTGCCCATCTAAAGGGTACGTTAGTGCTCCGACGCGTTCCATTTTCATCCGCCAATCTTCAACATAGCGGGCAAAACGATATTCACGCGCCCTCGCACCAATAAAGGTCATACGAGGTCGGCTTTGATAAGCACTGGTTTGCTTACTAATTTGTGCTGCTAAGCCCGCAATTTCAAGCGCTTGTTGTTTTAATTGCTCACTATCTTGGCCGGTATCCGCTACTTGCGTGCTTTTGCCTAAATCTTGTGCAATATGGGTATTTGCCTTGAGCTGTAGCATTAGTTTTTCTGCGTCAGCTTCAAGTTTTTTTTGCTGCTCTTTAACCTGTTCTACCTCTTTAGATGGCAAATTATCGTTAGCAGGTAAAGGTGATTTTACGTGTTGATTTGCCACATCGGTATTGCCACCACCATTGAGGTTGGCTTGGGCAAGCGCATCAGCTTTCAGTGCGTCTTGCAAAGTGCGCTGATTTACTAGGACCACTTCAAGTGGTTGCGCAGAAAAGAGAGTCTTAGGGTCGGGCATTACAAATTTCATGCCAAAAATCGGAACGGCATGGGCCAGTATCGATAACATGACGCCCAGAGCCATAAACCGTTGCGCTCTATCCATTGTTAGCCCATACATACTTAAGATTTTTAATCGCGGGAGTGTAGCACAGCGTTGCGATACTCACTTGCTGCTAAAATAGTTCATTCATCTACCCGTCAGGATAAATAAATAATGATTAAGTATTTTTTTACGCTATTACTAGTCTGTACCCCATTGGTTTGGGCGGAGGATGGGGCTAAGGTTGCCGCCAAATACAATTGTTTGGGGTGTCATGCGATTGATAGTAAAATTGTAGGGCCATCTTATAAGGATGTTGCTGCAAAATATCGCGGGCAAAAAGATGCAGAAGAAATGTTAATGAAAGAAGTGCGTGCGGGTTTGCCAGGCGGAAAATGGGGAAAAATTCCTATGCCAGCTCAGCAAATTGAAGAGAAAGATTTAAAAATTATTATCCATTGGGTGTTGTCTCATTAATACCATACCGCCCATATGGCAAAACGAGTTATTGCATTGCGGCGGCGACTTGATTATGCTGCCTCCCCATTTGGTGGGGTGTATGCTCGTAAGTTTATGTTCTGTCTAGTATTTGTTTCAATATGTTGAAACAACACAGCAGTTCACACGCCCCGCCCCCATTTGCAGAAAGGGAGAACCACCATGGCCAAACTCACGGAACAAGAAATCATTAGCTGGAATGGTTCAGAAGATGATTACATGAACTCGGATCACCTCGAGTTTTTCCGAGCTAAGCTTCTGCAAATGAAAGCAGAGCTTTTGGCTAATGCCAATCAGACCAGCCAACACTTGCAAGAACAAGAAGCTACGCCAGATCCTGCTGATCGCGCTACTTTGGAAGAAGAATACGCATTAGAGCTACGTACACGGGATCGTGAGCGTAAGCTATTGATGAAAATCGACTCCACCTTGCGTAAATTGGACGAGGGTAATTACGGTTACTGCGAAGACACGGGTGAGCCTATTGGCTTGCCGCGTTTAGTAGCTCGCCCAACGGCCTCCATGTCTTTGGAAGCGCAAGAGCGTCGTGAACGCATGAAAAAACAGTACGCAGATTAATGCCCTGTTTTTATGAGTAACAGTGCTGAGACTATCGCTAAAGCGCGAGATTTAGTCGCCCAAACCCGTGCCCGCACAACGCCTGCACGGGTACGTGTGCTGGCGGCTTTGCTAGATGCCCAGCGGCCGCTATCCCATCTAGATGTCTTGGCCGCGCTGCAGCCTGCGATTGATCGTGTCACAGTCTATCGCGTGCTTGATTGGCTCAATGAACAACATTTGGCGCATAAGCTATCTGGGGATGATCGAGTTTGGCGCTTTTCTGTTGCACCTGCTCCACACCATCATGCGCATTTTCAGTGTGAAGAATGCGGTCGTTTTTTCTGTTTAGAAAATGTTAGCAGTGATTTACCTGTAAGCTTACCTGTGCAATTCATGGCACGTACGGTGGAAATCACGGTTAAAGGCATTTGCGCCGACTGTCGATAGACGCTAATCTCTTCCCTCCACATGGAAAATAAAAACTTGCCGCAGCGTAGACGGCAATGCGACAGGGGAAGCATATGCAATACCAAACAGATGACGTCCGTATTCGTGAAATAAAAGAACTACTCCCCCCGATTGCTGTGATGGAAAAGTTTCCAGTCAGTGAAGTGGCTTCCGTTACGGTATTTGAAACCCGCCAAGCGATTCAGCGCATCCTGCAGGGCACAGATGATCGTCTGCTAGTGGTGATTGGGCCCTGCTCAATCCACGATACTACGGCTGCCCATGAATATGGGGCTAAGTTAAAAGTGTTGCGCGAGTTGCACAAAAACGATCTTGAAATTGTGATGCGGGTTTACTTTGAGAAGCCGCGCACTACGGTGGGCTGGAAAGGTCTGATTAATGATCCTTACCTAAATGGCAGCTTTAATATCAATGATGGCTTGCGTATTGCGCGTAAATTGCTGGTTGATTTAAACAATGATGGCATGCCAACTGCCGGTGAATTTCTAGACATGATTACGCCGCAATACATGGCGGATCTAATGAGCTGGGGTGCAATTGGTGCCCGTACCACTGAATCACAGGTGCACCGTGAATTAGCTTCGGGCTTATCTTGCCCGGTTGGTTTTAAAAATGGCACCGATGGCAATTTAAAAATTGCCTTGGATGCGATTCGCGCATCTAGCCAATCCCACCACTTTTTGTCTGTGACAAAAATGGGCCATTCGGCGATTGTTGCAACGGGAGGCAATCCTGATTGCCATATTATTTTGCGTGGTGGTAAAGAGCCTAATTTTGATACCAACCATGTACAAGCTGCGGCTGCAGATTTAGCTAAAGCGGGTTTACCACAAAAAATCATGGTTGATTTTAGCCACGCTAATAGCAGCAAAGATTACCGCCGTCAGGTGAATGTATCGGCTGATGTTTGTGCTCAATTAGCCCGTGGTAATAATGCGATTTTTGGTGTGATGGTTGAAAGTCATATTGTGGGAGGCCGCCAAGACCATGTGGAAGGAACACCTCTAACTTATGGGCAATCGATTACCGATGGTTGCATTAGTTGGGATCAAACTGAAACCATGTTGAGCGATTTAGCACAGGCGGTGCTTGATCGCCGTGCAATTGCCAAGGTGCATATTTAAGCGCTGGATGATTTAACCGTCAAAAATGCTTCGTTGTGAACTGCACCCCAAAAGTTGGACACCAATCTATATTTTTGGGGTGTTTTTATGCCTAAGCACACAACGCAATTCAAGTTTTCTGTTGTTCAGCAATATTTAACTGGCGAAGCACGAATCAAAACGATCGCCAACCAACATGGCATCGAGCAGGCCATGTTTCGTCGCTGGGTGAGGTCCTTTCTCTTGCATGGTGAATCGGGTTTAGTATCCACATATAGTCATTACGATGCCGTAATTGTTGCCCTTGAACCCGCGGCGAAGGGTCGAAAAAAAATCACCTATGCCTGTCGCCGAAAATAACACGGCTCCCCTACCGATTGATGATTAAATCCGTAGCCGTGAAGAACTCATTGCAGAAAAAAACGCCTCCGTTTAGAGGTGGTCTACATAAAAAAGTACAATGCCTTAATTGAAGCCAAAGCTCAATTTGTCACCGGTGCTGGATTTATACAATGGGGAAATTATCGCATTTGAAATGGCGCGTCGTCCGGTATTTGCGCTGGTCAGTCAAATGCTAAAGAAGGCCTTAACTAAGCTGAGCGCGGATGAAAAAACGCTGCTGCATTAGATCAGGGTTGGCAGTATCAAATGGCAGGGTATCGGCAGCAAATGGCAGAAAAATGGCTGGTGCAAAGTATGTCAAGAAAAGGGAACTGCCATGATCATGTAACGATGGAAAGCTTCTTCGGCTCGTTGAAGTCTGAGTTCTTTTATCAGGCAAAATTCGCTAGTCTTGAGCAACTAGAGCAAGGCATAGTGGATTACATCCATTACTCTAACTATGGCCGAATCAAGCTGAAGTTAAAAGGGCTGAGTCCTGTTCAATACAGAGCCCAGCTCTTGAGCACCTAGTTTTTATACCGTCCAACGTATTGGGGTCAGTTCATTGATTGAGGCGTTTTTCATTTGAGAGCCTGCTTGCTCTTTCATGTTTAAAATTGAACCCAAGCATGTCCATTGTGTGGTTTTTATATGGCTTTTGGGTGCCTATTTATGCTCGTGATAAGACCCATTAGTTCATCCATGCCGCGCTAAATAAGCACTTATTGTGCTGTTGTAGCTCATCTTTTTTGACCGTAGAGCATGGAATTGCTGGATTTGGCTAGACTCTTTACTAATATTGAAAATCGGGTGGCTTGAATCAGTTTTTTTCACTACTGATGTAAGTCAAGGGATTAGCTAATAAGGAGCAAGTCCATGCAATTTGATGAAGTTATTCCAGATCATTTTAATATTATTTCTCGCACCCCATTGCCCCATGTTTTGATTGAGCAAGCGCTGATGCAATTAGGGGGCGGGGGGATTGAGGGCACTAATTTTAAGCGGAATGCCTTGCTTTCCGCTGGTTGGAAGCACGCCAGTGTAGTGTCATATGGTAAACATCCTATTGAGGCGGCGGCGGCGTTTAATTTAGTACGCGCAATGCTAGAGGTAAGCCAAAATCCTGTAGAAATTATGGAAAAGCTACAGAAAAAATAGTGGGCAAACATTGCCTGAAGCCCGCCATGTAATGGGTATTCTTTACTTTATATAGGCTAAGATTTTGCTAACCATTGCAGCATGATGGAGCGCACATGGGCTTCCACATCGGTCATTTCAATCGATGGTCCTTGGGGAGTCACTGTACTGAGATCAACGCCCAATTTGGCGGCAAGTTTGGCCGCAGGTGGGCTGACACTGAGTAGTGGGGCCGCGGGCCAATCAAGTTGACACGCGCTGGCAAATGATAACTCTTCTGTGCCAAACATTTGCACGGGTACTTCTTCTATCTCCATTTCCACAAGCAAATCACCACAGGCTACCGTTTCTAATAATGTCACCATTAGGTGAGAAACTAAGCCTGTTTCTGGAGCACAAATTTCTACTAACTCATCCCCACAATGCAGTGTAAGTAATGGTGTATTTATTTGGACATGCTGGCTAGGCAAGACATGTAAGGCTACTACGCTAGCGGTATTGTCTAGTTCTGGTACGCAAATCAGGTGCGTGGTAAATGCAGTCATGGTGAATATGCACCTATTTGAGGGCGATTTAGCTTGATTTTGGCCAATACAGGGTGATTTGGTGTTGCTTAAAATATGCAGCAGTAATTATTCCGTTGCGGTGCAGCATCGCTGTTTTTAACATTCGGCCTCAATGGGCAAGAGTTATACAGATATTACCGCAGCAGCTCGGTGGTGTTCAGCAAAAATAGCGGTTCACTAAAAGCACAAAAATATATTGGGCGCAGCAAGTACGGCCCTTTTCTCGCCTGTGCAAGCTCAGTGAAGAAACAGCGATCTACCTATCTTGAAGTTTGCTAGGCTAGGTGATTGTTCTGATCTATCGATACAAGCTAGTGGTAGGGCGACGCTTATCACGGCCAGTGCAATACTAAGGAGTAGTTTATGAGTGAGTTGGTTTTAGTTATCAATGCCGGTTCGTCCAGCATCAAGTTTTCCCTGTTTGAAACCGACGCAGCTGACCCTGTTTTGCTCTTTAAAGGCCTAGCTGATGGGATCTATGTTGATCCAAAATTTGTAGCCAAAGATGCAGATGATAACAAGCTGGTGTCTGAGTCTATGCCAGCCGATATGCCAAAAAACCATGATTCTGCGCTGCGTCATATGTTAGCTTGGCTAAACAGCCATATTAATGGCCGCCATATTGCGGCTATTGGCCATCGCGTAGTGCATGGTGGTTTAAATTTTTGCCATCCCGTACGTATTACAGAAGAAGTATTAAAAGGCTTGGACGAGACCGTGCCTTTGGCTCCTTTACATGCGCCGCACAATATTATGCCTATGCGTGTTTTGGCCCAACTCTTGCCAAACGTACCGCAAGTAGCGTGTTTTGATACCGCTTTCCATCGCACTCAGCCTGAGCTTGAGCAGCAATACGCGCTGCCGTATGAATTTAGCGAGCAGCATGGTATTCGCCGCTATGGCTTTCATGGCCTGTCTTATGAATATATTGCCAGCGTCTTGCCTACGATTGATGCTAAGGCAGCGACAGGGCGCACGGTAGTGGCTCACTTAGGCAATGGCTCATCGATGGCTGCCTTGCTTAATTGTGTATGCCAAGCCACCACGATGGGCTTCACGGCCTTAGAAGGCCTGCCTATGGGCACACGCTGCGGTACGATCGATCCAGCGCTGGTTCTGCACTTTATGAGCCACCTAAAAATGGATGTGGCGCAAATTGAAGAGCTGATGTACAAAAAATCTGGTTTGTTGGGTATGTCTGGCATTTCTAGCGATATGCGTGATCTACACGCCAGTAAAGATCCACATGCAAAATTTGCCGTTGATTATTTTGCTCACCGTGTAGTGCGTGAAGCCGCTTCTTTGGCGGCTGCGATGCAAGGCTTTGATGCCCTCGTGTTTACCGCAGGTATTGGTGAAAACGACGATATTGCCCGTGCCACCGTATGTAATGAATTGCGCTGGATGGGGGTAGAGCTGGATGAAGTAGAAAACGCTAAGCGTTCCGGTGAGCCGCGTTGCATCTCGCTGCCAAGCAGCCGCATTCCTGTTTACATCATTCCAACCAATGAAGAGCTGATGATTGCTCGCCATGCTTTAAAGTGCGTGGCAGCTTAAATTAACTAGCCTTATCAAACGGCCACTGGAGGCTATCCATGTGGCCGTTTTTTTACGTGTCGAATTTGAGGGTTCAATTTTGAAATGGATTTTGTATGGTTTAACTTTGAAGCCGGTTCACGTATCCTTCAGGCCTTGCCAGAGTCCCAGTGGACAAAAAAATAATGGATAAAGATACTGTAATCGATTTAGTGCCAGAACCGCGTCATCTTAAGGCTGGCAGAGGTTGGCAGTGGTATGTGCAGGGATTCACGCTATTTCGCCACCAACCTGGCATGTGGATTGTGCTGGCATTGCAATTTCTAGTTTTAGCTTTACTGGCCAGCGTGCTGCCTGCCGTGGTGGCTATTGCCTACACCCTTGTCTCACCAGTGCTTTCTGCGGGGTTATTTTTAGCCGCTAAGCAATGTGATCTAGGAAATAAAGTGGGGCCATTGGATTTATTTGCCGCTTTTAAGGCTGATGTAAAACCATTACTACGGATTGGTTTTATTAATGTGCTCGCCGTTTTGTTGGTTACGGCATTGCTGAGTTTATTGGGTAGTCAATCCAGCTTGGCCGATATTGCGCCAGGAACCTTGCCTACACCCGAACAAATGAAATCATTGTATTTGCATACTTCACTTAATTTAATGTTGATGACGCCGATGATCTGTGCCGTTTGGTTTGCTCCGGCGCTGGTTTTATTTGAAGGCTATACGCCGCTAGAGGCGATGAAGCTGTCTTTTATTGGCGTTTGTAGGAATTGGCAGGCGTTTTTAGTGAGTGGTTTGATTACAATCGTTCTGTGTGTTTTCTCCGCATTTACTTTAATGCTGGGCTTTTTGGTTGTGCTGCCTGTGATGATGTTGATGCAGTATGTAGCTTACCAAGAAATTTTTGAAGTAACGCCAATTGGCATTGATGGAGCATCCGCGTGCTAGAAAGTCCATTTAAAGGGAAAACAGGAGTTGCCCGTGTTTTTAATGCACTGGGCTATTCTTTAGACGGTTTAAAAGCGGGTTGGCTGAATGAAGCGGCCTTTCGCCAAGTTAGCTTATTGGCATGTATAGGGATTGCTTGCGCTTTTTTTATTCCAAGCTTGCCCCATTGGGGGCGTGCAATTTTAGTTGTTAGCCACTTTGCCACCATGATTGTGGAATTACTCAACTCTGCAATTGAAGCGGCAGTCGATCACACCTCATTAGAGCGTCATGTGCTCGCTAAACGGGCTAAAGATTTAGGCAGCGCAGCGCAGTTGGTTTGTTTATTAAATTTAGCCCTGATGTGGTGTTTGGTATTACTGGGTTAAGTAATGTGCTTGGTATGGGCTAAATAAGCCATTGGAATATTTTTAATCAATCCTATCGCTATAGCGATGGGATTTTGTTATTCCACCCTAAAGCCGCGTTAATTTGTTTTAAGTAGGCATAAGCCGTTACTTCATGGCCAGCATCACATAAGAGTTTGTGCCAATGTTCTAATACGGTTTCTAGCCCAGCTCTATTTTGAATAAGAGCAAAGTCTTCCTCTAAAAAGCGATCTAGCTTGCCTGCTAAATACTGCTGATTGCTCATAAACATCATTTTGTAGACTTGCGCTAATGCTTGCTTATCAATCCCAGCTAGGCCTGCTTGATTGAGCCCACTCACTTCTTCAACCATTTTGAGCAATTCTAGCCGCGCTAGGCTTTCTTCTAACTCATCTAAGCTCATGGCTTTCAGTAATTCACCGCGAGTTCTTTTGCCATCAAGCATAATCAATAGGCGGCGTGCGGTGGAAGAAAGAAAACCGCTGCGCTCGGCGATTTCTTGATTGCCTTTAGTGGTTTTACGATAGCACTGCTGATCCATTTATCATGACCAAATAGAGTTATATTCGGTGAAGATTACCCTAAGACCCTATATAAGCCAACATTAAAATAGCAAATGCTTACTTAGGACTTATTCAGCTGACATTAAATTGTAACTGTGACCTAAGCAGAGCATTGGAGATAATAAAGTTTATGCAATAAAAAAATCGCCTCATATAGAGGCGATTATGATTAGATTGAGCGGCTTATTAAAGGCCGCCGTATGAATGTAAGCCAGATAAAAACATATTCACGCCAATAAAGGCAAAGCTGGTCACAAATAGACCAATCAAGGCCCACCACGCCAATACATTACCTCGCCAGCCTTTAACTAAACGCATATGCAGCCATGATGCATAGTTGAGCCACACGATCAGTGCCCAAGTTTCTTTTGGGTCCCAGCTCCAATAGCCGCCCCATGCTTCGGCTGCCCACATGGCGCCCAAAATGGTGGCAATGGTAAAGAATAAAAAGCCGATGGAGATGGCCTTATACATCACCTCGCCGAGCGTTTCGTAGCTAGGTAGGCGGCTAGCTAAAATGCCTTTAGAAACCAGTAGCTGGGCCGCAGCAAGGCCTGCAGATAGGGCAAAAGCACCGTAACCAACAAAATTAGCCGGTACGTGAATTTTCATCCACCAAGATTGTAGGGCGGGGATCAAGGGTTGAATCTCGTGCGCTTGGCGATCCACGCTATACCAAAGAATAAAGCCCACCGCTGCCATGATAATGGGTAGCACAAATGCGCCCATAGTCTTTGCTTTGCCTTGGCTTTGAAATTTCTGTTCGTAATACAGATACATCAAGGTGGTGATCATGCAAAACAGAATAAATACTTCGTAGAGATTAGAAACGGGGATATGCCCCACGTCGGAACCAATCAAATAGCTTTCGTACCAGCGCACAAGTTTAGAAACTAAGGCGGCTGAAGCGGCCGCCCAAGTGAGGTTGCTGGCTATATCTAAAGCTGTGTTAGAGCGGCGTAACATACCCAACCAATACATTAAGGTGGCGAGCAGATAAAGCACGCACATCCACATCACCGCCGATTGGCTGGATAAAATATATTTTAGCCAGAACACGCTTTGCCCATTGGCAAGGCTGCCTTGGTAAAGCGAGATACCCGCAAGGGCACAGAGGGCGCTGATGGGTAGAAACACGCGCATGGCAGGCCAAAAGCGGCCAAACCAGACGATAGCAGCCACCGTTCCAAGTAAGATGCCTTCTTCGTAATAATCCATAAAATTGGCGTAGCGCTTATATGCAAATAGGCCGCCAGCAATAATGACAAAGGCAAACAGCATGTCAAACAGCGATACACGGCGTTTGGAGGTAGTGAAACTCATGGGGTTTTTCCTTCGGCCAAATCCGAGCTAAGCTCGGTAAATTCTCGATCCAGATCGGAGGTTTTGCGATTACTACTCATCGCAATCAGGGTTTTTCCAGCAGCAAGGCGAACCCAAACGCGATTTTCACGAATATAAAACATGCAGAAAATACCGATGACCAATAATAACGAGCCTAAATACACAATGTTTTGCCCTGGTGCGCGGGTAATTTGAAAGCCGCTGGCTTTGATTTCTTCAAAGCTATTGGCCTCTAGCCAGATCGATGGCCCGTATTCAAATAAACTGCTTACCGCCACCAAACTATCCATCAAAAAGCGATATTGCGTTTCATCCATGGGCAACAACGCAAGCCCTTCTTTTTCTTGCGCCACATCCATCACGTCAATAACGGCGCCTTGCAAAATTTTAATATAGGTTTGGGCCACGGTTTGGCGCTGGTCTTTAGGTACTTTTTGATCGAGGAAAATTTCAATGGCGGGAAAGCCCCCTTCGCTAAAGCGCGTCAGTACGCCGCTAGTCACATCCCTAAATTGTGCTTCGCCTGCTTTAGAAATCCCACCACTTTGGAAAGCTTTAGCAGCAGTACGGCGGGCAATTTCTGCGCGGAGTGATTTATTCAGTAGGGCGGCGCGCAAACGCATAAAGGTGTTTGCTTCCAGCTCCTTATCTAGCGGAATACGTACAAACTGAAAGGGAGCTGCAACTTCGGTGCGCATGCCAGTTACAGCGTAGCCCGCACCTTTTTCAAAGAACGGCGCGAAATAATTCAGGTATTCGGTTGCTTGACCGTTTTTATCGCGCAATTTAAATTGAATCGATGGACCGATGTTTTTTAAATTGTGCTCACTTTGCACCGCTTGGGCTGAGGCCATCGCTTGGGCAAATTTGCTCACTGCCATGGTGTTATTGGCAACCTTGCCCATATTTTCAATATTAAACGCGCGAAAATCGCCCATTTCTAATTGATAAGGCTGGCCATTAATTTGTACAGCTTGGGTGGCTTGTGAGCGGGTAATCATCGGCTGTGCCGTGTTGCTGTTTAAATCCCAGCGCTGCATTTCAAGCTTGGAGCCACCATCGCTAAAGCTGGCTTGATAAACCGCTACGCCATTGTAAATTAAAGGTTTATTAACTTCGATTTTGGCTCTTTTAAGTACTTTGCCAGTTTCTTTATCCAGTAAATCAATATCACTAGCAAACAGCTTAGGTTGGCCGGTGGAGTAATGCTCGATATGAAATTTATTTAACTTCACTGCAAAGGGTAGGTCTTGGACAAAATAACCTTGGCCGGCATTTAAAAACACCACATCACCTACCGTGCCCTCGGATAGGGTGACGTTACCACGGAAAGATAAATTATCTTCGGGTAGGCGGCTTTGTGCGGGGACTTTACTCTGGGGTAAATCGCGTGTTTCTGGCGTTTTAAGGCCAAAGAGCTCGGTGAGCTTGAGGGGCACATTGCCATCTAGTAAGCCACCAATACAAATCACCACAATTGCGGCGTGGGCAAATAAATAGCCTAAACGCTGAAAGCTGCCTTTTTTGGCCGCAATGAGCACATGGTCATTTCCTTCCTTAATTCTGCTGCGGTAGCCGTGATTGGATAACACATCGATTACTTTCGCTGCAGCCAGCTCACGATCAATCTCGTGATGGTGTGACATTAAACGCAGAGAGTTCTGTGTGGCGTTTTCACGATAACCACGGACATCGCGCCATATGCCGGGCCACTGTCGCCAAATACACAGGCTGGTGGACAGCACTAGAAAAACCAGAATGAGCAAAAACCATACACTGTGGTAAACGTCGAATAGACCGAGCGGATGGAAAACTTGGAACCAGAATTCGCCAAACTCAATTTTATAGTTTGGATAAGGCTCGTTTTGCTTGAGCACGGTGCCAATCATTGAGGCAATAGCCAGAATGATTAGCAGACTGACGGCAAAGCGCATAGACGAGAATAGCTCGTAGAGCGCTTTAGAAAAGGAAGTTTTGGGTGTCATAAGAAGTCAAAAAGGGGCAAGTGGCCCCTTGGTCTGGGGATCTCAAGTAAGCAATGCAAGCTGTGACATTTGCACGAGAGATCCCTTATACCGGAAAAAGTTCCAGTAGGGAGTGGCAGCGCTCGCTCACAAAGAGACAACGCTGCCAAGTTATGCCTTAAATCAATGTAGCGCTTGAATGTACTCTGCTACGGCTTTGATTTCGTTGTCTGACATTCTGCTCGAAATATCTTTCATAACCTGATTATTGGCACGGCTAACATTAGGATCTTCGCTGCGGAAAGCATTTAACTGGGCCAGTACATAGGCTGAATGCTGACCACCCATACGTGGGTACTGCCCTGGAATACCCGCGCCAGATGGTCCGTGGCAGGCCATACAGGCAGGAACCCCTTTCGCCATAATTCCACCGCGATAGATTTTCTTACCTGCTTCGATCAACGCTTTATCAGAAGCGCCACGATCTTTGGCTTGTTGGGTAGAGAAATAGGCGGCAATATTTTGCATGTCTTCAGGGGACAAAGGCGCTGCCATACCCATCATTACGGGATTTTTGCGCTTACCGGCCTTGAACTCGGCCAATTGTTTTACAATATATTCAGGATGTTGGCCTGCAAGGCTAGGATTTGCAGAAGCCGCACTATTGCCATCTACGCCATGACAGGCCGCACAGACTTTATCAGCCAGTATTTTACCTTTGGCCGGATCTGCTTTCGTGCTGCCGGCGGCAAATGCGGTCGGGGCCATCATCAAAAGTGTGGCAATGATTGCTGCAACAGGCGCACGGCGCATAAGTATTATCCTCAAAAGTGCAATGTGGCCGAGCTGAACCGGCCGACGATCATTCAAATGCTGGTATTCTATAACAAGACCTGTTCACAAACCACAGTGGTTACCCAATGTCGCTTTTTCAAGGCTTGCAATTCCTGACAACCGTCAATGACCTGAAGGCTCTTCCGGCTGACGGTATGGAAGTTGCATTCGCCGGTCGCTCCAACGCCGGCAAGTCCAGTGCTATCAATACACTGGCCAACCATACGCGGCTTGCCTTTGTTTCTAAAACACCAGGCCGTACTCAACACATCAACTATTTTCAATTTGGTAACGCGAATAATCGTCTTGTCGATTTACCTGGTTATGGTTATGCCGAAGTACCTGTGTCAGTTAGACAACACTGGGAAAAATTGCTTAGTCAATATCTGGTCCGTCGGACAAATTTAATCGGTCTTGTGCTCATTATGGACTCCCGCCGCCCACTTACTGATTTAGATCGGCAGATGCTGAATTGGTTTCGCCCGACGGGTAAGCCGATTCATTGCATTTTAACGAAGTGCGATAAACTTAATCGTCAGGAACAGATTGCGATTTTACGTAAGGTAGAAGCGGAGTTTGCTGATGAGTCCATGATTACCGTTCAGCTCTTTTCTAGCTCTAAAAAGTTAGGTGTAGATATCACGGAAAAGGTTGTTGGTGGCTGGTTTGACGCCATGAATTACCGTGAAAATTTGATTGCTGGCGATGATGATTTAAAAGAAGGAAATTCAGAACCGACAGACGGGGGCTAATCAGGCTTGCAGTTCCATGCCAACGTCCTATCTTGACTTTAGGTGCGCCCCTGCACCTCCCGCTTTTTCCTCCCTGAGCGGGTACTTTGGCAACGTGCCAAAGCTGTATATAACCCCGGTCTATGTAAGCTTTGGCCGGGGTTTCTTTTTTCTATTTCACGTATCTTTGACTAATTTACTTAATAATCCTTTAGTATTGTCTAATATTAGGGTGCAGCCTCAGCTCGTCGTATATACAATGTAGGGTTCAAACTGTGGCGTGTGTATGATATTTCGCTGCAAAAATGGCTTAGATTATCCACAATACTGCTTCGATTATAAGAACAGGAGGGGAATGCAATGTCAAAGCTCGCCGGAATAAAAGTCATGGTGATTGATGACAGCAATACCATACGTAGGAGTGCTGAAATATTTCTTGGTCAAGCAGGGTGTGAGGTTATTCTGGCCGAAGATGGCTTTGATGCTTTGGCCAAAATCAGTGATCGCTTGCCTGATGTGATTTTTGTTGATGTCATGATGCCAAGGCTAGATGGCTACCAAACTTGCTCGCTGATTAAAAAGAATCCACGTTATAAAATGACGCCCGTTATCATGTTGTCTTCTAAAGATGGTTTATTTGATCGTGCTAGGGGCCGAATGGTGGGCTCTGACGAGTATTTGACTAAGCCTTTTACCAAAGATAGCCTACTGCAGGCTGTTAGTGCACATATCAGGCTTGATTAACCTTGTATTTAGCAGCACTCTAAATCAATGGGTAGCCGAGCTTAGTACTTGATTTTAATTATGGGTAGAACCGCAATGAGTATTAGAAAAATATTGATCGTCGATGATTCGCCAACTGAACGCCACTTTTTGGGCGAATTGCTCAATAAAAATGGTTTTCAAGTGTTGACTGCCGAGTCAGGTGAAGAAGCCATAGCAAAGGTCAAAGAAATTATGCCTGACCTTATTTTAATGGATGTAGTGATGCCAGGGATGAATGGCTTCCAAGCTACACGCACCATAAGCCGTGATGAAGCCACAAAACATATTCCGATTATTATGTGTACGTCTAAAAACCAAGAAACAGATATGGTCTGGGGGCGCAGGCAAGGTGCAGTAGAATACGTAGTTAAACCAGTTGATTCTCAAGAGCTGCTTGCTAAAATTGCAGCACTGTAAAATTTTAAATTGATCACGCAATAAGTGCTGTATTTTTTTAAAAATAAATTAAATAACGTATTGCGTTTTCAAATACCTGCCTATTAAGCGGAAAAATAATGGCCAAACGGATTAGTCTGCGTGAATATCAAGAAGGGGTAATGGCTCGCTTAAGAAGTGTTGCCGCTACCGCTCAAGTAGATGCCCGTTTGGGTGTGAAAATAGGCGGAGAGAATTGGTTGCTTGATTTATCTGATGTTGCCGAAGTAATGCCTTTGCCTGCGATATCGCCAGTGCCTTTAGTGCATGCATGGTTTAAAGGCGTGGCAAATTTGCGAGGTAATTTGGTCAGTGTCAGTGATTTAGCTGAATTTATTGGGGCAGGCAGTTTATCTGCCACGCCAGCAGCTCGGTTATTGCTTCTACATCCTCGCCATATCTTGCATTCGGCTATTTTGGTAGATCGGATGTTGGGGTTAAAGCATTTGGCCGATTTAACTCCAGATCAGGCATTAGAAAGATCGGGAGAGTGGGTAGGGGACGCATATCGTGATGCCTCAGGCATTACTTGGCGTAGTTTAGATATTCAAGCATTAGTTGCGCAGCCTGCTTTCTTGCAAACAGGTCAAATATAGTCATTTTTTGAAAGATATAGCCCGTCTTTAAGTGCCATTTATCAGTGATAAACTGTGTGTTTAAAGCGTGTTCGAGCGAGTAGCGATCACCATTGGGCGTTATTTTTTAAGATATTGTTCATTTGAAGTATTCATAAATATATATACGGGATCGGGAGTAACACAAAATGGCACTAAATCTGGATGGCGTAAAACGCCTCTTTTCCGGACTTAAAAAAGCAGCTCCTGTTCCAGAAAATTCTGAGCCTGCAAAATCAACAATTATGGGCCGGATCAGCTTGCCTGATGCCGACGATGCAAAGCTAAACAAACCCCTTCCTCTGATTGGAGCTTTGCCGCTACGGCAGCAAATGGCTTTATTACTGATCGTGATGTTAGTTTCAGCGGCCTTGTTTATTGTTACGGCCTTTGTTGCTTTTCAAAGCTCTTCCTTTAATGCCGAGCGTCGTGCGGTTTCCACTGAAATGCAAATGCTTTCGCAGCGTATTGCGCGTGCATCTACGCAAGCTGTACAGGGTAAGCCTGATGCGTTTGCCACACTAAAAGACTCCTATGACAAGTTTGATAGCAATTTAACGCAATTATCTGCAGGTGATTTTTTCTTTAGTTTATTGGCAAAAAGTCCTGATCAATTAATTAATTCAGTGCGTCAAACATGGGTGCAATCGTTTGCACCGAACAAGTCTCGGCCAACAGTCGACACCATTCTCAAGCGAGAAAAAGCCTTGGTGAGCTTGGGTCAATCGGTGGGCTCAATTAATAGTACAGATGCCTCCTTGCTGGAAAATATTCAGCAATTTACCACTATGCTTGGGGAGAATGGCGGGACGATGCGTGAGCTGGATTACGCACACCAATTATCCATGCTGTCGCAACGGATGGCTAAAAACGCTAATGCGGTTTTGGGTAGCGACTTGATTAACCCAGAAGTGGTGTTCTTGTTGGGTAAAGATGTATCGGTATTTAATGAAATCGTGACGGCATTTGGGGATGGTAAAAATCCAGAATTACCTATTCGGGCGATTTCAAGCTCGCAAATGGCAAGTAAATTAAGTGACATTCGCAACCGTTTCCAGGATTTTGAAGTTGTAGTTACCTCTTTTTCTAAAAATATGCAGCCTTTGGTCAGCTCGCGATTAGCTAACCAAAGTATTGTTTTGGATTCTGAAAAACTACTGAAAGAAACCAGTGAATTAGCTGACACCTATGAAAATAGAGTAGGTGGGTTTTTAATTAACGCCCTGCAGGTGGGTTTTATTGCGGTTTCATTGCTGGCTCTATTTTTACTGGTACGGACATTTAACCAAGAAGCCGTTCGCCGCCGTTTGGTACTAGAAGCTGAAAACAAAAAGAATCAGGAGGCTATTTTGCGCTTGCTGAATGAAATGGCCGACTTAGCCGACGGTGATTTGACCGTGCGCGCTTCGGTTACTGAAGATTTGACTGGTGCGATTGCCGACTCGATTAACTATACCATTGAAGAACTGCGCTCCCTGATTACCAAGATTAACCGTGCCACTGGCCAGGTTAACTCGGCCACCCAAGAGGCTCAGGGTATTTCGGATGAGTTGTTGGCCGCTGCGGAACGTCAGTCAACCGAGATTAAAGACACTAATAGCACGGTTGAGCAGATGGTTACCTCGATTCGAGGCGTGTCCTCCAATGCTGCCGAATCAGCCAACGTTGCGCAATCCTCCCTGATGGCTGCTGAAAAAGGTGCTGAAGCGGTACAGAATCAGATTAAGGGGATGGGCGAGATTCGCGAGCAGATTCAAGAAACTGCAAAACGGATTAAACGTTTGGGTGAAAGCTCTCAAGAAATTAGTGAAATTGTTGAATTGATTTCTGACATTACTGAACAGACCAACGTTTTGGCGTTGAACGCGGCGATTCAGGCTGCTGCAGCGGGTGAAGCAGGTCGAGGCTTCTCGATTGTTGCGGAAGAAGTGCAACGCTTGGCGGAGCGCTCTGGTGAGGCGACTAAGCAGATTAGTGCGATTGTGAAAACTATTCAAACCGATACCCACGATGCGGTTGCCGCGATGGAAGTGTCAACACAGGGTGTGGTTGAAGGGGCGAAGCTATCAGATGCCGCTGGCCGTGCGCTGACTGAGATTGGTCAGGTTTCGCGTGATTTGGCGCGCTTGATTGAATCGATTGCGCATGAAACGGAAGATCAAACATTACTGGCAAGTAAAGTGAATATCTCAATGCGCGACATTTTGGCGATTACCGAGCAAACCTCGGCAGGTACCAAGCAATCAGCAACTGCGGTGGGGCAGTTGACTGCACTCGCGCAAGAGCTGAAAGACTCGGCATCGGGCTTTAAGCTTTAATAAGTGTTGTTAATTAAAATATTATTTTCCGCGAAAAACACTAAAACTAGCTAAGTTGAGCCGCGTAACGTATTTAATATTGATGGCCTTGTTTATTAAGTTTTTCGTTATGTTTGTGTTTTTCGTGGAAAGAATAGTTTGTATGTTAAATGTGTCACTTAAAAATAGGCTTTAAATGAGCGCGCATACCGAATTCGATCTGGGCTCTCTGGTCTGGGTCAAGAGCGAAATCGAGCAAACATTACAAAAAGCAGCGCAAGCGCTGGCTCAATTTGGCGAGACTAACGATAGCGCATTGCTTAAGCATGCCCGTACTTTTCTGCATCAGGCCTATGGCGCTGTGCAAATGGTAGAACTCACGGGCTTGGCACGTTTTTGTGAAGAAATTGAGCAGGCGCTTGTATCAGATGAGCTTAGTCCTGATGCCTTAGAGGCAATTCAGTGTGCAATTACTGAAGCCAGCCATTATCTAGAGCAGCTCTCCGCTGGCGCACCTAATCAGCCGCTTAGACTGTTGGCTAGCTTTAAGAAGCTAGCGGCATTACGCCAAGCGACTGAAAGCGGTGCTGAATTATTTTTCCCGCAATTATCCGAATTAGAACTGCCACTTGGTTTGCCGCTGAAAAGCCTGCCTCCTGAAGAGATGAGTGGCTTTATCCGGCTGCGCCGCCAGCGTTTTGAGGCAGGCTTGCTAAATTGGATTAGCAAAGATGTAGGTGCTGCTAGCATTATGGCAAGGAGCTTGGCAGAGATTGCCGCGACTCAACCAAATGTTGTTTCTCGGCACTTTTGGTGGGCAGCTGCAGGCTTGTTAGATGGATTAAATAGCCATTGCGCATCAGTAGATGTCGATTTTAAATCACTGATTTTACGGCTCAATTTACAGCTTCGTCGCCTAAGCGACGGCTCTGCCAAGGTGGCTGAGCGCCTGTATCGCGATATTTTATATGCTTTGTTGGTTATAGAAACAAGCAGTCCTTTGGCGCTTGGTCTACGTAAAGCGTTTGCTTTGGATAGCTTATTGCCAGGAAAAGATGCTGATTTGCTTTCCCCTGAGGCTGTTTCGCGTAAGCAGCTGGCCCGTAGTTTGCGGGATGATATGGCAGTATGCAAAGACGCTTGGAGCCGAATTTGTTCTGGTCAGTTTGAGCGTCTTGCCGCTTTTTTGGCAGATTTTGAGCCTTTGGCCTCGCGTTCAGCCCCTTTAAGCATTCCTGGTTTAGATGATTTATGGCAGGCATTGCACCAAGCGATACATCGCTTAAATAAACTGGCACCTAGCGATGGGCAGGCTTTGGAAGTGGCCACAGCTCTATTGTTAATCGATAACGGCTTGGCTATTTATCCGCTCTTGGCTGATGATTTCCCTGAGCAAGTGGATGCAATGAGCCAGCGCTTATTAAATCCATTTTTAAATAGCGAAGTGCCTCATTTAGATGCGGTTTCTCACCAAGCACAAGAGCGCTTATTGCAAGCGCAGCTTGCGCATGAAATGCGTAGCAATTTACAAATGGTTGAAGATGTATTGGAGGAATGGTTCCGTAATCCTGATCACAATACAGAGTTGGTTAAAGTAGAGCCTAGCCTGCGCCAAATTCAAGGCGCATTGCAAATGCTGGATAAGCAGCAGGCGGTTGAGCTGTTACAGCTATGTCAAAAGCGGATTGAGCAATTTGTTCGTAGCGAGCTATTACTGCCTGCTCAAGAAGAGTTAGAACTCTTGGCAGAAGGGTTATCCAGTCTTGGTTTTTATCTGGATGATATTGCACAAAGCCGCGATGAGCCGGCGTCTTTGCTGGGTATGATCGATAAACTCTCCGGTGCGCTGCCGAATAATCTACAAGCAGATAGTTTACTTGAGGTGTTAGAAGAAGAGCCTGAACTAGAAACGATTAACACGGTTGTGCCTCCACAGCAAGACCTATCTAAGCCTTTACCTGTATCAGATGCTGCAGTAGACGCTGAGTTGCTTGAAGTGTTCTTAGAAGAAGCGGAAGAGGTCTTGGCCAGCATTGCAGAGCAGTTACGCATCTGTAAACACACCCCGCATGATCGCGAAGCACTGACCGTTGTAAGACGCAGTTTCCACACCTTAAAAGGCAGTGGTCGGATGGTGGGCCTGAATCACTTAGGGCAAGTGGCGTGGGCGATAGAGCAGCTTATGAATAAGCTGATGCAAATTGAACGATCGGCAAGCGCCGAACTTCTCGATTTGCTTGAGCAAGCGCATCGGGCGTTTTCTGGCTGGGTGCAGCAGCTTTCTAGCACCGGTTCTGCACTGATTGAGGCAAGTGATCTAATTGTCTTGGTAGATAAAATAAAAGCGCAGCTAGACGAGGCATCTGCAGCACCAGCAGAACACGTGCATTTATCAGTAGACGCCGATCAAGCAGAAAGCGATGAAGTGATGATAGGCACCGTAACGGTGTCTGCATCTCTGTTTGCGTTATTTTGTAATGAAGCTTCGCAGTATCTGGCGACCTTGCAAAATAAAAATAGTGACCCATCTGCCTATCTATTGGCGGCTCATACCTTGGGTGGTATTGCCTCTACGGCGGGTTTTCGCAGCCTAGGTGAGTTAGCCTATACCCTAGAGCATGTGGTGCAGCAGCTTGGTGAAATGGTCATTGCGGACGAGCTGGTGTTGGTGCAAGCGGTTAATCGCATTGCTTCTATGCTAGAAGCAATTTTTGCGCTGCAAGCCCCTGGCTTTGCTGAGGCAGAAATTCTTGCACTGCAAAACTTGCGTGTTCAACCTTTCGAAATTTCTTTAGATGAAGCCGTAGAGCTAGCGCCACTTGATTTAGATTTGCACGAGTTGCACAGCGATCTCGTAGATGCCCCATTAGAGAGTGCTTTAGACCTTGCTAGTGATGCCCAACTGGCTGAGCTGACATTGGCTAGCGATGATCTTGAATTGCCCTTGTTGGATAGCGCCGAGCTTAGTCTGGCCAATGAAGAAGTTGAACACGCCCTAGAAGCCGATGCTGAAGCGCCTCTTCATCTAGTGTCGCCATTATTAGAGAATTTGTTAGCTGTTGAGCCTAGTCTGGCCAATGAAGAGATTGAACATGCCGTTGAGGCTGAAGCGCCTTCTCATCTAGCGTCGCCATTATTAGAAAATTTGTTAGCCGCCGAGCCTAGTCTGGCCAATGAAGAGATTGAACATGCCGTTGAGGCTGAAGCGCCTTCTCATCTAGTGTCGCCATTGTTAGAAAATTTGTTAGCCGCCGAGCCTAGTCTGGCCAATGAAGATATTGAGCATGCCGTTGAGGCTGAAGCGCCTTCTCATCTAGCGTCGCCATTGTTAGAAAATTTGTTAGCCGCCGAGCCTAGTCTGGCCAATGAAGATATTGAGCATGCCGTTGAGGCTGAAGCGCCTCTTCATCTAGTGTCGCCATTATTAGAAAATTTGTTGGCTGTTGAGTTTAGTCTGGCCAATGAAGATATTGAGCATGCCGTTGAAGCTGAAGCGCCTTCTTATCTAGAATCGTCATTATTAGACGGCTTGTTAGCTGAGCCTAACTTGGCTGAAGCGGATATTGCTACGTCTCTTGAACCGGCTTTACACGGCTTGCAAGTAGCAGAGTCATCTTTGGAAGTGGCGGCAGAGCAAGCCAAAAAAATCAGTGAAAACGAGCTAAAAACTATTGCCTCACCATTATTAGATGGGTTGTTGGATGTTGATTCTTCAAGCACTACTGGGCCATTGGATGACTTTGAAGATGATATTGAGTTTGAGCAGCATGCGGCCTTGGCCGATTTGCTGGAGATTGATCCTGATTTCTTAGATCCTTTGCACGGCTTGCAGCGTAAGGCGGAGCTAGATAGCGAGCAGTTTGACGATATCGATGAGCAGCTATTGCCGGTGTTTATTGAAGAAGCCGATGAGCTGATTCAGCAAATGAGTGCGTCATTGCGCGGCTTACGTGTGCCAGAGCCAGATCAAAAAGATGCCCGTGCTTTAGCCCGCGTTTTACACACCTTTAAAGGTAGCGCGCGTATGGCCGGTGCGATGCGGATGGGTGAGGTGATCCATCAAATGGAAAGCCGCTTGCTGGCAGCAGGCAGCCATTATTCTTCGTCGCTATTAGACGCCTTTGATGCCGATTTTGATTTGATTCAAATGCTGGCCGAAGAGCTAAAAGGTGGCAAGAAGCCAGAAGAGGTTATTGCTCCCGTTGTGGCGAAGCTGGTGGAGGTGGATACCAGCACTACAATCCGAGTGAAATCAGAGCTGATGGATCAGCTGGTAAATCAGGCTGGTGAGGTATCGATCGCGCGATCGCGTATTGAAGCCGAAATGCTGACGATGAAATCATCCCTGCTCGATTTAACAGAAAACGTAAATCGTTTGCGCAGCCAGCTGCGTGAGCTGGAAATCCAAGCAGAATCGCAAATGCAGGCCAAGGTGAAAGAGCACGATGGGGATGAGGCAAACTTTGACCCACTTGAATTCGATCGCTTTACCCGCTTGCAAGAAATAACCCGCTTTATCGCTGAAAGCGTGCATGACGTGGCTACTATTCAGCAAAACTTGTTGAAAAACCATGACGATTCTAGTTCGGCGCTATCTCAACAAGCGCGGATGACCAAGGAGCTACAACAAAGCCTGATGCGGGTACGTATGGTGCCGTTTAGTAGCTTGTCTGAGCGCCTATACCGCCTGACTCGTCAGACCGGTAAAGAGGTTGGGAAGAAAGTCAACTTGGAATTACGTGGTGGCCGAGTAGAAATCGATCGTGGCGTACTCGATCAAATGATGTCGCCGTTTGAACATATGCTGCGTAACGCTATCGATCATGGCTTAGAAAGCACTGAGCAGCGGCTTGCGTTAGGTAAGTCAGAGTTTGGTGAAGTACAGGTAGAAGTTCGCCAAGAAGGCAATGAGCTGGTCTTGCTACTAAAAGATGATGGTAAGGGCCTAGACTTAACTCGTTTGCGTGCTAAAGGTCTTGAAAAAGGCCTCATTAATAACAACGCCAGTGATCAAATGGTCACTGAGCTGATTTTTGAGCCGGGCATCACTACAGCTAGCAGCTTAACCACTTTATCTGGCCGTGGTATTGGTATGGATGTGGTGAAAAATAAGCTAGGGGATTTGGGTGGCCACATTGATGTAAGTAGCGAAACTGGCGTTGGTACTACGTTTACAATCTACCTGCCCTTGACCTTGGCGGTAACGCAAGTGGTCTTGGTGAAGGCTAATGGCCAGCAATATGCGATTCCATCTGGCATGGTGGAGCAGGTGCAGGAAATTAAGCTGGGGCCACTAGAGAGTATTTATGAAAACCGCTTTCAAGAGTGGATGGATTCTCGCTATCCCTTTGCCTATTTCCCAAGGCTTTTAGGCGACACGCAGTCTGTACCAGAGCAAAAACGCTATAACACCGTCATTTTGCTACGTAGCGGTAGCAGCCGTATGGCCTTGCATGTTGACGAGCTGCTGCGTAATCAAGAGGTGGTGGTGAAAGCGATTGGGCCGCAATTAGCGCGGATTCCAGGCGTAACGGGCGCAACAGTATTGGGTAACGGTGACGTGGTGATGATTATGAATCCACTTTCGCTGTTAGCTCGTGGGGAAACGCGCAGTACTGCGATTCATATCAGCCCAGAAGCACTGAAAACCACGCCGGTAGTGATGATTGTGGATGATTCACTGACCGTACGTAAAATCACTGGGCGCTTATTGGCGCGTGAAGGCTTCCAAGTTCTGACGGCCAAAGATGGTTTGGATGCCTTGCAGCAACTATCTGATATTAAACCTGATGTAATGTTGGTGGATATCGAAATGCCGCGTATGGATGGCTTTGAATTTACCCGGAATGTGCGTGCCAATGAGGGTACACGCCATATCCCTATCATTATGATTACCTCACGCACGGCGGATAAGCATAAAAACTATGCTTTCGAGCTAGGAGTAAATACTTTCCTTGGCAAGCCTTACCAAGAAGAAGAATTACTCGGCTATATTCGCGGGTTTATTCAGGCTTAGTCAGGGTACGGCATGGCATGCTGTGCCCCTCAGCTTAAATAGGTGGGGAGGTAACCATCTTCCTATTTGCATTCTCCTAAGCGCAGCTAGCTCCCCTTAGCACCATGGTTTTACTTTTAGCCAGTATTAGGTGCTCGTACTGATAGATCTCTAGCGGGGCTAAATTGAATAACGCCGTGGATCGTGGCAGCATGGGGCTGATGGCATTGCATATTGATAGTGAGGGTGTTTCCACTATTGTTTATCTTGGGCTGCTCGCAGTTTTGTGAGGGCTTTTGCCCCATTTGCTGCTAGTTGCCCATTTTCTCTTTTTATAAACAAAGTGACATCGTCATCGTCCCAGCCTTGGGATGCGAGATGCATGCTTGGTTGTTGCATTTGCTTGATCCGCTCAGGCTTCATCTCACTGACGGCTCCCTACTGACCTATTTGTTGTACGAGCTCGGCAGCGAGTCAGATGGAGCTTAAAAATGCTAGGAGCTTGTCGGACTTAGCATCAGTCGGCTGCAAAATCACCTGATTGGCCCATATTTCACCGTGTTTTTGACCAATAACTCGTTATTGGCAGTGCAAACGCTGCAAAATCTGGTCTCTAATCATGCGATTTTCCGCTTCGACCGCTTAAGTCCGACAAGCTCCTAGGCTGAAAAAAAATGTGCATAATCCAATTTCGTTTAAATGTTTAAATAATAAGCTGTTATAGACCGTGTAATGAGCAGAGAAAATATAAGAGCGGCATTGATTGCACACTAGTGGATGGTTAAACCAAAATCCTTGTGCATATAAAACGCTCTGTGCAAACAGCCAATGCGCTTCTTCAGGGGTTTCTATGCCTTCGGTAATAATTTTTAATTCTAAAGCGCTGGCTAAATAAAGTAGCGCATGGCACACGCGCTGTTGGGATTGGTTATTGGCAATATCTTTAATTAAGCTGCGATCAAATTTTAATTTGGGTAAAGATAATTGTTAAATAAGAGATAAATTAGAGTAACAGGTTCCAAAATCATCCATAAACACAAAGGGATGTTTGCGGCGCTGAGCGCTTTTATGCTTTCAATGGCTTTGATCATGCATTAAGGCTTGATTTATCACATAGGCCATTGCTGCTTGATCCAGCAACACAAATTCGTTACCACCCTAGCCTGAATATTTTGGTATCAAGGTGAGTAGATTGGCTGCTACTTGTGTTCAAGCTTGATCACCTGCCCCCAGTGGTCTAAATCAATAAGCCAAAGGAAAAATGGCTGAGTGGTATCAATTTTATGCTGGAGTATATTGGCTAAATAAGTGCGATTACCCAATGGAGTGAGCGGATCGTGATGTGCTAGTCAAGATAAATGCTCTTCTGCTGTTTTACGCTCGCTAATATCTCGGGTAATTCCTACTGTGCCAATAATCTGGCTGTGCATATATACCGGTATTTTAATCAGCGCCATTCAACGGGAGCCATCGCGAAAATGTTTAAAATTGTGTTCGAAGCGAAGCGCTTTGGCAGCTTGCATAAACCGCATATCGTCGGCCTGATAATTGGCTGCTAAATCAGCCGTAGATAAAAAATAGTCATCTTTGACAATTAGCTGATTTGGATCACGGGTATTCCAAATATTACGAAAAGCTTGATTAACAATTACAAAGCGGCTGCGCTTATTTAAATTAGGAATGCTATCAAGCAGTGCTTGGTAGCGCTTTTTGCGCCTTAATCGGTAGATTTGCACGATTGCTAAAGTAAGTAGCAGCAATAAAATACCGTTTATTGCGTTCAATGGCCCCATTATTCGAGTGGCCTGATCTTACTGATGCGATGTGTTGTTGGGGGCTTTTCTAATTTGAGGAGTGTAAGAATAAATTTTAACCTAAATACAGCACGCATGAGGAAAACTATCTCAGTATAGAGCGGATCTAGTTTATGAAGGTGAGGGACGTATGGAGCAGATAAAAGAAAAGCCCAGTCTGAAGACTGGGCTTTTCTTAGTATTCTTGGTGGGTCGTGCGGGATTCGAACCTGCGACAAACGGATTAAAAGTCCGCTGCTCTACCAACTGAGCTAACGACCCATAAAGGGCATTCCTGATGTATTCAAACTGGTGGGCTGTGACAGATTCGAACTGTCGACCTACGGATTAAGAGTCCGCTGCTCTACCAGCTGAGCTAACAGCCCTGCAAATACGGTGTGTTTGGTGGGTCGTGCGGGATTCGAACCTGCGACAAACGGATTAAAAGTCCGCTGCTCTACCAACTGAGCTAACGACCCGCTCACACTTCAGAGAGGTCGCATTATAAGGATAATTAAATTTGTGTCAAGCCCCTTACAGCTTAAATCAAGCGGAAACTCAGTGTTTCGTCGCTTAGTGACTGATTTTTATCATTATTTATTTATAAGGATCTAGGGGCGATTGGTGCTAAATATGCAATCTTTGCTCGATTGAAAAGTAAGAGTATTTTTATATCAACCGTGAATTTATGTAAAAGCTTGCATGCTGCAATTGCAGTGAAACACGGTAAACTCAAGTTTTTCTATGATATGGACAATCGTCATGCGCTTGCTACATACCATGCTCCGTGTGGGCAATCTGGAGCTTTCTATCAAGTTTTATACCGAAGTGCTTGGTATGCGCTTATTACGCAGCAAAGATTTCCCCGAAGGCCGTTTTACTCTGGCATTTTTAGGCTATGACGATGAAGTCAACGCTACAGTATTGGAGCTAACCCATAACTGGGATACCGCACAATACGTTTTGGGTAACGCTTATGGGCATATTGCGGTTGAAATCGATGATATTTATGCCTGTTGTGAAGAAGTTCGGCAAAAAGGCGGCAAAGTTGTGCGTGAGCCAGGCCCTATGAAGCATGGCAGCACGGTGATTGCTTTTGTTGAAGACCCAGATGGTTACAAAATAGAATTTATTCAAAAATGAAAAAAATCCTCTTTGCAGTTTTAAGCGTGTTGCCAGCCTTTGCGCTGGCTGCTGATTTTAATGGTGCAGAATTAAGCTTGGCTTGGGCACTGCCTTTTGTGGGTATTTTGCTCTCGATTGCGCTATTTCCCTTATTTGCGCCTCATTTTTGGCATTTACACTTTGGTAAGATCACCGCATTCTGGGTGGCATGCCTTTTGCTGCCCTTTACCATGGTGTTTGGCTTACCTGTCTCGATAGGGGTGATCGCCCATGCGATGATTGCTGAATACATACCCTTTATCTTGATTCTTTTTGCCCTTTACACCATTTCGGGAGGGATATTGGTCTGGGGTAACTTGCACGGCTCACCCAAGCTAAATACCGGTCTTTTAGCTTTAGGCACGGTATTGGCATCGATTATGGGAACGACTGGCGCGGCCATGCTCTTGATTCGCCCTTTGATTAAAGCCAATGACAACCGTAAACATAATGTGCACGTGGTGGTGTTCTTTATTTTCTTGGTGGCAAATATTGGTGGTGGTTTAACCCCTCTGGGTGATCCTCCCTTGTTTCTTGGTTTTTTAAAGGGAGTAGATTTTTTCTGGACCTTTAGCCATATGTTGCCTTTAGTGGCTTTTGCCGCTGCGGTATTGCTGACAGTGTTTTATTTTATTGATAGCTATTACTTCAAAAAAGAAGGCGTGCTAGAGATTGATAAAACTAAAGATAAGCCGATTAAAATTCATGGAAAATTCAATTTCTTTTTGATTGCTGCTGTAGTGGCTGCTGTGGTCATGTCTGGGGTTTGGAAGCCAGGGATTAGCTGGAATATTGCAGGCACTGAGTTGGCCATTCAAAATTTAATGCGCGATTTAATTTTACTGGCATTGGCATTGGTTTCTTTAAAGTTCACACCTAAGCAAGTGCGGGCCGGTAATGATTTTAATTGGGGCCCTATTTTAGAAGTAGCTAAATTATTTGCCGGTATTTTTATTGTTATGGCTCCAGCGATTGCAATTTTGCGTGCTGGCGAGGCAGGGCATTTAGCGTCATTGGTGAATACAGTGAGCAATGCCAGCGGTGGGCCAATTGATTATATGTATTTCTGGATGACGGGTTTACTATCGGCATTTTTGGATAATGCACCGACTTATCTAGTGTTCTTTAATCTAGCTCATGGCGATGCGGCATATATGATGGGCCCAATGGCCTCTACTCTATTGGCTATTTCGGCAGGATCGGTCTTTATGGGCGCATTAAGTTATATCGGTAATGCACCTAATTTCATGGTGAAAGCCGTTGCTGAAGACCGCGGGATTAAAATGCCTAGCTTCTTTGGCTATATGGCTTGGTCATGCGTAATATTATTGCCGCTATTTATTGTGATGACCTTGGTATTCTTTAGCCATTCATTTTAAATATGCATGTTTTATGATTACGAATGGGCACTTGCTTAGCAGGTGTCCATTTTTTTAGACGCCTATTCTGAGTAAAGGCTTTAACGATGCTTTGCTTGGGTATGGTGTGTATTTGCAATGTTTTTATATTTTTACGTAAGTTGGTGTAAAGTATAAAGTTAGTTTTGCTAACTTGATGATGAGGCTAATTAGCTTTAAATGATTTTTGGCGCAGTGATAAATATTTATTATGAAAAAGGTAAAGCATTGACCTTAGTCAGAAGTTTCAAATGAAGCGCTGTGTATAGTCGTTTGTGAAGAAGCTAGAACAACCACTGGCCTTAACAGGTGGGCAAGGAATAAGTGTCAAAAAGTTAATAAATGGGAACGTACAGTGATGGCAAAGGTCTAGACAGACTGTTGGACTTAAGACTGATCTACTACGGAAAAGCCGGATTTGGCCATATTTCACGCATTTTCTCGTTGAATAGCCAGCTATTCGCCTTAAAAACCCGCGAAATCTGTTTCAAACCGGTCTTTCCCTCGCTACGATCGCTTAAGTCCGACAGGCTGCTAGCTTAGGTACTCATTTAAATGCTTGATAAATAGATTTCCCGATCAGCAATTCTAGACGAGGTGTTACGTGACTCAACCGCTATCTCTTGCACAAATCGACAAAATGCACGCTTACTGGCGTGCGGCTAACTACCTTTCGGTTGGCCAAATTTATTTGCTAGATAATCCGCTTCTTACCGAACAACTGAAGTTTGCCCACATCAAGCCTCGTTTGTTGGGCCACTGGGGCACAACGCCTGGCCTGAATTTTATTTATGTTCACGCCAATCGCATTATCAAACAACGCAAAAGCCCAATGATTTATATCACTGGTCCTGGCCACGGTGGCCCGGGTTTAGTGGCAAATACTTATCTGGAAGGCAGCTACGAAGAGTTTTATCCACATATCGACCGCACTACCGCCGGTATGCAACGACTGTTTAAGCAATTCTCCTTCCCACGCGGTATTCCTTCGCACGTAGCACCGGAAACTCCGGGCTCGATGCACGAAGGCGGCGAGTTGGGTTATTCGCTTTCACACGCTTTTGGTGCTGCATTTGATAATCCAACTCAAACGGTGATTGCCGTTGTGGGTGATGGCGAAGCAGAAACTGGCCCGCTGGCGGCTTCTTGGCACTCCAATAAATACTTGCACCCAGTGAACGATGGTTTTGTACTGCCTATCTTGCATTTGAATGGCTACAAGATTGCTAATCCAACGTTGCTGTCCCGTATTAGCCACGAAGAAATCACCAAGCTATTTGAAGGTTACGGCTACAAGCCACACTTTGTTGAGCTGAAAACCGAAACATTCAATGAAAAGAATGAATCGTTTACCGAGATCCACCAAAAAATGGCTGCGACCATGGATCTGTGTATGGCCGAGCTGGATGCGATCCGTGCTAAGGCACAGGCAGAAATGGATGCTGGTCAGCCTATCGTTCGCCCACGCTACCCAATGATTGTGATGCGTACACCTAAAGGCTGGACTGGCCCGAAAGAAATTAAGGGCAAGAAAGTTGAAGATTACTGGCGCAGCCATCAAGTGCCGTTTTCTGATATCGATGAAGAAAACGTTCACAACTTAGAAAACTGGATGAAGAGCTATCGCCCAGAAGAGTTATTTAATACCGATGGTTCGTTCAAGGCAGAGCTGGCTGAATTAGCACCTGAAGGCGCATTGCGCATGGGTTCTAACCCAGTAGTGCATGGTCAAGAGTCTAAAGATCTGCGCATGCCAGATTTCCGCAAATATGCGGTTACGTTTGACAAGCCAGGTACTGTAAACGCTGAAGCAACTCGCGTGATGGGTAAATTCCTGCGCGATGTGATGGAAGAGAACGAAGAGCAAAAGAACTTCCGCATCTTTGGGCCGGATGAAACCGCATCCAACCGTTGGAACGATGTGTTTGATGTATCGGGCAAAACTTGGTTTGCTGATTACCTTGAAGCCGATAAAAACAACGATTACCTAGCGCAAGATGGCCGCGTGATGGAAATCTTGTCTGAGCATACTTGCCAAGGCTGGCTGGAAGCGTACAACTTGACAGGTCGTCACGGCTTCTTTAGCTGCTACGAAGCGTTTATCCATGTGATTGATTCGATGTTTAATCAGCACGCAAAATGGCTGAAAACAACACGCACCATCAACTGGCGTAAACCTTTGCCATCGCTGAACTACCTGCTGACATCACACGTATGGCGTCAGGATCACAACGGTTTTAGCCATCAAGATCCAGGTTTCCTTGATCATGTGATCAACAAGCGTGCAGAAGTAATCCGCGTTTACCTGCCAGCAGATGCCAACACCCTGCTCAGCGTAACCGATCACGTATTACGCAGCCGTCACTATGTAAACGTAGTGGTTGCAGGTAAGCAGCCAGCGCTGCAATACCTGACCATGGATCAAGCCATTACCCATTGCACTAAGGGTTTGGGGATTTGGGACTGGGCGTCTAACGATCAAGGCGGCGAGCCAGATGTAGTCATGGCTTGCGCGGGTGAAGTACCAACCATGGAAGCACTGGCCGCAACTGATTTGCTGCGCCAACACTTCCCTGATCTGAAAATCCGCTTTGTAAACGTCTGCGATTTGATGACCTTGCAGCCAGAAGAAGAGCACTCACATGGCTTAACAGATCGTGAGTTTGATTCGCTGTTTACTACCGATAAGCCAGTGATGTTTGCCTTCCACGGCTACCCATGGCTGATTCACCGCCTGACTTACCGTCGCAATGGTCATAGCAATATCCATGCGCGTGGTTATATCGAAGAAGGCTCGACCTCTACACCGTTTGATATGGTGGTGGTGAACAAGCTGGATCGCTACAACTTAGCCATCGACGTGATTGATCGTGTGCCAGCGCTGCAAAAAATCGGCGCTCATGTTCGTCAAAAACTGTCGGATAAATTGGTAGAACACGGCCAATACATCGCAGAACATGGCGACGATATGCCAGAAGTTAAAAACTGGAAGTGGCCTTATTAATTAGCGCTTTTTAGCTGATTAAAACCCACAAAAACCGCTTTCCTGATGGGGGAGCGGTTTTTTTATGGGTGGGATCTTTTGTAGGGCGGGTTAAACCCGCGAGCGATGTTGAAAAATACGCGGGTGCACCTCATAAGAGCTAATCAAATTGAGAAGGATCTTTTTAGTGCCTTCGGCACGTTGATTTTGGAGCGGTAGCCACCGCGGGGCCTTCCTTTCTTGAACGGCCAAGAAACGAAGCCAAAGAAGGCCGCCCCGACCAGCACGAAAGCCCCTCACTGCGGATAATCGGCTCGGCGAAAAAGGCTGCTCGCTCGCTGCCTCGCTACCCCTTTTCCGAAATCCCGAGCCGCTTATTCCTCGTTTCGGCGTGCTTCAAGGGGGGATTTAAGCCCTATATTTAGATCGTGGACCCTTACGTTCTTTGTTGTTTGCTAATGCAAAGTCAAATTACTTAACGCACAAGGAGGGGCATCTGTTTTACGAGTCACAATTTCTACCCGCGTTTTCATGTGCACATGTAACAAAGCTATCTTACTGCCTTACAATGGGGGGTAAACAAGGGAGAAAGCTGTGAGCGATTTTGAGCGTTTATCTGATCTGGTGGCTTTGGCTAGGCGTGTGGCGGCTGAAGAAATTATGCCGCGTTTTCAGCAGGTAGCATCAGCACGTAAACAGGATGGTAGCCTTTTTACCGAGGCGGATATGGCATCGCAAGCGGCTTTGCAGCGTGAGCTCCCTAAGATTGTGAATTGCCCTGTGCTGGGTGAGGAAATGAGCATCGCCCAGCAAAAAGCGCTGTGGGAAAACCATGCAGACGGGCTGTGGATTGTTGATCCGATTGATGGCACCACCAATTTTGTGCATGGTTTGCCGCACTTTTCGGTATCGATTGCCTTATTTCGCCAAGGGCGGCCTGTGTTGGGCGTGGTGTATGTGCCCGCCTTGGACGAGTGCTTTTCGGCTGCCGCAGGCTACGGCGCATGGATGAATGGGCGATCTTTACCACTACGTACCGAGATGCCTAAGTCTTTGTGTGAGGCGGTAGCCGCGGTGGAGCCAAAGTACCTAGGCGGGCGCTTGCCTGCGCGGGTGGTCAGTGTTGCGCCATTTAGTAGCCTGCGTAACTACGGCTCGTCGACGATCGATTGGTGCTGGCTGGCGGCTGGGCGTACGGATTTAATGCTGCATGGCTCGCAAAAATTATGGGATTACGCTGCAGGCGTACTGATCTTGCTGGAATCTGGCGGGCAAATTGCCAGCATTCATCAAGATAATTATTGGCAAGATCATATCTGGCAAAGATCAGTAGTCGCCGCGCGTAGCCCAGAATTATTTAAGCCATGGTTAGAATGGGTGAGAAATAATCGTTAAATTATTTTTAATATAAATACTTAATTTAAGCATTTCATTTTTTTAAATGAAATTTCGCGGATTTATTCAGTTTAAAAGTATAGATTGTCATTTGTCGATCAAAAAAGGCACTCGCTACAAAGCATGTGCCTTTTTTGATATCTCTCAAATAAAACAGCATATTTTATTTCTTACGATAATTGAAAATATAAACGGATGAAAATTGGTTTTTCCTGATAATTGGTGAGGAAGTTTGGTTTTCTTGTGTGAAAAACATTTATTATGTGTCGTTTTTTTTGAAAACAAGCTATTTCCCTTACATGAAGGGAGTTGCTAAACATTCAGCTTGGTTTTTAGTGTTTGTCGAATAGGTAAAACACCTTATTTATTCAAATGTTGCCAAGCCTATATTGCAGGCTGAGTGAAAACCCGTAAAAAACAAGCCGCAGCGCACGCTAAATAAAGCGGTATGTGAAATTTCAGGAGACGAAGATGTTTGAAGTTGGACGCAGCCTAATCGGTATCGCTGTTCTATTGTTGATTGCTTTTGCACTTTCAATGAATCGAAAAGCAATTAAACCCCGCGTTATTATTGCCGCACTATTAACCCAAATTTCTATTGGTGCAATTGTGCTATTTATCCCACTTGGTAAAGATATTTTGCTGAATGTGGCTAATGCTGTAAATCATGTATTGGAATACGGAAATCACGGAATATCCTTTTTATTCGGCGGCTTAGTCGATAAAAAGATGTTTGAGGTGTTTGGCAACGGCGGATTTGTGTTTGCATTCCGTGTGTTACCCATGATTATCTTTATGACTTCATTTATTTCAGTGCTTTACTACCTCGGTGTAATGCGCTGGATCGTTACTATTCTAGGCACCATCTTCCAAAAGCTCTTGGGCGTGAGCAAGCTGGAATCTTTTTCAGCGGTAACGACTATTTTCTTAGGCCAAAGCGAAATGCCTGCGGTAGTTAAGCCGTTTATGAAAACCATGAGCGGCCCTGAGCTGTTTGCGGTGATGTCTAGTGGTATGGCTGCGATTGCAGGCTCGGTACTGGCGGGTTATGCCGGCCTTGGTGTGCGCATGGAATACCTGATTGCCGCTTCATTTATGGCGATTCCGGGTGGTTTGTTGTTTGCCAAAATCATTTGTCCAACTACAGAAGAAAGCCAAGTAGAAATCAAAGATCTGACTTTTGATGATGAGCGTCCGGCTAATCTGATCGAAGCGGGTGCTGCTGGTGCCTCGGTGGGTCTGAAAATTGCCCTGAACGTAGGCGCAATGTTGCTGGCGTTTATTGGTTTGATTGCGCTGGTAAATGGTTTGGTTGCTGGTGTGGGTGGTTTGTTTGGCCATCCTGAATATAATCTGGAATTGATTCTGGGTGTGGTGTTCTCGCCATTGGCTTACTTAATTGGTGTGCCTTGGGAGCATGCTGCGCTGGCGGGTAACTTCCTCGGTCAAAAAATGATCTTGAACGAGTTTGTGGCCTTTGTTGGCTTAGCGCCTTACCTTAAAGACGCGGCATCGGTAACGGCTGCTGGCCTGCAAGTATTGGACGCTAAAACGCTGGCGATTCTGTCTTTTGCCCTGTGTGGCTTTGCTAACTTCTCATCGATTGCTATTTTGGCAGGTGGTTTTGGCTCAGTAGCGCCAGAGCGCCGTTCCGAAGTAAGCCGTTATGGCTTGCGTGTGGTTGCTGCTGCAACGCTATCTAATCTAATGAGCGCAACCATTGCTGGGTTGTTTATTAGCATGGCTTAGGATACGGCTCAAACCCGTCATTCCCGCATGCCTTTGGCGGGAATCCAGCTGCGCGGCTGGATCCCCGATAAAAACACTCGGGGATGACGGGCAGGTCACCTTGGAAATTAATATGAATCAATTTCTTAAGGTTTTAAAGCAGGCTCTGTTGATTTTTTTCCTTGGAAGTTAGTCAACAGCGGCGTAACCCAACATGGTTAGGCGGCTTTTACGGAAATGTTTTATTCCTAAAGCAAGGGCTTGGCCCATATAAATTGGGTGGTTTGGTTTAGCTGGGCTGCTAGTAAACTAGCTAAACCAACATGCTCAGACAACGTTTCATCTTTGAGGCGAACCGCTCAAATAATTGTTAAAGGAAAAATGATGACTACTCAAAATCAACTGTGTGCCGCTGCCCTGCGTGGCTTGCATTTAATGGATTTAACCGCGCTAAACGATTCTGACACCGTGGCATCAATCGAAGCGCTTGCTGCATCGGCTAAAACTCCGGTAGGCAATCCTGCCGCGCTTTGTGTTTACGCACAGTTTGTACCCGCTGCAAAAGCAGCTTTGGCAGCTCACGGCTTAAATATTCCGGTTGCTACCGTAACCAACTTTCCTAAGGGCGAGCCAACACCGGCTGAAGCTGCTGCTGAAACAGCCGCCGCCATTGCTAATGGCGCAGATGAAGTGGATGTTGTTTTCCCATGGCGTGCGCTGATGGCTGGCGACGAGCAAGTTGGCTTTGATGTAGTGGCGCAAAGCCGCGCAGCCGTTGGCGACAAAATTCTGAAAGTGATTATCGAAAGCGGCGAGCTAAAAACAGCTGCGCTGATTCGTAAAGCCAGCGAAATTTCGATCGCTGCAGGCGCGCATTTTATTAAAACATCTACTGGTAAAGTGCCGGTCAATGCGACTCAAGAAGCAGCTGAAATCATGATTCAAGCGATTAAAGACAGCGGCAAGGCGGTTGGCTTTAAGGCTGCAGGCGGCGTGCGCACTGCACAAGATGTGCTGGAATACTTGGCGATTGCGGATCGCATCATGGGGCCAGATTGGGCGCAAGCTGCGACTTTCCGCTTTGGCGCATCCAGCCTGATGGGTAGCTTGCTGACCACTTTGGGCCACGAAGCAGGCGCAACGGCAAAATCGGCGTATTGATAGGCACCGAGTCAAGAACCCTAACGCAGGGTGGGTGTGTTCACGCTTTTACATAATGCGTGAGCCGCTGGTTGACTGCCATACATCGTTCATTAGAGGTTTATATGTTTCTGCCCCAAGAAATCATCCGAAAAAAGCGTAATGGCGGTGTGGTGAGTGGCGATGAAATTCGCTTTTTTGTACGCGGCATCAGCGATCAGAGTATTTCAGAAGGCCAGATCGCGGCTTTTGCAATGGCGGTTTATTTTAAAGGCATGACGTTGGATGAGCGAGTGGCGCTGACGCTGGCAATGCGTGATTCTGGGCAGGTTTTGGATTGGCGCAGCTTAGATTTACCTGGCCCAGTGCTGGATAAGCACTCAACTGGCGGCGTAGGCGATTTAGTCTCCTTGCTGTTGGGGCCAATGATTGCGGCTTGTGGCGGTTTTGTTCCGATGATTTCTGGCCGTGGCCTTGGGCACACCGGCGGTACGCTAGATAAGTTTGATGCTATTCCTGGCTACAACACCGAGCCAAGCACTGAGCTATTTCGCAAAACGGTGCGTGAAGTGGGCGTGGCCATTATCGGCCAGACAGGTGATTTAGCCCCTGCGGATAAACGCCTCTATGCGATTCGTGATGTGACGGCCACGGTGGAATCGGTTGCCATGATTACCGGCTCGATTTTGTCGAAAAAATTATCAGCAGGGTTGGATGCGCTGGTGATGGATGTCAAAGTGGGTAGTGGCGCATTTATGCCAAATCTAGCTGCATCGCGTGAGCTGGCAGATAGCATTGTAGAAGTGGGCAATGACGCAGGCCTGCCAACTGCTGCGCTGCTCACCGATATGAACGAGCCACTGGCTCCATGTGCGGGTAATGCTATTGAAGTGCGTTGTGCCTTGGATTATCTAAGCGGTAAACATCGCCCAGCGCGCTTGCATCAGGTGACGATGGCGCTGTGTAGCGAAATGCTGGTGCTGGGTAAATTGGCGGTGAATGAGGCCGAGGCAGAAAGTAAACTGATGGTGGCGCTAGATAGCGGCCGTGCGGCAGAGATATTTGGCCGGATGATTGCTGGTTTGGGCGGACCTGCTGATTTTATAGAAAAGCCAGAGCAATATCTGCCACAGGCTGCGCTACAAATTGCGGTACCAGCGGTGCAAAATGGTTTTATTGTGGGTATAGACACCCGTGCACTGGGTATGGCTGTAGTGGGCCTGGGCGGTGGCCGTCGTAAACCAAGCGATAAGCTTGACTACGCGGTTGGCCTTACGCAAATTAGTGGCCTTGGTCAGCAGCTTGGCGCAGGTGAGCCACTGGCCATCGTGCATGCACAGACTGCTGCAGCGGCAGAGCAAGCGGTTCGTGAAGTACAAGCGGCATTTAGCTATGGCTTGGCAGCGCTTGCCAGTCATCCAATTATTTATTAACACCCAAAGGTGGAGTGGTGAGGCATGCCGCGCCGCTACATATATTGATTAAAAGCCTACTAAAGGCGTAAGGAGTTTCCCATGCGTGCCATTTTCTTGATTATGGATTCACTCGGTGTCGGTGCAGCACCCGATGCAGACAAGTTTGGTGATGTAGGCTCCAATACGCTTGGTCATATTGCTGAGCGTTGTTTCAATGGCGAGGCCGATATTGATCGCAGCGGCCCGCTGAAAATCCCTCATCTTGAAGAGCTAGGAATGGGCTTGGCTTGTGGCCTAGCCAGCGGCAAAGTGCCGGCAGGTTTATCCGCCACGATTAAGCCGACTGCCGCTTATGGCGCAGCTTTTGAGATTTCGTCCGGCAAAGATACCCCATCGGGCCACTGGGAATTAGCCGGTGTGCCGGTCTTGTTTGATTGGGGCTATTTTACTAAACCAACTGATACCTTCCCGCCAGAGCTGCTGGAAACGCTTGTAAGGCGTGCAGGTCTGCCCGGCTATCTGGGTAATTGCCATGCTTCGGGCACCGATATTATCGCCAAGCTGGGTGATGAGCACCGCGCCACCGGCAAGCCAATCTTTTATACCTCGGCGGATTCGGTATTCCAGATTGCCGCGCACGAAGAAAGCTTTGGCTTAGAAAAGCTGTACGAGCTGTGCCAGATCGCTCATGAAGAAATGCTGCAATACAATATTTGCCGCGTGATTGCTCGTCCATTTGATGGCGAAACACCAGCAACTTACGCCCGCACCGGCAATCGCCATGATTACGCCGTTGCACCGCCGGCTAAAACAGTGCTGGAAAAATTGACTGATGCGGGCGGCACGGTGGTTTCTATCGGCAAAATAGCTGATATTTACGCACATTGCGGCATTACCAAGGGCATTAAAGCCAGCGGTTTAACCGCGCTATGGGATGCCACGCTAAAAGCCACGATTGAGGCGCCGGACAACAGCATTGTGATGACCAATTTTGTTGATTTCGACGAGAAATTTGGCCACCGCCGCGATGTAGCGGGTTACGCCCGTGGCTTGGAGTTATTTGATAAGCGCTTGCCAGAAATGCTGGCCCTGCTTAAAGATGACGATATTTTGATTATCTCGGCCGATCACGGCTGCGATCCAACTTGGCCAGGTACCGAGCACACTCGTGAGCATGTGCCTGTGTTGGTTTACGGCAAGTGTGTACCGGCTGGCAGTATTGGTATTCGCGAATCTTTCGCAGACGTGGGCCAGAGTCTGGCTAACTGGTTCAATCTTTCTTCTTTCCCGGTTGGGAAAGCTTTTCTGGAGTAAGTCATGACGCGTGAAGAACTTGATGCAAGAGAATTACTCGATCAGGCCCGTATTGCCAGAACTTCGGCCTACGCACCGTATTCCCGTTTTCTGGTCGGCGCGGCGCTGATTACTAAAGACGGCCGTGTTTTTCACGGCTGCAATGTAGAAAACGCCTCTTATGGCCTGTGCAATTGTGCAGAGCGCACGGTGCTCTTTAGCGCCATTGCCAATGGCTATAAGCCAGGTGATTTTTCTGCCATTGCCGTCGTGGGCGATACCCTCGGCCCGATCGCGCCTTGCGGTGCTTGCCGTCAGGTGATGATCGAAATCGGCACACCAGTGCTGCCAGTGATTTTGGGCAATATGAAAGACGATATGGAAATCACCACCGCAGGCGATCTGCTGCCAGGAGCTTTCTACCTCGACCCAAAAGATACACCCGCGCTTTAAATATCAAAATCGTAGGACGGGTGAAACCCGCCAAGTTTTGTGATGAAACAGCGGCGGGTTTCTCCCGCCCTACGATTACATCTCAAATTTAAACTCAAACTATAAAACGTGGAATTTCTGAGAAGGCGAGGTGATACGAGGAAATGATTGTTTTCTCCGTGTTCTCTGTGGCATCGCGGGTTCAAGGTTTGGGTTCGTTTTTTTTAAATTGAAGGACTCTCATGTCTAAATCTGAAGTTTTCCATTTAGGTCTCGCTAAAAGCGATTTAGCCGGTGCCACTCTTGCGATTGTGCCGGGCGATCCTGCCCGTGTGCAGCGTATTGCTGAAAAAATGAGTAATGCCAAGTTGCTGGCCAGCCATCGTGAATTCACAACCTATCTTGCTGAGCTGGATGGCAAGCCGATTGTGATTTGCTCTACCGGTATTGGCGGCCCTTCTACTTCGATTGCGGTAGAAGAGTTGGCTCAGCTGGGGATCAATACCTTCTTGCGCGTGGGTACAACCGGTGCGATTCAATCGCATATCAATGTGGGTGATGTGCTGGTCACTACCGGTTCGGTTCGTTTGGATGGCGCAAGCTTACACTTTGCACCGATGAGCTTCCCCGCTGTCGCCGATTTTGACTGCACTACAGCGCTGGTTAACGCGGCTAAAAAAGCGGGTAAACCACTGCATATCGGCGTAACCGCGTCATCAGACACTTTCTACCCAGGCCAAGAGCGTTACGATACTTGCAGCGGTCGTGTACTGAGCAGCTTGCAAGGTTCGATGAAAGAATGGCAGGCGATGGGCGTGATGAACTACGAAATGGAATCCGCAACTCTGCTGACCATGTGCGCAACTCAAGGCTGGCGTGCAGGGATGGTGGCTGGTGTGATCGTAAACCGCACCCAGCAGGAAATCCCAGATGCTGAAGCGATGAAGCTGGCAGAACACACTGCAGTAGATATCGTGATTGAAGCTGCGCGTAATCTGATTTAATTGTTGTCGATCGCGCGCTGCAACCCGCGATTCATGCATAAAAAAACGGCCATCATCGATGGCCGTTTTTTTATGCACTCAAAAACAGTGCATAAGCGGGGTTATCGCTTTCATCCCAGTGCATATAGCCCAGTTTTTGTAGGAAAGCGGCAAAGGCGTCGTCGTCTTGTGGCGGCACTTGGATGCCAACCAAAATACGCCCGTAATCTGCACCGTGGTTGCGGTAGTGAAAGAGGCTGATATTCCACTCGCCACTCATGCCATTCAAGAAGTTGAGCAGGGCGCCGGGGCGTTCTGGAAATTCAAAGCGCATCAGCCGCTCGTTTTGCACATTGGGCGCTTTGCCGCCCACTAAATGGCGGATATGCAGCTTGGCTAGCTCGTTATCAGTGAGATCGACGGCGGCGATTTTTGCGGCAGCTAGCTCGCCGATCAGCTCAATGACTTCACTGCGATCGTTAATAGATAGGCCAACAAACACATGCGCTTCGCTGGCAGTGGAGTAGCGGTAGTTAAATTCGGTGATATTGCGCGCACCAATCAGCTGACAGAAAGTGCGGAAAGAGCCTGGCTGCTCAGGAATCGTCACGGCCACAATCGCTTCGCGCTGCTCGCCCATTTCGGCTTGCTCGGCGATATAGCGCAGGCGGTCAAAATTCATATTTGCGCCAGATGCTACGGCGATCAGCGTGGCGTCTTGTTTGCCTTCACGTTTGGCCCAAGCTTTAAGGCCAGCAATGGCTAGCGCACCGGCAGGCTCTAGAATCGAGCGATTGTCTTCAAATACATCTTTAATTGCCGCGCACATGGCGTCGGTATCAACCAAAATTACATCGTCGACAAATTGGCGGCACAGGCGGAAAGTCTCTTCGCCAACTTGTTTCACTGCCACGCCATCGGCAAAAATGCCAACCTGCGGCAGGGTAATGCGCTCGCCCAGCTTCAGGCTTAAATACATGGCGTTGGCGTCAGTGGGCTCTACACCAATGATTTTAATTTCTGGGCGCAGGCGTTTGATATAAGCCGCCATCCCTGCCAATAAGCCACCACCGCCAACGGGAACAAAAATCGCGTCAATATGATCGGGGTACTGGCGCAAAATCTCCATCGCCACCGTGCCTTGCCCGGCAATCACATCAGGATCATCAAAAGGGTGAATCAGCGTAGCGCCGGTTTGCTCGGATAAATTAAGCGCGTGTTGATAGCAATCAGAGTAAGAGTCACCAATGAGCACCGCCTCTGCACCACGGCGAGTTACGGCATCTACCTTGATGCGTGGGGCGGTGGTTGGCATCACAATAGTGGCGCGGCATTTTAAGTATTGTGCCGCCATTGCCACGCCTTGCGCATGGTTGCCCGCAGAGGCCGCAACCACGCCGCGCTCTAGTTCGGCGTGCGTTAGCTTCACCATCTTGTTATACGCGCCGCGAATTTTGAACGAGAACACGGGTTGCATATCTTCGCGCTTAAACAGTACTTTATTGCCAATGCGGCGCGATAGATTAGGGGCAAATTCGAGAGGGGATTCAATAGCCACATCGTAGACACGGGCTTTGATAATACTTTCCAGATAATCTTTCGACATAGCGTGCAGACGGGTTGGTGAGAGGGAATAGATGATTCTACCGTTGAAAGCGATAGCTTGGGGCTTTGAAAAAGCAGTAAGCTAAAAATCGGTTAGATATACTTTGTTCAAGAGGATGACTTATTCGGTTGAGCGGCTTTAGCCAAAAATGTATTTAGCCAACCAAGCTAGTGAGGCCTTACTCCGCGCCACGTAGCGCTTGAATTTCTTTATTCATTATTAAATTTTCAAATGCGATGCTGACATTGCGGCAGAATAATTCGATGAGTTCTTTATCTGGATTAGATAAAGCCACTGGCCCATCGATAATCAGTAAATTGACTGGCCCATGTTCAGCATGGAAAAAACCGACAAAATGATCGGTAGCATAAACACTGCTTTCATCGTGCATGGCCAGCTTAATGGAGGCGTCAAACTTTGCCAGCTCGCTATATTCAAGTTTTTTGCCGCAGAGCGCTTGATAGCCACCCGTGGCATACATCACTTGAATCTCGCCATCTTGAGATAAAGCAGCCATGCCGCCTTGCACCACAATATATAAAGCCTCTTGCTCAAAAAATAGCAGGGATTGCAATTGCTCTAGTACGCCTTGGGCAAAGTTTTGAATAGATTGTTGTTTAAAAATATTGGCCGAGGCTTCAATCACTTTGATTAAGCCTCGGCGATTAGCATCTAGCATTTGGCGCTGATGCTCTAGCAGCATAATGTCTTTATACGAGCGCAAGGTGCCTAAGATGGCGGTGTAAAGCTTATCGCGGGTTAGCTCGGTTTTGGCTTTGTAATCATTAATATCGTAGCTTTCAATCACATGTCGCTCGGGCGCAACCCCTGGTTGGCCGGTGCGCAAGATAATACGAATTTGGTGATTGCCGAGCGTTTCACGGATGGCATGCGCTACTTGCAGGCCGGAATCTTCTTGCTCCATGACTACGTCGAGTAAAACCAGAGCAATATCATTGCGGCTACGAAGTAGCTCCAAGCTTTCTGCCCCAGAATAGCAGGATAAAATTTCTAGTTGTCGGCCTAAGAATTCAATATTGGCGAGCGCAAGCCGAGTGACGTGATGAATATCTGGCTCATCGTCAACAACTAGAATTGTCCATCGATTGGCATTGTTGCTGGTAGATTCGTCTTCGTTGTCTTCATCCAGCCAGTCATCGTTATCGTTATCGTTCATATTCTCTCTGCGTAATCCTCGCATCTTGTTATTGTAGAACTTATCGTGTGCTTTGATAGGAAATGAGCATTTTTTTAAAGCTAAGAATAGCTTGGTTCCATCGTTTATCTTGAGCAGGGTAATAGTGAAATATCTATGAATTAGTCTTTAAATTTAGTGCTAGTGCCGCCATCTGGTTTATATATTTTGTTAAGGATTGATCATGAGCCAAATGACTCCGCGAGAAATTGTTCACGAGCTAGATAAACATATTGTTGGGCAAACGGCTGCCAAAAAGGCTGTGGCGATTGCGCTGCGTAATCGTTGGCGTAGGCAACAAGTGGCAGAGCCGCTTAGAAATGAAATCACCCCTAAGAACATTTTGATGATTGGGCCAACCGGTGTGGGCAAAACCGAAATCGCCCGCCGCTTGGCTAAATTATCTGACGCTCCCTTTATCAAAGTAGAGGCAACTAAATTCACCGAAGTAGGTTACGTGGGTAAAGATGTAGACAGCATCATTCGTGATTTGGTTGAGGTCGCCGTGAAGCAAGTGCGGGATAAAGCCATTAGCCGTAATCGTGTTCGAGCGTCAGATGCGGCTGAAGAGCGCATTCTGGATGTATTACTGCCGCCAGGTGGCAGCGATGATTCAGACACACGCCAAAAATTCCGCAAAATGTTGCGTGAAGGAAAGCTGGACGAAAAAGAAATTGAAATTGAAGTGGCGGCAGCCGCGCCAACCATGGAGGTGATGAGCCCGCCAGGCATGGAAGACTTCTCTAGCCAGATTCAGCAAATGTTTAAGGGCGCGTTTTCCGATAAAAAGAAATCGCAAAAGCTTAAAGTTGTTGAAGCCATGAAGTTGCTAACTGAAGAAGAAGCGGCCAAGCTCGTCAATGAAGAAGACGCTAAAGCCGAGGCTCTATTTGCGGTGGAGCAAAATGGCATCGTGTTTATTGATGAAATTGATAAAGTAACTAGCCGTGCCGAGGCGGGCAGTGGCGAAGTCAGCCGCCAAGGTGTGCAGCGCGATTTACTACCGCTGGTAGAAGGCACCACGGTCACCACCAAATATGGCATGGTTAAAACTGACCATATTCTATTTATTGCTAGTGGCGCTTTTCATTTAGCTAAGCCATCAGATTTGATTCCAGAGCTGCAAGGGCGTTTTCCGATTCGGGTAGAGCTTAATTCACTGACTGTGGATGATTTTGCCAGCATCTTAACTGGCACAGATGCTTGCTTAGTGAAGCAATATCAGGCTTTACTGGCAACAGAAGAAGTGGAATTAGATTTCACTGATGACGGTGTAAAACGGATGGCTGAAATTGCTTGGCAGGTTAATGAGAGCACTGAAAATATCGGTGCTCGGCGTTTATATACCGTGATGGAACGCTTGCTCGAAGAGATCTCTTTTGATGCTAAGAGCGGCAAAATTGTGGTGGATGCTGAATTTGTAAGCAGCAAATTAGGTGGCATTGCAGCGGATGAAGATTTAGCACGTTACGTACTGTAGCCGCGTTTAGTTAAATCTGGCGAAAGAGACTTGAAGCATAGTTTTGCTCCAAGGCTCTTTCGCCATTTTTTTGTCTGAATCTGCAGTAAACAGATAGGCAAGCATGCGAAGCGTGCAGAGGGAGTTGAGCTTAAGTGTATTGATTTTTAAGGGGCTTTACCGTTCCTCGCCTTGAGGACGTGTTTTGCCGAGATATTTCTGGAAAATGTCTTTTATGTGAACTAGGCTGTATGCAACTTTCTTGATCGTCTAGCGATTACTTAAAACGTCTTAAAATTTGTAGAGTTAATGGTGCTTTGTACTGCGTATTTTGCTGTATTTAAGTGCTTGAATTGGGGCTTTACACACAGGCAGTGCTTGTGCTTGTAGCTTGATTTTATCCTCCCGCATGGCTTTCGCGATTTTACCCTTCAAATGAGAACAGGCTTGGTTCTTAGCCTTGTTTTTTCTTGATTTATATCACTTTATAGTCTTATTGAGTGCGCCCAAAATCGCACTGAATAATGATCTTACCCACAAAGTTATCCACAGCATTTAAAGCTGCCGTTTTATAATCATAATTGCAGTAAAAACCCTCTATTAGGGATATCCCCGCTTTGTATCTTTGGGCGACTTACCTCTATTATCTTTGCCGTAACTCATATCGTTGTGCACGGATATCGCTGGTATTTTATTTAGTGGTATTTGCGAAGTAAATGCCATATGTGGCTATTTATTCGTCATCAGTTTGAAAAAATAAAACAGTTGTTTCATATGCAAACGCGCGTATTTTCTATTTGAAATTCTCGGCTTTTTTTATCAAGCTCCACAATCACTTTGAAATAAGGATTTGGTCGATGCTTAAATTATTTAAACCTACTCTTTTAGCTACTCTTTTGACGCTTAGCTTAGCCCCAATTTCGGGTGCTGCAGAAATGAAATCCGTGGCAGTAACGGCGATTGTTGATCACCCTGCACTAGATTCGGCCCGTAAAGGGGTTGAAGACGAATTAAAAGCAGCGGGCTTTGAGCCGGGCAAGCAGATTAAGTATCAATTTCAAAGTGCCCAAGGCAATACCGCGACCGCAGCACAAATTGCCCGTAAATTTGTTGGCGATCAGCCAGATGTGATTGTTGCGATCGCCACACCTAGCGCGCAGGCTGTTATAGCAGCTACTCGCAGCATTCCGGTCGTGTTTACTGCCGTGACTGATCCAGTGGCCGCCAAGCTGGTTAAAAGCTGGAAGACAGGCAACGATAATGTAACTGGCGTGTCGGATATGTTAGAGCTGTCGCCACAAATCGATTTAATCTTAAAAGTAAAACCAAACGCTAAGCGCGTCGGCATGGTGTATAGCCCCGGTGAGGTTAACTCAACCATCGTGGCTAAAGAATTAAAAGCCGAATTGGCTAAGCGCGGCATGACGCTGGTAGAAGCGCCTGCGGCCCGCACGGTAGATATATCTACTGCAGCGAAAAGCTTGGCTGGCAAAGTAGATGTGATTTACACCAATACCGATAACAATGTGGTTTCTAGCTACGAATCTTTAGTAGGCGTGGCACAGCAAGCGCAAATCCCTTTGATCTCTGGTGATGCAAGCTTAGTAAAACGCGGTGCGATTGCTGCGATGGGGATGAGCTACTACGATTTAGGCCGCCAAACTGGCAAGATGGTAGTACGTATATTGAAAGGCGAAAAAGCAGGCGATATTGCCCCTGAAGTAGGTTCTAAGAAAGAATTGATGGTCAATACCACTGCAGCTAAAAAACAAGGCGTAACGCTATCAGCAGCCCTGCTGAAAGAAGCAAAAGAAGTGCTTAAGTAAGTTCTAGCAGCCTGTCGGACTTAAGCGATCGTAGCGAGGGAAAGACCGGTTTGAGACAGATTTCGCGGGTTTTTGAGGCGAATAGCTGGCTATTCAACGAGAAAATGCGTGGAATATGGCCAAATCCGGCTTTTCCGTAGTAGATCAGTCTTAAGTCCGACAGCCTGCTAGGCTTTGAATTAAATATTCAACCACAGAGAGCGCAGAGCTACAGCGAGAAAATCATTTCAAGTCGGAAGTTTTCGCTGTGAACTCTGTGCTCGCATTTACCCCTGTGATTCAAGATTTAGCTCGGCTAGTTGGTTTGAGTCATCTCGCTAATCAATAAAAATAATTGTTTTTTTATTTGTCTTTCCGTTTCTGAATATATTTTTCCTTTGTGTTTATTTTGGATTACTTATGACTCCCATTGCCCTGATGGGCGCATTTGAAATTGGCTTGATCTTTGCGCTGGTGGCGCTTGGGGTACTGATTTCTTTTCGCCTTCTGAATTTTCCAGATTTAACTGCCGATGGTAGTTTCCCTTTAGGTGGCGCTGTTGCGGCCACTTTAATTACTGGTGGGCATGATCCTTGGTTTGCCTGTGCAATGGCGGTGCTGGCAGGTGCGGCTTCGGGCTGGTTAACGGCTTGGCTGAATGTGCGGTTGAATATCTTGCAGCTCTTAGCCAGTATCTTGGTGATGATTGGGCTTTATTCTATTAATTTGCGCATTATGGGCGCGCCTAATTTACCTTTGATTGGATCGCCTACGGTGTTTTCACCGTTTATTGGTGAGCAATTTGAGCGAGCTTGGTTGGTGCAGCCAGCGGTATTAGCGGTGATTATTGTGCTGGCTAAGCTGGGAATGGATTTCTTCTTTGCCTCGCAAGCGGGCCTTGCAATGCGGGCGACGGGTGCAAATCCGCGTATGGCTAGGGCGCAAGGGATTGCTACCGATAGAATGATCTTGGTGGGAATGGCGCTCTCAAATGCGCTGATTGCTTTTGCGGGTGCGCTCTATGTGCAAACTCAAGGCGGCGCTGATGTTTCTATGGGGGTGGGCACAATTGTGGTGGGTTTGGCGGCGGTGATTATTGGCGAAACGCTATTGCCATCACGCAAGCTTTGGGTGATTACGCTGGCTACCGTGTTAGGCGCTTTACTTTATCGTTTATTGATTGCCTTGGCGTTAAATGCTGATTTTATTGGTTTAAAGGCCCAAGATTTAAATCTGATTACGGCCGTATTAGTGGGTTTTGCCTTGGTCTTGCCAAAATTAAAAGCCAAACTATTCCGTAAAAAGGGGAAAAAATCATGATGGAAGTTCGTGATTTATATAAAACCTTTAACCCTGGTACGCCTATTGAGAATCTGGTATTGCGGGGATTATCGCTCACCATTGAATCAGGGCAGTTTATTACCGTGATTGGCAGTAATGGCGCGGGAAAATCAACTTTTCTGAATGCGATTTCTGGTGATTTACAAATGGATAGCGGCAGCATTCATATCGATGGTCAGGATGTGACACGTCTTTCTGCTTGGCAGCGAGCAGGCATGGTGGCGCGGGTGTTTCAAGATCCAATGGCAGGTACGTGTGAAGGGCTGAGTATCGAAGAAAACATGGCATTGGCTTGGCAGCGCGGTAAAAAGCGTGGCTTTGGCCGTGCGGTAAAAAACGAGCAGCGGGCTATCTTTCGTGAAAAACTTGCTACCTTAGAGCTGGGTTTAGAAAACCGCCTTGGCGACCGAATGGATTTGCTCTCCGGCGGGCAAAGGCAGGCGGTGAGTCTTTTAATGGCCTCTTTGCAGCCATCGCGTTTGTTGCTGCTAGATGAACACACCGCCGCGCTGGACCCTAAAACAGCAGCTTTTGTTTTGCAGCTAACCGATCGCATCGTTAAAGAAAACAACTTAACCGCGCTGATGGTTACTCATTCCATGCGCCAAGCGTTGGATCATGGCCACCGTACCGTGATGCTGCATCAGGGCCAAGTGGTGCTGGATGTGGCAGGAGATGAGCGCCATACTATGGAGGTGGGTGATTTGCTGGCGATGTTTGAAAAAACACGCGGTGAAAAAATTGATGACGATGCTTTGTTATTAGGTTAATTTTTGAAACGCGGGGTTCACCCATAAACGGTGAACTCCGTCGCTGCTTGGCTTATCTATGAGCCAAAGCGGGTCTATCTAGCGATGATGCTGTTTAGCTAAACCTGCTTGCTTGAGCGACAGATCGCACTGTTCCACACTATTTCCTCCCAAATCCGCTCCTAGCAGCCTGTCGGACTTAAGACTGATCTACTACGGAAAAGCCGGATTTGGCCATATTTCAGGCATTTTCTCGTTGAATAGCCAGCTATTCGCCTCAAAAACCCGCGAAATCTGTCTCAAACCTGTCTTTCCCTCGCTACGATCGCTTAAGTCCGACAGGCTGCTAGCGTTATTTTCTGTGCCTCCCCTTTATTCTTTCTACATAAGATAGTCAGTTTCTAGTGATGTTATCCATATTGCTTACCGATTCTGCTTGTGACATACTTACATCCGTTTCGTGAATAGCACTTATTCTCATTATCATTTTTGTCCGGTAGACTTTTCCCAGACTCACTCGTCCAGAAACTGGAGGCTGTTTTGATTCGCTTTACACCTCGTCCACTCCCCTTATTTTTAAGCTTGCTTACCGTAACTAGCTTGCCTGTTTTTGCACAAGATGAAGTCACGCTGGATTCAGTAGTTGTTACCGCCTCTGGTTTTGAGCAGCAAATTAAAGAAGCGCCAGCCAGTATTTCGGTGATTACTCGCGAGCAGCTTGAAGCCAAGCCTTATATGAATCTTGAAGACGCCGTGCGCCAAGTTGAGGGGGTGAGTATTACGGGGTCAGATCCAAATGATAAGGATATTTCTATCCGAGGCATGACAGGTGAATACACGCTGATTCTGGTGGATGGTAAACGACAAGGCACGCGTGAAACGATGCTCCGCAGCACAGGTGGTGTGCAATCATCGTTGATTCCTCCGCTGGCAGCGATTGAGCGCGTTGAAGTGATTCGTGGCCCGATGTCTTCCTTATATGGCTCAGATGCAATGGGTGGCGTGATCAATATCATTACGCGCAAAGTGGGTAAGCAGTGGCAGGGTTCGGTCAGCGTGGGTGGCACTTTACAAGGTGATTCGGCTTACGGTAATACCGCTCAAGGTGATTTTTGGTTAAGTGGCCCTTTGAAAGAAGGGGTGGTTGGCTTGCAAGTGTTTGGTAATTACAGTGACCGTGCTGAAGATGAAATTTTTTATCCAAGCAATGGTACTGAAGGCGCATATGGCGAACGTAATCGCAATCTGGGTGCAAAGCTAACGATTGTGCCTAATGAGCAGCAAGATGTGATGCTGGAAGTCGGCCGTAATGATTTAACCAATAAAAGCACCGCAGGCAAAACCAATGCGAATGAAGTGAAGGAAACCACGTATAGCCGGGATAGCTGGGGCATTACCCATAATGGCCGCTGGGGCTTTGGGATAAGCAAGCTGGCCTTGTATCAAGAAGTTGGCAAGCTGGAATCATGGAAAGACGGCAAGAAAAAAGCCAGCGAGCCAAAAATCGTCAATACGGTACTCGATGCCCTAATTACGCTGCCGTTTGATCAGCATGTACTTAAAACGGGCGCGCAGATTAATCATGGCCGTTTGTCTTCTCTCGCCAATGAATCGCCGGTTGCTGGGCATGGTGTAAGCCCTGATGAAGCAAGCGCCAGGACATGGGCTCTGTTTTTAGAAGATGAATATGCATTAACCAGCAAATTGTCATTAACTGGCGGTATTCGCATGGATGATGCGGATCGTTATGGCTCGCATTGGAGCCCGCGTTTATATGCCGTGTATCAAATTAATGATGTGTGGACGGTTCGTGGTGGGGTGGCGAGTGCCTTTAAAGCGCCTGCATTACGCCAGACTACGCCTGGCTACTGCATGACGACCGGTGGTGGTACTTCGCTCAAAGGCTCTTTGTGCGGCAATCCAGATTTGAAGCCTGAAGAAAGCGTAACCGAAGAAATAGGCGTGCGTTATGACGGCCCTAAGGGCGAGTCATTCTCTATGACAGTCTTTAATAATGATTTCAAAAATAAAGTAGTGAGTTTTGATACGGGCCAAAAAGACCCAAGCAATCCTAAACTCAATACTTATATTTACGACAATCTTGACCAAGTCGTGATGCGTGGCGTTGAGCTAGCGGCTAGCTGGCCTTTGAGCCGCGAGCTTAGCTTGTCGGGTAATTACACCTATACCCAATCACGCCGTGAAGGGGGAACCGAGCGCTCGTTTAGTGGCGGCTCTTTAGATGGCACCCCACTGGGTAAAACGCCTGAGCACTTAGCTAATGCACAATTGAACTGGAAGCCATTAGAAAAGCTATCGGCTTATACCCATGCTACTTACACCGGTAAAGAAACTTGGGCGGCTTTGCGCAATGGCGCAGTTGGCCCGCGTGAGCGCCCTAGTACACTCACATTTGATGTGGGTGGCCGTTATGAAATCAACAAAACCTTCGCGCTAAGCTTGGCCGTGATGAACTTGACTGACAAGATTGTCCCTGTGGATACCCGTGCCCGTCTTGAAGGCTTAGATGGTAACTGGATGGTGGATGAAGGCCGTCGTTACTGGATGAAGCTAGAAGCAAACTTCTAAGCAAGGGATAAGCAGCCCTTGCATATGCAGGGCTGCTTGTTTTGTAAGTTGGGGTTTCGCACTTCAAGCGCATGCACTTACGTATGGCGGGTGAACCGCCATAGGCGCTAAGCAATCAAATTGGCGATACAAAGTAGCCAGTTAAATCTTAAACCTTAGAGGGCACCGTGTTTCACAGAAGAAACGCGGCCTTATTTTGCGTAGTTCGCTGTGCGCTTTGTACGCTCATTTGTGGCTCCTTAATATTTGGATTAGCACGATCCAGATAGTTTCTTGGCACAAAGTCCAACTAGCAGCTAAGGTGTTCTTTGTTGATCTTTAATGTTAATAGTTCTCATTATCTTGCTTGAGGTGATTGGCAGTGTGTAATTGGAAGGTTGGCTGTTTGTTTACTCTTTAAAAGAGATGCTCTGTTATGAATGATATTTTTCGCGGTGAATTACGTACACAGGCTCAGTATTTACTTTCGGGATACCAAACCGATGCGCCTATTTTCTTTGCCAGTGCGCGGCATACAATGCTGGCTCAAGGGCATTACTCAAGCGTTGCTCCAGCTCAAAGCCTAGAGGCGCTAAATCACGCTGTGCTTGCTGCAATTAAGCAAGCCAAGGCAACGGGACATCCAGATCCTATGGTGGTGGGGGCGATTCCCTTTGATGGGCAAAACCCTGCTTGCCTCAGTATTCCGCGTAGCGTATTACGCGCTGGACCTTTGCCTAAAAGCCTAGCTCAGCTTAATCCACAAGCCGTGCCATGCACGATTAAATCGCTGCCAGAGCCGCAAACCTACGCTGATGGCGTTGCGAAGGCTGTTGAGCATTTAAAAAATAAAGATTTAGATAAAGTGGTGCTGGCGCGTGCGCTGGATTTAACCGCCGCTCAAGCCATTGATATTCCCAAATTATTACTAACCTTGGCGCAACGTAATGCCCATGGTTACACCTTTGCGGTGAATCTTTCCGCCAGCCCCGAGCCGCGTATTTTAATTGGCGCAAGCCCAGAGCTGCTGCTGCGTAAGCAGGGCAAGTTGGTGTTTTCTAATCCACTGGCAGGCTCTGCAGCCCGTAGCAGCGATCCAGTGGAAGACCGCCAGCGTGGCGAAGCCTTGCTGCAGTCCGCCAAAGATTTGCATGAGCATAAAGTGGTGGTAGAGGCGGTTGCCGCTGGGCTAAGGCCTTTCTGCAGTACGTTAAATGTTCCGGCGCGCCCAGTGCTGCTGCATACCGAAACCATGTGGCACTTATCCACAGAGATCAGTGGCGAGCTAATTGATGAAGCAACAACATCGCTGACGCTGGCTGCAGCCCTGCACCCAACGCCTGCCGTGTGTGGTTATCCCAACGTGGCTGCCCGCGAGCTAATCGCGCAAATCGAGCCCTTTGATCGTGGCTTTTACACCGGCATGGTGGGCTGGTGCGATGCCAAAGGCGATGGCGAGTGGATTATCACCATTCGCTGCGCCGAGATTGCCGGTAATACCCTACGTCTTTTTGCCGGTGCGGGGATTGTGGCGGCGTCTTTGCCAGCCAGCGAGCTGGCGGAAACCTCGGCAAAATTTCGTACCATGCTCAATGGCATGGGCTTAGTGCATGCGGGGGAGGTGTAATGAGTTCATTTCTAGCGCATTGCACCCCGTGGCCAGCGGCACTGGCGGCAGATTACCGCAGCAAGGGGCATTGGCAGGGGCAAACCTTAAGTGATTTGCTGGCGCTTAGGGTAGAGCAGGATGGCGATCATCTGGCGATTGTGAGCGACGCAACACGCTGGACTTACCGCCAGCTGGCGCAAGAAGTTGATCGGCTGGCTCAGGCTTTCACTGCATTGGGTATTACTAAAGATGATCGCGTTGTGGTGCAACTGCCTAACTGCGCCGAGTTTTTTTCCGTGATCTTTGCCTTGTTTAGACTAGGGGCTTTGCCGGTGTTTGCTCTGCCTGCACACCGTAAGTTAGAAATTAGCTACTTCTGCCAGCATACCGAAGCGGTGGCTTATATTATTGCCGATCAGCACGGCGGTTTTGATTACCGCCCGCTTGCCAGCGAGGTTAAAGCCGTCTCGCCTAGCCTGCAGCACGTGTTGGTACTGGGTGATGCGGGGCCGTTTGCTGCTTTGCAAACTTTAAATAGCCAAGCCCCTTTACCTGCGCCGCCGCTCGCCAGCGATGTGGCGTTTTTTCAGCTATCTGGTGGCAGCACTGGCACACCCAAGCTGATTCCGCGTACTCACGACGATTATATTTACAGCATGCGGGGTAGTGCAGAAATCTGCCAGCTTAGCTCGGAGAGCGTTTACCTTTGCGTATTGCCAGCTGGGCATAATTTTGCGCTGTGCTCCCCTGGCTCACTTGGCATTTTTTATGTGGGTGGCACGGTGGTGATGAGCAGTAGTGCCAGCCCTGATCAAGTGTTTCATTTGATTAGCCGTGAGCGCGTCACCATCACCGCCTTGGTTCCACCGCTAGTGCCCGTATGGCTGGATGCCGCCTCTAGTTTGCAGCCTGATTTATCCAGCCTGCAGTTGGTGCAGGTGGGTGGTGCCCGCTTTAATAGTGGGATGGCTGCACGGCTGGTGCGTGAGCTGGGCTGCACTTTGCAGCAGGTATTTGGTATGGCCGAAGGGCTGGTGAATTACACACGGCTAAATGATGCTGAATCGCTTATTTTACACACCCAGGGCAGGCCGATTTCGCTAGATGACGAGGTGCGGGTGGTGGACGATGAAGACCAGCTGCTGCCCGTGGGTGAAATAGGGCATTTAATCACGCGTGGCCCTTCCACCATTCACGGCTATTACAAAGCGGCCGAACACAATGCACGTGCCTTTACCGTTGATGGTTTTTACCGCACTGGTGATTTAGTCAGGCAAACGGCAGAAGGCTATTTGGTGGTAGAAGGGCGGGCCAAAGACCAAATCAACCGTGGCGGCGAGAAAATCTCTGCAGAAGAAGTAGAGCATCAGCTGTTAGCGCACAAAGGCGTGCAAGACGTGGCGATTGTCGCGATGCCTGACGCTTATCTAGGTGAGAAAAGCTGCGCTTTTATTATCCGCCGTGACAACACTCTACGTGCCGTTGACCTTACTGCCTATCTGCGCCAACTAGGCCTTGCCGCCTACAAAATCCCCGACCGCATTGAATTTATCGAAGCCTTCCCAAAAACCGGCGTAGGTAAAGTCAGCAAGAAGATCTTGCGACAAATGATAGAGCAGCGGCTAGCAAGTGTTTGATGCAATGACTTAGGGTGGGCTAGCAGCCTGTCGGACTTAAGACTGATCTACTACGGAAAAGTCGGATTTGGCCATATTTCACGCATTTTCTCGTTGAATAGCCAGCTATTCGCCTCAAAAACCCGCGAAATCTGTCTCAAACCCGTCTTTCCCTCGCTACGATCGCTTAAGTCCGACAGGCTGCTAGGCCGCGCTCAGTGCTTATTTAGAAGCGATCGTGTTCGGCCTAACCCACCCTAAGATTTGTCTTGGCCGTTCAGAAATTAAAGACTTTGCGGTGGCTCCCGCAGCAAAACACCCGTGCCAAAGGCATTTACAAACTAAAACATCTATTAGAAAAAGAAGACAAGCGAATGGCTATTCCAAAAATCAGCTCCTATGCAATGCCAGAACAGTTTCCTGCCAACCGTGTGAGCTGGCAGCCCGATGCCAAGCGCGCGGTGCTGCTGATTCACGATATGCAGGACTATTTCCTAGATTTTTATGATGGCACCGCCGCGCCTATCCCTGAGTTGATCGCCAATACTCGGCGGATTTTAGATTTGGCGGCCAAGCTGGGAATCCCCGTGGTTTACACCGCCCAAACCCCAGAGCAAACATTAGAAGAGCGTGGCTTATTGCAGGATATGTGGGGCCCAGGTTTGGTGGCGCGCCCAGATCGAAAAGACATTGTGGCGGCGCTAGCGCCCAAGCCACAAGACACCGTGCTGGCAAAATGGCGTTATAGCGCGTTTCAGCGTTCAAATTTGTTAGAAATTATGCGTGGGCAAGGGCGAGATCAGCTGATTATTTGCGGCGTTTACGCCCATATTGGCTGCATGATGAGCGCTTGCGATGCCTTTATGAGTGATATTCAAGCATTTTTTGTGGGCGATGCACTGGCAGATTTCTCAGAAAAAGAACACCAAATGGCGCTGGATTACGTGGCGCAGCGCTGCGGCTTTACCACCTCTACCGCGGATCTGATCTCCGGCTTGCAGGGGGCTGAGCTGCCCGCTTCGATCGATGAATTAAGGCAAATCATTGCCAGCAGCTTGCAAATGCCTGCTTCTGATCTGCGTGATGATGACAGCTTGCTGGATTGGGGCTTGGATTCAATTCGGATTATGAGCTTGCTAGAAACGTGGCGCAGAGCAGGCGTAACGCTTAATTTTATGATGCTGGCTGAGCAGCCAACACTGGCTGCGTGGTGGCGTTTATTGAGCCAAGCTGCTTAATACTATCGCCGCACATGTTTAAACCCTAGGAAATACAATGCTAAATAGCCGTAGCCAATTAACGGTCCCCTTGGCCGATAAAGTCTTGTACAAACTATGTAAGCATTATGCGCTCAAGATCCCCGTAGAGTTTGATAGCGAACGTGCTTATATCCCTTTTGCGATGGGTGAGTGCCATATTCGCCGCGAGCAAGATACTTTGTTTGTGCATTGTCTCGCCGATACTGCTGAGAAGCTGGCAAAGATTGAATTGGTGATGGATGAGCATCTTGGCTTGATGGTGCGTAATCCAGAGCTTGCGCTCGATTGGCAGACGTAGGACGCATCGATGCCATTGTTTACAGATCAAGCATTCCCGCCAGATTGGCAAAGTGCACCGCTATCTAGAAGCCTGAGTTTTGAAATTAATTCGGCCTATACCGGCCAGCGTTATCGCATTTTGCTGGGCTTACCGCACCAAGCGCCAGATTCAGCGGGCTACCCCGTGCTGTGGGCCTTAGATGGCCAAGCTAGTTTGCCCATTATGGAGTTCGCTCGCCCCAAACCCGTGACTGCAAAGGAAAGCCCACAATGGCGCGCGCGGGTGGGTGAGCAAGCCGCTTTATTGATTGTGGCGATTGCTTATGCAAGCGGTGAGCCGATTGATGTGCATGCTAGAGCGCAGGATTACACGCCGCAGATTGCTGGCGCGGGTGATGCTTTTTCACCAAGGCACGGCGGTGCGGCCGCGTTTTTGAGTTTTCTCACGCAGGAATTACGGCCTTTAGTGGCGCAGCACTTTACAATGGATGCGCGCCGCCATACCTTGTTTGGATTTTCTTATGGCGGCTTGTTTACCCTGCATACCTTAAGCACCGCGCCCCAGCATTTTCAGCGCTATTGGGCGGCCAGCCCCTCGCTGTGGTTTGGCGATCACCATACTTTAAGCCAGTTGCCGCTTAGGCTAGATCAGCTGAAAAGCCAATTTAGCCAAGCCGATTGGCAAGTGATGATTACGGTGGGGGCGCAGGAGCAAGATCCTCCTTTTGATGCTGCCGCAGCGCTGCAGCAAAAATTAGCTGAGCGGCGCATGGTGGATAGTGCGGAGCGCTTTGCTCAAACCTTAAACGAAGCAGGTATTGCTACAGAGTACCAATGCCTGCCAGCGCATGATCACTACGATATGTTGATGCACGGCGCACGGCGAGTCGTGGACTTTGCCAGTCGCGCGTGCTGAGCTGCACGCTTTTCTATCAGGACCTCCCATGAATCAAATCTCCCCCCGTTTGCCGCTTAGTGCTGCCCAGTATGGAATATGGATGGGGCAGCAAATGGTGCCAGATAGCCCCGCTTACCTAACGGCCGAAGCCATAGAACTAAATGGTGAGCTAGATGTTAGCGCCTTTAGCCAGAGCGTAATTGAGGTGTTAAACAACGCTAAATCGCTGCATATGCGGTTTCAATTAGAGGGCGAGCAGCTCTGGCAGCTGCCACAAATGCCGAGTGAGGCACCGCTGCAGGTTTATGATTTACGCGATCAGCCCAATCCACAGGCTGCAGCGCAGCAATGGATGCAGCGCTCCTTAGCCACGCTCTGCAATCCAACGTGTGATCCGCTTTATCAAACAGCCTTATTGCAAACAGCAGATCAGCAGCATCTATGGTATTTGCAAGTGCATCATATTGCCTTGGATGGCTTTGGCTATAGCCTATTGGTTCAGGCCGTGGCCGCACGTTATAGCGCTCGTATACAAAACCAGCCATTGCCCGCGCTGGCGGATTGGTCGCTAGATAAAATTATCTTGGCAGAGCAAAACTATCAAAAAGCCGATAAGTTTCAAACCAGCAAGCAGTTTTGGCTGCAGCATTTAGCCCATGCGCCCAGCGCCTCTACGCTGGCTGCCGCTCAAGAGTTTTCTGATGAAGTGATTCGCCACAGCCAACTCCTAAGCCCTGCTCAGATTGGCGTGTTTGAGCTGGCGGCAGGCCAGTGTGGGCAAGATTGGGGAAGCTGGATGCTGGCGGCGATTGGCTGCTGGTTAGCTAAGCAATCTGGACAGCGGCAGCTCACTTTTGGCTTACCAGTGATGAATCGCTTAGGTACGCCAGCTTTGGGCGTGCCGTGCATGGCGATGAATATTGTGCCGTTTAGCATTTCTATCGATCCAGACCAAGATATGCAAACGCTGAGTAAGCAAGTTGCCGATAGCATGCGGGCCATTCGTCCGCATTTAGCTTATCGCTATGGCTGGATTCGCCAAGATTTAGGGCTGATGGATGTGCAAAAGCATCTATTTAACCAGGCTGTAAATCTGATGCCTTTCGATCGGCACGCGCCATTTGCTGGCTTAACTAGCCTGATTCATCCTATTAGCGCGGGGCCGGTTAAAGATTTAAATATCAGCGTTTCGGTGCTCAATGCTCAATGGCGGCTGAGCTTGGAGGCGAACCCGAATGCCTATCCAGCGGCCAAGCTGGCCCAATTGCATGAAGATTTACAGCAGTGGCTATTTAGCCTAGCGGCGCATCCGGCACAAAGTGGCATGGCCTCCTTGCTGCAAGATTTGCCACCTTTATCGGTGCTGCATGGCCCCGTTTTGGAACAAGCGGCTAGCCCAGTGATGCAACGCATCATGGATCAAGCGATCAGTAGGCCACAGGCGATTGCGCTAGAGCATGAAGGCGTGCAGATCAGCTATCAGCAATTGCTGGCCAAAGTGCAAACGCTGGCGGCGCGCTTGCAGCTAGAGGGTTTGCAAGCAGAAGAGCGAGTGGTGATTTTGCTGCCGCGCAGCCCGCAAGCCATTATTGCGATTCTGGCGACCTTATGGGCTGGGGCTTGCTATGTGCCGCTCGATCCACAAGGGCCAAGCAGCCGTTTGACGATGGTGCTGGATGATGCCAAACCACGGCTTATCCTAAGCTTGCAGTGCTGGGCAGATAAGGTAGGCAAGCACGCCGTCTTGTATTTGGATTTGCCTAGCGATTCTCCAGTAAACCTGCCGCCGCCTTGCCTAATGCAGGCAGAGCAGCCGGCTTATTTGCTCTATACCTCGGGCTCGACCGGCAAGCCGAATGGCGTATTGCTTGGGCATGGTGCATTGGCGCATTTTGTGGCCAGCGCTGGCCAGCTTTATCAAATCAGCGCCAACGAGCGCATCTTGCAATTTGCCCCTCTGCATTTTGATGCAAGTATTGAAGAGATTTTCCTCGCCCTTTGCTACGGCGCAACTTTAGTGCTGCGTAATGAGGCCATGCTGGATTCCATGGCCACTTTTGTGAGCAATATTGAGCAGCTGCAAATCAGCGTACTCGATTTACCGACTGCTTTTTGGCATGAATTAGCCCATGCCCTGACCGCGCCAATGGCGGCTCAGCTAGCGGGGCTAAGGCTAACCATTATTGGTGGTGAAGCTGCGCAGCCGGAGCGGGCAGGCCGTTGGCAAGCCTTGCTCACCGAGAGTGTTTTGCTCAATAGTTATGGCCCTACTGAGGCCTCGATTATCGCAACCAGTGCCGTGCTGAGTGGCCAGGCTGCGGTATGGGATGGGAGCGATCGTCTGCCTATTGGCTTGCCGCGTGCAGGGGTGACAGTGGTAATCGTGGATGAGTCTTTATACCCTGTGGCAGCAGGCCAGCCTGGCGAGTTATTAATTTGTGGCGATGCCTTGGCGCTGGGTTATAGCAATCAGCAAGCGTTGAGTGCGAGTCGCTTTATTCAATTAAATAGCTTGCTGGGCCAGCTGCGTGCTTACCGTACGGGGGATAGGGCTTGCTTACAAAATGGCCAACTCTATTTCTTGGGGCGGCTCGATCATGAGTTAAAAATAAGCGGCTTGCGTATTGATCCGGCTGACATTGAAAACGCCATCCTTAGCCACCCAGCAATACGCGAAGTGGCGGTGGTGGGGGTAGAGCGTGGTGGTTTAGCTGCATATCTTGTTGCAACGGTTACGCATGATGGCTTGCAGGCAGAGCTACACAGCCAATTGGTGGATATTTTGCCTATGGCCGCCATCCCAGATCATTGGTTTTTTGTGGATCACTTACCGCGTAATGTAAATGGCAAAATCGATCGCAAGCAACTCGCCTGCCTGCTTAGCGAGCGCGCCGCGCCGCTGATGCCTGAGGCTAGCTTGCTGGAACAAAAAATCATGCAAGTGTGGTATCAGGTGCTAGGGGTAATGCCTGCCAATATCCATAGCAATTTTTTTGAGTTGGGTGGTAAATCGCTGCAAGCGATTCAGGTAGCAGGCCAGCTGGGGCGTGAGTTACAGCGCGATATCACCGTCTCTGCCTTGTTTAACCATAATACCGTGCACGCCTTGGCCAAAGCCTTGAACGCGCCTGCGGCACATCGCCCTCCGGCTGCGGCGGAGGATCACGCTTTTTCCCCTTTGCTGACGATTCAGCGCGGCAGCCTACCTGCGCTGTTTTGCCTACATCCAGCCGAAGGGTTGTCTTGGTGCTATCTGGGATTAGCGCGCTATTTGCCGGATAGCGCTATTTACGGCTTGCAAGCCACCGGCATTGAAACCAGTCTGCCCAGCAGCTTTGATGCCATGGTGAGTGAATACGTGCAGCGGGTTCGCCAACAACAAGCCACCGGCCCTTATCGTCTTTTGGGATGGTCTTTAGGTGGTGGATTGGCACAAGCCATGGCGGTGCAATTACAAGCAGCAGGTGAGCAAGTAGAGCTATTGGCCCTGATGGATAGTTACCCTGTTGCCGCTTGGCAGCAGCGGCCTTTACCCACCATGCACGATGCTTTAGTCACGGTGCTGAGTGTGAATGGTGAAGTGGATGCCGATAGCCAAGGCTTATCGCTGAGCCAAGAGGCTATTTATCAACGTTTGCTCCGCCCTGGCAGCCCCCTCGCTACTTTAGGGCGCAGCGCATTAGAGCGTTTGGCAGAGTCTGCTTTGCATGGCATGCAGCTATTTCGCCGCAGCCAAACATCCAGCTATCGCGGTGATTTGCTGCTGTTTCATGCTGGGCAAAATCCAGACGATGCCCCGCAGCCAGCCTCTTGGCATCCCTATGTGCAGGGCCAGTTTGATTGTGTAGATATCGATTGCAATCACTTTGGCATGAGTGATCCTGCACCCATTGCTGTTATCGGCAGGGAGTTAGCCAAGCGGCTGCAATCTTCCATAAGCAACAAGGAATAAGCTTTATGCAAAATCAGGAATTTCGCGGCAAGGTTGCCATCGTTACTGGGGCAGCACAGGGTATTGGGGCTGCGATTGTTAAAAGCTTAAGCGAGCAAGGGGCGGTGGTGGCCGCGTTGGATATTCAGCAAGCAAAGCTAGCCGCTTTAGCGCTGGAATACCAAGCTGCCGGTCTACAGGTTCAGCCATACGCTGTGGATATGCGTAGTAGCAGCCAACTTGCGGCGGTGGTGGAGCAGATTGAGGCGGAGCTGGGGCCGATTGATTATCTGGTGAACGCCGCAGGTGTTTTGCGTATGGGCAGTATTTGCGATTTAAGCGATGAAGATTGGGAAAGCACCTTTGCCATCAATACGCATGGGCCGTTTTATTTAGCCAGAGCCGTGGCCAAAAGGATGATCCCACGCAAGCGTGGCGCGATCGTCACGGTGGGCTCTAATGCCGCTGAAGTGCCGCGTTTGCAAATGGCTGCCTACGCTGCTTCTAAAGCCGCGCTAAATCACTTTAGTAAGTGCTTAGCTCTGGAGCTGGCAGAATATGGCATACGCTGCAATATTGTGTCGCCAGGCTCCACCGATACGGCGATGCAGCGCCAGCTTTGGCAAGATGATAGCGATAAGCAAAAAGTAATTGCAGGCTCTTTAGCAGGCTATCGCACGGGGATTCCGCTAGGCCGAATTGCCGATGTTGATGATATTGTAGCGCCGGTATTGTTTTTGCTATCAGCTGCTGCCCGCCAAATCACGATGCATAATTTATGCGTAGACGGTGGCGCTACACTCGGAGTTTAAAAGCGCATGTTAAAAGTTTGGCGAGTGCAGCTGGATGATCCGGCTCATCTTCACCCCAGCCGTTTGGCTTGGCTAGATCAAGAAGAAACCAATCGCTGGCAGCGTTTGCGTAAAGATGCACATCGTTATGCTGCAGCACATACGGCTTTACGCGGCATCTTAGCCAGCGAGCTGGCGTGCTCGCCAAGCGATATCCAATATCAGCAAAATCCTTGGGGCAAGCCTTGGCTGCGGCAAGGCCCGCAGTTTTCTCTCAGCCACAGTCAAGGCTATGCACTGATTGCATTGCAGCCCAATGTGCCGCTAGGCGTGGATATTGAGTTAAATAGTAAAGACTGCGATGTGAGCTGGTTTAGCCAATGCTGGAGCCCAGCTGAGCTAAAGCGGATGCAGCAGCCTTTAAGCCCTGAGCAAGCGCTTAGGCTGTGGGTGCGTAAAGAGGCGGTGCTGAAGGCTTTGGGCCGTGGATTAAGCTTGCCGATGTCGCAAGTGGTGCTGCCGCTAGGGCAGGCGCAGCGGATGCGGGCGATAACGGCTTGTGAAGGGCAAAGTGCACTATGGCATTTATATGATTTAGATGCAGGCCAAGGTAAATTGGCCGCCGTCGCCAGCCGCTGTCGCTATTGTTCTGATGAGCTGCAGGTGCTGGATTATTTGCTCTGAGCGAGCTCACGCTCTGCAATCACCGCAGTAAGGCAGCTTGGGCAATAACAATCGCCCGTGGCAGTGGTGATGGATAAAACCGGAGGGAAATCCATGCACCAACAGCCTTGCTTGCCGCCGCTGCCACAGCTAAATTCTGTGCGGCAGTTTTGGCATTGCTTACGTTTTTCAAGCATGGGTAAGGCAAGCAGCCGTTGCCAGATTTGTTTTTTCTCGGCTTCGCTGGCCTTAGGCCAGAGGCGAATTTCATCCAAGCTGCGGCGGCAGCCAATACAGTTTTGTTCGGCATCTAATTTACATTGGCTAATACAGGGCGAAGGCAGCGGCGTCATGATCGTCAAGCAGGCAAAAGGTGATTTTACCCCAAGTATCGATCTACGCTGGGTTTTGCAAGGACCACGTCTTTTAATTGAATTTCGATTTGCTCTGGAATATCAATTAAATGCCTTAAGGAACCTCTGCTTTAATCCAGCGCCTATAATAACCACAGCTTAAAACGAAGGATCGTGATGAAAAAATCTGGTCAGATGAGTTTTTCAGATGCAGAGCTTAAAGAAAAAACAAACCCGCCGTGAGCGATTTTTAAATCACTTAGATCAACTTCTTCCTTGGAATGAATTGCTCGAATTAACTCATCCCCACTACCAAAAAATGAATGGCAAAGGTCGCCAATCCATTAGCCTTGCTGTTATGTTGAAAATTCATATTGCGCAAATTGTTTATAATTATTCCGACCCTGGAATGGGAGATGCGCTTTATGAAGTCGATTCGCTGCGCCATTTTGCAGGAATTGGACTGGATGAAGTTCCAGATGAAACCACCATTTTGCGATTTAGCCATCTACTAGAAAAGCACGAATTGGCTGCCGCTTTATTTGTAAAAATCAATGAAACCTTATCGGCAAGAGGGTTGTTTTTAAAGACGGGGACCATTGTTGATGCCAGTTTAATTACTGCGCCTACACCTACAAAAAACAAGCTCAGTGCGCGCGATCCTGATATGCACTCCAGTAAAAAAGGCAATATGTGGCACTTTGGTGGCAAAGTTCATATTGGCGTTGATAGTGAAACTGGGCTCACCCATTCTATTGTATTTACGTCTGGAAATGTGTCGGATATCAATGAAGTGGTTCATTTATTGCAAGGCGAAGAAACCTGTTTACAGGGTGATGCAGGCTATCTTGGTATTGATAAACGAGAAGAAATTCAAGCAACACAACTAAAACAGTTTGCCATTGCTAAACGGCCCGGACAATTAAAAAAAATAAAACACACACCAGGCATCACTGCGCGTCCATTGATTGATTTACTGCTTAATGTTGAGCATGAATTAGCGAGCCGCCGTGCGAAAGTTGAACATGTATTTCGCGATTTAAAGATTCGCTTTGGCTATGCCAAAGTACGTTATTGTGCATTTAGGGCTAAAAATGACTGAATATGATGAGTTAGCACAGGCTAAAATGCGTAAGCAGCAAGGTTTTTCTACTTCGTGCTTACAAATTGTGGTTTACCCCTTCCCAAATAGAAATCCTTCATGTACTATGCCGCTCTCTTTAGGGGAGTCGCCAAGTTGGTTAAGGCATCGGATTTTGATTCCGACATGCGAAGGTTCGAATCCTTCTTCCCCTGCCAAGAGCATAAAAATAGCCGCTGAAAAGCGGCTTTTTTTATGCCTAAATATGAGTTACTTTGAGGTTTGAAGCGTCATCCCCGAGTGTACTTGTCGGGGATCCAGCCGTACTGCTGGCTTCTTGCTGTTCTGTAATGTGGAACATCTTCAAACAAAGCCTAATAGCTAATCGGCGTGCTGTGATCCCCTTCCGGCCAGCTATTTTCAAAGAAGATTTGCTCCTGCTCCAAGCGGCTGCCCCAGCCTAAGCGCTCTAGCGTGGGTTTTTCGGGGAAGGTTTCGACTTGCCCTAGGCAAAGAATGGCAATCGGCTTTGCGCCCTCTGGCATCTTTAATAACTTGGCGAGATCGCTAGGCTCAAAGATCGATACCCAGCCCATCCCTATGCCTTCGGCACGCGCCAGTAGCCACATATTCTGAATGGCGCAGGATGCTGAGGCTAAATCCATTTCGGGCAGGGTGCGGCGGCCAAAGATATGTTTCTCACGCCCATCCATTAACGCCACCACCAATACCTCGGCGCATTCTGCCAAGCCATCTACTTTGAGCTTCATAAATTCTTGCTGGCGGCTAGGCAGCGCCGCCGAGGTACGCTCACGCTCGGCATCGACCAAGGCGTGTACCTGCCCACGCAATGCGTCGTCGGTGATATGCAGAAAGCGCCATGGCTGCATAAAGCCCACCGAAGGAGCCATTTGTGCCGCTTCAATTAAGCGCGGCATCAGCCCTTCTGGCAGCGGCCCAGTTTTAAACTGACGAATATCCCGCCGCTGGCTCATTAGCCGAGTCAGACTTTCGATTTCGCTATCTAAAAAACGATGTGAGTTGAGCATGGGGAGTCCGAGGCTGGTGAGGGGGGGTGTTGGCACGTGACTAAGGTAAAACAGGGCTCTTTAGTTATCAAGTTGGATTTTTGCCATAGGATGGCGATAGGCTTGCAAGTGTTGAATCATCGTAGGGCGCGTGAAACCCGCCATTTTCGTAGCATTTTATGCCAGAGTTAGGTGGATTCCACTTTACGTTCTAAGGTTGGTTTAGCCCACAAAATCAGGCGTTATATCCCAAATTAGGCGCTAAATCGCGCTCGGCTTGCTCAATCGTTATCCCACGTCGTGTCGCATAGCTCTCTACCTGATCCTTCTCGATCTTGCCCACGGCAAAGTATTGCGCTTGCGGGTGGCTGAAGTAGAAGCCACTCACTGCTGCGGTAGGCAGCATGGCGTAGCCGGTCGTGAGGCTCATGCCGATGCTGCCCGGGTCGATCAGCTTAAACAAGCCGGTTTTTGGCGTGTGATCTGGGCAGGCGGGGTAGCCGGGGGCGGGGCGGATGCCTTGGTATTTTTCATCGGTTAAATCATCCACATGCAGGTTTTCATCCGGCATATAGCCCCATAGCTCTTTGCGGATTTTTTCGTGCATATATTCGGCAAAGCCTTCGGCAAAGCGATCGGCTAAGGCTTTCACCATAATGGCGTTGTAATCGTCGTTCGCGAGCTCAAAGCGCTCTACATGCTGGTCAATATTCAGCCCGCCCGTTACGGCAAACGCGCCGATATAGTCAGTTACGCCGCTGTCTTTTGGTGCAATAAAGTCAGCTAGGCACCAGTTAGGCTTACCAGCAGCCTTGGCGTTTTGCTGGCGCAGATTGTGCCAAGTCATCAGCCGCTCGCCATTTTCTGGATGGTAGATTTCAATATCGTCCTCCACGCTGTTCGCTGGGAAGAGGCCGATCACGCCATTGGCTTGCACCCACTCGCCTTCTATCATTTGTGCCAGCAGCACTTGGGCGTCGGCAAATAGGGCGGTGGCGGCTTCGCCAACCACTTCGTCGGTCAGGATGCGTGGGTATTTACCGGCCAGCTCCCAAGCGTTAAAGAAAGGGCTCCAGTCGATATAGGGGGCGATGTCTTGCAACGGCACTTTTTCAAAGCGCATCATGCCCAGCTGCTTGGGTTTGGGTGGGGTGTAGCTGGCCCAGTCTATTTCAAATTTATTGGCGCGGGCGGTGGCGATCGGCAGTAGTTTGCTCTTGCCTTTGTTCTCATGAATGGTGCGGATATTTTGGTATTCGGCGCGTAGCTTTTCCATAAAGGCAGGCTTTAGCTCGTCGCTTAATAAATTGGAGCACACGCCTACCGCGCGGCTGGCATCCGGCACATAAACCACGGGGCCATTGGCGTAGCCCGGCTCGATTTTAACGGCGGTGTGCACTTTGGATGTGGTGGCTCCGCCAATCAGCAGCGGAATATCAAAGCCCTGGCGCTGCATTTCTTTGGCCACATGGCTCATTTCTTCTAGGCTTGGGGTAATCAGGCCGGACAGGCCTATCATATCTGCGCCGATTTCCCTTGCGGTATCGAGGATTTTTTGCGCGGGCACCATCACGCCAAGGTCGGTGACCTTGTAGTTATTGCAGCGGAGCACCACGCCGACAATATTTTTGCCGATATCGTGCACATCGCCTTTTACCGTGGCCATCACAATATTGCCTTTGGCGGGTGCGTCTTGCAGGCCCATGGCGATTTTTTCGGCTTCGATAAAGGGCTCCAGATGGGCGACGGCGGCTTTCATTACGCGGGCGGACTTTACCACTTGAGGCAGAAACATCTGGCCCGATCCAAATAAATCACCCACATGGTTCATACCGTTCATGAGCACGCCTTCAATCACATGAATCGGGCGCTCTACGACTAGGCGTGCTTCTTCGGCATCTTCCAGAATAAAGGTGGTATTGCCGCGCACCAGCGCGTGGGTAATGCGCTCTTGCAGCGTGCCATTGCGCCAGCTTAAATCCTCGCCCTTGGCTTGATTTGCGTCGCCTTTAAAGCGCTCGGCAATTTCGATCAGGCGTTCGGTAACATCCAAATTGCCCTCGGTGAGTGGCGCTCCAGCGCTGGTTCCGGCGGGCAACATTCGCACTACGTCTTCAATAATATCGCGCAACTCACGCGGCACTTCTTCGTAAACTTCTAGCGCCCCCGCGTTCACAATCCCCATCGTCATGCCTTTTTTAATGGCGTGATAGAGAAAGACGGCGTGGATGGCTTCGCGTACTTTATTGTTGCCACGGAAGGAGAACGACACATTGGATACGCCGCCGCTGACCTTGGCGTGCGGCAGATTTTGATGAATCCAGCCGGTGGCTTCGATAAAGTCGAGGCCGTAGCGGGCGTGCTCTTCAATGCCGGTGGCGACGGCAAAAATATTTGGGTCGAAAATAATATCGGCCGGATCCATGCCCACTTCATCAACCAGAATGCGGTAGCTCTTTTCGCAGATTTCTACTTTGCGGGCATAGGTGTCGGCCTGACCAACCTCATCAAAGGCCATCACAATCACCGCTGCACCGTAGTCTTTGACCAGACGTGCGTGGTGTTTAAAGGCTTCTACGCCTTCTTTCATCGAGATCGAATTAACAATGCACTTGCCCTGCACGCACTTCAAACCGGCTTCGATCACATCCCATTTGGACGAGTCGATCATAATCGGCACGCGCGAAATATCCGGCTCGGCAGCAATCAGGTTCAAGAAGGTGACCATGGCTTTATGGGCATCCAGCATGCCCTCGTCCATATTAATGTCGATGACTTGCGCGCCGTTTTCTACCTGCTGCCGCGCTACCACCAAGGCCTGTGGATAATCGCCATTTAAAATTAGCCGAGCAAAGGCTTTGGAGCCGGTAACGTTGGTGCGCTCACCCACGTTCACAAATAAATCGCTATCGCCGATATTAAATGGCTCAAGGCCAGAGAGACGGCACTTGGCCTCGATCTCTGGCAAGGCGCGCGGTGGCAGATCTTTGACGGCCGCATACATGGCGGCGATATGCGCCGGAGTGGTGCCGCAACAGCCGCCGACGATATTGATTAGGCCTGACTCGGCCCATTCTTTGATCGATTCGGCCATCATTGCTGGGTCTAAGTCGTAGCCGCCAAAGGCATTGGGCAAGCCCGCATTGGCGTGGACGGAGACAAAGCCTTCGGAAATACGGCTGAGCTCTTCTACATACTGGCGTAGCAAATCTGGCCCCAGCGCACAGTTCAGCCCATAGCTGATGGCGTCTGAGTGGCGCAGGCTGTTGTAGAACGCTTCGGTGGTCTGGCCAGTTAAGGTGCGGCCAGATTGGTCGGTAATCGTGCCGGAAACCATCACTGGCAGCTGATCGTCTTTGGCAATATTGTTTCTGCGGAAATATTGTTTGATTGCGAACACCGCAGCTTTGGCGTTTAGCGTGTCGAAAATCGTTTCAACCAGCAGAATATCCGCGCCGCCTTTCACTAGGCCATCGATGGCTTCTAAGTAGCTTTCAACCAGCGCATCAAAGGTGACATTGCGATAGCCCGGGTCGTTTACATCTGGGCTGATTGAGCAGGTGCGGTTGGTTGGCCCTAAAACACCGGCACAGTAGCGCGGCTTATTGGGTGTTTTGGCGGTTTGCGCCACGCATAACTCTTTAACCAGCTTGGCAGCGGAAAAATTCAGCTCCCAAACCAGGCTTTCCATCTCGTAATCGGCCATGGCAATCGAGGTGCCGTTAAAGCTATTGGTCTCGATAATATCTGCGCCTGCATCCAGATAAGCCTGATGGATTTCAGTGATGATCTGTGGCTGGCTCAGCACCAGCAAATCGTTATTACCCTTTACATCACAAGCCCAATCAGCAAAACGCGCCCCACGATAATCGATCTCTTGCAGATCGTAGGCCTGAATCATCGTTCCCATGCCGCCATCCAGAATCAGAATGCGCTGCGTGAGTTGGTTTTTAAGTTGTGCTTGAAGACTCAAGGGGCGGGTCATGGGCTTATACCTTGGATGGCTAAATAATGCGGCTACAAAGGCGGCAATTTTACCACGCGAAACCGTGGTATTAGTCTGTGATTCACTTGCTACTATTAATTCCGGTGCAGCCAGCTTGCAATAACGTTATTGTTGTCCTTTGATTTTTTTTCTACTAGCTGGATATTTTTGTCAGCTTATGGCGCTATACAAGGGAAATAAAGATGCAAACTCAGATGATCCGTATCCATAGCCATGGAAATAGCAGTGTAATGCAGTTTGAAACACATGCTTTGGCAGAGCCGCAGAAGGGGGAGGTTTTATTACAGCAAACTGCGATTGGCGTGAATTATATTGATACCTATCATAGATCAGGTTTGTATCCGCTAGCGATGCCTTCAGGTTTGGGAGTAGAAGCTTGTGGGGTAGTTGAGGCGTTGGGTGAGGGTGTTACAGAGTTTAAGCTTGGGGATAGAGTGGCTTATGCGGGCGGTGCCGTGGGTGCTTATGCCTCTTACCGCTTAATGCCTGCGGATAAACTGGTCTTGGTACCCGCAAAGATTAGCGATGAGATTGCTGCGGGTACTTTATTGCGCGGAATGACGGCGCAGTATTTACTGAAGCGCACTTTCCGAGTGCACGTTGGGCAGGTAATTTTATTCCATGCCGCAGCCGGTGGTGTTGGGCAAATTGCCTGTCAATGGGCCCGTGAGTTAGGCGCTATTGTGATTGGCACGGTGGGTAGCGATGAAAAAGCGGCGATTGCCAGCCAGTATTGTGATCATGTCATTAATTATAAAACCAGCAACTTTGTAGAACGGGTACGTGAAATTACTGCTGGCAAAGGTGTGGCGGTAGTGTATGACGGAGTAGGTGCGGATACTTTTGAAGGATCGCTAGATTGCTTAGCACCACGCGGCATGATGGTTAGCTTTGGCAACGCATCTGGCCCAGTTCCAGCATTTGAGCCTGCTATATTGGCACAAAAAGGTTCGCTTTTCTTTACACGTCCTACACTGGGACATTACACCTTAACTAGGGCTGAGTTGGTGGCAACCGCTGCGGATTATTTCCATGCTGTCAGCCGTGGTTTTGTAAAACCTGTAATTGGTCAGAGTTATGCTCTAAAAGATGCAGCTAAGGCACACCAAGATTTAGCGCTACGCAATACCCAAGGCTCCACGTTATTACGGGTTTAGGTTTTTGATTTATTTTGTAACATCGCCTTGGTTTAATTTTTGGATGATTTTGCATTGCAATTTGTTTGTGTAAGCAGCGGTGCATTACTCATAAGAGCTTGATTCATTGTGAAAATCGTACCGGTTTTACCGGAAAATAAATATCAATAGAGCCTAGCACCATGCTTATTCATCACCCACACATCATTTATCTACATGGCTTCTTATCCAGCCCCTTGTCGCAAAAAGCAAAAGACATGGCTGCGTGGATGGAGCAACAGGGCTTACAGCATTATTTTCATTGCCCTCAACTCCCCATGCATCCTAATGAAGCGGGCGTTTTGTTGCATGGCTTGTTTTTTAAGCTGGCACACGAAGATATTTGTGTTGTGGGTAGCTCGCTCGGTGGTTTTTTTGCCACTTGGGCGGCAGAAACCTTTGGCTGCCGTGTTGTTTTGATTAATCCTGCGGTGCACCCTTATTTGAAAATTAATGATTATTTAGGGCCGCAGAAAAACTACCAAACAGGCGAAATTCATATGATAGATCCCTGTTTTGCAGAGCAATTACAGGCTTTTGAGCGGCAGCCCTCAAAGCTTGAGCGGTATTGGTTGTTGACACAAACGGGTGATGAAGTTTTAGATTATCAGGCCGGAGTCGATTTTTATTCAGGTTGTCGTCAAACGATTATTGAAGGTGGCAATCATGCATTTGTAGATTTTGAACCATGGTTGCCAGAAATATGGCGCTTTGCCCAAGGTAAGTAGCTGGTGTAATCTGCTGAGCCAATATTTGCTCTAGTTTAGGTAGATTTTGCATTACCTATTGATTGATTAAAGGATTCTTTGCATGACCCCACAAAGCGGAATATTGCCGGTTGCTAATGGCCACGCCCTATTTGTATTGCTACGGCGCAGGTTGGGCAGGCGCGCGGATGTGCGGCTTAAGGCGCTACTCGCCAGTTTTCCTGAACGTATTGCGCGTTTGCAAGAAGAAGATCGCTTAGCTATTGGTGTAATTGCCTTTGGCCCTAAAGTTTGGCCTGAGCTTTACAGCAAAAAACCGGCAGAACTGCGTCAATTTCCATTTATTTCTGGGGCCATTCATCCTGCGCCTAGCTCAGATGCAGATGTGCTACTGCACCTGCGTGGAGAGCGCTTTGATTTACTGTATGAGCTAGCAGATTTAATTACCGCAGATATGGCGGAGTGGTTAGAGTCTATAGAAACCGTGCATGGTTTTCGCTATCGGGACTGCCGCGATTTGACGGGTTTTGTTGATGGCACAGAAAACCCGCAGGATGAAGAACGAGCAGAAGTAGCCTTGGTCGATTCCGCTGATCAGGACTGGGCAGGTGGTAGTTATATTCATCTGCAGCGCTATGTGCATCGTATGGATCAATGGCAGCAGTTGCCAGTGCGCCAGCAAGAAACGGTGATAGGCAGAACCAAGGAAAGCAATGAAGAGCTGCCTGATGAAGATCGCCCACATACCGCGCATATTAGCCGTGTGATTATCGAAGAAGACGGCGAAGAATTAGCGCTCCTTCGCCACTCTATGCCCTATGGCCAGCCAGGAGGCGAAAAAGGCCTTTATTTTATTTCCTACTGTAAAACGCCAGAGGTATTTGAAAAAATGCTCACTCGCATGATTGCACCCACCTCGGATGGGCGTGTCGATCATATGTTGAATTTCACCAGAGCCGTAACGGGGGGGCATTTTTTGCTCCAAGCATTGAGCAATTAAATCAACTACGCAGCTGATCGATGCTTTGTATTTTAGCTAATAAAAAGAGTAGTTAGCTGCAAATTGCCGCGTATTACGCCATGTTTAACGGTGTTATACGCTGTGATTACACATTGCAGACTTTGACTTATGCGCTGAATCTAAACCCTGTTCAGGAAACCCCCGATTGCTGTAAAAATTGAACACGCCCACATTGCATAAACACATTCGAGGGGATCTTGTTTATGCAATTTGTTCAAAAATCGGCTGTATTATCTGCAGCTCTTGCTTTAGCGCTTACCGCTTGTGGGCAAAAAACAGAAACCAATACTGCAGAAACTTCCTCTGCTACCGTTGCGGCGGTGGCTGATTCTTCTGTAGTAAAAATTGGCTTTGCGGCACCACTGACTGGGCCGCAAGCACATTATGGCAAGGGCTACCAAAACGGGGTGCAGCTGGCGATTGACGATGTAAACGAAACAAAACCGACTCTGGATGGTAAGCCTGTTAAGTTTGAGCTGGTGGCCGAAGACGATATGGCTGATCCAAGAACCGCCACCCAAGTTGCAGAGAAGTTTGTGGATGCCAAAGTGGCAGGGATTATCGGCCACTTTAATTCTGGTTGTGCGATTCCCGCCTCCAAGATTTATTCTGACGCTGGCCTGCCACAAATTGCGATGGCCACCGCGCCTGCTTATACCGCTCAGAGCTTTAAAACCACTTTCCGCTCGCTGACTTCTGATTCACAACTTGGCTCAGTGATTGGCAAATACACGGTAGAAAAGCTGGGTGCCAAAAAAATCGCCATTATCGACGATCGCTCCGCCTATGGCCAAGGCTTGGCCGATGAGTTTGAAAAAGCCGCTAAGGCTGCCGGTGCAGAAATCGTAAAACGTGAATTCACCAGCGATAAAGAAACTGATTTCACCTCGATTCTCACCTCTATCAAAGGCGCTAAGCCTGATGTGATTTTCTATGGCGGCACCGACGCACAATCTGGCCCTATGGCGCGGCAAAAGAAGCGTTTAGCCATTAATGTACCGATTGTTTCTGGTGAAATGACGCGCTCAGACACCTTCTTGAAATTAGCCGGCCCAGATGGGGAAGGCACAATTGCTGCGCTGGCAGGTCAGCCCTTGGATCTAATGCCAGGGGGTAAAGACTTTGCTGCGCGTTATAAAGCCAAATATGGTGAGCTAGAAATTTACACCCCATACGGCTACGACTCTACCCGTTTGATGTTGGCAGCGATGCAAGCCGCAGGCTCGGCTAGCCCAGCTAAATACCTGCCAGTGTTGGCTAAAATCAAGCACAGCGGTGTAACGTCTAGCAATATTAGCTTTGATGATAAGGGTGATTTGCAAGATGGTAGCCTCACTGTTTATAAAGTGAAAGGCGGCAAGTGGGAAGTATTGGAAACCCTCGGCGGTAAGTAAGTTGTACCCCAGCTTAGGCTGGGTTGTAGTTCTCTCCTTTGATGCAAACTGGTTTGCCAGTTTGCATTTTTTTATGGGGCAACGTAAAACTAATCTAGATGTTGCTTAGTGCTGTTTTTATCCACGAAAAGAACTAAAGATACGCAAGTGTACAGATGCGCTAGTGGGATAGCATGTCATTGTTCATGCTCGTGATTTTTGTGTATTGAGTGGATGATACCTGCCATAGAGATCAATGATTCGGAGTCTATTCTTGAGCCCTAAAACCCCCGAGCAGCAGTGGCAATGGCTACAAAATGGTCCAAGACTACAGGCCTTAAGCGAAGCCTGCCCAGAGGATTGGTTATTAGTCAGAGATGAGTTAAGCGCGGTATTTGCACGGCGTGATCCTGTGGAGCTGAAGCAGCTTGTGGAGAAAGCATCAAAGCGGGTTAAGCCAGATGCGCGCTTTTTATCAGGAGAGCGCAATGGGCGTGCCTTTGCTGATTTTGTGCGTGCACAAATTCGCCAGCGTATGAGTGAGCTGGCACTGCGCCAATATGCTTTTTCTGCGGCAACCGGCGTGTATACCGGCAAGGTGAGATTTAATTTGTTTAATGGGGTGTTGGCGCAAAAATTATTGTTTCAGCACGATTTAGTCAGAAAACCCGTTTCTATGCGATCTTTTAAGCTGATTTGGCCGCTGCTATGGCAAAAGCGCTTGCTGATGCCGCTGGTGGAAAAGCGCGGCATTTACTGTTTTTATAGCCAAGAACTGATTGCTGAATTAGCAAAAATCATTGGCCAACGGCGTTGCGTAGAAATTGCCGCTGGGGATGGCACGCTAAGCCGGTTTTTAAGTGATGTGGGGGTGGATATTACCGCTAGCGATGATTTTAGCTGGGGAAAAGTGCTGCAATATCCTGAATCGGTGCAGTGCTTGGATGCCACCTCGGCGCTCGCTCGGTTTAACCCGCAGGTGGTGATTTGCTCATGGCCACCATCGGGTAATCGATTTGAAAAGCAGATTTTCCGTAAGCAGGGTGTAGAGACCTACATTGTAATTGGCAGCCATTCGCGCTTTATTACTGGAAACTGGGTGGATTATGAAGCGCAAATAGCCTTTGATTGGCAGGAAGATCCCTCACTCAGTAACCTCGTGCTGCCACCCGAGTTAAAAGCGGGAGTGTGGATTTTCCAGCGTAATGCTGCGGGCTGCGGCGGCTATGAGGCATAAATAGGTGTGCCGGTGCTGCTTGCAAGCCACCCCAAATTCATATCAAACTCAATAATCCTATTGATTCGGGGTGCTTTTTTGAGTAGACGCGTATTGTGAATGAAACGTCAACAGACCCTAGCAGCCTGTCGGACTTAGCATCAGTCAGCTGCAAAATCACCTGATCGGCCTATATTTCACCAGATTTTTGACCAATAACTCGTTATTGGCGCTGCAAATCCGGCAAAATCTGGTCTCGACCATGCGATTTTTCGCTTCGACCGTCTAAGTCCGATAGGTTGCTAGTCTATTTACTTAGCTATGAGCGGGATTTTGTCTTTTATGTTTCCCCTCGCTATCCACAGCTTCACTCAAAGGTTGAGCAGGCATTACAAGCGGCTCTAACGAGTGGTTTGCAGCGCCGCTTGTTTGATCAATTTCTTTTCCCTAAGGTAAAATCATTAAATTTAAATAAACGCACGGTTATTTTTTTGAATTCAAAAAATATATAGCAATTTATTTATATAAATGTTGCAGATTATTTTCGCAGTAACGCTTAGCTGCGCCATACCCCGTTTGATATAGCCTATCCATATTGCTTCTAGACCAATCAAATACATCAGGCAAGTGCTCTTCTGCGATGGAATCAATTAATGGCACCTTATGCAGGGTTATGCCATCACTGTGTAATGCTTCAAATAATTTAATATCATCACGAGCAATTTCTACTAGTGGGGTCATAATAGACATGACCCAAGCGTCACAAAGGTTTTTTGGTTTACGCAGTAGTTTTTCTGCGCCTAATAAATCAAAAACAATGATTTCTTCTAACTCAGGATAGTTTTTGCGTAAATCTTTAAAATTTAGGCAGTCAATTGCGGCGCCTTCGATATAGAAATCACCATTGATTTCAGTGGGGGGATATAAATAGGGGAACGACAGCGCGGCTTGTAAATGGAGTACATCAATTTGGCCACGTGACCAGTTTTCCATTTGGTGCTGGCTCAGGTTATAAGCATTGAGCCAAAAATCGGGGCCAGCTTCTTGCAAGGCATTAAAGTCGATAATTTGTTCGGCAAAGGGAATATGGGCGCATAGGCCTAGCGAATCGCTGCTTAAATTGCTTGGGCTTGCGCTTGCGATTGCAAGACTGGCTCCATCTTTAAATACCTGTGCCAAGGTGTGAGTAACGGGCCATTGTTGCATCATTTGTAGCACTGGATTAGCGCTAAGTGCTTGGCGGTAGGCTTCTGCCATTGGCCCGGGTTTATGGAAAACCTTGAAATTCACTGGAAAAGCGCGGTAGATAAAATCTGCCACGCCCATTTCTTTTAAGCTACGCATAGTGCTTACAACATCACCGTTCTTCGGGGCGATATACATTAAGCCCAGCAAGCCTCCTGCGCCAGCAGCAGAGATCACATCAACATGGATGCCTAGCTCATGAAAGGCTTCTAAAGCGCCTGCAGTCAAGGTGGCGTTAGGTGCGCCTCCACTAATAATTAATGCTGTGCGTGCCATAGCTGTCTCTTGTAAAAGGTTTCCTTACTTATACCTTTAGATAAATCTTGCTGCAACGCCATAAATATCTTGCAAGATGAGCGGGCTATTTTTTCATTCATTGTGGGGTCGTTTAAACCTGCTAGAACACAGTAAGCAATGTTCATTTCTAGGGAGATTTACCATGGATATTAAGAGTCCACGAGGCAAAGTCAGCATTCTGTCGCGAGTTGATTTTATTCGTATGGCATCCACTGCGATGAGTGATGCGGTGTTATTTCTTACCTACGATACAACAGATGAGCGCACCACAAAATCACGCGGTGCTTTAATTGATTATTTAAGTGATGCTGGAATGATAACGGTGGCGCAGGCCGTGGAGTTGCACAACTCTATTGTGATGTTTGAGCTAGCGAGTGACGCTGTTAAGGCTTGGCAGCAAATCAATGATCATAGTCACGCCGTGGCAGCGCATGTTTTTTGGAAGGGTTTACAAGACGACGCTGTGCATTCTGCCGTTATTAATGCGCGGCCAAAAGAAGTGAGCCCATTGGTGCACCATTAAGTTGCCTTGCTAGCTGCGCCCATTTTGAACAAGGAGCTGATGTTTAATATTATTAACTGATGTTACGCAGGCCTTTAGGTGAAATACGCTCTGCAGCTGATTGAGAGAATCCTAACCCATTGATTTTTCATAATGGGTGCGTAACATTAGTTATTAATGTAGCAAAAAGGCCCAGCTATGTGAACTGCACCTCAATTAGTTGGACAGTATAAAAGTTAGGCGTTCAAGGGCTGGTTCTGTATTGCACAGGACTCAGCCCTTTTAACTTCAGTTTGATTCGGTCATGGTTAGGCTCTGTTGCACAAATCGGCCAAGCCTTACTGCTGTTAGAATGAACGCATGAGCAAACCTGAACCGAGCAAGTATAAAACCACCCATTGGAACGCTTATCACGCCGTATTTAAATCGCGCGGTTCATTGTTGGTTTGGTTAGATAAAAACATGCAATGGCATGGGCTCCCATCGAACAAGCAAGGGCGGCAAGCTGAATTTAGCGACACTGCCATTCAGTTTTGCTTAACTACAAGTGCTTATTTAATCTCCCGCTACGCCAAACAACAGGCTTTGTAGAAAGCTTGCTGCGACTCGCCCATTTAGATTGGAAAGTGCATGATTCCAGTGCGATTTGCCACGACAAAAACGCCTTAAGGTCGTCATATCGGTACGAAAAAGCATGGTGCCGAATATCGTCGGCAATGGCGAAAAGTCCACATCGGTATTGATGCTGAAACCCTTGAAATACGTGCCATTGAGGTGACGTGCAACGCCGTAGGCGATGCACAAGTTTTGCCTGATTTGATTGATCAGATACAGGAGTATGAAGTGCTGGTTTCCGTGCATGGTGATGGTGCATACCATGCAAAAGATTGCTACGCTGCGATTACGCAACGCAGCCGCCATCATTTCGACACGGAAAAACGGGCAACTGTGGAAAGAAAATACGTCGGGTGAAAGGGCGAGAAACAAGGCGTTTCGCGCCACGAAGTACTTAGGCTGAACGCTATGGAAAAACTGGAGTGGCTATCATTGCCGGCGCTTGGCTGAAACCAAGATACGCTGTTTCAAACTGTTGGGTGAACGGGTAATAGCCAGGGATTTTGATCGGCAGGTGGCAGAACTACAAGTGTGTGTTGCGATCTTAAATCGCTGCACGCAATTGGGTACACCAGTGACGGTGCGCGTGGCGTAAATCCGGATGGGGTTTGGGGCGATTCGTTCATAGATTGATTTGTGCAACAAAGCCACGTGGACATAAAAATACCCCAAAAACATGGACGGGTGTCCAACTTTTGGGGTGTAGTTCACTATGCCGAGCCTTTTACATGGCTTAATTAAGCCATGGTTTTACCACTTCATTTCACCTTTGTTTACTTTAGCGCCAATTTCTAGCGCCATACCAAGGCCAGCATCTGGGTAGCGTTTTTTCATGGCAGCAATCAGTGCTGCAGAGTTTTTCGCCTTCGCTAGCTCAAGATCGTAGGCTTTTAGGTATTCACGGTTGTATTGCAAGTGCTCAATGGTGAATGTAGTCCCAGCTTTAAAGTGGCCTGGAATGACTACTTCAGGCTTCAGAGCTTCCATCTTATCCAGTACTTTTAGCCACTGAGCGCGTTTAGCCACCGATGCATCATCGGCTGTCCATAGGTGGAAATTACCAAATACCGATACGCCACCTGCAATGGTTCTGATGGATGGAATCCATACAAAGCTGTGCTCTGCATCATCGCCATCTAAACCCATTACTTCTAGTTTTTCGCCATCAATAGTTAGCGTATTACCTGATAGTTGAGCAGGGACTACTGGGTTTTTAGGCGCGTTTGTGCCTAATATCGGGCCCCAATAAGCCATTTTCTTTGGGAGTGTTTTTTTGATATGCGCGATGGTTGGTGCGCTAGCCACTACTTTTACGCCAGGGAAAGCCTGGGTAATCACTTCTAAACCAAAGTAGTAATCAGGGTCACCATGGCTGATGTAAACCGTAGTCAGTTTTTTGCCGCTGGCTAATACATTAGCCACCACGCGGTGCGCATCGGCCAGAGTGAATTGAGCATCGATCAGGATGGCTTCAGTTTTACCTGTGATAAGGGTAGACGCTACGCCGAAGGTGCTTGGATCTGTGTTGGCATAAACTTCGAGCTTCAAAGGCGCTTCAGCGGCTTGGGCTGAGGCGGCTATACCAAGAGCAAGTGTGAGTGTGGATAAAACAGCGGCTGGTTTGAACATGGTTTATTTCCTGTATTAAGTGTGGTCTAGCAATGGATGCTAGATTAGTTGTATACCGTGCATAGAAAAACCCCAAATCAGGCGCTAGTTTGTTGCATAATTCGATCTAATGCATATTGCAAGCGGGTAGCCAAGGCATGGATAGATTAAGTGCGATGCGAGTGTTTATTGAGGTGGTAGATCAAGGTAGCTTAACTGCAGCGGCAGAGAAGCTGGATATGTCACGGGCGATGGTATCGCGGTATTTGGCTGAGTTAGAAAGCTGGCTGGGAGTGCGCTTATTGCATCGCTCTACGCGCAGCGTTGGTTTAAGTAGTGCTGGACAAGAAGCTTTGCCACGTTGCCGTAAAATGCTGGAATTAGCCGAAGATGTGCAGGGCATCACGCTTAATCAAAATGCTGCCCCACACGGCTTGATCCGCGTGGCGAGCAGCAATTCATTTGCGCAGTCGCATCTAGCGGCCGCTGCTGCAGCTTTTGTGGCTAAGTATCCGCAAACTCAGGTTGAGCTAATCGTTGGGGATAGAAGCATTAATTTAGTGGATGAGCGCATTGATTTAGCGATTCGCATTACCAATGATTTAGACCCTAACTTGATTGCTCGTAAATTAAGTATTTGCCGCTCGGTGGTTTGTGCAACGCCTGCTTATATTGCAGAGCACGGTATACCTCAGCAGCCTGATGATTTATTGCAGCATCAGTGTTTACACCATGCTTTTTTTGGAAAAAACGGTTGGCGATTTACAAAAGAGAAGCAGGTTTTTTTTGTGCCTGTGAGTGGTGCAATTAGCGCGAATGATGCAAATGTAATTTTACAGGCGACATTGGCAGGGGCTGGTATTGCCCACCAGCCTACTTTTAGTGCGGCACCTTATTTAGAGTCGGGTGAATTGGTGCAGCTTTTAGCAGATTACCACTCGGACGAGCTTGGCATTTATGGCTTATATACATCTCGCCGGCATATGCCAATTATTTTACGTAGCTTATTAGATTTTTTAGCTGAACGATTTGGGAATGAACCATCGTGGGATAAGCTATTAAAGCTATAGACGGGGTGGCTTAATAATTTTCATCTCTAATTTTAAAATTAGAGATGAAAAATGAGTTGCTAGCGCGCAGTTATAGTAATTTTATTATTGTGTTGATTTGTTCGTCATGTTTTTTAATTGTCCATTTTTTTCTAGTTGGTATAATTTTGTATTTATTATAGATAAGACTTCTTTTGAATATTTTGAGTTTACGCCAAAGGCAAAGTGGGCTGGAACTGATTTTTCTCCAATTATTTTCTCTATTTTATAAATGTTTTTTTTGAATCTAAATTCTTCTAATCGTACTAATGTTTGTGCTATTTCAACGTATTCTAATAAAAAATCACATCGGCGAATGCTTAGCTTTCGGATGACTGACTCATAGTTATTCGCTGTTGTGTCTATTTCAGCGCTAGAAAACATACTATAGGGTTGATAATTAAATCCATTTACCCCACATTTTGTTAGTGTTTGACTATTCGCGTGAAATGGTTGCTTGGCCTTCAATGACACCAAGCCTGGGGTTAAAAATAAATAGGGCCTTGAGAATAAAAATTTTGCCTCTCGTTCAGGCGTGCGGCTAACCGCCATTGCTATCTGGTACTCACCTCCTTTTTGCACTTCGGCTAAGCAACGTGGCCAAGGTAATAGCTGAATTTGGATTTGATAGCCGGAGTTCTCAAAAATTTTGTGCAGTACATCCACGGAATAGCCTGTAATCGTTTTTTTGTCTGTACCTGAATAGTAAGAAGCGGGTGGCCATTCTGATTGACCTCCACAGACGCGCAGAGTTTTCCCTGCCAAGCAAAAAGAGGGGCAGAGTAAAAGAAATAGCCTCAGGGCGTGCAGCATCATGGATGTTTTATTGCTTTATATGATCAAGTTGTATTGAGAATCATTTTTATTTGTAAGTAATTAGGCTAAACTAAGAATGAGTTCACTTACTGTGTAGCGCGCCGTTAAAGTAACTTGAAAATGTTCATTTCAAAGACAGCATGCATAAGTAGTAAGGGGGTGAACGTCGATCATGTGCCTAGCAGCCTGTCGGACTTAAGCGATCGTAGCGAGGGAAAGACCGGTTTGAGACAGATTTCGCGGGTTTTTGAGGCGAATAGCTGGCTATTCAACGAGAAAATGCGTGGAATATGGCCAAATCCGGCTTTTCCGTAGTAGATCAGTCTTAAGCCCGACAGGCTGCTAGCTAAGCTTGCTCTTGAATGTGTCCCTCTGCCGCTTTATTTGATAAATCTAGGTGCCTTGGTCCACCAGGTAGATTGAGTAATTGCATGCTCATCTCTCCCAGTAATTTTAATAGCGATTGCCCATCATCGCTCTGCTTCAGTAGCTGGAAGGGTTGGTAGCTAGGCTTGCTACTTAAGTGCTTGAGCAAGTCTTCTGCTGTGCCAGCAAATTGTTGATTGATTCTGCTTAAGGCACTGCTTGGACTGGTATTGGGCTGACTAGGCTGTTGTGTTGCGGTACTGGCTGATGCGGCTTCAACTATCGATTTGTAGCGTACATCTATTTCAAAATCAAATTGGCGGCCATCAGCAGTATAGAGTTTACCTTTGCCATTAAAGTGGCTGCTGTCCTCTAGCCTAAATGCTGCAGCAGAGCCGTCAGCGCTTTGCTGTGCTGTTGCGGCAAAGTTAGAAGAGCTGCTTAGCTCAGTTTTATCAAAGCTAAAAGTCATGCTCTTGGCGGCATCGCCAAACATCTGCTTGGCAAAGTTTTGCATGAGGTTTTGTGCCAGATCGGTGATGACGTTGCCTAGTTCTTGGTTGCGTTTGGCCAGAATATCGCTACCACTTTGTAGCGCTTGCCCCGTAAGTGCAGGCTTGTTTGGGGGCGTGCTGCTTGGCATAAAGCTAGAAGCCATGCGGCTATTGAGTTGGGAGAGTGGGTTCATGGCCAATTCTCAGTGAGGTTTTAATTCTTATCGGCTGAGCTTGAGGATTCTTTAGCCTGTTTTATTTTACAAAACAAAGCGAACCGTCTTATATCTAGCAGCCTGTCGGACTTAGACGGTCGAAGCGAAAAATCGCATGGTCGAGACCAGATTTTGCCGGATTTGCAGCGCCAATAACGAGTTATTGGTCAAAAATCTGGTGAAATATAGGCCGATCAGGTGATTTTGCAGCTGACTGATGCTAAGTCCGACAGGCTGCTAGCATGAGCGCTATAACCTTACTTATTATTCTTCAGGAATTTTTGCATGCCGAAATTGCTTAATCCAGAACGCCGCACACAAGCCATGCTTTTGGTCTTGATGTTGGTGGTGTTTACCAGCATTGCTGATTTTATGATCCTAATGCCGCTGGCCCCAGATTTAATGCACGAAATGCATATTGATACTGCGCGTTTTGGTTTTTTGGTTTCTGCCTATTCTTTGGCGGCCGGTGTGGCGTCTTTATTGGCGGCATCTCTGGCGGATCGCTTTGATCGGCGGCGGGCTTTATTGTTTTGCTATGCGGGTTTGGTACTGGCTACGCTTGCTTGCTCCTTGGCCACGGGCTTTTATAGTCTCTTGCTAGCACGTTGTTTGGCAGGCGTGTTTGGCGGTGTGATTGGTTCGATTATTTTTGCCATAGTTGGCGATTTAATCCCACCAGAGCGGCGTGGCTGGGCCATGAGCTGGGTGATGCTGGGCTTTTCTTTATCGGCGATAGCTGGTGTGCCACTGGGCTTGTTTATTGCGGCGCATTCTAATTGGCGAATGCCATTTGTGGCTTTATCCGTGATGTGCGTTTTAATTTGGATTGGGGCTTTTTACCTATTACCTGCTGTGAAAGGGCATTTGAGTAAGGGCCAGCCTGCGCAGGGAATGTTGACTGGGTATAAAGAGCTATTTGCGGATCGTAACCATTGGTGGGCGTGTGGGGTAACGGCTTTACTCACCCTATCGGGCTTTTGCGTGATTCCCTATATTGCTTCAACTATGGTTAGTAATTCTGGTTTAAGCACGCATGATTTGGTTTATATGTATTTGCTAGGTGGAGTGGCGACTTTATTTTCTAGGCCAGTGATTGGTGGCTTAATTGATCGGCATAGTCCAAGACGTATTTTGGCGTACTTGGTGCTGGCAAGTTTTATTCCTTTAATCTTGGTAACACAAACCTTTTCGCTTTCTGTGGGGTGGCAGCTGCTGTTTTCAACACTCTTTTTTGTTTTTGTGAGTGGTCGGTTTATTCCTGCAACGGCTATGGTTACGGGGGCAACTGCACCGCAAATGCGCGGGCGCTTGATGGCGTTTAACTCAGCAACACAGAACTTTGCCTCTGGCTTAGCGGCCCTTTTAGCGGGCTTGATTATGACGCAGGCCGGAGATGGACGAATCATAAACTTTGATTGGGTTGGATATTTAAGCTGCATCTTTGGCTTAGCAGCTATTTGGATGGCTAGGAAAGTAAAAGCGGTATCTTAAAACTAAAAAGGCTGATAAAAATCAGCCTTTTTTATGAGCAGAATATACGGCATGGCATGCAGTGCCTTGTTCATTAATCAACAATGGCCACTAAATTGCCAATGTTTTCCTGTGTTTTCTCGCCCTTACTCCAGCAAACTCGCGCACTATTGCCTTCGATCTTCATTACTAAGCCATCAATTTTTTCTGAGCCATCTACCGTTGCAATCCGATTTACGCGGCTATGGATTGCAATATTATTTGATGCACAGAAGAATAAATTGTATAGGCTGCTTAGTAAATTCATCATGATATTTCTCATGTATGTGTAGTAATGCTACTTATTATACATGTGAATATATGTAGTAAAGGTACATTTATGTGTAAATATCTACAGGGCATACTGGTTTATTTTTATTTTAAGTACATGATTAATTAGTAAAAAAACTATTCATTGGTTTATATGTCGGCATTTTTTATGTGCATGCAGATTTGGTTACGGCCTGCTTTTTTTGCTTGGTAAAGCAGCTGGTCTGCTTGCTCAATAAGCTCTTCAGCCGTTTGCGATTGTTGTGGCTTGTAGATCACCAGCCCTATGCTGACGGTCAGTATATTGCTGACTTTAGAGGCTTCGTGAGGAATGGCACGGCGTTCTATGCTGGCTTGTAGCGTGCGGGTAATTTGTAGGGCTCCTACTTCGTCGGTATTGGGCATGAGGACGGCAAATTCTTCACCACCAATTCTAGCGGGTAAATCAGTGAGCCGTAAAAACACGCTTTTGAGTGTATTGGAAACGGTTTTCAGAGCCAGATCACCCGCTGGGTGGCCGTAGTGATCGTTATATTGCTTGAAGAAATCAATATCAAGAATAAGCAGCGCCAAGGGGTGTTTTAGACGTTTGCAACGATTAAGCTCTTGGCGTAGCTGCAAATCAAAAGAGCGTCGGTTTGCTAGATCGCAGAGGCTATCAGTTAAAGAAAGATTTTCTAGGTGTACAACTTGATTGTTAATGACTTGTAGTAGGCCATTAATTTCTTGCCCAAGCTGGCCTATTTCATCATCGCTACCTTGTTTGATAATAGTAGACCAGCTGTGCTCTGCTCTAACGTGTGCGAGTGTTTTTTGTAGTGTTTTTAATGGCTGAACCAGTGTGTAGTGCAGATAAATAATCAAGATTGCGCAACACAGCATGGCGATGCTAACAAGCTGGATAGAGATATTTTGAATGATCCCTTGCCCCTCTGACAGTATTTTTCTGTGGATAATCAGCTGAATATCATAGATATGATTTTGGTTGGTATCGTATAGGGGGTAGTGAAGCGTCAGTGTTTTGTCTGAAAACTGTACGCTTACTTCATGGCCGATAAAGTCATCGGGTACGTTTTTAAGTTGCCAGTGAATCTGGGTGTTAGGTGATGGGGCTACTATAGAAAAAGGCAGTTGTGATCCATCGCGCATTAATTGTAAATGCTGAGCCTCTATCAGCCTACCCATCATCAGGATTCCGCTGGCTGGCCCACTCCCATCAGAGTGTAAGATGGCTCGCCAGCAAGTAGATACTAGACCCGCGACTGTTTTCAAAAAACCACAGACTCGTTTTTCTGGCTGCTGCATGAGAGTGGCGAGCTCGGCGCGGTTTTTTTGCGCTGAAAAAAATGCAGAAGTTTCCTTGGGGCTTAGGCCTTGTTGTTCATAACTAATGATTTCATTCTGCCGCCCAGTGATTTGTACTACGCTAAGCGACGCTGTTTTTAGTTGCTGTTCGCCAAGATTCTCAGTGTAAAAATCAGGGCGTTTATCAAGGGAGTATTGATACAGCTCATTCCAGTTTCCCCAGTCTGAGATGATAATTTTTACATAGCGTAGTTCGTTGTTTAGGCCGTAAATCACCCTAGTGACGTCTTCAATGGCGGAATCTTGCTCAATTTCAAGAAAGTTGCTGTGTAGGTTTCGTTGCAGCAGATACGCGCCAAGCGTCGCCATCATGGTAAAACATGCCAAAAAAATCACAGCTAGCCGAAAGCGAATGCCAGAGTGCAGCTTTATCATCATTTTACTAACCATAGTCGGCAGTGTTAATGCTCAGCATAGTCTGTGGCGAGCAGTGTTGGCTGATTTAAAAAGAGTTGTACTCCATGAAAAAGATGACTTTCTTTACGCGTTTTGTAGATGATATTTTGGCCGAGCGCAAAACCATTACGATTCGCGATACCTCTGAAGCCCATTTGCACGCTGGCGATGTTTTAGATGTGAGTACATTAGAAGAGGGGCGTTGGTTTTGCCGTCTAGAGGTTCTGTCGGTTACGGAGACTAAATTAGCAGATCTAAGCCCGTTACATGCTGCACAAGAAAATATGGCATTACCTGAACTAAAAGCCTTGATTCAAGAGATTTACCCAGAGCAAGAGCTGTTTTATGTTATTCAGTTTTGCCTACTATCTGAGCCTAAGTCGTGAAATTAATAACGCATGATATACAGGGTTTGCATTCGTCCAAGCAGGCTGTGCCGGTTTATGCTTTATTTAAAAATATAATCAATTAAAACAATAGTCTATTTTGAATAATGCTTTTTTATGGATATCCATGTAGCGTTACATTTTATGTATTGTTGTTGGGCCGTACTGATTATTTGTGTGATTAGTGTTAAGGATTTTTTCATTTTTACTGATGTTACGCACCCAAAGCCCGAATCCGTTAACCTTACAACATGAAACTTAAAGAACTTGAACTTTATACCGATTTCCTTATTGCAACTTGCGGCAAAGCAACTGCGACAGGACTGGCCGACGCGCTGGATCAAGAAGTAAGTCACGATCAAGTGACCCGTTTTTTATCTGCGCGCGAATACACATCGCAAGATTTATGGCTGAACGTTAAAAAATCCGTTCGTCAAATTGAACGTGAGGATGCCTGCTTAATCTTTGATGACACCATTCAAGAAAAAGCCTACACCGACGAAAATGACCTGATTTGCTGGCACTTTGACCATTGTTCTGGTCGATCGGTAAAAGGAATTAATCTGCTCAATGCCCTTTATTACAGCCAAGATGTATCCATCCCTGTGGCGTTTGAATTGGTGAAGAAACCGATCCAATTTTGTGATGTTGCAACCCAAAGTGTGAAGCGCGCCAGTGAGATCACTAAAAATGAACAAATGCGGGCGATCATTCAAACCTGCGTCAATAACCAATTGAAATTCAAGTATGTTTTAACGGATAGCTGGTTCTCTGCCAAAGAGAATTTTGAGTTTATCCGGCAGAAAAAGAAGCATTTTATCTCGGCGCTGAAAAACAATCGTTTGGTGGCGCTGAGTTTAGAAGATAAGAAAAAAGGTCGTTTTGTCCACATTAGTTCGCTGGAATTACTTGATCAACAAGCGGTGCACGGCTGGCTAAAAGGCTTCGATCAGGAAGTGCTTTTGGTACGCCGAATTTTTACAAACAAAGATGGCAGCACGGGCTTACTGAATTTGGTGTGCAGCGACTTGGCGTTAAACGGCGAGCAAGTTGCGACGATCTACAAGAAACGGTGGAAAGTTGAAGAGTTTCACAAATCGTTGAAGTCGAATGCGTCACTGGCGAAGTCACCGACGCGGCGAGTCATGACGCAAAACAACCATGTTTTCATGTCGATTTACGCGGTATTCAAACTAGAAAGTTTAAAGATCAAGCACAAAGCCAACCACTTTGCGCTACGCGCCAAGCTCTATATCAAAGCAACCCAGCAGGCCTTGGCGGAACTGCAAAACCTGCGGACTGCGTAACATCAGATTTTTAGTTAAATCGCTTAGTTTAAAATACCTGTTTTCTCACGCCCTTTTAGTAAGGTTTAAATCAAATGTTGCAAACCTTAACTTTGTTCTTTGGCAATATGCTTTTGGTTTTTGGCGCTTTAATGCCTATTTTAAACCCGCCAGGACATGCGCCGATTTTCCTAAGTATGACGGCGAATTACAACTCGGAAGAAAGAACGATTTTGGCGCGGCGTGTTGGTATTTATAGTTTTGTATTGCTGTTGGTCAGTATGTTTATTGGCAGTTATGTCTTAGAGTTTTTTGGCGTGTCACTGCCCATTGTACGAGTCGGCGGGGGGCTCTTAGTGGCCACTGCAGGTTGGCGGCTGATGTCGGCTAGCGATGAGGTGTACAAGACAGAAGAAATGGTGGAGATAAATCAAAACCGCCCTAGCAACGAAGAGCTGCGTCAGCGTGCTTTTTATCCGCTTACCTTCCCTATTACTGTTGGGCCAGGTGCGATTACGGTGGCCATTGCTTTGGGCGCGGGTTTTAACGGCCCTGGATTGCAGAAGTTTTCTATGCCTTTGGCAAGTTTAACTGCTGTGGCGATTACGTCTTACTCGCTTTATCTTTGTTACCGTCACGCCGAGCGTTTATTAAAGCTCTTAGGCACTACCGGCTCGATTATCTTTCTGCGTTTATCGGCTTTTATTTTGCTCTGCATTGGTATACAGATTTTTTGGGATGGCTTTAGCGTGCTCTTTGGCGAGCTTTTAGCCCAATACCTTAAGCTTTGATTTTGATGTTCTAAGCGTGGGCACATTCTCTAGGCTCACGCTGAATGGATTAATAGTGTGGAGGTACTTCGTCAAATAAAGATTTTTGTGTAGAGCCGCTCGGCTCCTGCTGCTGCAACCAGCGTAATTCATTAACGACTTGATCCATCTGCTGCTGCTGGGTAGCGACTATCTTGTTTAAGCTTTCTAATAGCTCATCTTGCAGTGCCAGTTTGATTTCTAGCTCGGTAATGCGGTCTTCTAAATTCATGATTCTCTCGTTTATTATAGGGTGGGCACTCGTGCCCACCCTACCTTTCAGCGTTTTTTAGTGTTCTGAGCCGCCGCATCACGACTTTTGCCGAAGGCTTTTTTGCCCTTAGGTTTATCCGTGCGCCGTACTACAACATTGTTTTTTTCGTGTACAAACTTCTCGCCGGGTTGCTGCGCGGGGATCAGATGCTTAGGCGTATTGCCGATCAGGTCGCTTCGCCCCATAGCGATCAGTGCTTCGCGCAGGATAGGCCAGTTATCTGAATCGTGATAGCGCAAGAAGGCTTTATGAACCTTGCGGCGATGTCCATCGCGGATCACATCGACTTTCTCTGAGCTTCTAGCCAGCTTTCTTAAAGGATTGCGGCGGGTGTGCCACATGGTGGTTGCCATCGCCATTGGCGTAGGCGTAAAGGCCTGTACCTGATCGGGCTGGAAGTCGTTTTTCTTTAGCCACAGTGCAAGATTGAGCATGTCTTCATCACTGGTGCCGGGGTGGGCTGCAATAAAGTAGGGAATCAGGCTCTGTTTTTTACCCGCTTGCTCTGAGTAGTAATCAAACATCTCGCGAAAGCGCTCAAATGTGCCAATGCCGGGCTTCATCATCTTAGATAAAGGCCCTTCTTCAGTGTGCTCTGGTGCGATTTTTAAATAGCCTGATACATGGTGAGTGGCCAGCTCTTTAACATACTCAGGCGATTCCACCGCAATATCGTAACGCACGCCCGAACCAATGGTGATGCGCTTGACGCCATCAATCTTGCGGGCTTTTTTATACAGCTGAATCAGCGGCGCATGATCGGTGTTTAGGTTTTCGCAAATGCCCGGATACACGCAGCTTAAGCGTCTACAGGATGATTCGATTTTGGGGTCTTTGCACGACAGGCGGTACATATTCGCCGTTGGGCCGCCCAGATCAGAAATATGGCCTTTAAATCCCGTCGTTTTATCGCGGATATCGACGATTTCTTGCAGGATGGATTCTTCCGAGCGGCTTTGGATAATCCGGCCTTCGTGCTCGGTAATCGAGCAGAAAGTACAGCCGCCAAAACAGCCGCGCATGATATTGATCGAGAAGCGGATCATTTCCCAAGCCGGAATATGCGCTTTACCGTAGCTTGGGTGCGGATTGCGGGCGTAATACTGGCCAAAGATATAGTCCATCTCTGGCGTGCTCAGCGGGATTGGCGGCGGGTTAATCCATACATCGCGAGAGCCATGCTGCTGCACCAATGCCCGCGCATTGCCGGGGTTGGATTCCAAATGCAGGGTGCGGCTGGCGTGAGCGTATAGCACGGGATCAAAAGCCACCGCTTCATAGGCGGGGATACGGATTACCGTGTGCTGGCGATCGGCCTGCTTGGCGGCGATGCGCTCGGCCTTGCTGATCAGGCGAATCGCCTTGGTGTCGCTCACTGGAGTGATATCTTTTTCAGACTTTTCCGGCAGCATTTCATAGGGGCTGATATGACGGTCTATACGGCCGGGGGTATCTACCGTGGTGGAATCCAACTCCGCCCAGCCTTCGGGCAACCAGCCTTGCGGCGTCATAAAAGCAGTGCCGCGAATATCACGCATATCTTTGAGTTTTTCGCCCGCAGCAGAGCGCTGGGCCACTTCAACCAAGGCGCGTTCGGCGTTGCCGAATAAGAGAATGTCGGCCTTGGAATAAATCAGTGCCGATTGGCGTACTTTATCGCTCCAGTAATCGTACTGAGCAATCCGGCGCAAGCTCGCTTCAATCCCGCCAATCATAATCTGCACGCCCGGATAAGCCTCACGGCAGCGTTGCGAATAAACGGTAACTGCGCGGTCGGGCCGCTTGCCGCCCATACCACCCGCGGTATAAGCATCGTCGGAACGTGGCTTTTTATCGGCGGTGTAGCGGTTAATCATCGAATCCATATTGCCCGCAGTTACGCCAAAAAATAGCCTAGGCTTACCCAGCGTTTTAAATTCATCCGCAGATAACCAGTCAGGCTGACAAATAATCCCGATCCGCAGCCCTTGGGCTTCTAGCAGGCGGCCAATCAAGGCCATCCCAAAGCTGGGGTGATCGATATAGGCGTCACCCGTGACCAGAATAATGTCGCACTCGTCCCAGCCAAGTACGTCCATTTCGGCACGGCTCATAGGCAGGAAGGGAGCGGGTTTGCGGGGGAAAACACCTGCGGGCAAGGTAGAAATGGCAGTAGGAGCGGGATTCATGGCTTTGATGAGCAATACTAATCGCGCATTGTCGCAGATTTACAGCGGCTCAATCAAAAAATTGCTTGTTTTTCATAAGGATATGTAAATGCTGCTTCTGAACGGTGGGGGAGAGTATGACTCTGACGTAGAGTTGAGAGGCTGAATAAAGCGGGGAGTCCCAAAATGGCCTCCCCTCTATTTTTTACTTATTTAAATAAAACACTGTAACACAGGTTACCAGCTTACTTTACCTGTACTTACGTCATACATTGCGCCGACAATTTTGATTTCCCCTTTCTCTTCCATTTCCTTGAGAATCGGGCTCATTTCACGGATTTTTTTAATGCTTTGCTCCACATTTTCATGTGCTACATCTTGTACAAACTCATGATTTTTAGAGCTACGCTCGCCTTCAGTCTTGGTTGCGTCCACGGCAGGTTTGATTTTTTCGAGTAAGGCCGTGAGATTTCCCATGTGCACGCCATCGCAAGCGCCTTTAATAGCGCCGCACTGGCTATGCCCCATGACCACAATAATTTTTGATCCAGCGACTTTAGCTGCATATTCCAAGCTACCTAAAATATCGGGGTTGATGATGTTGCCAGCAACACGAGCGGTAAATAAATCACCAATTCCTTGATCAAACACCACTTCCGACCCAGAGCGCGAATCGATGCAGGCAACAATACTGGCAAAGGGGTATTGGCCTAAGGCGGTTTGCATTACTTGTTTTTTATAATTACGTTTGATCCATTTACCACCCACAAAACGCTGATTACCTGCTTTTAAAATCTCTATGGCTGAATCGGGCGTGATGCTGGCTTGTATCGCCTTGCTCATGGTTTTACCAACGGCATAGGGCTCAGGCTTAACGGTGCCGCCGTGATCATCGGAAGCGTAGCTAAGCGAGCAGGCCAACATCAGGGCTATGGCGGTAGGGCGAATAAACGGTAGTGATCTCATCTTTGTTCCCTTGAGTTTAATGAACGGTAAAAATGGTGATTTTCCATAGAGTCTGCCTCTGAAGGCTGCGCGATTAGACAGTTCAGCATATGTAAGCTTGTTCACTTATGTAAGGATTAATTAGTGGTATTAGTAACTAACTTACACGCGTATTATTTTTAGCACATATATATACTAGTTGCTGGCACTCTTTACTGAGCGGTTGCTTTCATTCGCTGTTTTATATTGTTGGAATTAGGGTAGGGGATGAGATATGCAGCGGCTAGAATTTGTATTAAATAATGGAATGGGCATTATTTTGGCCGTCTGGATTGCTAAGTAGCGGGTAGAATTGCGCCTTGCTGCAAGCTCAGCCATTGGACGTACTATGACAGAACATCACGAAATCAAGCCCGGCCAGTCGGTCGAGCTGCTTAAAGAACTGCATATCCTGACCCGCGACGGCAAACTGAATCAAGATAGCCGCCGCAAACTCAAGCAGGTTTATCACCTCTATCAGTTTATTGAACCGCTATTAAAAGAAGTGCAGGCGGAACACCCCGAAGTCACGCTGGTTGACCACGGCGCGGGTAAGTCTTATCTGGGCTTTATTCTTTACGATTTATTCTTCAAAGATAAGCCAAGCTCCGGTCATATTTATGGCATTGAAACCCGTGATGAGCTGGTTAAAAAATCACAAGAGCTAGCTCAGAGGCTTAACTTTCCCGGCATGTCTTTCTTGAATTTATCGGTGGCCGAATCGACAGATTCTGATCTTTTGCCAGACACCATTGATGTAGTCACTGCGCTGCACGCCTGTAATACCGCCACTGATGATGCAATCGCTTTTGCACTAAAGAAAAACGCCAAATTTATGGTGCTGGTGCCTTGCTGTCAGGCAGAAGTGGCGACAGTACTGCGTAAAAATAAATCACAAGCTCTAAAGAACCCGCTTTCAGAAATATGGCGCCATCCTATTCATACCCGTGAATTTGGTAGCCAAATCACCAATGTATTGCGCTGTTTACAGCTAGAAGCGCACGGCTATCAGGTGACTGTAACCGAACTTGTTGGTTGGGAGCATTCGATGAAAAATGAGCTGATTATTGCCCAGTATAAAGACCTACCGCGCCGCAAACCGGCAGAGCGCTTAGCGGCGGTATTGGCAGAGCTGGGGCTGGACGAGATGCAGGAGCGGTTTTTCACGGCGTAATATCACGTAGGGGCGCTGCTTGCCGCGCCCTTTTTAATGTTGGAAGCGGGTTACGGCGTGGGCCTTTTGGATAATATTGTGGCTGCGCCTTATTTGCGCCAAGGGCTAATACAGAGTGTGCTGCCTGAATGGTTGGCCACGCCTAAACCGTATTTTTTGGTGTTGCCTTATCGGCAGCCGATGCCGAAAAAATACGAAGCTTTTATTCAGTTTGTGGTGCCGCGTTTGCAAGCAAGGCTGAGCCAGTCGATGAATTAAGCGGTGCTGGCACGGACAAACAATTTTGGTGTGCTTACTGCAGCTGGTTTGCGTGAGTTATAAACAACGCCGCTGATGATTAAAATCATGCCAATAAACTGTGGCAGGCTGGGGGACTGGCCAAGCGCAATAGAAATCAGCGTGGCAAAAATAGGTGCAAGATTCATAAAAATAGCACCTTGGGCCGGGCCAATTTTACGCAAGCCTTCGTTCCACCAAACAAAAGCCAGTGCGGTGCAAAAGAATGCCATTATGCCAATGGCGAGTGCGACATTCCAATCTGGCATAGTATAAAAATCGTTACTAATGCTGGCTGCAAATGCCGTCATTAACGCCGCGCCAGCCATAATGGTAACGGTTGTAGTATGCAGTGGTGAAACACCGTGGACAAATCGTTTTGGAATCGCCGAATATAAAGCCCAGCTTAAGCTAGCAATAAAAACGAGGGCATCTCCCAGTGCAAAATGCAAATCAAGAATCGCCTGCAGTGAGCCACCGCTGATTACAATCACTACTCCAATAAAACTCAGCAACATAGCGAGCAATTGTTGGCGCAGGAGAGATTCTTTTTGAAAGAAAGCGGTGAGTACGGCTGTAAGGATGGGGCTAAGTGCCATAATCAGCCCAGCATTGATCGCGGAGGTTAGTTTTAAGCCATAAAATAATGAGAAATTAACCCCCATAATTCCAATGACGGACATCGCTAACAATGGGCGGAAATTGGAGCGTAATGCGTTTATATCCCATTTCTCGCGTAATGAAACAAAGACAAACAGCATCAGCCCTGCCAATATAAATCTCCAACTGCCAATGACCATGGGCGAGATAAATTGCACCGTATATTTACCAAGATGAAATACTGCACCCCAGAAGAAAACCGTCAGGGTCAGTTTTATATAAGTCAGTAAATGTGGCATGGTGTGTACTGCTTTGGCTGAAAATTGCCGTCATTATTGTTGTTGATCCTTGCTATGTATTTAGCAGTGAATGGAAAACAGTTTTCTAAAAATGAAAAATACCGATTTGGATTGGAACGATTTAAAGTATTTTCTGGCGGTGGCGCGGGAAGGTGGCTTAAGCGCGGCTGCGTTAAAGCTGGGGGGGAGCGCATCAACTGTATCGCGCCATATTTCAGCTTTGGAAAACCGCTTGGGGGTTAAGCTGTTTTTACGCCAGCAAACCGGCTATCTGTTAACGGATCAGGGTACGAGCATTTTGATGCGGGTCACTGAAGTTGAAAACGCCATGCTCACCGTAGAAAGAAATGGCGATCAATTGCAGTCGGTAGATGAAGTCAGCGGTTTAATTCGCCTTGCTGCAGCTGAATCGCTGGCTAGCTATTTAATCATGCCGCATATGCCAGAGTTTCTGGCCTTATATCCCAAAATGCAGGTTGAATTATTAGTGGGTGCCCTGCCTGCTAATCTGGCGCGGCGTGAGGCTGATGTGGCATTGCGTTATGGCGATTCAATTGTGGTGGATAATAACCAAGATTACATTACGCATTTTGTGGGTTATGTGCATTTTGCACCGTACTGCCAGAAGTCTTTGCTAGCTGATCTAAGCGCTGAGCAAGACCCATGGAAAACGCTAGCAATTATTGAATTAAGCGATTGTTGGGCTTATTTGCCAATGGTGAAATGGCTAAAGCAAATCACGCAAAACCGAGTTCCTTTAATTAAAGGTAATACGCTGCATACTCAGTATGTTGCGGTGAGGTGTGGGCTTGGGATTACGCTTTTGCCTGAATATGTTGGTGATATTGATAACATGTTGGTTAAGCTAGATGCCCCTACGGTGGTTCCGTCACGTGAGCTGTGGCTGGTTTACCACCGTGATTTAAAAGCCAGTCAGCGCGTGCTGGCAATGAAAGATTTTTTGATTAAACTTTTGGCCCAGGTTCTCGATAGCAAAGTCTAATTTGATTCATTGGCTTTGCTGTCGTCTCAAGCTCTCCTCACTTTGTCCCTGCGTATTGATGTATTCGCGCCACACTCTAATTCTCTTGCTTTCAGACACTATTTCTTGATCTGTCAAACCTGCTGCGTGTAATGCTGGGCTTGGTTTGCTTGCACTGGCTTGCCCCCTTTGGTGATTAATGTAGTAAGTACATAAATTATCACAATATATTACGTTATAAAACTACATTATCATTCTATTTACAGCTACACGAAAGCAATATAAAGTGCTTTCCGTTTTTAATCTTACTTAAAGTTTAATTATTAATAATAAATATGAGAGTTAAATTCTATTTAGTGAAAGCAGGATGCCGCGTTGCATCTGGATGCGTTCACCAGATAAGCGACATGCTAGCGCTTGATTGAGTAACTACTCAGGCTGGATTTCGATTAATAAAAGTCAAAGGAAGTACTATGTCTAATTTGCAGATCAGTGTTGTGATCCCCACTTACAATCGAGCTGATCTTTTGCGCTATACCTTAGAATCTTTGGTACTACAAACGCTGGATAAGCAGCTGTTTGAGGTGATTGTTGTGGATGATGGCAGCACAGACACTAGTGAGCAGCTGGTTCAATCGTTTGCTGAGCGGCTTAATATCAAATATTTTTGGCAGGAAGATAAAGGTTTTCGGGCGGGTAAGGCACGCAATATTGGGGTGTCTATTGCGGAAGGAAAATACATCGTCTTTATTGATACCGGCGTTTTGCTAGGCAGTAAAACTTTAGAAGTGCATGCCAATGTGCATAGCCAATCAGAGTTTCCGGTGGTGATTATTGGTTATGTTTATGGCTTTGAGGTGGATAACAGCTTGCTGGCTGAGATGTCTGCGCAAATAGATTCTCATACGCCAGACGCCACTATCCTCCGTTTGGCAGAGATGGGGGCTCACGATGTACGGCAGCTGCAGTACGATGAGCTGGGTGAAAACATCAGCAACTGGCCAGCTCCCTTTGATATTTTCTGGACTTGCCACGCCTCGGCCGAGCGGGAGCAGCTATTAAAAGCGGGCTTATTTGATGAGTCATTCAATAGCTGGGGTGGTGAAGACGTTGATTTAGGTGTGCGTTTACACCTGAATAATAATCAGTTTGTTATGGAAAAAGACGCGGTGTCTTTTCATTGGCCGCATAAAAAAGAAGTGGACGATCAAAAGATACAATCAGAAATCGCTGCCATTCGAATCCATAAGAAATATCAATTATGGTCGACTAGCTTTTACGGTAAAGACTTAAACGACGCTAAATATTCATTAAATAAAGTCATTAAAATACACCGTGATCACACGGTGCAAAAATCTAAGCGGGCCTTAGCCCTTGAAACAGAAGGGGCATGATATGCCTTGCCAATATCAGAATATCTATCTTATTGATCCAGAGCTGGCCGGAAGCCCTGCACAGAATGTGCCCAAACGCTTGCTGGAGCATGGGGTCAATATAGGCTTAAGTAGCTTTTTTTCTGGCACCCCTAGGCTTGCTTATACCCGTGTTATCGACGTGGAGTTATTAGATGCGGGCCTGATTGAAAGCGAAATAGATGCCGCATTGTTTGCTGGCAGCATCAGCATTGGCAGCCAGTGTTATATCGAATCTGGGCATCTCCCCGCGTTTCATAATCAGCCAGTTAAGCTGAGCACGGTGCAAATTAATGACGGGCCGGTGGGACAGATTCGCATTGGTGATCGGGTCGTGCTGCAGGGGGTGGCGATTCTGGCTTACCAAAAAGTAGAGATCGGTAATGACGTTATTTTTGGCCCTATGGTCACCATTATGGATAGCAGTGGTCACCCCTTATTGGGCCGTGGCCAAGCGGGCGAGGCAAGTCGAATTCGCTCTGCCCCAGTGCGGATTGGCAATGGTGCGTGGATAGGCGCTGGAGCAACCATTCTGAAAGGCGTCACTATTGGAGAGGGCGCGGTGGTGGGCACACAGGCGGTGGTTAGCCAAGATGTACCGGCGTTTTGTGTTGTTACTGGAAATCCTGCGAGGGTTGTTAAGTGCTTGATGGCTGAGCCAATAAAAACCGCTGAAACACGGGGCATGGGGAAACTGCAGATGGCGTGAGGGAAGCTTGGCAGAGCCGGACGTTTGTGGCTCTCGTGCACTTTTACCATGACAACCCAGCGCGGAATGCTTATGTTGTACCTATCTTGAAGCATTGGCTTAGGCGCTCGTGGATTTATCCCTCATTCTTAAAAAAATTATTGCCCTGAGCTTATTCAGCAGCACGCTATTACCCGCTGCTTATGGGGCATTGCCTGATTTACCAGAATCGCAGGATAGGGCACTGGGGAAAATTAACTGGGCGTACGATGGGGCGAGTTTGGGGTTTGAGACGGCAACGGAGCAATTGATTGCTTCGGTAGATTATTCGGCAAGTAATGAAACGGCGTTTTATTTTGATGCTGGCTTTGCCCTCAGTGATTACTTCGCGCTTGGGGCAAACTTGGAAGTGAGCGAGCGTTTTCAAAATGCTTTGTTGACGGGGCTATTTAGTGCGCCGGATCATTTACGCCTGCGGCTGTCTGCTGGGCAGCAGCAGGCAAAAAATGAATTGGACACGGCTGCTAGCTCACTAGGAATGCAGCAGAATAATTATCTACTAAGCCTTAAAAAAGGTGGTCATCATGGCAGCTTTTTTTCTGAGCTAGGGGTTACGATCTATGCCGCAGATCCAAGGTTAGAGAATGAGCACCTCGCTGCAGAAAATACAGGTGGAATGTATTTTGATTCCCGAATGGCAACTGGTAAGCGGCAGGGGGCTATTTACAATCTAAGCCTCTCGCCTAATCGTAATGGCAAGCTTGATTTGGGCTTAGCTTATCAGCGTGAAAAAGAGCTTAAGGGCATGCATTTTGGTGAAAGAGCGCGCAGCACTTTAGTGCAATACAGCCAATATTTTACCAATTGCCTGCGTTTAACCGGCGCTTATCATGGCGGTGAAAACAGCCATTTGTTTAATGTTGGGATTGCAAAAGATGAATGGAGCCTAAATGCCAGCCGTGCGCTTGAGCAAGAAAATGGCAGCGTTGTACTGCGTTATGTCATTCCTCTGAGCGGCAGTAGCGTAAAAAACACCTCGTGCATGCAGTATGGCTTGGAAACCAAGCCCTTGCCGTCTGTACTCAAAGAGCTGACTAAACGACCTGGCCATTTGCCGACACTGGCCGCGCCTGAGCAAAGTTATTCCGCCAAGTCTGGGGATAAATCTGGTTTATATCTTGATGCAAGTAACCGTCAGTTTATTCAGTTTCGTTTGCTGCTGCCGATTGAAGCGGTTATTTCCCTACAAACCGCGACTGTGCTGTTGGCTAATTCATCTGATAATGTTTTGTGGCGAATACATGATGGCGCTTTAAGGCTGATGCTAAGGAATTTTAGGCAAGGCGGCACCTATATTTTTGACGTGCAGCAAAGTGATGGCGCGGTATTGCAAATTGAAGTGGTATTGAAAAAAGCAAAGCCTGAGTTGGGTGGGGCGATCGAGCTGGTTTCGGCCAGACGATTAAATTTTCCGACGCCAACCGGCGTACAAAATATGTCCCCTCAGCAGTTTTCCCGTATGCCCGCCAACGAACTAGCGCTGTTTAATGCTGAGCAACTGCGGGTGCTTAAGCCATTACATCTCGCCGCTTTGTTGCCGGTGCAGCTGGCAGCGTTTTCCTCGCTACCCACGCTTAGTAGCGAGCAATTAGCTGGGTTAACACCATCGCTGTTGCTGAGGCTTAGCCCTGCTCAGCTGGCGGCTTTATCGCTTAATCAGTTGGCTGGATTAAACGCGGTAGATATCGAATTTAGCCCTCAGCAGCGGGCTGTTTTACCGGCGGCAACGCTGACTGATTTTGTATTGAGTAACAAAATATTGGGCGATGAGCCATTTATAATTAACCCGCCCCAAAGCAATAGCCATGGCCCGCTGCGCTATACCAGCAGCCATTCTGAAGTCGCTACGGTTGAAGAAAATACCGGCGAAGTGACTTTGGTAGGCGCTGGTAATACGGTGATCGAAGCCCAGCAAGCGGCTAAAGGGGTGTACACCAGCGCCCGTATCAGTACAACGCTGGAGGTCTTGCCCCCTTTGATTGACGAGCACAATCTGCCTTCATTAACCGGTGGATTCTGATGGCTTAAGCTCTTTTTCGAAATGCTCAAGCCGCAGCGAGCGCCAGAAAAACAAAGATAAATCCCAGAATAATCTAGAAGCCATGAGGGTGTTGCATCAGCGGAATCCCCCCCATTCATACCCATAAATTAGGTAATGATATTCACGGGTAAGGCCAAGACGGTAGCCACGGTAGGGACATAAATACTGCGATTGGTTTGTTCGTTTATTTTTGCGGTTAATTCCTCTATATGAGCTTGATGCGCTCTATCAGCGCTGAGATATCGCTAAAAACGGAAGCAAATTCCTCAGTAGATTGCCGAAAATCTAGAATATCGTGCGCGTTTGGCCCAGTTTTGAGGCTGAACAAGGAAAAAATTGCGACATAGTACGAGTACCATCAGCGGTTTTTAACGCCGTGCAGCCCCAAAAATGGGCTAAACCCGAAGGGCTGATCCGGAAAATGGCCATTCACTGCGTTATGCTCCTCGACAATAACCCGTTATTGCCTTCGTCGCATGCCTTGTGCATAGCCGTTTTCTGGCCCAGCGCAGGCGAGAAACAAACGTCAACAGACCCTAGGGTTAAGTTGGTACTTTGCCATTTCTCTGCGGCGGTATTAGATAGATTGAAATGCAGCCATAAAAATTATGGCTGATTTGGTGTCTTGAGGTGTGGTTGGCTATTGCTTGATTTGTGCCGAATCAATTTGCTGGCCGGGTAAGCCTAGCAAAAATAAATATGCACAAATTATTCCAGTGTGATTTGATCTATAGCTTGCACCCAAATTTGTGACCATAGCCACGATATTAATTGATTAAGATAAGCAGCGTGCTCTTTGCATGTGACTAAATGATTGCAGGTATTATAAAGCGCATGCGTGCTGAAATTCATCTAGATATCATGTGGATGACTTGTTTGGGTAATGTGTTTTTTCTAAAATAGGGGTTTTATATTTTATGCAGACCAAATGCCATGTTTAAGCCTTCAATCTTAGTTTGTAGTATTGCATTAGCGCTGAGCGCTTGTGGTGGTGATACTGTAGAGGCAGCAAAGCCTGCGTTATTAACGTTAGATGGTCAGCAGCCTTTGGTTGTAGCTCATCGTGGTGCTTCGGGTTATTTGCCAGAAGAAACCTACGAGGCTTATGTTAAAGCGATTGAATTGGGTGCAGATGCAATTGAGCCTGATTTAATTTCCACTAAGGATGGTGAATTGATTGCTCGCCATGATCCAAACCTTGGCACCAGTACTGATGTGGCTACACACCCTGAATTTGCCGATCGTAAAAAGACTAGATTAGTGGATGGTGAAGAGCAGACAGGTTGGTTTGCGAGTGATTTCACATTAAAAGAAATTAAAACTTTGGGCGGTATTTCCACTGACGCAGAGAGGCCACAAGAGTTTAACGGTAAATATAAAATCGTTACTTTCCAAGAAATTATTGATTTGGCCAAGGCAAAATCAAACGCTACACGCACTGTTGCCGTTTATATTGAAACCAAAAACCCGAGTTACCATCGAGCCTTGGGGTTGCCTCTTGAAGATAAGCTGATTGAAATTCTGAATAAGGCGGGCTGGAATAGCAAAACAGCGCCGGTATTTGTGCAAAGCTTTGAACCAAGCAGTCTTAAATACATGAAGTCTAAAGGTTTGAATACCAAACTGATTCAGCTGATTGATGCCGATGATGTGGATATGAAAACCGGTAAGTTAACTTACGCATTGCCGTCTGATCGTCCTTACGATTGGACTTTGGCTGGGCAGACCAACCGTTTCTTTAGTGAAATGGTCACTCCGGCGGGTCTTGCAGAAATTAAAACTTACGCCGATGGAATTGGCCCATGGAAGCCTTATATTATTCCAGTTAAAGGTACTTTTGGCGCAGATGGCAAGCAGCTGGATTTAAACGGTGATGGAAAAATAAATTACGCCGATGCCACCAGTATGGCTCCAACGACTTTGATTAGCGACGCGCATAAGGCGGGCTTGTTTGTGCACGCTTATACCTTCCGCAATGAAAAACGCCGTATTCCAGCAGATTTTAAAAATGACCCAAAAGCCGAATACAAAGCCTTCTACCGATTGGGTTTAGATGGCGTATTCAGTGATTTTTCTGATACTGCGATTGCTGCACGCAGTGAGTATTTAAAAGAAATGGGCCGTTAATCACGTGCGTGTGACGCTGTATGTGATGTAAATATAAAGAGCTTGTGTTTACAAAAACGGCTTTGCTACATAGCAAAGCCGTTTCACGTGAAACAGGGCAGATTGAATCAACCCATAATATGAAAGCCGCCATCAATATAAATCGTGCCGCCGGTAATCAGCTTGGCGCTGTCTGTGGCCAGGCCTGCGCAGGCCGCACCCACGTCTTCGATACTCACTAATGAGCGGCTTGGCGCTTCGGCAGCGGCTTTATCGAGCAGCTCATCAAACTCTGCAATTCCAGATGCCGCGCGGGTTTTAAGCGGCCCGGGGGAAATAGCGTGCACGCGGATGCCCTTAGGGCCAAGCTCGGCGGCGGCATAGCGGCAGACTGACTCTAGTGCGGCTTTTACTGGCCCCATGATATTGTAATTTTTAATGACCTTTTCTGCGCCGTAATAGCTCATGGCAAATAGCGTGCCGCCTTGATCCATTAAGGGTTCTGCAAGGCGGGCCATTTCGATAAAGGAGTAGCAGGAGACGCTCATGGCAGTATGAAAGTCTTCTTCCGTAACATCTACCACTCGGCCATGCAGGGCATCTTTAGGGGCAAAGGCGATGGAGTGGATGGCAAAGTCTAAACGTCCCCATTTTTGGCGGATTTCTGCAAATACCGCTTCCATTTGTCCCGCTTGCAGCACGTCTAGCGGCATAAAGAGCGAGGCTTCTAGTTCCTCGGCTAAAGGCGCTACAAAGGGGCGGCCTTTCTCGTTGATATAGGTAATCGCCAGCTCGGCTCCACGCTGCTTAAATGCCTTTGCGCAGCCGTAGGCAATGGAGTGCTGGTTGGCAATGCCAATAATAATGCCTTTTTTTCCGGCCAAGGATTCGTATTGGTCAGCAACAGGCTGGGTCATGGCACTTCCTTTAAGTGGATTGGTGAGTGGGGCTATCGTGCGATACGGACGTTACAGCCCGAGCTGCTTGCGAGTATGTCTTGCAATCATTAGTTCTTCATTGCTAGGGATCATCCAAACCGAAGTTGGGCTATTCATGCTGCTAATGCACTGTTCGCCAGCCTTATTGGCTTGGTGATCTAGTTCTATGCCTAGCCATTGGGCTTGCTCGCACACTTTTTGACGAATAATGGCGCTGTTTTCGCCGATGCCCGCGCTAAACACCAGTGCATCTAAGCCACCCATGCTGGCGGCAAGCGAGCCAAGCTCGCTGCTAATGCGGTGTACAAAGTAATCAATGGCCAGCTGGGCGTGCGGCTCTTGACTAGCTAACAATACGCGCATATCGCTGCTAATACCGGATAAGCCCAAGAGGCCAGAGCGCTTGTAGAGTAGCTCTTCAACCTGACGCACATCGAGTTGCTCTTGCTGCTGTAGATAGAGCACAACGCCTGCATCAAGGCGGCCTGCTCGTGTTCCCATCATTAGGCCATCTAGCGCGGTAAAGCCCATGCTGCTGGCCACGCTTTGGCCATTTTGAATAGCGCACATGCTGGCTCCATTGCCTAAATGGGCGATCACCACCTTGCCAGCGGCTACTTCAGGCTCTTGTTGCTGTAGCACCGAGGATACGTATTCATAAGATAAACCATGGAAACCGTAGCGGCGGATGCCGCGCTCAAAGCAACTATAAGGCAGGCCAAATAGCTGATTGATTTCGCTTTGGCTGCGATGAAATGCCGTATCAAAGCAAGCAATCTGTGGCATTTCTGGCATGGCTTTGGCCACTGCCCGAATGGCGGCTACATTATGTGGTTGGTGTAGCGGGGCGAGTGGGCTTAGGGCATCCAGTGCATTGATAATGCCTGGCGTCAGCAGAATAGGGGCCGAGTAGTGCATGCCGCCATGCACTACTCTATGCCCAACGCCAAGCAGCTTAATTCCTAGGTATTTGGTGCGTAGTAGGTTGGCAATGGCGAGTAAGCAATGTGCATGATCGATGCTTGCGGCGTCTTGCCAATACTCGTCAGCCAGTATTTGACCGTGGTGATCTTTAGCTAAAAAGTGCGGCGCATTGCCAATACCCTCTACTTGGCCTTTGGCTATCAGGTGCAGATCGCTAGCGGTATCGTATTCAAACACTGAGAATTTTAGGCTGGATGAACCAGTATTTAAAACCAAAATTGCTTTAGTCATTGTTTGATTCCTAGAGGCGACATCTATTCTGCAAAGAGTTGCTTAAGGTGGGTGAAACCCCATGTGCGTTAAGCAAAAAATGATGTGATCGAACCGTGAATTAAATCTTAAACCACAGCGTTTCACAGAGGAAATAATGTCAAGGCTTGAACCTTGTTTTGTGTCCTTTGCGCGCTCTTTTTACTCTGGGGCTCAAGGTGTAGCGCCATTTCACACACCGTAATGGCTCTACGTAATTTTTGTTAGCGCACACGCGGCTTTCTCTCTCATGACGCGCTAAGTTTGGTCTGGGCTTTCTTAAAGCTTAGATTGCGCGATTAAGCAGGCTACGGCGCAGGAAGCTAATTTGGTTCTGTCGTTATCGGCACGGCTAGTAAGCACAATGGGGACGTGCGCACCAAGGACGATTCCTGCGGCATCGGCATTACTCATAAAGGTTAGCTGTTTGGCTAGAATATTGCCGGCTTCTAAATCAGGTACTAATAAGATATCGGCGTCGCCCGCTACGGGCGAGTTAATCTGCTTGATGCGGGCCGATTCATAGCTAATAGCGTTATCCAGCGCTAAAGGGCCATCTAAAATACCGCCTTTGATTTGGCCACGGTCGGCCATTTTGCATAGGCTGGCGGCTTCTAATGTCGATAGAATTTTGGGGTTGATGGTTTCAACCGCCGATAAAATAGCCACTTTAGGCTGGCTGATGCCAAGGATATGTGCCAAGTCGATGGCGTTTTGGCAGATATCGGCTTTGTCTAGCAGCTCGGGGTGTATATTGATCGCGGCATCGGTTACCAGTAGCGTTTTGTGGTAGGTGGGCACATCCATAATAAACACATGGCTGATGCGGCGCTCGGTGCGTAGGCTGCTTTTAACGACGGCACTCATTAGTTCGTCAGTATGTAGGCTACCCTTCATTAAAATAGAGGCTTCACCACTGGTAACTAGCTCCACAGCACGGCTGGCCGCGGCGTGGCTATGTGGGGTGTCTTCTAGCCTAAATGCGCTGATATCTAACTGATATTGTGCGGCCATGGCCTGAATTTTTGCGGCAGGGCCAACTAAAATTGGTTGCATTAAATGGTGTGCTGCTACGGCAATGGCAGCTTTAAGGGATGACTCATCGCAGGGATGTGCGATGGCTACGCTAAAGCTGGGCAGATCATTGCAGCGCTCAAGCAGCGCTTCAAAAGCATGATGGGTTTGGATGCTAACTAGGCCTGCATCGGGGCGGGCCAAAGTGATTCTATCTGTGGGGGCAATGACCTTAGCGGTGCCGGTCATAATGGTTTGGCCGTGTTGATTACGGCATAGGCAATCAAAACTAATCAGATGGCTTTCTGGGTGCTTTTCGCGCACGGTAACACTGATTTCCAATGTATCCCCCAAAATAGCCGCCGCATGAAATTGTAGATTCTGCCCAGAGTAAACCGTGCCAGGGCCAGGTAGTTGGCTGCCTAAAATGCCGGAGATCTGCGCTCCTAGCCACATCCCAGGTGCGGTAGCCCCACTAAAACCTGCATGATTAGCAAAGGCGGCTTCTAAATGGGTGGGGTTAAAATCACCCGCTACGGTAGCAAATAGCTGGATATCACGCATGGATAAGGTGTGCTGAACCCCAGCGTAATCACCGATATCTATTTCATCAAAACAGCGATTTTGTAAGGTAATGGCGCTCATGCATCCCCCGCTTTAGATGCTTTAGCGCTAGGCTTGGCACGGCTGGCTTTAATTCCTAGTAGCTCTTTGGCTTTTATGGCCAACGGTGACTTAGGGTCTTCTAGTTCAGGCGTGAGCATGGTGACTTCAGTTACGATCTCTACCGCGCGTTTTCGCTCAGCCAGATTTTTTAATAGCTTAGGCAAGCTTGCCATCGCTCGCTCAGCATCTAGGCTAATTAGCAGTGTTTGAGCTTCAACGGCTTTGCGCCATTCAATTGGATCTATTTCTGGCAGCTGGGTTTGATCGGCGATTAAGAATGAGCGGCGCTCTATGCCGCCACTGTGATGCATCGCCAAGATAAACAGCCGTGCTAAACCCTCAGTAAAGCCACCTGTTTCAAATTCTGGCTCGGCCTCTATTTTAAGAGTGTCTAAGCGCTGTTCGGCATGCTTGCGCACGGTTTCTTCAAGCGGCGCTGCAGGAGGGAAGATCGCGCCCAAACCCCAAGCACCATAAAGTGTTTTTACATAGCTGCTGCTGGCAGCATTACGTAAATCACGGTAGCCATTGAGTGAGGCCATGATCATTTCGGAGGCTTGCTGCTCTAAGCCACGGAAAAAATTATCTTCGCTGATTACTTGCCGTGTTTGGCGAACTTGCTCGGCTTGATGGGCAACGCCCACCATTAAAGGGTTAAAGTCTGAATAGGCGTAGTTTTTTAAGGTGCTTGGGCTCAGTTTGCGTGACCATTCACCCATTTCAGGGGTAATCACGGTCTGTAAAACTGGGCGTAGCGTGTTTTTATAAATCGCTTCGTTAATTTCAGAAACCTGCGCAACGGTACTAAAAAGCGCTTCATCGCTACGTGAGCCAGGATCGACCAAGCGTAGTTGCTCAATGGTGCGTGTCTCAAAGTTTACGGTGTAATCGCCTTGCTCTAGCTCGGCGTAAGCTAAATCTGCGGTCTTAGCATCGATCACCATTTCATAAAGGCCAGGCGGTAGGGATTCCACCATTTCCATCACATTAACCAGCTCGGCGTGCTGCTTGCGCGCTACCTTGCCTCCTACAAAAATCCCCAGATGGCCGACATCTTTATGCAGCAAATACACAATGATTTGACCTTCTTCCACGATGGCGCTTTCATGGCCATAGAGGTCGATAATCCAATTTAAAGCTTGCGCAGGTGGGGTGATATCGTCCCCCCAAGAGGCAAAAACAATAATCGGGGTGGTGATGTTATGTAAATCAATTTTGTCGCCATCGGCGGTTTGTATCTGACCACTAGCAAGTTTATTACCAATAAATAATTGATTAACAATGGCTTCAATTTCTTCGCCCGTCATGCGGAAATGCCCACCCCACCAGCGTTCAAACTCTAAGTAGCGCGGGGCTTCGGTATCGATATTGGCGTAAAGATGATAAGGCTTACCCCAGTGTGTATTGGCGGGGTTAAGGTTTTCAAAGTTTTTAACTAAGTGAGCGCCATCAAATACGCCACCACCTAAATCGGCGCTGAGTGCTGCTGTCCATGAGCCGCCATTCACACCACCGGCGTAGCGCATTGGGTTTTGTTCATCGGAGCCCGCCCAGTAAGACAATGGCGCACCATTTAGTACAATCGGCCCCATGATTTCTGGCCTTAAGGCGGCTAAACCCGCCACTGCCCAGCCCGCTTGGCAATTACCAATCACGCAAGGCTTGCTGGCCTTAGGGTGGCGTTTGGCTACTTCTTCAATAAATAGCGCTTCGGCTTGCATCACGTCTTGCAGGCGTTGGCCAGGAACGGGGTCAGGGTAAAAGCCTACAAAATAAACCGGATGCCCAGCACGTAAAGCTACCCCAACTTGTGAATCCGCTTTAAACCCACCAATGCCCGCGCCGTGGCCCGCGCGTGGGTCGATAATCACATAAGGGCGTTTGGTGGCATCGGTGTGGATATCGCCCGAAGGTAAGACCCGCAGCAGCATATAGTTGCAAGGCACGTCTAGGCTGCGAGCATCAATTAATAGCTCGTAATCAAAGGCCAGTAGTGGAGGTTTGCCTTGCTGAGCATGTTCGATCGCAATATTGCTGCGCTCACGCATGACATCAAGAAATAGCGCTGAGCGCTGAGTGGTGTCTATCCAGTATTCCCAAGCGTGGTCTAGAAGGGCTAAGGGAGAGATCAAGCTGGTTTGGGTCATTGCACCACTCGCTGTGTTAGGGTTTATAAGCTGGCAATAAGTAATCAGGAAAAAATTCCTAGCATTGTGCGCGTGCCTTGTTGGGAAGCTTTTGCTGCACTACTTATGATTTATTGTAAGTTTACAATTAGATAAAAACGTTAATTTGCAAAGATATAGTAATTAATGATAAATGTACTGACAAGCTAAACGGTTAATATGACACAGATATGTACACAATTGATTGGACTACCTCGCCAGCTTAGATCGTGTGATGTCTATGGCTTAATTGAGTCAGGTGTAAGAATGCCCGTGCAGAGGGTGAGCACTAAATGATATAAAGCGTTAATTGGCGTTTATTATAAAAATGCATTTGCTAATAACTAAATTAAAAACGTTTCGCGGCTGAATGGAGTAGTTTATGTCAGGTTTTGCGCCCGTCATTGAATCATTATTAGATACCGACTTGTATAAATTCACCATGATGCAAGAAATACTGCACCATCAGCCTGAAACGCAGGCAGCTTATGCATTTAAGTGCCGTAATGCCCCTGAGCGGCCTTTGGCTGCATTGCAAGCTGAGTTAGAAGCACAGCTAGATCATCTCTGCTCTTTGCGTTTTAGTGAGGCAGAACTAGCCTATTTAGCTAAATTACGTTTTATTAAATCTGACTTTGTTGATTTCTTACGTTTGTTTCAATTGCAGCGGCGTTTTATTAGCATTACAGCACAAGGTGAGGATTTAGATATTCGCGTTACAGGGCCAATGTTGTATTGCATGTTATTTGAAATTTATGTCTTATCGATTGTGAATGAGCTGTATTTTAGGCAAGTACCGCAAGCTGCAGCCCTTGCTATTGGCCGCGAGTATTTACAGGCTAAATTAAAGGCATTAAATACTTTATCGCAGCAGCCTATGCCCGCTAACCCCTTTGTGTTTTTTGATTTTGGCACAAGGCGACGCTTTTCTAGGGTGTGGCATGCAGAAATGGTCGGCATTTTAGTAAAACAGGCTGCTCCTTATTTTCGCGGTACTAGTAATGTATTGCTGGCTATGCAATATGGTGTAACGCCCATTGGCACGATGGCGCATGAATATATGCAAGCATTTCAGTGCTTTGGATCGCGGCTGCGTGATTTTCAAACCAATGCACTAGAGCATTGGGTACGTGAATACCGTGGGGATCTAGGTATCGCCCTCACTGATGTGGTGGGCACGGATGCATTCTTACGTGATTTTGATCTGTATTTCTGCAAACTCTTTGATGGATTGCGACATGATTCGGGTGATCCTTACGAATGGGGCGAGAAAGTAATTGCCCATTATATTAAAATGAATATTGATTACGGTACCAAGCAATTGGTGTTTAGCGATGGCTTAACTTTAGAAAAATCGATTGCGCTTTATCGCCATTTTGCGCCTAGAACCCGCACCGGTTTTGGCATTGGCACCCATTTATCCAATGATTGCGGCCAAGTGCCACTGCAAATTGTGATGAAATTAGTGGCTTGTAATGGCCAACCCGTAGCAAAGGTAAGTGATACAGCGGGTAAAGGGATGTGTGAGGATGAAAATTTTTTGAATTATCTCTGTGATGTTTTTCAAATTACCCATCGCTAATCGTTGCTTTTAACCTATTCAAAAGATCGTTGAGGAAGTAGGGCTTGTTGACGTTTGATTCAGGGCTGCATTGGCGGTAGTTGTGGGGCTGAACAAGGTAAAAGACACGAAGTGCTACGAGTACTGTCAGTCTCTTTTAACGCAGTGCATCACTATTTTCAGGCTCAGCGCAATTGTGAATCAAATGTCAACTGATCCTAATACATCTCCTTTCTTATAAAACATAGTGCTAAGATAGTAGGCTTCAATATGCTAGACAGGTCACTCTGCGGTTTGCAGATCATTTATGCTTTTTGAAACTAATCGCTCATATTTGGCGTCTTTGCCGCGTTTTTCACAAGACCCAGCTCATTTCCAAACCTTACTAAGTACCGAAGACTTTCGCGAGAAGTTACTCGATCTAATTAGTAAGGCACAATCGCGTATTTATATTACCGCGCTATATTTGCAAGAGGATGAGGCGGGGGCGCAGATTTTAGCGGCGCTATATGCGGCCCGTGCTAGCAAGCCTGATTTAGACATCCGTATTTTTGTAGATTGGCATCGCGCTCAGCGCGGCCTCATTGGTGCGGGAGCGCAGGCAGGTAATGCGGCTTGGTATCAAAAAGAGCGCTTAAATCACGAGCTAAATGTGCCTATTTATGGCGTGCCTGCGCAAACGCGCGAGCTATTTGGTGTACTGCATTTAAAGGGCTTTGTTTTTGACGATACCGTGGTTTATAGCGGTGCCAGTTTAAATAATGTGTATTTACATGTTGGTGATCGCTATCGTTATGATCGCTACCATATTATTAAAAATGTGGCTTTAGCGGATAGTATGGTTAATTTTTTACAGGGCGAATTCTTAAATAGCAGCGCTGTTTATCGCTTAGATTTAGATACGATTCCTAGTACTAAACAAATTAGTCCAGAGATTCGCCAATTTCGTCAGCGGCTTAAATCAGCGCATTACGCAACACACCATGCCCAAGATGAAGTGACCGGTTTGGGTATTACTCCTGTTGTGGGCGTTGGTAAGCGTAATTCATTAAATCGGTTGATTATTAAATTACTAGGCGCAGCGCAAAACCGCGTACAAATTTGCACGCCTTACTTTAATTTGCCTAGAACGGTGATTAAAGAAATTAATCGCCTGCTGCAAAGAGGCGTGAAGGTGGATATTATTGTTGGCGAGAAAAAAGCCAATGATTTTTACATTCCAGAAGGCGAACCATTTAAAACTATTGGTGCATTGCCTTATTTGTACGAAACGCATTTACGCCGCTTTGCTAAGTTGCACCAATTAGATATTTATCGTGGTCAGCTTAATTTAATGCTCTGGAATGATCCGGGTCATAGCTACCATCTAAAAGGTATTTGGATTGATGATGATTATATTCTGCTAACAGGTAATAATTTAAACCCACGTGCGTTTAGCTTAGATCTGGAAAACGCACTGTTAATCCATGATCCTAAGCACGAGCTAAAAGCGCAGTTGCAAACAGAAAAAGACATGATTGCTAAAAATACCAAGCGTATAAATTATTACCGTGAGCTGGAAACATTATTGGATTACCCCCCCCCGGTTAAAAAATTATTAACTCGGCTGTCGCGTTTTAGGGCCGATCGATTAGTCTCTAGATTGCTTTAATTTTGAGTAACAATAAAAAAACCACGGCCTATCACCGTGGTTTTTTTTATTGCCTAGATTATTTTATTTCCAAATCACCAAGCAATGATTTTTCTTACCTCGGCGCAGCAGGGTGTAGCTGCCATAGCGGCGATCGGCCTCACTTAGGCTGTAAGCTACGTCGCTTATTTTTGCGCCATTGATAATCACCGCGCCGCTTTCAATAAAGCCACGTGCTTGGCTTTTGGATGTTGCTAATTCGCCTGCAACCAGTGCATCCAGTAAACCCGGCTGATCTCTACTGATCTCAACGTGGGGCAGTCCATCGAGTGCTAGCTGTTCAAAATCGTCTTCAGTCAGCGAGTTTTGATCCTCTGAGAACAAGCTTTGGCTGATGCGCTGTGCGGCAATGACGGCGTTTGCGCCGTGCACTAACGTGGTCACTTGCTCGGCTAAGATACGCTGGCCTTCTGGCTTGCCCGCAGCGGCAATATCTGCTGCTTCAATGGCATTGATCTCGCTATTAGTGAGGAAAGTAAAGTAGCGTAAGAATTTATACACGTCAGCATCAGCGGTGGTCAGCCAGAATTGGTAGAACTTATACGGTGAGGTTTTTTTTGCATCTAGCCAGATGGTGCCGCTCTCGGTTTTACCGAATTTAGTACCGTCCGATTTGGTCACCAGTGGCATGGTCAGGCCAAATACCTGCTGCTGATTCATGCGGCGTGTTAGATCGGTGCCGGCGGTGATATTGCCCCACTGATCGGAGCCGCCAATTTGCAGCTCGCAGCCATATTGCTTATTCAGCTCTACAAAATCGTACCCCTGTAGCAGGCTGTAGGTGAATTCGGTAAACGAGATACCAGAATCATCGCGGTTAATTCGTTGTTGCACCGCTTCTTTCTTGATCATGGCGTTTACAGAGAAGTGCTTGCCGATATCGCGCAAGAAAGTTAGCACATCCATTTTGCCAAACCAATCGTGGTTATTGGCCATAATGGCGGCGTTGCTGCCTTCAAAATTGAGGAAAGGCTCAACTTGCTTACGAATTTTGCCAACCCAGCTATCGATAATATCGAGGGTATTGAGTTTGCGCTCGGTGGCTTTAAAGCTAGGGTCGCCTATCATGCCGGTGGCACCGCCAACCAATGCAATCGGTTTGTGGCCTGCTTCTTGGAAGCGTTTGAGTACCAGAATCGGCACTAAGCTGCCGATGTGTAAGCTATCTGCCGTCGGATCAAAGCCGCAATAAAGAGTAATGGATTTCTCAGCCAGCCGTTTTTCTAGCGCATCGCCATCAGTCAGTTGGGCGATCAGGCCACGTGCTTGTAAATCGCTGATTAAATTCATTTCACTCATTATATTTTCCAATTGATTGCTCAAGATCGTAAAACGCTGCTATTTCAAGATTGCTCAGCCTTCGTAGGGCGGGTGCAACCGGCGAGCAATAAAATACGCGGGTGTTTCACCCGCCCTACGAGGCGGAGGTACAGATTTGTTTTTGCTTGAATTACAGCGTTTCTTTTAGTGCTAAAGCCTGCTCTAAAGCGCTATCTACATTGCTGGCTAGCACATTGTAATGGCCCATTTTGCGGCCAGCGCGGGCTTCTTTTTTGCCGTAGAGGTGCAGCTTGGTGTTGGGGGCGGTGAGCATGATTTCCCAATGCGGCTCGCTGCCATCGCTATGCCAAACATCGCCGAGCAGATTGACCATCACTACCGGTGTGTGCAAATCAGGCTTGCCGGGGTAAAGGCCACACATGGTACGTACTTGCTGCTCAAACTGGCTACTAAATGTGGCGTCTAGCGTGTAATGGCCGCTATTGTGCGGGCGCGGCGCCATTTCGTTGATGACCAGTGAATCGTCTTCTAGCACAAAAAACTCTACTGCAATCACGCCGATATAATCGAGCTTTTCGGCTAGCTGAATCGCCATGGCACGGGCGCGCTCGGTGATTTCTGGGCTGATGCGGGCCGGAACAATAGAGATATCCAAAATACCATCGGTATGAATATTTTCTGCTGGTGGAAAACAGGCGATTTCATTGGCGGCGCTACGAGCCACAATCACTGATACTTCAGCTTTCAGCGGCAGCATTTTTTCTAGTACGCAGGGCTGATGCTTAAGCTCAGATAAGGCGTAGCGGGCTTCTTCTAAGCTTTTGATCCGCACTTGACCCTTGCCGTCGTAACCATTACGTGCGGTTTTTAAAATGCCCGGTAGATAGGGGCTAAGGTCTTGTTCTAGATCGCCGGAGTTTTTAATCACCAGAAACGGTGCAGTTGCGAGGCCCGCATCGCGGATAAAATTTTTCTCGCAAGTGCGGTCTTGGGCGATGGCGACTGAATCACCAGAAGGGCTTACTTTTACGCCCTGAGTAGCTAGCCAGCGCATGCTATCGGCGTTGACGTTTTCAAATTCGGTGGTGACGGCCACACATTGCTTGGCCAGTGCTGCTAGTGCTTCTTGATCGGTGTAGGGTTTGCAGAGATGTACATCGGCTATCTCCGCAGCAGGTGCGTTGGGATCTGGGTCGAGCACTGTAACACCATAGCCCATGGTCTTGGCGGCCATTGCAAACATGCGGCCCAGTTGGCCTCCACCCAAGATGCCTAACATGGCGGGTGGGAGAATCGGCTTAACGGCCATTTTTAAATCCTTTCTTGTGTCGGCTTTAGCTGACATGGGCGGCTAAATAAATTGCTTAGGCCACGGGATGCCGTGACCCTACAAAATCAATCATTATCTTGTCGTCGTTTTACACCCTGCAACAGGGCAACACCCCAAAGCCCCCAGCCAAAGACCGCACCTAAAATAAGGGCTAATGGCAGAATTTGTATCGTGGCAGTGAGATAGGATTTTCTTTCAAAAAAGCTAATTGCCAAAGAAAATAGCAGCCCGAAGGGAAGCCCCCAGCAGAGGGCCCCTCGATAAAAAACGCTGAATAAAAAGCCTTTTTCTTCTAGCTCTGCCAGCAGTTCTTTGGCGGGTTTCATTCTACTTCGGGCAGTTCCATCGCCAGCACAGTTTCTTTTTGCTCCTCACGGAATGCAATAAGCTTAGCCGCTAGCTCAGGCAAGGCATTGGCAAGTAGCGAGATAGCAAAAAGAGCGGCGTTGGCCGCGCCAGCTTCGCCAATGGCAAAGGTGGCGACTGGAATGCCTTTAGGCATTTGCACGATGGAGAGTAATGAGTCTTCTCCGCGTAGATATTTGGAAGGGACGGGCACTCCCAATACCGGAATGGTGGTTTTAGCCGCAATCATTCCTGGCAGATGAGCTGCGCCACCTGCGCCTGCAATAATGCACTGCAAGCCGCGAGCCACGGCAGTTTCGGCGTATTCAAACAAGAGATCAGGGGTGCGGTGCGCAGAAACAACGCGGCATTCAAATGCCACGCCAAAGGCTTTTAGTTGCTTGGCGGCATGCTGCATGACTTCCCAGTCACTATTGCTACCCATTACAACGCCGACTTGAATCATGGGTTTCCCCCGAGTAAAGAATGAATGTTACCGAAAAAATGGCAATTAGGGAGAGTTTCGATTGCTTTCGAGCTTTCTTTGCGTAGTTTGCATGGAATCAACACTGTTTTTAAAGCAAATTTACTTATATTTTTACCAAACATGAGTAAATGTTAATAAGTAAATTTATTTGTCATGTTCTCTAAGCCATTTTGCGTTCTGCGGTGCATGTGCCGTGGCATTCGCAATTACATTTGATACGCTGAGAGGCTTGCCTCTCAGCGGTTTTTTTGCATAAGTGCCGTTAACTGTTGGCAAATTGCGCGGCGTGCATACGGCTATACATGCCATTTTTGGCCATTAGTTCAAGATGGTTGCCGCTTTCAACGATTTTCCCATGCTGCATCACTACGATACGGCTGGCATTTTCGATAGTAGATAGGCGGTGGGCAATCACTAGGGTGGTGCGGCCTTGCATTAGGTTTTCTAGCGCGTCTTGTACTTTGCGTTCTGATTCGGTATCCAGCGCGCTGGTTGCCTCATCCAAAATCAAAATTGGCGCGTCTTTATAAATCGCGCGGGCAATGGCTAAGCGCTGGCGCTGGCCGCCGGATAGGCGCATGCCGTTTTCACCCAGTAGAGTGTTTAAGCCGTCAGGCATGGCATCGATAAACTCCAGCGCATGGGCGGCTTCGGCTGCCTGACGAACCCGCTCCATATCAACGTCATTACCGTAAGCAATATTCGCAGTCACACTATCATTAAATAGAATCACATCTTGCGAAACAAGGGCAATTTGCTGACGCAGATTACCCAGCTGATATTCAGCCAAGGGCTGATCATCGATTAATATTTGGCCGCTACTTACATCATAAAAACGGGGTAGTAGATTGGCCAGCGTGGTTTTGCCACTGCCGGAGCTGCCGACTAGGGCAATGGTTTCGCCAGGCTTAATATCTAAATTAATGCCATCTAGCGCGGGTTTACCTTCATCGGCATAGGCAAAGTAAATATCTTGTAGCGTAATGGAGCCTTGCACTCGTTGGCTTTGAAGCTGACCCTGATTCCTTTCGATGGGCTCATCTAAGATGGCAAAGACCGATTCAGCTGCCGCTAAGCCCTTATGTAGGCTCTCGTTAATTTTGGTCAGGTTTTTGATGGGTTGTTGCAAGGCCATCATCTGCACCATAAAGGCCACAAACGCGCCTGCGGTCAGTGCCCCATCTTGGGCACGCAAGCTGGCGTAATAAATAATCACCGCTAGCGTAATCCCAATCAAAAGCATGATTAAGCCAGAATTCATACTGGAGGTAATGGCCTGCTTAATTGATAGGCGGCGCACATTATTATTAGTGCTAGCGAAGCGATTAGTCTCGTAAGAAAAACCGCCAAATATTTTGATAATACGTTGGCCGGATAAGCTTTCATCTAAAATTTGCGTCATTTTCCCCATGGCTGCCTGAGTTTCACGCGAAAGCCTGCGCTGGCGCTTGCCGACCACGCTGATACTGATCGCCACGCCTGGCAGCAAGATCAGGCAAAGCAGGGTAAGTTGCCAATCTAAATACAGCATGGATGCCAGTAAAAACACCAAGAGTAGCGAGTCTTTGATGAGCACAGTGAGCACTTTAGTGCCCGCATCCATAATTTGATTCACATCGAATGTGACTCGGGAAAGCAAGACACCCACCGAGGTTTGGTCAAAGTATTTCACCGGTAGGCTAAGCATGCGGCCAAACATTTTTCCGCGTAAATCGTGCATCACTTTGGATGAAACCCATGCGGTGGTGTATTCATTGCCGAAGTTGGAAATCAAGCGCAGCAGCGCTAACCCTAGAATTTGAGCGGGTAATATCCAAGCCATGCTGCGCGCTAAGGCCGATGTTTGTAAATTTTGGTCAACTAAAGGCTTCAGTAAAAGGGTTAAGCCCGCATCCACCGCCGCCGCTACCGATAGGCAGAGGATAGAAATGGAGACCACTTTAATGTGCGGGCGAATTTCGCCCAGAATACGCAGATAAAGTGCTCGATTACTCGTCGATTTCATGAGCATGCCTGAAGGTTAATGCTGGAGAGGGGGCGAATTATACGCTGTAGTCAGGGGCATAAGTTGCTACCTGCCGTTGTTTAAAATTGCCGCGTATAGATGAAGATAAAGCAAGTTTAAGCACCGCTTGTTTACGCTCGGCTCCTCAAAGCGGTGCTTGCATTTCAGCAGCATTTTTTTGCATTTCAGCTACTTTGTTTGTCACCTTATCGCAGCGCTGTGTCAGTGAGTGCTGGATTTGGTTACAGTGATCTTAGTTAACTGCAAGCGCCCTTAGGATGAAGGCTTACAAGTCTCCGTATTTGCTCTGCAGCAGCGCAGCAATCACCGGCGCTACCGTTTCGGTGCGAAAAATTCTAGGGCCAAGGATTAGCGGGGTGTAGCCAGCGGCAACGGCCAGTGTTTCCTCCGCTGCAGAAAATCCACCCTCGGGGCCAATGAGTACGGCGGCACTGCTGGCGGTCAAAGGTAATTCATTTTGTCTGATGGCACCAATGGGGGAGAGCAACAATTTTAGTGCTGCATCTTGCGCTAAGGCTTGCTCAAACTTAATGATTGGCAAGATTGTAGGGACACGGGTGCGGCCACATTGCTCGGCGGCGGATACGGCAATCGCCTGCCAATGGGCGAGGCGTTTTTCGGCGCGCTCACCACTAAGGCGCTGCTGGCAATACTCGGAGATCACCGGCTGAATACGGCTAACCCCCAGCTCGCTGGCTTTTTGGATGGTGTAATCCATACGATCGCTAGCTGATACCGCTTGAATCAGCGTGAGATCCAGTGGCGATTCTCTGTCTTGCTCATCCCATGCCAGCACTTCTATGGCTACATGGCGTTTGCCCATTTCGGTGATGCGGCCCGCGTATTCTCCACCTTGGCTGTTAAACAAGGTGATTGCGTTATCTGGCTGCAAGCGCAGTACCTGTACATGGCGAGCAACATTTTCAGGCAAGTTGAAGCCAAGGCCAGTGGCCAGTGGCATATCAAGGAAAAATCTAGGCATATTCACCTCGTGCATTCGAGGGATTGGTATACCGCAAGGCAGGTTTGGATTCAAGTACTGGGCTGGGGATTTTGCCCAGCGCTATTGGGCAATAAGCATCACGCTGTGCTCCTAGCATGCACTGTGTTTAGAGTAGGCACCTTGATGTAGTACAAAATTAATACAATTTTTATAAGTCTCATGACATCAAAATAAAGAAGAATATGCGGATGGCGTGCCAAGCTGTGGCATTATCTTGGCGTGCTAATTTAACCTCTTTTGAAAGAAGCCTCTGCATGTGGATAACCAAGGTTAGTATTAAACATCCGGTTTTTGCGACGATGGTCATATTGGCGCTGCTGGTGTTAGGCATGGCTTCTTACGGCTTGCTGCCGGTAGAGCGCATGCCCCCCGTGGCTAGCCCGCAAGTGTTTATTCAGCTTAGCTACCCTGGTGCATCCCCAGAGGCGATTGAAAACGATTTAATTAAACCGCTAGAAGAGCAAATCAATACCGTGAATGGGGTGAAGCACATCTGGGCCACGGCGCGTGAAGGCTCGGCCTTTATGAGTGTGGAGTTCCGCATGGGTGCGAACTCGGCCGGTGGTCTGCAAGAAATTCGCGATAAAGTGGCGCTGATTAAGCCAAATTTCCCTAAGGAAGCTAAAGATCCTTTGGTCTTAAAGGCAGATATTAGCGGTGAAAGCGAGCCGGTGATGCAGCTTGCCTTACGCTCAGGCACGCTTAGCCTGCGCGAGCTAAGTATGTTGTCTGAGCAGATGGTGATAAAACGCTTACGCACAGCACCAGGCGTGGGCAGCATTAATAGCAATGGTTTGGTTAATCGGCAGATTCAGCTGCGGCTGCGCCGCGATGCGCTAAATAGCTACGGCTTGGGTGTCGATCAGGTGATGAACGCCGTGCGCGAGGCTAATCAGGATGTGCCAGCAGGCCGTATTGTGAATGGCAATAACGAGCAGCTTGTGCGCCTAGAAGGCAAAATTAAAGACCCTAAGCAATTTGGTAAAATCATTATCGCTCGTCAAGCCAATACGCCGATTTACCTTGAGCAGGTCGCTGATGTGGTCGATGGCGAGCAGGAAAATACCTCAATTTCTCGCCTTGATGGGCAGAGCGTGATCAGCTTGGATGTTTTCCCAATTCAAGGGGCGAATATTGTAGAGCTGGGTGAAGGGGTTAAATCTGCGGTTGAAAAGATGAAAGCCAGCCTGCCTGCTGGCGCAGAACTAACCGTGGTTCAGGCCAATTCTGACGATATTAAGCGCGCTTTAAGTGACACAAAAGTCACCATCTTAGAAGGCGGGATACTGACTACGCTGATTGTGTTTATGTTTTTGCACTCATGGCGCAGCACGGTGATTACCGCCTTAACCCTACCGATCTCCGTGATTGCGACGTTTATTGTGGTACACGCCTGCGGTTTTTCTTTGAATATGCTGACGCTGATGGCCTTGAGTCTGTCGATTGGCTTGTTGATTGATGACGCGATTGTGGTGCGGGAAAACATTGTTCGCCATCTGGGCATGGGTAAAAACCATGTGCAGGCCGCACATGAGGGGACAGAGGAAATTGGCCTAGCGGTTATGGCGACTACCTTTGCCATTGTGGCGGTGTTTGTGCCGGTGGCGTTTATGCACGGCATAATCGGGCAGTTTTTCTTTCAGTTTGGGATTACCGTAACCGTTGCAGTGCTGGTTTCCTTGTTCGTTAGCTTTACCTTAGACCCGATGTTGTCTTCGCTTTGGCACGATCCAGAAGGCGATCGCTTGAAAAATTGGCCGCGTATGGGCCGGTTTATGGCGGCATTTGAGCGCCAAATTGAAAAGCTGCACCATATCTATGGCCGCTTTCTAGCGTGGTCTTTAGTTAAAAGAAAAACTGTGCTGGCCGGTGCAATGGCGGCCTTTATTGCCAGCCTATTCTTACTGCCATTTATTGGTACAGAGTTTGAGCCTAAAGTTGATAATGGCGTGCTTAGGTTGCAACTCAACACCCCAATTGGTTCCAGCCTGAATTACACCGACGCCAAAACGAAGCAGATTGAAACGGCTTTAAAGTCATTTAAAGAAGTGCGCTCCATTCAATCGGCCGTTGGCGTACAAAACAGCAAAAATATGGCAGAAATCACCCTGAAGCTGGTTGATCGCAAACAACGCCGCTCGCAGAACGATATCGAAAAAGAAATCCGCAAGGTGGTTGGCCGTGTGGCTGGGGTGGAGCTATCGGTAGGCGGTTGGAAGCCGATTTTTATCACCGTATTTGGCCCAGACCCTAGCCAGCTGACGCAAATTACCAGCGATTTAATGAAAAAAATCGCCAAAATTCCTGGCGTGGTGGATTTAGAAAGCAGTGAAAAAGCCTTTACTCCAACGCTGGCGATTAAAATTGATAATGAGGCTGCTAGCGATTTAGGCCTAAATAACGCGCAAATTGGCAGTGCATTACGCGCACTCATCTCAGGTGAAACAATTAGCCACTGGCTAGCTAGCGATGGGCAGAATTACGATGTGGTGGTGCAGCTGGCAGAAAGCGATCGCCGTACCGCTAGTGATCTTGGCGATCTTTACCTAACTAGCTCTAAAACCAATAGCGATGGCTCTCCACTCAGAGTGTCTTTGCGCCAGGTGGCAACGCTAGAAAACAGCAGTAGCTCACAGCAGCTTAAGCGCCTAGATATGCAGCGCCGTGTTTCGCTATATGCCAATGTGCAAGGCCGGCCAAGCGGCACGGTGAGCAATGAAGTGCAGGCGTTATTGGATAAAACCGAGCTGCCACCAGGCTATCACTTTGGAGCAGGCGGCCAGCAGGCCGAGATGCAGGAAGCCTTTGCGGCTTTCCTTGGTGCGATTGGCTTAGCGGTGATCTTTATTTACTTTGTGCTGGCCTCACAATTTGGCAGCTTTTTACAGCCTTTGGCGATTATGGCCTCACTGCCGTTCTCGCTAACGGGGGCGTTACTGGCGCTGTTTTTAACCGGTACCACGATCAATTTATTCTCTATGATCGGTTTTATGATGCTGCTGGGGCTTGCGGTTAAAAATGCGATTTTACTGGTTGATTTTGCCAATAGCGCCAAGCGGGCGGGGCAGTCGGCCAAAGAGGCGCTGCTAGAAGCTGGCCAAGTGCGTTTACGCCCTATTTTAATGACTACCGCAGCGATGATTTTTGGCATGTTGCCGATGGCGATTGGCCTAGGCGAAGGCGGAGAAACACAGGCTGCAATGGGCCGTTCAATTATCGGCGGGGTGATTTCCTCTACCGTGTTGACGCTGATTGTAGTCCCGATTTTGTACGCTTATTTAGATGGCTGGGCGGTAAAGCGCAAGGCGCGCAAGGCTTTGAAATTGGCTCTGGCAACGAATTAATCAGGAATAAATGTGATGACTATGTTTAAGAAAAAAACGATTGGCCTAGCGCTGCTGTTTATTGCATTGGCAGCGGGGGGCGTGGCTTTTACCCAAGGCAAGGGTAAGCCTGAAAAAAAAGAAGAAGCGCCGCGTAAATTAGAATTTGCCGCCGCCGATTTGGCCGTGGCTACGTTGCGCCCCTTGGATCAATCTATTTCTATTAGCGGCGCTTTGCAGGCGGTAAACCATGCGGCCTTGCGTTCTAAAGTATCTGCTCAGGTGGATAGCGTACTGGTGCGTGAAGGCGAAGAAGTAAAAGCGGGCCAAGTGCTGGCGCGCTTTGATGCCAGTAATATTATTGCTCAGTTGAACGAGCGGCAAAGTAATCTGGATATGGCGAAGGCCGAGCTGGCGCTGGCAGAAAAAACGCACGGTAAAAACCAAGCCTTACAAAAGCAGGGCTTTATTTCTGGCAATGCCTTTGATAGCAGCTCTAGCAGCCTAACCGTTAGTCAAGCCAAACTAAAAGCGATTCAGGCACAGGTGGCGGTGGCTAAAAACGCGATGGACGATATGGTGCTGCGTGCACCTATCCGTGGGCAAATCAGTAAGCGTTTTATTCAGCCTGGCGAAAAAGTCGATCAAAATTCTGAGCTATTTAATATCGTTGACGTATCCGCCATGGAGCTACAAGTGGCCGTGCCTGCAAACCAAATTGCTAATGTTGCCGCAGGGCAGCAGGCCGAATTTCAGGTGGATGGCTTTGGCAGCAAGGTATTTAACGGTACGGTGCAACGCATCAACCCCGAAGTAGAAAAAAACTCCCGCGCGATTGCCGTGTTTCTGGCGGTAAAAAACCCTGCGGGCACCTTGCGTGGCGGTATGTTTGCCAAAGGCCAACTGGCCCTTGGCGTATCGCAGCCTAAACTCACCATCCCTAGTGCTGCAGTGCTTGGCGGCAGCACCGATCCATATGTCTATTGGTTAGAGAACGGTAAAATCGCCCAAAGCAAAGTAAAACTAGGCAGCTCAGATGAGCGTAGCGGCCTCACCGAAATCACTTCCGGCATCACCGCTGGCGCTAAAGTGCTGGCAAGGAAAATGGATGGGATTAAGACTGGAATGGTGGCCACTGCGGCAGCGGGGGGCTAAGTTTTGCGGCGTGGGCAAGATAAAGCATTTTGCCTGCCTTACAGATCGCTGAAATGGCCCATTGCTTTTTAATAAAGCAATGGGCCATTTTTATGAAATTACGATGTGTGGATCTTAGGGAGGGCACTCGTGCCTACGCTGCTTTTCCCCATGTTTACTCGCTTGCCGTCCGTAAATTAAGTGCTTGCCAATCTGTTTTACGGGTGAGCACCATTACGCAGCTCAGCAGGCCGAATAGGGTTAGGCTGCCCATTAATAGCGCCATATCTTCTGATTGCAAGATGCCGTACAAGAGGCCATAGAGGGCGGTGAGGATAATGGCAAAGCCTGTGCCGCGCTGCCATGTGGCCAGTACAAAGCTTACGTAATAGCCGAGCAGTGCGATGGATGCGGCAGCGGCAGCTCCGTAGGCTTTGGCAAAGCCTAAATGCTCGGATAGCGATAAAGTCAGTAGAAAAAACAGTGCTAATGCCGCGCCAACTAGGGCGTATTGCACAGGGTGAATTTCGATTCGTTTTAGTACCGACATCAAAAACACCGCGCCAAAAATCACCAGTACAAATAACTCAGCATATTTGATGGTGCGCTCGTTAAGGGTGTATCTATCAACGGGGTCAACCAGACGTAAGCCCAGAGATGCGCTTGGGCAATTGGATTTAACGCAGTTGCCACCGGTAGCTAACTGGCTGGTTTGCCAGCGTGCGCTAAAGCCCTGAGCGGTAACGCTGCGCTCGACTGGGGCAAAGTTGCCGCTAAAGCTGGGGTGAGGCCAGTTGCCTGCCAGCGCAACGTGGCTTTCTTTGCCGATTGGCTCGATCAGTAACTGCGTTGTGCCGCTGAGTTTTAGATTCAGTTTAAAATCCAGCGATTGCGCACCGGCAGGCAAGCTGACCATGGCATGCACTCCGCCGCCTAAGCTATTGCTTGCTGCAGGAGTGGCGGCTACCGTGCGCTCTTCCCCAGAAGTGGCTTCGGCGACCACGCTTGGCGTGCTGACTTCTTGCAAGGTGCCAGGTTCAAAATTTAATGAATCAGCCGCCAGCGTGCCGCCCATATTCTGTATGCCGCGCACATCAGAAAGGCTCAGTACGATATAAGGCTTGCCCCAGCGGCTGCTGATTTTCTCGCGCGCGGAGCTGGGCTGTTGTTCATAATGGCTAAGCACAGGCAGAGCAAAGCGCCCTGATAAGATGAGATCACTGCGGTAAATCGGCGCTTCAAAAATTCCCCGTTTAAGTTTCTCTACCGCTAATTGCCCGTTGGCTGAAAATTGCTCGGGGCGCAGGATGATATTGCGGCGACTGCTGCTTTCTTCCCAAGCGCTGACTTTACCCTGTGGGGTTTGTTGCTCGGTTAGTTTGCTGATGGTTTCAGTTAAAGGCAGCACCAGAAAAGGCCCTTTCACGGTTTGTTCCCCAGCACTGAATTGGGCGATCTCTTGGCGCACTTCCTGGGCGCGCTGCTGCCGTTCAAACACCATATGCCTGACCAAGTTTAAAATAAATAACATGCCTATCAGCAGCAGCACGCTGGTGAAAAACTTCCACTTAAGTTTCATAACCTTCCCCTTGTGTATGCGATGGGTGCATTGTGCAAGGCGGATGTGGAGGGAGAATGAGTGGAATGTGGAGATTGTGTGGAGATGGGAGGCAGCAAAACCTAAATCTTGAACCACAGAGGGCACAGAGAACACGGAGTTTCATGGAGAACAACAATGTTTAAGTTATGTTGCGTGTTTTAAGTGCTAAATATTTAAAAATTAGCCATCTGCGCTTTTAATAGCATTAGTGATGCAGTACAGATTAGCTATCTTTGGACTTTTAAAACTTCAAGTGCGAAATGTTTATCTGAAAGGTGTGCTTGGTATACCTGAATAGGCGAGTTTCTCTGAGATATCCATTCCATCACCATTTCTTTGTTTTGGGTAGAAATTTGTGCTCCAAAAATGAGCCCACACAATGCTTCTTTGGGATACTCACATGCTCCATGGCCTTTTTTAATACTTAGAATACGCCATTCTTTTTCGTATTCCCAATGGTCTGATTTCGTCATAAAGGCATGTTTGGCTATTTCTATGTGCAATTCTTTTATTAAACTAATTTGAGGGCGATTTTTTTCATAAATAACGGCTTCTGCTTGGTTAAAAAATGGGAACTGGCTTTTAAATTCGAGGCAAATCCCTTGATGTGAATCTGCATAGTGAGCCCACATCAGCAGGTCGTTATTGATTGCAGATAGGGATAGCACCCCCATTTTTTGTGCAAAGGTTGCAAAGCGTGAGTTGGCAGTTTCTAAGTAGCGCTGAAAGTTTATAGGGTCTCTTGCAATGCGTTTTGCTTTTGCTGTGCGTGTGGAGCGTTGAAGGCTAGGATGTTTTATTAATAATAACTTATAGGTGTATTTTTCTTTTTCAGCAATTGATGCAGTTTCGGCAAAGTAAGGTTTGCAATCAAATGGATCGTTAAATGATAGGGGAGGGGCGAAGTAGAGCTCATTATCGCAAATGATAGCTTCAACACGCTTGACATTTTCGCCAGATAAAGGTCTGTACTTATATAAATAGCAAGGTAGCTCAGGCATTTTTCAGACCTGTGGATTTTATGTTTTTTAGCGTAGACCTAATTGATAAATAAAACTGTTCGATTGCGGTGTTGTTATCTTCATTTAGTTGTTCAATCCAAGGGCAAGCAAACCTTCGCCTCCACGCCTCCCTCCGCATGATTCGCCAAGCTCACACTTCCGCCATGCAATTCCAGCATGGTGCGGGTCAGTGCTAGCCCTAGGCCGGTGCTTTTTTGGCCGGTGGCGGGGCGGGGTAGGGAGTAGAAGCGCTCGAATAGGCGGGTGAGGGCGTAATCGGGGATGGGCTCGCCTTGGTTGTGGATGGCAATTTGCAAGCTTTGCGCATCAATTGTCAGCTCGATATAGATCTGCCCGTGCTCAGGGGTGAAGTCCAGTGCGTTTTGCAGCAGGTTTCTGATGGCTTGGGTGAGTAAAAAGGCCTCGCCGTGGATGATGGCGCTGGGCCACGGCGCGTGCAGCATTTGCCGTGTACCGGCTTGTGGGCTGAGCGCGTTGATGACGTCATCGAGTAGTTTGGCGATGTCTACTGGCTCGGTATCTTTCAGGCTGTGCCTTGCTTCCAGCGTGGCGAGTTGCAGCAGGCGGTCAACAATTTGCTGCATGCGGGCGGTTTCTTGGCGGATATGGCCGGTAAAACGGCTGTGATCACTTGCTTTGAGCGTTAAGCCTTCTTCAAATAGGATTTCAGCTGCGCCGCGTATGCCCGCCAGCGGTGATTTCAGCTCGTGGGTTAGCCCGTGTACATAGTTTTCTACATAGGCTTTGCCCTCCAGCCGCTCGCGCATATTGCCTAGGGCTGCGGCAAGGGTGGTGAGCTCACGATTGGCGGTAAAGTGCGGCACGGCCACGGCCTGCCCCACGCTCACTGCTCGGGCAAAGGTGGTGAGTTTACTGATGCCGTGGCTGAGCCACCATGAAAATAAGCCGCCAATAATTAGCCCAATGGCCAGCAGAATCAGGCCGGCCCGCCAGAGTTTATTTTCGCTGCGTTCAATAAACGGCTGCATGGCCCAGTTGGGGCGGGCCACGGTGAGCACGCCAATAATTTCTTTGCCCTTGGTAATAGGGGCGGCAACGTGCATCACGGTGGTAGATTCATCGTAGCGATCCATCGGCGAGCTGCGCGCGCCATACTGGCCGCGCAGGGTAAGATAAACATCGCGCCATTGGCTGTAATCTTGGCCCACCGCTTGGCCAGTTGAATCGAGTATCACCTTGCCCTTGGCATCGGTGATGTATACGCGCAAAAAGGTTTTATCCCTAGCTACGCCCCATACTTTGGCTTGCGGGTTTCTTTCGGCAAATAGCTTGATGGCTCTGGCAAAACGGCCATCGTCTAGCCGCCCTGCCACAAAATCGGGCTGCACCAGTTCAGCTAATAAATTAGCCGTGTCTACTAGCACTTCTTCGCTGGATTGGCGCACTGCGGGTTTGATCTCATCGCCAACCAGCTTGAGTAAAAAAGCCGCCAGCAGGCTAACCAGTAAAAAATAGCCTAAAAATATCCGCAGCGAAAAACGCATTAAATCTGCTCCAGCGCATAGCCAAAGCCACGGTGGGTGGCGATCGGGTCTAGGTCTGGCCGTACTAGGCGTAATTTGGCGCGCAGGCTTTTGATATGGCTATCTATGGTGCGCTCGAAGCTATCTTCGGCGGCCTCGCCCAGTGCATCTAAGAGTTGAGCGCGGCTAAATACTTGGCCTGGATGGGCGAGTAAAGTGATTAGTAGGCGATATTCCGAGGGGGTGAGCGTTAAATAATGGCCAGCGTATTGCATACGGCGAGCCTGCGCTTCGTGCTGAAATAGGCTGCTGCTGATGGCGGGGTGGCTATAGCTGGCATCAGTTTTGGGGCTGCTGCGTTTTAAGATGGCTTTTACTCTAGCCGCCACTTCACGTGGGCTAAAGGGCTTGAGCACATAATCATCCGCGCCGAGTTCCAGCCCTAAAATTCGGTCGAATTCCTCGCTTCTGGCGGTAAGCAGTAGCACCGGTAGATCGCTGTGGCGGCGCAGGCGTTTGAGCACTTCTAGCCCGCTATCGTCGGGCAGGCCGATATCCAGAATTAGCAGATCGGGCCGCTGCGCCTTGATTGCCGCTTCGCCATCCCTTGCCAGCAAATAGCTGCTGACAGCAAAACCCTCGCGCTCTAGCGCAAAGCGTAGCGTATCGGCGATGGCGGGTTCGTCTTCTATTAATACGATGGCGGCGCTCATTGCTGGCCTTATCAGAAGTAATGCCCTTGATTGTAAGCGACTTTCTACCCTTTGTGCTTTGCCAATAGCTGCTATGCTGCATTGCAGTATTAGGTTTTTACACAGTTTCGTTAGGCTGCTTGTTTATTCTTGTGCATTCTTATGAGGGCTGACCATGACTAAGAATCTGCGGACGATTAATCTAGCCTTGCAAGGTGGTGGTGCGCATGGCGCATTTACTTGGGGTGTGTTGGATGCCTTGCTAGAAGATGGCCGTCTGCAGTTTGAAGGCGTTAGCGGCACGAGTGCAGGGGCAATGAACGCGATTGTGCTGGCACAGGGCTTAATGGATGGCGGCAAAGAGGGAGCTAGGCTGGCGCTAGAGAATTTCTGGCTGGCATTGGCCAAGAGCATGCCGGTGGATATTAGTGCGGCGGATTCTGCTAGCGCTTCGGTTGGCAAAATCATGCAGCATTGGACGCGTTATTTATCACCCAGCCAAATGAATCCTTTTGATTTAAACCCGCTACGTGATTTGATCGGTCAGCAAATAGATTTTGAGGCTTTACAAAAGCATAGCCCCGTTAAATTATTTATTGCCACGACCCATGCTAATTCAGGAAAGCTAAGGATTTTTACTCATTCAGAAATGACGGCGGAGGTGGTTTTAGCCTCGGCATGTTTGCCTACTTTATATCGCAGTGTAACGATTGATGGCGAGCCTTATTGGGATGGCGCTTATTCTGCTAATCCAGCGATATTTCCTTTATTTGATTACTGTGATGCCTGCGATATTTTACTGGTGCTATTACAGCCACTTAATTTAACGCCTACGCCAGATTCGGCCAGAGAGATTCAAAACAGAATTCTAGATATTACGTTTCAATCTGGGTTTTTGCGAGAAATGCAGATGTTTACACGGCTTAAAGCGCACCGCCCTTTGTTTGTTTGGTCAAAACTAGATCGGCATATTGCACGTACTCATTTTCATTTGATTGAGGCAGAAATGGGGCAATTTAATGCAGAGTCAAAATTAGCCGTTAATCTAAAATTTTTTACCACTTTAAAAGAAATGGGGCGCAAGGCAGGGAAAAAATGGCTGGCCGACCATTATGTCGAGTTAGGGCGCTCGTCCAGCGTGGATTTATCGGCGGTATTTGCTTGAGTTGTGATGGCTTGCTTAGCGCGGCTTGCCGTGAATAAAGCGTAATTGATTGAGGTTTAAACTGATTTTTGTAAGTTTTTTGGGTTTTTTAACGACCATCTGCCGCCTTTTGCCGTTTATGTGTTTATTTTTTAAAGCGATATCGTTAAAAAACGCTTTGATCCTGCATAATGAAGGCTACTTAAACAAACAAAAGGATAGGAGCTTCTTGAAGCTCCTGATATGGGCAGTAGTATTTTATTGATTGTAGTTGCGTTGCTGTTGGTGCTTCTCAATGGTTTCTTTGTGGCAGCAGAGTTTGGCTTAGTTAAATTACGCTCAACTCGGGTGGATGCCATAGCCAAAACAATGGGCTGGCGCGGGCGGGTTTTAGTCAAGGTGCATAGTAATCTTGATGCTTATCTTTCTGCTTGTCAGCTTGGTATTACTCTCGCATCCCTTGGCCTTGGTTGGATTGGCGAGCCTGCATTTGTGAGCCTACTGCAGCCTATGTTGGCTATGGTGGGGATTGTGAATGAAGCCTTGATTCATTCCATTTCGTTTGCCTTCGCATTCTTTATTATTTCTTATTTGCATATCGTGGTGGGTGAGCTTGCTCCTAAATCCATGGCGATTCGTATGCCAGATAAGGTTAGTATTTGGACTGCGACTCCTCTGTATTGTTTTTATTGGTTAATGTATCCGGCAATTTGGATGCTTAATCACAGCGCTAATTGGGTGCTGCATAAGATTGGCTTGGATATCGCGGATGGGCATGAAAGCCACTATTCTGCTGAAGAGCTGAAGCTCATTTTACGTACCTCGCAATCTGATGAGCAGTATAGCGAAGATGATTGGCGCGTTTTAGCGCAGGCGCTGGATTTCCGTGATTTGGAAGTGGCAGATTTAATGCATCCTTTCAATGAGGCAGTAGCTTTACAGGCGAGTGCCGATATTGAAACCAATTTAGATTTATTGGTAAAGCATCGTTACAGCCGCTATCCCTTGCTTAATGAAGAGGGGAAAGTGCAATCGGTATTGCACTTAAAAGACGTGTTTTTTGCGATGCGCAAAGGCGAATTGCCTACTCATTTAGATAAATTAGCTCGCCCTGTGCTTACCGTATCTCCACGTATGTCGGTATCTGAGCTGTTTAAACGCTTTCAACATGGCACGCCGCATTTTGCTGTGGTGGCTTATAAAGACGGCCAGCCGCTGGGCTTTATTACGCTCGATAATTTGCTGGGTGCCTTGGTGGGTGAAATTGGCGATGAATTCCGTCAGCCACAAAATGAATGGTCTAAGCTCGACGATGGCTCTTTAATTGGTAAGGGCAGCTTGAATATTTTTACCCTAGAGCGTGCTTTGGGGATTGATATTGAGGAAACCGAGGCCGATTCAGTGGGGGGCTTGATTATGCAGCAGCTGGGTGATTTGCCCACGGAAGGCCAGCGTATTCGTTTTGAGCATTTTGATGCCGTGGTTAAAAAAATGAATGGCCCTAGAATTGTGCTGCTGCGGATTTACCCGCATGAGCTGGTGAGTTAAGGGCTAAGAAATACGATGATTACTTTTTCTTAGCTAATCAATAGGCGGCCAATAGATGAAACTTCTTTGCATTACCGGTGGATCGCAGGGCTTAGGCGCGGCTTTGGTGGATGTGTATCAAGGCTTGGGCTGGCATGTTTGTGAGTTTTCGCGCAGTGGTAGCAGTAGCGGGCATATTGGCGTGGATTTAGCCGCTGGCGATGCGGCTAGCGTAGCTGATCAAGCATTTAGCCAGCTCGCTAGCCAGCCTTGGGAAGAAGTGCTACTGATTAATAACGCTGGCATGCTTAGCCCGCTCGCACCCGTTTCTGCCATTAGTGATGAGGCCATTACCTTTAATTTGAATGTTAATTTCAACTCGGCAATTCGTATTATTGCAGCGTTTATTCGCCATTTTGGCGATACGGCTGTGCCAAAAACGCTAGTGCAAATTTCATCCGGCGCAGCACTGCGTGGCTATGGTAGTTGGTCTTTATATTGTGCTAGCAAGGCAGGTTTAGAGCATTTTATTCGGGCGCTGGCAGCAGAGCAAAGTCTTGCTCGCTATCCGGTCACGTGTGTTAATTTTGATCCAGGCGTGATGGATACCGAAATGCAGGCCGAAATTCGCTCACGCAGCACCGCCGAGTTCCCTGATGTTGGGCGGTATATCGCCCGCAAACAACAGGGCCTCTTGCGCCAGCCACAGGATGTGGCGGCAGCGCTAGTCAAACGTTTGGCTGCATCGCCTCAGGGTGGTGAGCGTTATAGCGTTGAGGATGTGCTGTAGAGAGCTAGGGTGGGCTACCCTTATCCCAAAGAAGATAGCTTTGGCGGCAAGCCCGTAGCCCATCACTACTAAAATCAATTCACTGCATAAACCTGCCCAGTCTGGGCGCCTTCCACGCTTTTGCTATAAGCTCGTGCCACTTTTGCTGCGGGGACAGTGTTAAAGCCTTGAAAATACGGGCCGTAGTTTTCTAGCGATTCTTCTAGCAAAGTGGGGCTAATACTATTGATGCGAATGCCGCGTGGCAGCTCAATGGCTGCTGAGCGAACAAAACCGTCGATGGCGGCATTGACCATGCTGGCACTACTGCCAAAGCGGATTGGGTCGCTGCTTAAAATGCCGCTGGTTAGGGTAATGGAGCCACCATCATTTAGTGCTTCCTGCGCTGCTAATGCCAGATTTACCTGACCCATCAGTTTGTCATTTATGCCAATGGCGTAGTTATCGGCGCTAAATTCGGCCAGTGGCGCAAAGTGTACATTTCCCGCTGCAGAAACTACTGCGTCTACCTTACCTATCTCTTTAAATAGCGCAGTGATGCTGGCTGAGTCTTTTAGATCGACTCGATAATCGCCACTATTGCGCCCTGCAGTAATGATCTGGTGGCGGGATGCAAGCTCTGCAACTACGGCTTTGCCCACTGTGCCATTGGCTCCGATAACTAGAATTTTCATATTGTTCTCTTTAAGTGTGAGGCTTATAGCCCCGTGTGATTAAGATTGTTTATAAAATCGAGGATAAACGATCTTTAATCAGTGATAATTAGCTTAAATATCAACCGTGTGTTGCCTATATGGAAACAATCAATCAGCAAGTCATTTGGGCCAATACCTTTGCCTGTGTGGCGAAGGAGGGGAGCTTTACGCGGGCGGCAGAAATTTTAGGCTGTTCTAAATCCTATGCCAGCCGCCAAGTATCGCAACTAGAGAATCTGCTAGAGGTTGATCTTTTTTATCGCACTACGCGCAAACTCAATCTCACTGAGGCAGGGCGGGTGTATTTGGCGCATTGCCAATCGTGGCAGCAGCAGGTTTTTGCCGCTCAGCAGGCGGTGGTGGATTTGCGTACCGAAGTGGCAGGCTTATTGCGTATCACCGTGCCAACCAGCTTTGGCGGAGTGTTTATGGCGCAATTTTTATTGGATTTACAGCAGCGTTATCCACGATTAGAGGTGGAGCTGGATGTAAGTCGTGAGCCTAGAGATTTAGAGCACGATGGCTATGATTTAGCCGTGCGATCGGGCTATTTGGGGCATGAACGATTGGTGTCTAAGCCGCTAGCGGTGGCTGAGCTATGCCTAGTGGCATCGGCAGAGCGGATTGCTGCATCGTCACCGTTGAGCAGCCCTGCTGATTTGCAAGGCTGGGCATGCTTGGCTAATTATCATTTTAAAGACCCTTGTCATTGGGCGTTTAGCCGTGGCAAAGAGCTGCATGCGGTGGATATCAAGGCCGATTTAAGAGTTTGCGATTATGGTTTGCTGCGCAATTTAGCGCTGGCTGGTGCGGGTGCGGCCTGCTTGCCGCATTACTTAATTGCTGCTGATTTGGCCAGCAGACAATTGCAACTGCTTTTGCCTGATTTTAGCCTGCCTGCGCAATCGCTATATTTGGTCTACCCGCAGCGCTTGCCTCAGCCTGCTAAGCAGCGGGCCTTAATCGATTTTTTTTGCGCTTGGTTTGCTCAGCCAGAGCGCGGGGCGTTGTTGGGTGGGGGCGAACTTAAGCTCTTGTAGTCGTGGTCAAAGGCTTTATTTGGCGGGAGGCCCCCTACAATAGCTTGGCTTGGGGTGGAAAAATTAAAACAACACCTCATCCAGCCGCTGGCTGAAGTCTTTTGGTGGGATGATATCTGTGCGGAGGATTTTAACCGGTACGATGGTTCTATCCAGCCACTGCCCGCGTTCAGCTAATACGTGGCTGAGGGTGATTTCGGCTGCATCGGCATCGGCATCGTTACTGACTACTACGCCCATTTTATTGAGATTTAAGCGCTGAGTTTCTAGCTTGATATGGCTATTGGCATCGGTAAGCGAGGTTTCTAGCAGCGCCAACATCGCCTCTGGCTCTAAGGCACTGCGGCAGGCGTTGAATTCTGTAGAGAGCTGATTAACTTGTTGGGTAAGTGCGGCATAGCGTGCTTCGGTCGGTTTGCAATAGCGCCAGCTGATCCTTACTTGCTCAAGCTCGGCTTCTAATTGGCGCTTAAATTGTTCTCTCGCTTCAATATGCCAAGCAGCATGGCTGGCTACCAGTTTGAGTAGACGTTGGCCTAGTTTACTGTGTAATTCATCGATGCTGCCTGCTACTTGGCTCAACTGTTGGGCTCGGCACACAAAAACCTGTTGCGCTACATCTTGGCGCACGCTATCGCCAAATACTTCCATACCATAGCGTTGTTGCAGCTGGCTTTGCATCACCAGTACGGCGTAGGCATGATCGGCCAGTGGGTTTTGGGCAAACCAAGTTTGGGCTTCTTCCGAATGGCTAATGGTTTCTTGCACACTTTCGCTGGTGCCAAATGCGGCATGGGTGTGGGGCTCGGTGTTCCAGCTACTGCTGGATAATTCAACGGGCGCAGGCAGCAGCGCCACGCTGCGGCCACTCCAAGAAACCGCAATGGCACAGGCATTTTGTAGCCTTGCTTGATAGCGGCTAGCAAGCTTAATTCGTGGATTTGCAATATCTGCTAAGGCATTGAGTAAGCTTGGATCGCAGCTAAATACCGTAGGTTTAAATAGTGCTGTTAGTGAGTTCCAGAGTTTCATACACCTTCCGTATATAGTCGTGCTGCCGTTGTTTACTTTGTTGATTAAATTGCTCAATAGGGCTTAAGACTAGGCTTGCTTAGATTGATTCAGCTTTTATGACTTTTTCCCCACAATCCAAACCTCCAGTCATTGGATAGGGCTGAGGTGTTCGTCCAAAATAATGATGCTTAATAAAATAGACAACATGGGCCCAAGACTGCCGATGATGGCAGTACGACTGGCACCAATCCGGCTCATCGCGGCTGCGGTGGCGTAGATCGGTAAAACACTGCGGCAAAAACGTCTAAAACCACGCCAAGGCGGAAAGAGCTGCTGCTGGGGGATGGGGTATGCATCTTGTTTCCATTGAGGAAAAACGCTGGTTTAGGCCCGTGGTTTATATTTTTTACCAAAGTATCTTAGCGGCGCAGTGCAGTGCCCCTATCTTGCGTATTTGAGTATCGCGGCAGTAGGTTTTTTTGCGTGGATCATGTTTTGGCCAATACTGCTGCATAGCATCCGTTAATTAGACTGCCTTAGCATGGTCTTCTGCCAAAATATTTGCTAGCCCTGCTTGGATCAGCCGGTAGGCAATGCTGGAGGAGCTGGGTAGCTCGGGCAGGTTTTCTGGGCTAAACCATTGGGCATCTTCGATTTCATCGGCTTGGGGGATAATCTCACCCGAGCTGTAGTCGGCAATAAAAGCAAGCATCAATGAGTGGGGAAAGGGATGGCTTTGGCTGCCAAACCAGCTTAGCTTGCCTACTTTTACCCCAACCTCTTCATGAATTTCACGATGAATGCATTCTTCTAGGGATTCACCTGCCTCTACAAAGCCTGCTAATGCGCTATAAATACCCGGCCTAAAATGGGGGGAGCGGGCCAACAGCAGCTCTCTGCCTTTTTTAATTAGCACCATCATGGCGGGGGAAATCCGCGGATAGCTGCGGTGCAGACAGGCGGGGCATTCACGCGCGGTTTCTGTTGGCATCCGTGCGGTGGCGGTGCCGCAGCAGCCGCAAAAACGATGCTGCCGATCAAAAGTAAGCAGTTGCTGGGCGCGGGCCGCAATCCAATAGCTGCTGTTATCAAGTAAGCCCCATGCACTACGTAGGCCAATGGCCTGTAGCTGATCGGAGTGTGGGGTTTCTTTGGGCCAAGCTAATAAAATACAGGCTTTGCCTGAGCATTCGCCTATTTGCACACTGATTTCGGCACTAATAGGCAGCGCTGTGGCTAGCGGCAGCTGGCCATCGGCGCTAACTAAAAGTTGATCACCAATAAACGCCAAGCATAGCGCGTCCACGCTTGCTGTCGTATGAATATATTGCGGAATAAAATCGACAGGCCACATCACCATACCTTTATTGTTTTAATGAGTAGAGAAATTCCCGTCAGGATGGTAACGCTTTCAAAGCAGCGCTTAATCAGCTGATTGCCTTGTTTTAAGCCCCAGTGCGCCCCTAAATAGCCACCTAGGGCTGAGGCGATCAGCAAAACGGGAACCCAAGGCCAGTAGAGGCCTGCTTGCATTGCCAGCGAAATAGCCCCCGCGCCATTCCAAAATAAGCCCACCAATACCATGGTATAAGCCACTGCCCGTTTGTAATCCATTCCAAACCAATGCACCAGCCACAGCGTAACAAATAGCCCCGTACCCGAGGTAAACGAGCCATTTAATATGCCGATTAAAAATAAGCCCACCGCACCCTGCCAAAGTGCTAGGCCACTGCGATGGCGGCTTTGTGGCGCTTGCCCAAGCGTGGGGGATAGCAGCGAGTAAATACCTAATCCGCTAGTGAGTAGGGCAAGGATCAGTAGCGTCCAGCGCTCAGGAATTTGTAATACCAACAGTGTGCCAATGAATACACCAGGTAAGCCACTTGCCAAAATCAGCAGGGCAAAACGCCAGTTGAGCGAGCCTGCTTTTAGGTGCTTTATCGTAGCGCCTAAGCCTAGCGCTACGCTGGCCACTTTATGCGTAGCCAGCGCCACGGGGAAAGCCAAGCCTAAAAACAGCAAAATGGGCAGCTGCAATAGGCCCGCACCGCCACCAGCAAGGGCGGAAAGTATGTTGGCAATGAGCGACACAAAGAATAATGCGAGTAATTCGATCATGGATTTAAGCACAGGTAATGCTGTGGAAGGAGTGATCTAGCGGCTTGTTGCTCTGAGACTAAACCCGAAGGGCTGAGCAGGGAAATGGCTATTCACTGCGTTATGCTCTTTGACAATAACCCGTTATTGCCTTCGTCACATGTCTTGTGTTTGGCCGTTTTCTGGATCAGCGCAATGGCGAATGAAAGGTCAACAGACCCTAGCAGCCTGTCGATTTAAATTCACATAAATAATCGTTTTTCTTTGATCTGGAGCTACTTTAAGAAAGCGCTGCTGGCAGTGTGTCGTTTAAATACATCAATGCGTAGTAAATCATCGGCGGTTTTGTCAGTATCCTCTCTTTTTTGCCTGCTGTTTGTCAGAATCCGCAAGTTAGTTTTCTAAGGTCATTCCTTATGAAAGATAACTAAATTGCACAAAATATTGCATATGCAGGGTTAAAAGTAGGCGAATGTGCTGCTATTACATAGCAATTCGCCAATATTACTAAATTTTTACACTAATTTATCGTTAGTCAGTTATTTGACTTCGTTAACTCTTACCTAGGGATATTCCTAGGCTGTTTTGGCTTGTCAAACACGCGTTTGATTCGTAACATCCAGTCTGGCTCTTACACAAAGCATCGGGCTGGTGCTAACCACAATAATACGGGAGATTTACATGAATTCTTCGCTGCCACGGGCAAGCCGCCCCTTTGCTGTTTTGCTACTGACCTCCTTGCTGGCTGCATGTGGTGGTGGAGGAGATGCAAATACCCCAGCGGATACTCGTAATATTAAAGAAGTAGTGTCTTTTGGCGATAGCCTGAGCGATATCGGCACGTATAACCCGACTACGGCAGATGCTGATTTGACCAATGATCAGCCGCTGGGTCTGCGGTTTACGACCAAGCCCCTTCTTAAAGTACCTGGTAAGCCTGATCAGCAAACTCCAGGTGCTGTTTGGGCTGAGGTTTTAGCCGCTGAGTATGGCTTAAATTTAACGCCTAATCGCTTAGTTAACTTCAGCGGCTTAAATCCAGCAACGGGTGCGCCAGTGGGGACACCAGGTGCTATGGGTAAAATTTATGATCTAGGTGGTAGTGCCTATGCAGAAGGTGGCTCAAGAATTGATACTGAGCTAACTGTAAATGCCAAGGGTCAAGCGATTAGCAATGGTCTTGTAACGGTAGCCCCTGGCGTGACTTACCAGTCGGCAACGGCGCTGTCGATCAAGGGCCAAATTGCCAAGTATAAAGCGGCACGTACCAGTTTTAATGCCAGTCAATTGGTGTTAATTCAAGGTGGCCCAAATGATTTCTTTGCTTTCTTAGCAGGGGTAGCTGCAGGGCAAATTAACCCTACAACGGCTCCAACCGAAATTGGCAAAAATGCAACGTCGATGGTCACGCAAGTGAAAACATTGATTGCCATGGGCGCTAGTAAAGTGGTCTATGCCAATATGCCAGATCTAGGCGTTACCCCTCAGTTTGCGCCAACACCTTTGAAAGGCTTAGCAACAACGCTTTCAGTTGAATACAACAAAGCGGTTGCTGCAGCATTGGCTACTGAAATCGCGGCGAAACAAGTGGTGATTATAGATACCGCAGACCTTGTGGCTAAAGCCATTGCCAGCCCAGTAAGCTTTGGTTTGGTTAACACAAGCAATATGGCGTGCAATAACGACACCACGCCATCTATCAACCCTCTGCCGCCAACCACAGACCCAACCAAAGTATCCGCTCTCACTTGTTCCACAAAAACTTTGGTAGCGGCTAATGCAGATATTACTTATCTGTTTGCCGATGGCGTACACCCAACGGTTGCTGGGCATACTATTCTAGGTAAAACTGCAGCAGGTACTGCAATGGCTTCAGGCTTTGTGAAGTAAGTTTTATCTTTAAAAAAACCGCGCTTGGCCTCTGGCTTAAGCGCGGTTTTTTATTGGCTTTAATTTGATGATATCGCCTAGGCGCTGTGTATCCGGTAAAATTCGCCCATGAGCAAATTAACATTAGATCGCATCCTGCAATCGCAGGGCTTTGGTACGCGCAAGGGTTGTCGCGAGATGATTACCGACGGTGAAGTGGCCGTAAACGGTGAAATCGTGAGCAACTTTAAGCTCGCTTTTGAAACTACGGGGCTGGAACTCACCATTTTTGGTGAAAGCTGGCCCTATCGTGAACACGTTTATATTGCACTGAATAAACCAGCAAATTATGAATGCTCACGCAAACCTAGCCACCATCCAGGCGTGTTAAAGCTATTACCTGAACAGTTTAATTGGCGCGAAGTGCAGCCCGTTGGCAGGCTAGATCACGATACCACTGGCCTTTTGTTGATGTCGGATGATGGCGCATTTATCCACGCCCAATCCTCACCAAAGCGTCATGTGCCTAAGGTTTACGTGGCGATGACCGCCGAGCCAGTGAGCGATGAGTTAATTGCCCTGTTATTAGCAGGTGTGCAGCTTAATGATGAGCCCGCGCCTTTGGCCGCCGTGCATTGTCAAAAGCTGGGTGAAAACGAGCTGGAAATCGTGCTGGAGCAAGGTAAATACCATCAAGTCAAACGCATGTTAGCTGCGGCAGGCAATCACTGCGCTGGCTTACGTCGCTCAGAAATTGGTGGTTTGAAACTAGCCGAGATGGATTTACCTGAGGGTGAATGGTGTTATCTATCTGAAGCGCAAATGGCGCTGTTGCTTGGTGTTAAGTAGTTAGTAGCAAGGCTGTGATTGCAGCAGCGCGCTGAGTTATATCAAGGATTACTCATTCTGCTGTAATCTTAGTGACATATGTGTGTTATTTTAATGCGATTTATCTTCATTAATCTTACAGCATTTATGCTTACTACTTAAAGGTATACCATGCATTTACGTAATGGATTGTTGTTGGTCAGCATCGCGTTGGCACTCACTGCTTGCAATGATTCTGATCTTACCTTACCCGTTGATGTAAAACTGATTGCCATTAATGATTTCCACGGCAATATCGAAGCGGCTGATGGTATTACGCTTACTTCCACTGATCCTAAAGACCCAAGCAAAACCATTAAAACCCCTGTGGGCGGTGCTGAGTATCTGGCGACTTGGGTTAAAAACCTTAAACTAAAAAATCCAAACAATGTGGTGGTTTCAGCTGGCGATTTAATTGGCGCTAGCCCAATGATCTCTGCGCTTTACCACGATGAGCCAACCATTGAAGTAATGAATGCACTGGGTTTAGATTTTAACGCGGTGGGCAATCATGAATTTGATGACGGCAGCGCAGAATTACTGCGTATGCAAAATGGCGGTTGCCACGCAGATAAAATAGGCTGCGCTGATGGTAAGTTTGATGGGGCTAAATTTAAGTTTCTAGCTGCCAATGTGCAAGATAGCAAAACGGGAAAAACGCTATTCCCTGCTTATCAAATCAAAGAATTTCAAGGCGTAAAAATCGGCTTTATCGGTATGACTTTGAAAGGCACAGCTGGCATTGTTACCCCTGCAGGCGTAGCAGGTTTAGATTTTAAAGATGAAGTAGAAACGGCCAATAAGCTAGTGCCGGAGCTACAAAAGCAAGGTGTTGAGACGATTGTGGTGCTGCTGCACGAAGGCGGCGTAACAGTCGATAAAAAACAAAATGAATGCAATGGCATTTCTGGCCCGATAGTTGAGATCGCTAATAAGCTTGATAAAGCAATTGATGTGGTGATTTCTGGCCATACTCATCAAGCCTACAATTGTAAAATCAACGATAAATTAGTTACAAGCGCCTATCAATACGGCGGCATGGTTACCGATATTGATCTGACTATTGATCCTATTACACGTAACGTAACGAAGATGAGCGCCAATAATTTAGCGGTGACGCGAGATGTGGCCAAAGACCCAACTCAAACATCGTTGATCGAGAAATTTCTTAAATTAGTGAACCCATTGAAAGAGCGCGTAGTAGGAACGGTGGGCGGCGCATTGTCCAGAACGGTTAATGATGCCGGTGAAATGGTGCTGGGCCGAGTGATTGCCGATGCTCAGCTGCTAGCTACCGCAGATAAAGACAACGGCGGGGCGCAGATATCATTTATGAACCCAGGTGGGGTGCGTGCAGATCTAACCCCCGATGCAAATGGCAAAGTGACCTACGGCCAGCTATTTACTGTGCAGCCGTTTGGAAACACTTTGGTAAGCATGACTTTAACCGGCGAGCAAATTGATAAGGTATTGGAGCAGCAGTGGAATAGCGCAGCTAGCAAAATTATGCAGGTGTCTTCTGGCTTTAGTTATGTATGGGATCAGAACAAAGCCGATGGTAGTAAGGTTGATATCGCCAGTATCAAGCTCAATGGTGTAGTTATCAATCCCAAAGGAAGTTATCGCGTCACGATTAATAATTTTATGGCCAGTGGCGGTGATGGTTACTTGGAATTTGTAAATGGCACCAATGTACTGGGCGGCCCACAAGATATTGATTCTTTTGAAAGCTATATCAAAAAGAACCCGGCATTAGCGGTGCCTACGACTGAGCGGATTACCCGTTTGAATTAATTTATATTGCGTGGCGAGGGGCATTTAGCGCCCTCTAAACAAGAGCGTTTTATGAAGGAGCGCCGCACTTCTATATTCTATCCATGTGAAGGCCCTAAATAAAGATAAGTAGTGGCCAAGCCGCTCAAGCAATATGCTTGGGCGGCTTTTTTTAAAGTTAGAATTTAAAAAAGTTGACTATGCTGAGTTATATCTTTGGCTAGGGTCCCTAATGAAAAATAATTGTAAGCAGCGCAGGCAGTTTTTAGTTATGGCGGCAGGTTTGCTGGCCGCGAGTGTAGTGCCGGCTTGGGCAGCGGGCGTTTCTGGCGAGGTAAAAGCGCTAGAAGGGGTGGCGTGGCGTAACGATCAGCCCTTAAAACTAGGCGACCCCATCATGCTAGGCGATCATTTGCGCACGGGTGCAGATTCTAAGTTGGTGGTTCGTCTTGGGGGCGATGTTTATTTGTTACGAGCCAATGGTTCTTTGCAATTAGAAAATAAAGGTCTAGTGCTGGGGAGCTTACGTTTGCTGAGTGGTGCTTTACTTGCAGTATTTGCGAAGAGTAATAAGCAAATTATTACGCCAACGGTTACGGCAGGGATACGTGGTACGGGGTTATACGTTGAGGCGAGCGAGCAAAGTACTTACTTTTGCCTGTGCTATGGCGAGGTAGAACTGATGCCTATGCATCAGCGTAGTCAGCAGTTTCGCTTTAAAGCCAATCATCATAAGGCGCATACACTAGATGCAAAAGGTGGCGTAGAAAAATCGCCACTTCGTAATCATAACGATGACGAATTGGCGATTTTAGAAGCATTAGCAGGCCGTAAACCTCATGCCTTGGTTGGCTAAACTAAATAATTACTTTTGTTTTGTTAGACGCTTATTCCAGTTTTTAACGACAGTATCTAGCGCCTCTTTGGCGGGTTTACGCCCAGTGATGGCTGCTTGGATCTCCGTTTGCAGGATGCGCTGCATCGTGGCTTCATCTGGCAAAAGACCTGGTTCAATGGTTATCGTTTTAGCATTGCCAATAGATTGCGCGGCTACGGCGCGGGCTTTTTCTACTGGATCACTGCTGTTGGCGCCAGATATAAAGTAAGGATCTAAAGCGGCTTTTTTAGTGGAAGGGAAGGTGGTGCCGGTTTCTTTAGAGAAAGCCAATTGAGCGGCATCACTGGTAATAAACTTGCCTAGTTTTGCTGCATCGCTTGGTGATTTTGTGCCCTTAGGAATCACGTAATCCATCATCCAACCACCAAAGGCCATTTTGCCTCCGGAAACCGGAAATGGGGCGATTTCGGTTTTACCATAAACGGCTTTGCTATCTTGCTCAGTACGTTTTAATGCCTGCGGTGCCGTGGTCATCATGGCAATCCGCTGCGTGTTATACGCGGCAATTTCTTGTTCGAATTCAATCTTAAATACGTCTTTAGGCATTGCACCTGATTTATATAAATCTACAAATTTTTGCAAGAATGCAATATGTTGAGGGGAATTAAATACCGCTTTGCCATTTTCAATGACTGGTAGGCCTGCGTAATAAAACCAAGTGATAAAACTGCCACCACTTTCCGCCGACAATTTAGGCGTAAATGCGGGTAATTTTGTTTTGGTGGTAATCGTTTTCGCTTGGCTAATTAATTCATCAAAATTTTTGGCTGGGGTTTTGATACCCGCTTTATCAAATATTTCTTTATTGTAGGCAATTACAGCAACTGAGTTATACCAAGGGAAGGCATAAATTTTACCTTTATAAGTAACATCCTTAAGTGCATTGTCTTGATAAAGATTTTTATCCGCACCCAAGTATTCATTCAGTGGCAAGATATTGCCTTGGCGGGCAAAATCATGCACCCAAGGGACGTTAAAGTTAACGAGGGCTGGTGGGTTGCCTGCAGCAATGGCCGCAATTAGCTTAGGCTGAATTTGGTCCCAATTCATATCTACCCAAATTGCATCCAGGTTTGGATTTTGCTGATTAAATTGAATCGCAAGGCTTTTAAAGTAATCATTAAATTTAGGAGCCATGCTCATGGTCCAAAATTCAAGTTTTACTTTTTCAGCGGCAAAAACGGGCGAGGCGCTTAAAATACAGGTCACAACCATTGTTGCGCTAGTAATAAATTTCTTCTTCATCTAGATATGCTCCATTTTTTTGCGATGCGGCTTGGCAACGTAAGTATTGTGTTACCTATAGTATTTTAAATATTGTGCAAAAGTGAGAAGTGCTGTTGTAAAAATGTAACTTTCATTTTTAATAAATTGGGTGTAGAAGTCCGTCATATTTGTATATGGCTATTGATCAATATGTGAGGGTATCTTTGTTTATTGAGCAATGATAAAACGGGAGTTTAGCTTTTATGTTGCTGTGCAATATGTTTTTATCCAATTGCTTATTTAAACTCGGCTTGCAACCTATACTTATTCAATTAACCCCTGCGAGGAATGAACACAATGTCAGTTTTGATCTGTGGTTCTATGGCTTACGACACGATTATGGTTTTTCCTGATCGGTTTAAAAATCATATCTTGCCAGAAAAAATTCATATGCTGTCGGTGTCGTTTATGGTGCCAGAAATGCGCCGTGAATTTGGGGGGTGTGCAGGCAATATCGCTTATACGCTTAAAATGCTGGGCGGGGTTCCGCAGATTATGGCGACGGCGGGGTGTGATTTTGCGCCCTATGCAAGTCGTTTAGATACATTGGGTATTCGCCGCGATAGCATTTTAGAGCTAGCAGATACATTTACAGGCCAATGCTTTTTAACCACTGATTTAGACGACAACCAAATCAATGCCTTTCATCCCGGCGCAATGAGCTTTTCGCATCTAAATACTGTTGCGGATATCAAATCGCCGATTGAGTTGGCTATTATTTCCCCCGATGGCAAGCAAGGCATGCAAGAGCATTGCGAGCAGCTCGCCAGCGCTAACATCCCGTTTATTTTTGACCCCGGCCAAGGCCTGCCAATGTTTAATGCGGCGGAGCTATTGCGGATGATCACTTTAGCAAGCTATGTGACGGTCAATGATTACGAGCTAGAAATGGTGCTGAATACCACAGGGCTAAGTATGGATGAGCTTAAAAAAACCGCAAAAGTGCTGATCGTTACACTAGGTGAAGATGGCTCTAAAATCTATGAAGGTGGAGTTTGCCATGATATCCCCGTGGTTGTGGCCGATGAGGTGCTGGATCCAACGGGCTGCGGCGATGCTTATCGCGCTGGGCTGCTCTATGGCATCAGCCAAGGCTGGGATTGGCCAAGCACTGGGCGCTTGGCCTCCTTATTAGGCACACTTAAAATTGGCTATAAGGGCGGGCAAAACCATGTTTTCAGTCGTGATGAAATTGCGGCACGGTTTAAGCATGCTTTTGATTTAGCCTTGGCATAATCTATATGCGTTGAGTAGGGGCTGGTGCCCCTACTCAAACAGTATTAGCACTTTCTACTGTATAAAATCTGTCACACAACTGACTTGTTGTTTTCATGCTTGGTATATATGGTTTACGCTCACGTCGGAAATCCTGACTAACCATACAAATCAAGCAGGGGTTGCAATGAATAAGAAGGCGGTAGATGGCTGCAAGCTAAAAACGTTGATGGCACTGTGTTTAATGGCTTGGGGAATAAATGCTCCTGCCCATGCGGCTGCAAAAGTGGTGATTAGCCAGGTTTACGGCGGCGGCGGTAATAGCGGGGCGACGTTTAAAAGTGATTTTATTGAGTTATTTAATGCGGGTGATCAGCCTGCAGATCTTTCCGGTTGGAGCGTGCAATACGTTTCTGCAACGGGAAGCAGCTGGCAAAAAACAGCGATTAATGGGGTCTTACTTGCTGGGCAGTATTACTTAGTTCAGCAGTCTACAGGCACAGCGGGTAGTGTAAATCTGCCCTCTCCAGAAGCGATAGGTACTCTGCTTTTAAGCGCGAGTAGCGGCAAAGTTGCTCTGGTTAAAAATAATTCACTTTTGGCTTGCGGTGCGCAGTGCAGTAGCAATGCGAATGTTGTGGATTATTTAGGGTTTGGAGCTGCAAATAATGCAGAAACCAACCCAACAGCGCTATTAAGTAATAGCACCGCAGCCTTGCGTAAAAACGCAGGCTGCACGGATACAAATGACAATAGTGCTGATTTTATCGCGACCACTCCGGCTCCCCGTAATGGCGCAACCCTGCTGCATACTTGCGGTGTTGTTACTCCAACACCTACCCCGACACCCACTCCTACCCCAAGCAGCCAACGCATCCATGATATTCAAGGGCATACGCATCGCTCGCCTTTAGAAAATACCGTGGTGAATAATGTGCTAGGGATTGTAACCCTGCTGGCAAGTAATGGCTTTTATCTGCAAGACCCGCTGCCAGATAACGATTCTTTAACATCTGAAGGGATCTTTGTGTTTATTGGCAGTGCGCCCACGGTGGCTGTGGGCGATTCGGTATTGGTCTCTGGCACGGTACGCGAATTTCGCCCTGGCGGCACGGGCGGTACAAATAACTTAACTACCACGCAAATCAAATTAGCCAATGGCGGTGTTAGCAAATTATCGAGCGGCAATGCGTTGCCTGCGCCGGTGATCTTAGCTGGCAATGTACCAAATCAGCGGCTCTGGCAGGGTAATGTAGCTGATATTGAGCAGGCAGCCTTGCTTGATATCGCCAATGGTCTTGATTTTTATGAAAGCTTAGAAGGCATGCGCGTGCAAATTGGTGGCGCGGTGGTGGTTGGCCCGAGCAATAAATTTGGTGAAGTGTTTGTGGTTGCAGATCATGGCAGAGCCGTAGGCCCGCGTGCTCCGCGTGGTGGGGTTGTGGTCACGGAAACGGATTTCAATCCAGAGCGCATTAAATTAGCAGCAGGTGCAATCAAAGCTCCTGCTGTGAATGTGGGGGATTGGTTCCCGCAGGCGGTGGGCGTGGTGGATTATAGCTTTGCAAATTACAATTTACAGCTTAGCGAATTAGCCGCTCCAGTGAGCAGTAATCTACAGCCAGAAACCACGGTGAAGCAGACTGGCGATGAGCTAGCTATTGCCTCGTTTAACGTGGAAAACTTAGCGGGCAATGAGGGCGCGGCTAAGTTTGCTCGCCTAGCGGGGCAAATCGTCCAAAACTTGCAATCACCCGACATTATTGGCTTGATGGAAATCCAAGATAATAACGGCGCGGCCAGCGATGGCACGGTTGATCCAGTACAAACCTTGGCTAAGCTGATCGCCGCCATTAAAACAGCAGGTGGCCCCGCTTATCAATATCGCCAAATTAACCCTGTGGATGGCCAAGATGGTGGCCAGCCAGGTGGCAATATTCGCCAAGTGTTCATGTTTAATCCTGCAAGAGTAGGGTTTATTGATCGCGCAGGTGGCTCTGCTACTCAGGGTATCGATGTGGTGGCTTGCCCAGAACAAGCATGCTTAAGCGCCAGCCCAGGCCGTATTGCGCCAACAGACCCAGCCTTTAATGCCAGCCGTAAACCGCTTACTGGCGAGTTTTCTTTTAATGGGCATAAGCTGTTTGTAATTGCCAACCACTTTAATTCTAAAGGGGGTGATCAGCCTTTGAGTGGTCGCTTTCAACCGGCTAATCGCAGCTCAGAAGTGCAGCGCAATAAACAAGCACAAATCGTTGCTAATTTTGTCAGCCGAATTAATAACTTAGATCGCAATGCCAATGTGGTGGTACTGGGAGATATCAATGATTACCAGTTCTCTGGCTCAGTACAGCGTTTAAAAGCAGTTGGCTTGGTGGATTTAGTTGAAACGTTGCCAGAGAACGAGCGCTATACCTACGTTTTTGAGGGTAATAGCCAAGTGCTGGATCATATTTTGGTGTCGCCAACGTTAGCTAGCCGCGCTCAATATGATGTGGTGCATGTGAATTCTGAGTTTGCGGATCAAGCATCGGATCACGAGCCTGAAGTGGCTAAGCTGACTATGCCAAAAGCATGGCTTGATATCACGGCGCGCTTTAGCCAGCAAAAATCTGGCTTGGTTTATAACGCGGGCAGCAAAACCTTTAATGGCAGCCTGACCTTAGGTGCGCAAAATGCTGTAAGTGGCCCAGTCCGTGTGCAAATCACAGATCTACCTGCAGGGGTAACGCTGGCAAATGGCGCTGAAGATGGCGCGCTGCTGGCTCATATTACTGCCGGTACGGCGTTGGTTCTACCGCTTAAATTCAATAATCCTGCACGGGATGCGATTCGTTTTACCGCACAAATTCTGGCTAATAAGGACTTTAAATAATGAAACATACGCTTAAACTGGCATTGGCTGGGCTTACCTTGGTTTGCAGCAGCATGGTTTCGGCAGCGATGTATCAAGTGGATGTGGATACTCGCACTTTGGAAGGGCAGGGCGGTTTTGTGGCTTTGGGTTTAAATGGCCTAAGCGATTCGCCTTTGGTTCGTGCGCTCGTTAGCCGGTTCCGAGGTAGCAGCTTTGGGCGGGTTGATGACAGCAACACGTTTAACGTGTTTGGGCAGCTTAGCTCTACTTTAAAGTTTGATAATTTGCAGGCTAATCAATTTACTCAGGGCGTTGTCTTTGGTAAAAAACTACAGTTCAATGTTGAATTTGCAGAAAGCAATTCGGTAATTGGCTCAGGTACTAGTTTTGCTTTTTCTTTGCTAGATAAAAACTATGGCTCTTTGCTGAGTGCTGATCCATCGGGCGTTGCGGTATTGGCAGAATTTACCCCAGGAAGCGCAACGTCATTTAATAGCTTGCTTCGCGCCGATGGTAATGCCGTGGCAACGATTACCCCCGTACCAGAGCCAGAAACGTATGCTTTGATAGGTTTGGGGCTTTTAGGTTTGCTAATACAAAGGCGTAAACGCAGCGCTTATCTCAGCAAGATTTAATACAGCAAAGAGATGAACCCACCTCTTTAGTTAAAAACGACCCTACAGGGTCGTTTTTTTGTTAAGCTTTTGTAAAAAAATAGTAATTATTTTTTGAGTAATTTGTAATTATTTGTAAGTTAAATGAATGCTTGTCACTGTTTTAAAAGTGCATTGGTTTTTATGGTTGAATATTTACTTACAACAATCCTGACTAATTGATACATAAATGCGCTGGTTAAAGGTATTTTGTTTTTTTATGCTAAATAATTAACCGCTCTAAACTTATGTTTGCGTAAAACTGAAATTCTGTTTGTTTTTAACTCCAGTGACCTCCTTGTATTTGATTTATATCGTTTTTTTTTAGAGTAGAGGCCATGTAGTGAGAAGGCCTAATACCCATTTCACAAAAAGTCATGGCTTAACGCGTTGGGGATATCTCTAGTAGGAGCAGTCCTTAACGTGAGGTTTACTGCTAGGCAGCACTTTTGGACTCGGAAAGAGTTTTCTCTATTAACGTAGTAAGGTGGGAGAATCACAAATGCGATTGAAACAGCTCGGATATATTCTCGCTACGGCGTGTGCTTTGAATGCGGGGGCTGCAATGGCCGCCGGAAAAACTTTGATTTTTTGTTCTGAAGGTAGCCCTGCTGGTTTTGATCCGGTGCGTTATACCTCTGGCACGGATTTTGATGCCTCTGCTGAAACTGTTTTCAATCGCTTGGTGCAATTTAAACAAGGCTCTACCCAAATTGAGCCAGGTTTAGCAGAAAAGTGGGAAGTATCGCCAGATGGTCTGACTTACACCTTTAATCTGCGTAAAGGTGTTAAGTTTCATACCACGCCTTTCTTTAAGCCAAGTCGTGATTTTAATGCCGACGATGTGGAATTCACTTTCCAACGCATGACGAACAAAAACCTGCCGTTTAATAAGGCAGCGCCATCTGATTTCCCCTATGTATCGGATATGGCTTTAGACACCAATATCGTAGGTATCGAAAAAGTTGATGCTTACACGATTCGCCTGAAGCTTAAAACTGTTGATGCCGCATTCTTGCAAAATATAGCCATGTCTTTTGCCTCGATCTACTCGGCTGAATACGCAGATAGCTTGGTGAAGAGCGGCAAAACCTCGCAAATGAACACCATGCCGATTGGTACTGGCCCATTTGTGTTTAAGAGCTATCAAAAAGACAGCAATATTCGCTTTGATGCCAATCCAGAATACTGGAAGAAAGGCGATGTAAAACTGGATAAACTGATTTTTGCGATTACCCCAGATGCATCTGTGCGCTACCAAAAGCTGCAAAAGGGTGAATGCCATGTGATGGTTTATCCAAAGCCAGCTGATCTGAAAGCCATGCAAGAAAACAAAAGTTTAACTGTGCCTTCACAAGCTGGTTTTAATCTTGGCTATTTGGCTTACAACGTTCAGCACAAACCACTAGATAAGCTGGAAGTTCGCCAAGCGTTGGATATGGCGATTAATAAGAAAGCCATTATCGAAGCGGTTTACCAAGGTGCGGGCCAGTCTGCGACTAACCCAATGCCACCAACACAATGGTCTTACAATAAAAAGCTAAAAGATGCGGCTTATGATCCGGTTAAAGCGAAGGCTTTGCTGAAAAAAGCCGGTATTGCCGAAGGCACTGAGATCACCTTATGGGCGATGCCAGTACAGCGCCCTTACAACCCAAATGCCAAGCTGATGGCCGAAATGATCCAAGCAGATTGGGCTAAAGTTGGCGTGAAAGGCAAGATCACCACTTACGAGTGGGGCGAGTACCTGAAACGCGGTAAGGCGGGTGAGCACGACACCATCTTGGTGGGTTGGACTGGGGATAATGGCGATCCTGATAACTGGCTAGGTGTGAATTTGGCTTGCGGATCCTTGGATGGCAATAACTACGCCAAGTGGTGCGATAAAGAGTTCGATGGCTTGATCACTAAAGCGCGCGCGCTTAATAATCAAGGCGAGCGCACTAAACTGTACGAAAAAGCACAGGAAATCTTTAAGCGCGAACTTCCTTGGACCACAATTGCTCACTCGACTGTGTATCAGCCGATGCGTAAAGAAGTGCAAGGCTACAAGATCAGCCCATTTGGCCTGAACTCTTTTGTTGGCGTGAGCTTGAAGTAATGCTTTTGGTTTGAGAGAGCGGCCGCTGCGATTCGGGCGGCCGTTTTTGCGTAGTGCTTTTGTGTATGTTGCTGTCACTGGCCTTTGGAGTTGCTGTTTTTGTGCTGAAGGTGCGTTTACGTAGCTAAAGTTTTTTATGTTTTTCGCAGCTAAAACTGCAGTGCGCCGTATGGAGAAATATCCATGTTTAGTTTTATTTTTCGTCGCTTAAGCGTCACGATTCCCACCTTTCTGGGTATCACCGTTTTAGCGTTTGCGCTGATTCATATGATTCCGGGAGATCCGGTTTTGGTGATGGTGGGTGAGCGCCGTTTAGACCCCGAATTTTATCGCCAAGCCCTGATTCGGCTTGGCTTAGATCAGCCTTTATATGTGCAGTACTGGCAATATCTGCTGAAAGTATTGCATGGCGATTTAGGTTTTTCTTTAGTAACGCATGAGCCCGTGATTAGTGATTTCTGGGCGCTATTCCCTGCCACATTTGAGCTTTCAATGTGCGCCATGTTGTTTGCCACGGTAACGGGGCTGGCCGCAGGGATTGTGGCAGCAACGCGTCGTGGTACCGCGATCGACCATGCGGTCATGGGTACCGCCTTAACGGGTTATTCAATGCCGATTTTCTGGTGGGGCTTACTGCTGATTATGCTGTTTTCGGTGCAGCTAGGCTGGACGCCTGTGTCGGGGCGTTTAGATTTGGAATTTGATATTCCGCGTGTTACGGGCTTAATGCTGATTGATACGCTGATTTCTGGCGAAGAAGGCGCGTTTAAATCTGCCGTTATGCATCTGATCTTGCCAACCATCGTATTGGGCACCATTCCTATGGCGGTGATTGCTCGGATGACGCGCTCGTCCATGCTAGAAGTGTTGCGTGAAGAATATATCCGCACGGCCCGCGCTAAGGGTCTTTCCAAAACGCGGATCGTACTGGTGCACGCTTTAAGAAATGCGCTGATGCCCGTGGTCACGGTGATTGGTTTACAAGTTGGCACCATGCTGGCTGGTGCCGTACTGACAGAGAGTATTTTCTCTTGGCCTGGCATTGGCAAATGGCTGATAGATTCGATTTCGCGTCGTGATTATCCGGTGGTGCAGGGCGGTATTTTATTAATCGCTACGCTGATTATTATTGTTAACCTAGTGGTTGATGTGCTGTATGGCATTATCAATCCACGTATTCGCCATGCGAGGTAAGTATGTCGAACATTAAGTCTTTGGCCGTTGCAGAGCCACTTTATAGCTATCCATCACCACTTAAAGAATTTTGGCAAAGCTTTAGCGCCAATCGTGGTGCCTTGGTTTCATTTATCTTTTTTATGCTCATGGTGGTGTCGGCTTTGCTGGCGCCTTGGCTGGCTCCGCACGCGCCTAGCGAGCAGTATCGCGAGTTCTTTTTAACCCCTCCTGCGTGGCAAACCGGTGGCTCTTGGCAGTTTATTTTGGGAACCGACGAAGTGGGTCGGGATATTCTCAGCCGCCTACTCCACGGTGCAAGGCTGAGTTTAATGATTGGCTTGATCTCGGTAACGATGTCGCTATTGCCAGGGATTGTGCTGGGAATGATTGCCGCTTTTTATCCTAACTTTATTGGCACCTCCATTATGCGTGCGATGGATGTGATGATGGCTCTGCCTTCATTACTGCTCGCTGTGGCGATTGTGGCCGTGCTAGGGCCAGGGCTGCTGAATACGATTTTGGCGATTGCGGTAGTGAGCTTGCCATCTTATGTCAGGCTGGCACGGGCTTCGGCTATGGGCGAGCTAGCTAAAGATTATGTGATTGCGTCCCGCCTATCGGGCGCGGGTAAGTTGCGCTTGATGTTTAACACGGTGCTGCCAAATTGCATGGCGCCGTTGATTGTGCAAGCAACGCTAGGCTTTTCTGCCGCCATTTTGGATGCTGCAGCTTTGGGCTTCTTGGGCCTTGGTGCTCAGCCGCCGCTGCCAGAATGGGGCACGATGTTGGCTTCTGCCCGCGACTATATCGAGCGCGCTTGGTGGGTAGTGACCATGCCGGGGGTAACGATCTTGATCACCGTGTTGGCGCTCAATCTAATGGGCGATGGCCTGCGCGACGCGCTAGACCCAAAACTGAAAAAGCTGGCTTAACCCAAAAGTCAAAAAGATCTGGCGACACAGAGAACATGGAGAAAGACAAAAGCGAGAACACTGAGAAAAACGTATTTGGGCGGGGGAATTGAGCGATTACTTTACTCAATGGTTTTACTCCGCCTTTCTCAGTGTGCTCTGTGTCCTTCCTGTTCTTTGTGTCTACAGAACTTTTTTATAGGTTTAGCTTGCTCGATGTACATAGAGAGAAAAAGATGAGTTTATTAGATATAAAAAACCTCTCCGTAGCGTTTGGTTCGGTTGATAAGCCATTTCGGGCGGTAGAAAGCGTCGATTTTTCGATTAACCGTGGCGAGATCGTCGGGATTGTAGGCGAGTCAGGCTCGGGTAAAAGTGTCACCATGTTGGCCTTGATGGGCTTGATTGATGCACCGGGCCGAGTCACTGCGGATCAATTGTCTTTTGAAGGCAAAGACCTGCTGAATATGAAGGCCAACGATAAGCGCAAAATCATCGGTAAAGATATCGCCATGATTTTTCAGGATGCTTTATCTAGCCTCAATCCTGCTTATACCGTTGGCTATCAGCTGATGGAAACCTTGCAGCAGCATGAAGGCTTGAAGGGGGCTGCCGCGCGCCAGCGTGCGCTGGAGCTCTTAGAAATGGTGGAGATCCCAGACGCTAAATCTCGGCTGGATGCCTATCCGCATCAATTATCCGGCGGGATGAGCCAGCGGGTGATGATCGCCATGGCGATTGCCTGTAAGCCGCGCTTGCTGATTGCCGATGAGCCAACCACCGCGCTCGATGTAACTGTGCAAGCGCAGATTATGGAGCTCTTAGTTAATCTGCAAAAGCAGCACGATATGGCGCTGATCTTAATCACCCATGATCTGGCCGTGATTGCCGAAGTGGCGCAGCGTGTGGTGGTGATGTATGCAGGCCAAGTGGCAGAAACCAGCCCTGTACCTGCGATCTTTGATTATCCTCGCCACCCTTACACGCAAGCTTTGCTGAGCTCTATTCCTGAGCACAGCAAGGGCGCACATCGCTTAGCGACTTTGCCAGGTGTGGTACCGGGGCAATACGATAGGCCAGTTGGATGTCTACTTTCGCCACGCTGCCCGTATGTACAAGAATCCTGTAAAACCAAACGTCCAGATATCACGATAGCGGGCGTAGGCACCGTGCGCTGCATTACACCATTGGACGAAGCGGGGAGACCACAAGCATGAGCGATGTAATCCAACCTATCCTAGTCGCCAGCGAATTATCGCGTCACTACCATGTATCACGCGGCTTTATGAAGCCTGCCGCCACGGTGAAAGCACTCAATAGCGTGAGTTTTAGTCTAGCGCCTAAAAAAACACTGGCGGTGGTGGGTGAATCGGGCTGTGGTAAATCAACCCTCGCACGCCAGCTCACTTTGATTGAAGAGCTTACCTCTGGTCAGTTGCAAATTGCCGGTGTGGATACTGTGGGGGCCTCGGCCGCTGATTTAAAAATCCTGCGCCCTAAAGTGCAGATGGTGTTTCAAAACCCGTATGCCTCCTTAAACCCGCGTAAGCAAATTGGCACCATGCTGGCCGAACCGCTGCTGCTTAATACCTCGCTGAGCGCCGCAGAACGCGAAGAAAAAGTACGCGCCATGATGACCCGCGTGGGCCTGCGCCCAGAGCATTATCATCGCTACCCGCATATGTTCTCTGGCGGCCAGCGCCAGCGTATTGCCGTGGCCCGCGCCATGATGCTTACCCCTAGCGTAGTGGTGGCCGATGAGCCAACTTCGGCGCTGGATGTATCGATTCAGGCGCAGATTTTGAATTTGTTTATGGATCTGCAAGACGAGCTGGGCATTGCTTACGTGTTTATTAGTCACAATCTATCCGTGGTTGAACACGTAGCCGATGATGTGCTGGTGATGTACTTTGGCGTAGGCGTGGAGCACGGTCCTAAGGATGTGCTGTTTGATCGGCCACTACATCCCTACACCCGAGCATTGATGTCCGCAACACCAGCGATCCGCGCTGAAGACCGTGGCTCTAAAGTAAAATTATTGGGTGAACTGCCTTCACCCCTTAACCCACCTAGCGGCTGCGCTTTCAACACCCGTTGCCCCTTTGCCACCGACCATTGTCGTACAGAAGTACCCAAACTACGCCCAATCGAAGGCCGCTTAGTGGCTTGCCACCGCGTGGAAGAAATTACGGTTTGATCTAATACGCGTGGGCAGCACCCGCCAGCAAAATAATACGCCGCCACTCTCATATCGAGATGGCGGCGTATTATTTTGGGGAGGGGTAAAGGGGCTGGCTTGACTCAGCATATTTTTTTTTGATCCACTGATGGTGGTTTTACCTTGTGTCAGAACGCTCAATTATCTACAATTATCAAAAAATCATAATTTATGAAAAATTGATAATTCAAGGTAATAGCGATGAAAATCTACAGCTATAGACGCCCAAAAGTGGCAGAGATGTATTGCGATGCGCTCCAAGGCGATAGCTTGGTAGATAAAAGATCTGGCTTATTTCTAACTGCAAAGCGTCGGGTTGGAAAAACCACTTTTTTACGAGAAGATTTGCTACCAGAGGCAAAACAGCGAGGTTGGCTGGCTGTCTACATTGATTTATGGTCTGACCGATCTCGGGATCCTGCGGAGCTGATCGCCGATGTGGTGAAGGAGGCGATTTATCAGGAGTCAGGGGCCGTGGCCAAGGCCGCTAAATCAACCGGCCTCAGTAAATTTAGTGTTGCTGGGTTTTCTTTTGATTTTCAGGCCATTGGCTTGCCTGAAGGGATGACTCTATTTCAAGGATTGCAGCTACTACAGCAGCTTACTAAAAAACCAATTCTTTTAATTGTTGATGAAGCTCAGCACGCCTTAATTAGTAAAGAAGGTGAAGCCAGCATGTTTGCCTTAAAAGCAGCTCGAGATGGAATGAATAACAGTAATGATGCGCCCAAGCTCATGCTTGTTTTTACTGGATCAAATCGCGATAAGTTGGCTCATTTGGTGATGAGCAGCAAAATGCCGTTTTTTGGTTCAAGTGTGATGGATTTTCCGATGTTGAGTCGTGAGTTCACCGATGGATATACCGCGCATATTAATAAGAGTTTGGCTTCGGATAATCAGCTAGATCCAAATGCCGTTTGGGATACCTTTCAATTAGTGGGCTATCGACCTGAGTTTTTACGTAGCATTATCAGTGACGTTGCTTTGGAGATGCAGTCTGCTCCTGACTTGAATCAAAAAATTCAAGCGGGCGGCACTGTATTGCAAAGTCGAATTTGGACTGAAATTGAAAATGAATACACATCTCTTTCGGCATTACAGCAGGCGATTATTCGGGTGATGTCTATTCAACATGGCCAATTTAGCCCATTCAGTGCCAGCTCAATGGCTGAATATGGTGCGGTAGCTCAAGGGCTATCAACGGGATCTATTCAGACGGCTTTGGATGCTTTACGAGAGCGTGGCATTGTATGGAAGGAGTCACGTGGTGCCTATGAGCTGGAAGACGAATCATGGAATACATGGCTTAAGATGAAAAATATCGTTCAATAATTTACTGGGTTTTTATAATGCCAATAGTGAATCGCACCGGGTTTCGCGGAGGCTCCAATTCTTGAGAGAATGGCGCCATGAAGAAATCAACTCACTTTTCCCCCGAAGTCCGTGAACGAGCAGTTCGCATGGTCATTGAACACCTTGCTGAATACCCATCCGAATGGGCTACCCTCGTTTCAATTGCCAGCAAAATAGGCTGCACGCCCGAAACACTGCGCACATGGTGCCGTCGACAAGGCGGCGATACCGTTCAAGCCAACAAAAATTCAGCAGAGAACGAACGAATCAAAGCGCTGGAACGAGAAGTACGCGAACTTAAAAAGGCCAATGAAATTCTGCGCCTAGCCAGCGCGTATTTCGCACAGGCGGAGCTCGACCGCCGCTTGAAATCGTAAGGTCATTCATCGATTCCCATCGTGGTCAGCACGGGGTCGAGCCGATCTGCAAACTGTTACAGGTCGCTCCGTCTGCCTATCGACGTTATGTCGCTCGACAGCGCAATCCCGCGTTACGTTGCCAACGTGCCATTCGTGACGAGCAACTGAGCGGTGAAGTTACGCGCGTCTGGCAAGAGAATCATCAGGTGTATGGTGCCGTCAAAGTCTGGCGGCAACTCAAGCGCGATGGGCATCTTGTGGCGCGGTGTACCGTTGAGCGTTTGATGCGCAGCCTAGGTTTGCGCGGAATATCGCGTGGTAAAGCGGTGCGCACGACACGCCCAGACCCTGCCGTTGCTTGCCCACTCGATCATGTGAACCGACAATTTGTCGCCGAACGACCGAATCAGCTCTGGGTGTCGGATTTTACCTACGTATCGACTTGGCAAGGCTTCGTGTATGTGGCGTTTGTGATTGATGTATTCGCTCGGTATATCGTGGGCTGGCGAGTGAGTCGCAATATGCAAACCGAGTTTGTGCTGGATGCGTTAGAGCAAGCCCTTTGGGCGCGGCAACCGGAGCGAGAAGCGCTGATTCATCACAGCGACCGTGGATCGCAGTATGTATCGATTAGATATACCGAGCGATTGACTGAAGCAGGCATCGAGCCATCGGTTGGTACGACCGGCGACAGTTACGACAATGCACTCGCTGAGACGATTAACGGACTCTACAAAGCGGAAGTGATTCATCGTTTGGGGCCTTGGAAAAGCCTAGAATCTGTGGAGCTAGCGACATTAGAATGGGTTTCGTGGTTCAATCACCATCGTTTGCTTGGGTCGATTGGTCATATCCCACCTGCGGAAGCAGAAGCAAATTATTATCGTAATCAAAGCGAGCAGGCCATGTTGGTCTGACTCAAACCAAACAGCCTCCGCGAAACCCGGTGCGATTCAACTTGTATCAATGTGCGTGAGTAGTGTGTCCCCTCTACATTGCATCCTGTCCTATCCACAAGGACAGCTCCCGCCATCTCGCTTATACTTCGCACCCGTCAGAAATATTATCTAAGGCCCATCATGTCCTTTTCCGCTCTGGGTCTGTCACCCGCCGTTTTACTTGCTGCTAGCAAAAAATCCTATATCACTCCAACGCCCGTTCAGGTGGCGGTGATTCCTGCTGTGCTGTGGGGGGAGGATGTTTTGGCGCAGGCGGCCACGGGTTCGGGTAAAACGGCTGCTTATGTTTTGCCACTGCTGCATCTCATGACAACGGGCAGTAGCAAGGTGTTGATTTTGGTGCCAACGCGTGAGTTAGCGGTGCAGGTGGGGGACGAGATCAAGGGGTTTCTGGCGGCTTTAAGCAAAAATAATCTGACTAAGCCGATCAAGCTAGCGACGGTATTTGGGGGTGTGGCGATTAACCCGCAAATGATGCAGCTGCGTGGTGGGGCCGATGTGTTGGTGGCAACGCCAGGCCGTTTGCTGGATTTAATCGATAAGAACGCGGTTCGGCCTGAGTTTTTTAATATCCTAGTGTTGGATGAAGCTGATCGCTTGCTGGATATGGGCTTTGCAGTAGAGCTAAACCGAATTCTTGCGCTGTTACCTGCTAAGCGTCAGAGCCTGTTTTTCTCGGCGACTTTTCCTGACGAAGTGAACGCGCTGGCGACAGGCATATTACACATGCCGACCCGTGTGATGATTGAGTCGACCGAAACCACTAAGCCAGACATCTTGCAGCGGGCGATTTTTGTGGATGCAGAGCGCCGTGCCGATGTGCTCGCGCATTTGATCAAAGAGAATGAAGGGCAAAGAGTGCTGGTGTTTGTGGCCAGCAAGCAGGGAGCTGAGCAGCTTGCTAATCAGCTTTACGCCAAGGGCATTAATACCGCGCCTTTTCATGGCGAATTTAGCCAGGGGCGGCGTAATCAAGTGTTGGCCGAGTTTAAGTCGGGCAGCTTGCAAGTGGTGGTGGCGACCGATCTGGCTGGCCGTGGTATCGATATTGATGGCCTGCCGTTTGTGGTGAATTACGATCTGCCAAGATCCCCCATTGATTACACTCACCGCATTGGCCGCACTGGTCGCAATGGTGCAAGTGGCTGCGCGATTAGCTTTGTTACTGCGGCCACCGAAGCGCATTTTCGCCTGATTGAAAGCCGCACGCATATCCGCCTTACCAGAGAAGTGATCGCAGGCTTTGAGCCCCAGCAAACTAGCGCGCAAGCGGTGCCGAATCCCGGTGGAGTGAAGGGGGTGAGGATGAGCAAAAAAGATAAACTGCGCGCGGCAGCGGCTAGGGCAGAGAAAGAATAAAGATGTAAGAACTTAAAAAATCTTAAGGCGCAGAGAACACAGAGAAAACCGATTGAATGGTTCTTTGTGTTCTGCCTTTTTCTCTGTGCCTACAGACGTTTTTTTAGCCCATCATCACCAAATATTCACCCGCTTATCTTCGCTTCTTAATGCTGCTTTACCGCAAGAAAATGCGGTGGCAAATTCTGGCATATTGGCGGTGGGGGCGAGTACACGGTATTTCTCAGGTGAGTGTGGGTCGGTCAGTATTTGCATACGCAAGGCTTCATTGCGAACATTGTTTCTAAAGCTTTGTGCATTGGCAATAAAGAAGCGCTGCTCCTGCGTTAAACCATCTATTTTTTCTGGCTGTGGTTTGCTTGCCAGCGATTTCTTTAATGCGATAAAGGCAATTTTTAAACCGCCTAAATCGGCGATATTTTCGCCAGCGGTGAGTTTGCCATTGATATGTAATTCATCGATGGGATTAAATTCATCGAATTGCCTAGCAATCTTACTCACTCTAATCGCAAAGTTCTTTTTATCGTCGTTAGTCCACCAGCTTTTTAAATTACCATCGCCATCAAATTGGCTGCCCTCATCATCAAAGGCATGGGTTAATTCATGGCCGATGGTAGCGCCGGTATTACCATAATTACTGGCGGTGTCTGCCCCCATATGAAACAGCGGCGCTTGCAAAACACCTGCAGGAAATACAATTTCATTCATACTTGGATTGTAATAAGCATTTACAGTTGATGGTGTCATACCCCATTCGTTTCTATCAATTTCTTTACCAAGTTTGGCAAGTTGGCGTTTGAATTCAAATTCATGGCCGCGTTTAATATTGGCCACATAGGATTCTTTATCAATTTGCAAACTGCTGTAATCGCGCCAAGTATCTGGATAGCCAATTTTTACTGCAATCTTATCTAGCTTTTTTAAAGCCTGCTGCTTGGTGATATTACTCATCCAGTCTAAGCTTTTTATTTGCTCCGCCATGGCTAGTTTTATATTATTTACCATATCTAAAGCTTTGGCCTTGGCGGCGGGGCTAAAGTATTCAGCCACATAAAGTTCGCCCAATGCTTCACCCAAATTCTGATCTAGGCTTTTTAATACCCGCTTCCAACGTGGCCTTAATTCGGCTGCCCCAGATAATTGTTTACTATAAAAATAAAAGTCTGCATTTACAAAATCACTCGATAAGTATTTAGCCCGATTATGCGCCAAGTGCCAGCGCAAATAGATTTTCCAATCATCTAGCGATACAGTATTTAGCATCTGGCTAATATGTTTAAAAAACTTAGGCTGCGCAATATTCATGTCTTGGGGATTAGCTACACCTAATTCTGTAATGTAATCTTTCCATTGTAAATTAGGGCTCAGTTTTTGCAGCGTTTGGAGATTAAGTACGTGATAAGTAGATTCAGGATCGCGCTGTTCTACTTTTGTCATAGAAGCTTTTGCTAGGCTTGTTTCTATGCTTAAAATGCGAATTGCATTTTTTTCTGCTTGTTGCGGGCTATCACCTAATAAAGCGAATATTTTCAGTAAATGTGCTTTGTATTGCTGGCGGATGGTTCGGCTTTTGCTATCGTTTTTTAGATAGTAATCTCTATCTGGTAGGCCCAATCCGCCTTGGGATAAATCTATGATATAGCGCAATGAGTTTTTTGCGTCCTGAGCCACATTAAAATCAAATAATGGATTCACCCCTTCGGCGTGTAATTGGGCTAAAACTCGAATCAAATCTTGCTGGGTTTTAATGGCAGTAATCTGCCTTAAGCGCTCGGCCAGTGGCGTTGCCGCTGCGGCCTCAATCCGCGCTTCATCCATGCCGCTTAAATAAAAGGCACCTACTTTATTTGCTGCGATGGTATTGTTTGCAGAGTTAGCTGCGACTTCAACAATATTTTTTAATGCGCTTAAATTTCGCTCATAAACTTCATCATAAGCACCATAGCTAGAGCGATCCGCAGGTACTGGATGCTCCGCCAGCCATTTGCCATTTGCAAATTGATAAAAATTACTGCATGGATCTGCTGATCTATCCATTGTGGCGGCTTCTAACACCAGATTATTGGCGTGGCTTAAAGCTGATCCAGCAAAAAAAATCACAGCAAGTGCAGTGCGAATTGAATTGGGCATGGTGGTTCTTTGAGTGGATGATTTGTCTTTGAATCTACGCAATTATGTCTTTGAAATATATTGGGGTAAGCGAGATGTAAAAAAATACGCACTTAAGTAATGCTTGCCAAGCGATTGAGTTATCAATATAGTTGTAAAAAACAACTATATTGAGGTTGGCATGAATTCAAGGGCGCTAAGAGCCGTATCGCGCGATATTGTGCGTGAACTGGGTGTATTTGCTAAGAAATGCGGCAAGGTGGAGCTGAGCCCCGTTGAGGCGCATATTTTGATTGAGCTGGAAAGCGCTAGCCTTACTAGCTTGCAATTAGTTGAGCGCTTGCGTATTGATAAGTCCAACGCCAGCCGAGTTTTACAAAAAATGCTTGAGCAGGGTTTGATTGAATGGCAGGCGCACGTCAGTGATAAAAGAAGTAAGCAGGCGGTGTTAACCTTGGCGGGTAAAGAGCTATTACAGGCGGTGCATGGGCAATACGACGGCGAAATTAACCAGGTTTTGCAGCAGCTAAGCCAATCTGAGCTGCAGGCTTTGGAGGCGGGTTTATTTTTATATCGGCAAGCTTTAATGAAAGCGCGTGCCCAGCAGGGCTATCAAATCCGCCCAATGTTAGAAGCGGATAATCAAGGCATTGCGGCGGTGATTCGGCAGGTGTCTGCTGAGCATGGTTTGAGTGCGGCTCAGGGTTATGGCGTTTCAGACCCGCATTTGGATCAACTTTATCCTTGCTATCAGCAGGCAGGGGCGGCTTATTGGGTGATTCAGCAAGACTCTGGTGAGCTGCTCGGTGGAGCAGGCATTGCTCCGCTAGCTGGGGCTGCGGGATCGGTATGCGAGTTACAAAAAATGTATTTATTAAGCAGCAGCCGAGGTTTAGGTTTTGGCCAACGTTTGCTTAATATTGCCTGTGATTTTGCGCAGCAGGCGGGGTATCAGCAGTGCTATTTGGAAACCACCGCCAGTTTACCGGCAGCGCTTGCCCTGTATAAAAAAATGGGCTTTAGGCAAATTACAGAAGCGATGGGCGATACCGGCCATCATTCTTGCGAAATTTTTATGCTGAAGGATCTGTAAAAAAACAAACCCCGCCTTTTAAAAAGACGGGGTTTGTTTTTAGTATGTTAAAGCCGTTTACTTCTTGGCTACATGATGGCCGCCAAAGGCATTGCGCATCATCGATAGCAATTTAGCGACGTAATCACCTTTACCTTGGGTGGTGTAGCGCTGGAATAGCGACGCTGCAATCACCGGCGCAGGAACGCCTAGTTCTACGGCTTCTAGTACTGTCCAGCGGCCTTCGCCTGAATCAGGAACGAAGGGTTGGATGTTTTCTAGCTTGGTATCGTTTTTCAGGGTGTCGGCGGTTAAGTCGAGCAGCCATGAGCGGATTACTGAGCCGTGACGCCATGTTTCAGCGACTTCAGCTAGATCAAGATTTAGCTCTTTTTTGGCTTCCAAGAGGGCAAAGCCTTCGGCAAAGGCTTGCATCATGCCGTATTCAATGCCGTTGTGAACCATCTTCACATAGTGGCCGCTACCGGCTGGGCCTGCGTGAATCCAGCCGCGATCTGATGCTGGAGCCAAGATTTTAACAAACGGCTCCGCCATCGCAAATGCGTCTTTTTCGCCGCCAATCATAATGGTGTAGCCGTTAGCTAAGCCCCATACGCCACCTGATACGCCCGCATCCATAAACTTAAAGCCTTTGGCATTCAGCTCTTTAGCGTGGCGTTGTGAGTCTTTATACATGGCGTTTGCGCCATCAATAATCAAATCACCAGGGGCCAGTAAAGCAGTCAGCTCACCAAACATGGTTTCGCTGATTTCGCCGGCAGGTAACATCATCCACACCACTCGCGGGCTTGGTAATTCGGCAATTAGGCTGGCTACGGAGTCAAAACTGCGGATATTGGCGTGCTCAGCGGCAAGTTGGGTACGCGTTTCAGCACTTACATCAAAGCCAAATATGGTAGCGCCACCAGCAGCTAAGCGGCGAGTCATATTTGCGCCCATTTTACCGAGACCAATCATTGCAATTTGCATTTTGAGCATCCTTGTTTGTTCGTTTTCTCGTGCTTGGCTTGTGCCCAAGCGTGAATATCCTGCAGCATGAACCTTAGTCTCATGTCTGCCAATTGGGAATTATGGCACTACGCGTTGGGCGTAGTGGGAAGCAAATGCCTACAAAACACGGTAAACGGCCTTTCTTACGTTTTTTTTGTTATTTTGGGCTTGTTTTTAAGAAATTGATCCTGATTAAACCAGAATATGTTGCGATGCAGTATGATGAAAAAGTGTCATAAAGCGTGTGGGCTTTGTGGCATGGTCACTCTGTGTGTGGGTTGATTAAGGCGTGCGGTGCTGCTTTTGCAGACGCACGCTTTTTTCTGCGCGCTATTTCTGATGTTTGTTTGATTTAACTTAAAAAGCGCTGTGTCAGATGTATTTAAGCTACCCGTGTTTATCATTCGGGGGTGCTTATGGCCCTGCCACAACTGGTTTGCCCTGCTGGCAGCCTGCCCGCCTTAAAAACCGCGATCGATCAAGGGGCTGATGCGGTTTATCTTGGTTTTAAAAATGCCACTAATGCCAGAAACTTTGCTGGCCTTAATTTTAGCGATGCTCAGCTGCTTGAAGGCGTGCGCTACGCCCATGCTAAATGCCGTGAAGTGCTGATCGCAATTAATACCTATGCTCAGCCGGGGCGAATTGCCGAGTGGCGTGCATCTGTTGATAAGGCGGCTGATTTAGGCGCAGATGCGGTGATTTTGGCCGATATGGGCCTTTTGGAATATGCCTATCGCACCCATCCTCATTTGCATCTGCATTTATCGGTGCAAGGCTCGGCCACTAATTTTGAAGCAATTAATTTAGCGCATGAATGCTTTGGCGTGCGCCGTGCGGTGTTACCGCGCGTGCTGACGTTGCCGCAAGTTGAATACGTGATTAAAAATACGGCTGTGGAGATTGAGGTGTTTGGTTTTGGCAGCCTCTGCGTCATGGCCGAGGGCCGCTGCATTTTATCTAGCTATGTAACGGGACAATCCCCCAACACTCACGGTGTGTGTTCTCCTGCCAGCTTTGTTCGCTGGGAAAACCACGGTGATCGTATGGATGCGCGTTTGAATGGCGTGCTGATTGATCGTTTTGAAGCAGGTGAGCCTGCAGGCTATCCAACCCTGTGCAAGGGGCGTTTTGAAGTGGCGGGCGAGACTTATTACGCCATGGAAGAGCCAACCAGCTTGAATACGCTATCAATCCTGCCTGAGCTGATGCGAATTGGTGTAGCGGCGATCAAGGTAGAGGGCCGTCAGCGCAGCCCTTCTTATGTTGGGGAGGTAACCAAGACTTTGCGCATGGCTATTGATGCCTGTGCGGACCCACGCTATTCAGTTAAACCTGCGTGGCAGGCGGCTTTGGATAAGGTGTCAGAAGGGCATCAGCAAACGCTGGGCGCTTATGATCGGCCGTGGCGTTGATGCTTAATCATCACTCTAATACTGGTGCAAAAAACGCTAAGCCTGAATGACAGAACCAAGCGTAATAGTGTTTAGTTTTCTTTGCGGAACGCTGTGCTTAAAGATTTAGCAATATTCTATTAACAGGTATTTATGAAACTCTCCCTCGGCCCCATCCTTTATTACTGGCCTAAGCAACAGGTGCTAGATTTTTATGCCGAGGCACTGACTTGGCCTGTGGATGTGATTTATCTGGGCGAAGTGGTTTGTTCGCGTCGGCATGAGCTGCGCAGTGCAGATTGGCTGGCGCTAGCTAAAACCTTGCGGGCAGCGGGCAAAGAGGTGGTGATTTCTTCGCAAGCTTTGTTGGAGTCGGCCAGTGATTTATCTAGCTTAAAAAAGCTGGCAGAGGCGGGGGGCTGTCTTGAAGCCAATGACTTGGGGGCGGTTAAAGTGGCCCGTGATTTGGGGATGCCTTTTGTGGCTGGGCCGCATCTGAATATTTATAACGGCGCGGCGCTGGATTGGTTTGCTGCTCAAGGCGCGATGCGCTGGCTGCCTTCTTTAGAAAGCAGCCACACCGATATTGCGGCTATTCTGGCGGAAAAAACCAACGTCATTGAAACCGAAGTCTTTGCTCACGGCTATTTACCATTGGCATTTTCAGCACGTTGTTTTACCGCACGTTATTACGGGTTAAATAAAGATGCCTGTGAGTTTCGCTGCCTTGATCATGCCGATGGGCAGTTGGTCGCTACGCGTGAAGGGCAGGGCTTTTTACGGCTCAATGGCATTCAAACCCAATCATCCGCCTGCCAAGTGCTGTATGCCGAGCTGCCGCAAATGGCCGAGATGGGCATCGATATCTTGCGTATCAGCCCCCAAGCCGCTGGCACGGGCGAGCTGGCGGCGGCGTATGCTAAAAAATGTAGTTATCCCAATGCTATCCACGACTTTTCAACAGCTTATCCACAGGGGATGGTGAATGGTTATTGGCATGGTGAAGCAGGCATTAAGGAGTGCATATGAAACGTTTACAACATTTTCTTTTACTGAAATTACCGGAAGCCCCTGCGGCGTTTGCTTTAGCCAGCAGCTTAAATCTGGCCAGAAAAAAATTATGGCTGGAGGAAGACTTTGCTTGGCTAAGCGGGCGAAATATCCGTTTGGAGGTGCTGGATATTGGGCGAGGCATAACGCTGTCTTTTCAGAATGATCGGTTTAAACGTGGGGAAGGTCAGGTAGATGTGAAATTTAGCGCCAGCCTTGCCGATTACCTCGTGTTGGCACGCCGCTTAGAAGACCCTGACACGCTGTTTTTTCAGCGCCGCCTAAGCATTGAGGGCGATACCGAGCTGGGGTTAAGGCTAAAAAACCTAATGGATGCAACTGATTTTGAGCCACTCTTGGCGTGGTTGCCAAGCAAATTACGGGCGCATTTGCCAATTTGAAGAGGGATTAGAAAAAGTTAGAAAGAATCTGTAGACACAGAGGAAACTGAGAAAACCTAATGATTGCAGGCGTAACTGAACAGGGTTAGTTGTAAATCATTGCAATAAATATCAGATGTTAATCAGTTGATAAGATTGCACAGATATAATGCGGTTCTTTTCAGGCTATTGGGCAGAGTATCAATGGATATCGTATTGCTGTTTAAGTCGCTCATTATGGGCATGGTTGAAGGTATTACTGAATTTCTGCCTATTTCTAGCACTGGGCATTTGATTTTAACTGGCGATTTGCTTAATTTTATGAGCAAAGAAAAACGCGACGTGTACGAAATCTTTATTCAACTGGGCGCTATGCTGGCGGTAGTTTGGGAGTATCGGGCAAAACTTACGCAAACGCTAAAGGGCGCAGTTAAGCCAGGCAGCGAGCGTAATTTGCTGCTTGCGGTGGTGATTGCGTTTATTCCTGCCGCTATTTTGGGGCTGTTATTTAGCAAAACCATTAAAGCGCATTTATTCCAGCCAGTGCCGGTGGCGATGGCATTTATTATTGGTGGGATCATTATTCTTTGGGCCGAAAAACGCCAAGCTAATAAAGTGCCTGTGGTTGAATCGGTGGATGATTTAAGTTTAAAAGATGCACTTAAAGTAGGCCTTTGCCAGTGCCTTGCTTTAATTCCTGGGACTAGCCGCTCTGGTGCCACCATTATTGGCGGTATGTTCCTAGGCATTTCTCGTAAGGCTGCTACTGAATTTTCATTCTTTTTGGGGATTCCAACGCTGGGCGCGGCATCTATTTATAGCCTGCTAAAACATCGCCACGAGCTGGATATGGGCGATAGCGGCGTATTTGCGGTGGGCTTTATTGCCTCGTTTATCTTTGCCTTTATTGCTATTCGTGCGCTGATTAAATTTATTTCTACCCATACCTTTGTTGGGTTTGCTTATTACCGAATTGCCTTTGGTCTCATTGTATTAGCTACGGCGTATAGCGGCCTTGTGAGCTGGACGGTTTAATCGAAGGGCACGGCATACCGTGCCCTTCTTATCTCTGTGCCCACGCGTATAAGTCGATATTTTCGGCCTTGGCAGGTGCCGTGCCCCTAAATTTAAGCCAGCAATACCATCAACCAATGATCCAATAATAAAGCTGCAAATAAATAAGCTAGGTATTTAATCGAATATTTGAATAGTTCGCGGGCAATTAGATCGCCTTCGACTTCTTTCTCTTCCTGCCATAGCTTAAAGGCACGGGATAAAAAGCCGGTATTAAGAATGGCGATACTCATGCCGTATAGCCAGCCACTCATTCCGATAGCCAACGGGAGGGCGGTAACGGCGGCGAGGATGGCGGCATAGAGCAAGATAGATAAACGGGTAAATGCTAAGCCATGGGTAATGGGCAGCATAGGTAAGCCGGCTTTGGCATAGTCGGCCCGTCGATAAATTGCCAGCGCCCAGAAGTGCGGTGGGGTCCAAGTGTAGATAATCAGAAACAACAGCATGGCTTCTGCGGGCACACTGCCCGTTACTGCTGCCCAGCCTAAAATCGGTGGCATGGCCCCAGATGCACCGCCAATCACAATATTTTGCGGCGTAGCGCCCTTAAGTAGGCGGGTGTAAATCACCGCATAACCAAAGAATGTGGCCAGCGTTAGCCACATTGTCAGCATATTCACCCACGCCCCTAGCATCCATAGGCCCAGTGCGGTGGTAAGTAGGGCGTAAATCAGCGCATCGCCGGGCCTTACCGACCCTTTGACCAGTGGCCGCTGCTCGGTGCGACGCATATTACTATCGCGCTCTACTTCAATCAGGCAATTAAACGCTGCCGCACCACTGGCAACAAGGGCAATGCCTGCTGTAGCGGCCAGTATCAGGCTGAAAGCAGGCACTGTAGGGCCTGCCAGCAGCATGCCAACTACGGCACAAAAAACAATCAGCACAATTACACGGGGTTTACCAAGTTTAAAAAGCTCAGAGAGCTGCGCGGCAGATCGGCTAAGGGCAAGGGCAGTCATGGCAAAGCTCCAGTAAATTAAAACTGCGATGAAGATGCTACTTTTCTACCACTCCCATTTGGGGAGAGGGTTAGAGGAGAGGGTGCTTGGGCAATGTGCTTCAGTGGTTTAAGCTGCGCCAGTGCGCTTACACATAGCATTAGCAATAAAGCCGCTCCGCCGTTATGCGCTACTGCTAGAGGCAAGGGTAGGTAGAGCCAAACATTGGCGATGCCTAGGGAGATTTGTAGTAGCAGCGCGGCGCTGATCATCATGGCGAGCTTGGGGCTGTGCTGACGCAGTTGCCAAGCGGCAAGGCTAAACGTGATCAGCACCAGTAGCGCACCCAGCCGGTGCAGCCAGTGAATCGTGGCCAAGTGTGAGATGGTGAGCGCCTCGCCGCTGGCGGTGTGGCCCAGTTGGCGTATGGGCTGCATAGCCTCTGTGATGCCATCTAGCGCCGGAGTAAAACTGCCTTGGCAGGCAGGGAAACCATTACAGGCTAATCCTGCATAATTGGTAGATACCCAGCCGCCCAATGCGATTTGCAGCACAATGGCGGCAAGGCTGGTACTGAGCAGGGGCAGTAAATGGCGGTTAAAGCGGGTGGGTGTGCTAACTCTGGTGGCTAACCAAGCCAGCAGTGCTAATAGACACATTCCACCTAATAAATGAGAGGTCACCACCACCGGCATCAGCTTCATGGTGACGGTCCACATCCCTAGCAAGGCTTGGAAAAGAATCACCACCAGTGGCAGTAAAATTATCGTTCGGCCTAAATGCAGTGCACGGCGTTTTTTCCACAGTAAGATAGATATCGCCAATACCAGTAGACCAAGCCCACCGGCAAAATAACGGTGGATCATTTCTTTCCAGCCCTTGGCAGGCTCAATCTCCCCGCCGAATTGTGCACTAGCCTGCGCAATTTCATGGGCTTCATCTGGCGCACCAATCTGCCCGTAGCAGCCAGGCCAATCTGGGCAGCCCAGCCCAGCATCAGAGAGCCGCACATACGCCCCCAACATCACAAGACAAAAGGTCCAGATCAGGGTGAGGCAGAGTAGTGGTTTCATTGTTTTACCCCTTATCTTTAATTGCATAAATGCTTGCTGCTTAAGATAGAAAAAGTTCGTAAGCGTAGAATTTTTCCCGTTCTCTGTGGCTACAGAGTTTTCACCCCAGTGCCTTATTGTTTTTGAGTACCTGGCCAATCTCTTTTAGTGCTTTGCTTCGCCCCTCAATGCTGCTGAGTTGTTCGATGGAATAGCGCAGCACGGCATTACCGTGGGGATCGATCAGATAGAGGCCACTTTCTGGGGCGTGGCTGGGTAGATAGGCGATATCGGCGCTGTTTGATGGGCAAAAGCTGGCACGAACCACCCGCTGGCTGGCTTCTCCCTGCGCTAAACGCAGCTGTCCAGCAGCAAAGAGCAGCTGGCTATGTACATCGCCACATGCCGCATCGGCCGCAGCTAATCGCCAAGGACCAGGCGCTGCGATAGGGGTGGCTAATAGCTCACCAAAGCTATGCCCACCCGTAGGCCGCCACCATTGCCAAACAGCTTGTGCTGCCAGTATGGGCAGCAGGGATAACATAAAGCATGCGATCAGTACCGTGCGTCCTTTCATTTTTTTGCTTCCCTTCTCAGGCCAGAAAAACTCATTAAATTTTTTTAAAACCAAACTTTGTACGACAGAGAAAAAGAAAAATACGGAAGGCCACAGAGAAATACACAGCAAACTTAGTACAACTTATGCAAGCTATTTATCAGGGGGCTTTTCCGTGTACTCCGTGTTATTAGTGCGCTTCGCGGTTTAATGTTTGACTTCTAATGGGTTGGAGTTTTAGTTCTTTTTTAAATCGAAACCAAAGAAAAGCACCTGCCAGCGTCATGGCCCACCACGTTGCGGTATAGGCAAGGTGGCGCTCTGGAGGAATGATGGGCTGGCTGTGTGCTGCGATCAGCCCGTTTTCGCCCTGCTGCATTAATGCGTAAGCCTGTGGCTTGGGCTGCTTTGCCCAAGTGGCAAAGCGCTCTGGATTGATGTTTTGAAAAATATTGCCGCTGGGCATGGTGTGGCCCAGCTCAAAGAAACGCGGCCAAGGCTGAGCGCTGACAATGTTGCTAGAGCTCGCTTGTGGGGGGTGGGAATCCGGCCACCAGCCACGATTAACCAGTAGTATGTCGCCGTTCTTTAGTTGAAAAGGTGTGATGACCTGATAGCCGATTTGGCCGTTTTCAATGCGATGATCTAGTAATAGTTCTGCGCTATGTAGCCAGCTACCAACGAGCCGTACTGGCCGATAGAGCGGTAGCGTACCGCTTTGCCAGATCAGCGGCGGTAAAGCTTCTTGCTCTGCCAGCTGGTCAATTAAGAGTTGTTTATTGTGCGCTCGGCTCAGCTGCCACAGACCCATGCAAAAGGTAATTAGGATTAGTAATGCCAATGAAATAAGCGCAAACCGCTGGCGCTGGGTTAAGCTGGTATTTTGAGTGGACAGAGGCTTTGCCATGAAAATTGTTGCCATTATCCTGCTCCTGATTATTCTGATCACTTTGGGGCGAGCGCTATTGCAGATGGTTCGCGGTGGGCGATCCACGCAAATGGTTAAAGCGCTAACGCTGCGAGTGGGCTTGTCGATTGTTTTATTTCTTTTGTTATTGATTGCTTATGGGGTGGGGTGGATACATCCCAATGCATGAGTGTTGTTTTGTAGGGCGGGTGTAACCCGCCGCTTTTTAATTTGTATGCTAATCAAAAAACTGGTTTAAATGCCTTCGGCACAGTGATTTTGGAACGGTAGCCACCGTGGGGGCGTTCTTTTCTTGAACGGCCAAGAAAAGAACCAAAGCCGCAACCTCAAAAACACGAAGGCCCCTCTCTGCGGACAATCGAGGTGGCGTCAATTCAACTCGCTTCGCTCAAACACGACACAACGACTACCCCACCCCGCTTGTTCCTCGTGTCGCGGCTTCAAGGGGAGGGTAAAAGCCCAGTGCTACGAGCCGAGAAGAGCCGGAGCATGAACCCCCAAAAAATTCAAAGAACTTGGTTTTCCTCCGTGAAACTTCGTGTTCTCAGTGCCCTTCGTGGTTCAATGTTTGGGTTCGCTTATAGCCAGTACACAAACACAAATAAAATCAGCCACACCACATCTACAAAGTGCCAGTACCAAGCGGCGGCTTCAAAGCCGAAATGGTGCTCGGGGGTGAAGTGCCCGCGCATGGTTCGTACCAGCATGGTGGCAAGCATGATGGTGCCAACTAAAACGTGCATACCGTGAAAACCGGTCAACATATAGAAGGTTGCACCATAAGCGCCTGAGCTCATTTTTAGGCCTAGCTCGGTCCAGCCGTGATGGTATTCGACTGCTTGTAGCGTTAAAAATAAGGTGCCGAGCATGACGGTAAACAGCAGGCCCAGCTTAAGTTGGCCACGTTTGTTTTCCATTAATCCCCAGTGCGCCCAGGTGAGCGTTGCGCCGGATGTCAGTAGTAAGGCGGTATTGATAGCGGGCAGGCCAATCGCCGCCATAGGGGTATAGGGTGCGGCTTTGGGGCCGGTGGCGGCTGGCCAACTTTCATGAAATCCTGACCAAAGCAGGGTGTTTGTATCTGAGAAAAAGCCTAGCTCAGGCACGGAAATGGTTCGGGTATAAAATAGCGCGCCAAAAAAGGCGGCGAAAAACATCACTTCAGAGAAAATAAACCAGCTCATTCCCCAGCGAAATGAATAATCAACCTGAGTACCATAGCTGCCGCTTTGCGATTCTTTAACCACATCGCCAAACCAGCCAAAAATCATCCATATTAGGATGGCAAAACCCAGCAGCAAGATCCAGCTACCGGCTGCAACGCTATTCATGGCAAATGCTGCGCCTAGGCCCATACAGAATAGGGCTAGTGAGCCCACCACCGGCCAACGTGATGGTGCGGGTACAAAGTAATGTGCGTCGTGGATGCCGTTTTCAACGTTCATTTCATTACTCCAAATCTATATGTTGGGTGGGCACGGTGCCCACGCGTCATTCGTTCAACGTCATCAAATATGTAGGATGAAGTAGTAAACGAGGGCAAAAAAACATGTCACACCCTAAGATGTGGCAATCAACACTCGTACAAGTAAGAACACGCACAGCGCCAAGCACAGCGCTAAAATTAGCCCCGCTGCAATAATTTGCTGCGGCTTTAATTTAGCGCTCTCGGCGTTTTTACGGCTGCGTACGCCAAAAAAAGCGGCGAGTACGGTTTTAAGCGCTGCAATCATGATTTCAGCTCTGGGTGCAGCGTGTATGAAAGCGTGGCAGCGCCAAGTTCTTCGGGTAGTTCTTTCGCCACCAGTAGCACAACGGTCACGTCGCGTTGCTCATTTGGAGCTAAGGTGAGCGCATCAAAGCAAAAGCATTCTAGTTTTTGTAATAAACCTGCCGATCTGGCAGGGGCAAAACTGGGTATGGCACGTACTTTTAAAGGCTGATCGCTTAGATTACTTAGGCGAAATCTTGCTTTAAGTAGACCACCTGGTTTGGCCGTCATGACCGGATCTAAAGCCGCTAATGTGGCTGGTAAGTTGTCCGCCACATTAGTATCAAATTCAACGCGGATCACAGCGGCGTTGAGATTGGCGTAATCGCTATTGGCCTGGTCAATCCCAATTGCCTTACATAGCGCACCATAAAACGGCACCATGATGTAGCCAAAGCCAAACATCAGGCAGGCCACCACCATCATCCGTATGGCAATTTTGCGGTTGGCTTGCTGGAGAGCGCTTTGCATTTTTGCCTTTTTTATTCAGGTGAAAAACGTACAAAAACCTGTAGACGCAGAGAACATAAAGCCCTTAGCGCTTAGGGTGGGCACGTCGTTGTACCCGCGCGGTTGGTGCAGTAGGCGTGGGCACAAAAAGCATGCCCCTACCAATCCGTGCGCTTAGATTTTAGGTTTACCTTTACACATCCATCAGCCAGCGCCGAATAATGATGCCCACAAAAAAGGCGGCGGCGATGCTGGCGGTGATCAGTGCGGTGCGTAGATTCTTACTCATGGTGACCTTCCAGTAAGCCTTGGGCTTTTAGGCCTTTTTCGACCATTTCTAAAGAGGGCGGTGTTTCCCATGTATGGTGTGGTGCTGGTGAGGGCACTTCCCACTCTAGTGTGTTAGCGCCTTCCCATGGTTTGGCCGGAGCCTTGCCCACACCGCCACGGATGGTGTGAATCACGTTGTATAAGAAGAAAATTTGCCCTAGCCCAAAGCAGAACGCACCTACCGTCGCCATGGCGTTAAAGTCGGTAAATTGCATATTGTAATCAGGGATACGGCGCGGCATTCCGGCGAGGCCCAAGAAGTGCATCGGGAAGAATGTGACGTTAAACCAGATCATCGACCACCAAAAATGAAACTGGCCGCGGCCTTCGTGGTACATAAATCCTGTCCACTTTGGAAGCCAATAGTAGGTGGCGGCAAAGAGCGTAAACAGAGCGCCTGCCACCAACACATAGTGGAAATGGGCCACCACATAATAGGTGTCTTGCATTTGAGTATCGACCGGTGCAATAGCAAGGATTAGCCCAGAAAATCCACCAATGGTAAACAGGCAAACAAAGCCAATTGAAAACAACATTGGCGTTTCAAAAGTCATGCTGCCCTGCCACATGGTGGCGATCCAGTTAAAGACTTTTACCCCAGTTGGCACGGCAATCAGCATGGTGAGAAACATAAAAAACAGCTGGGTGCTGGCGGGCATACCCACCGCAAACATATGGTGTCCCCAAACCATAAACGACAGAATGGCGATTGAGCAGGTGGCGTAAACCATCGACACATAACCAAACAGCGGTTTGCGGGCAAAAGTGGGGATAATCTGGCTGACGATACCAAAAGCGGGCAGCGCCATGATATAGACCTCGGGGTGGCCAAAAAACCAGAAAATATGCTGGAACAATACTGGGTCGCCACCGCCAACGGCTTTGAAAAAGTGCGTATCAAAGTGCCGGTCGGTGAGCAGCATCGTCACTGCGCCTGCCAGCACCGGAGCCACGGCAATCAATAGATAGGCCGTAATCAGCATCGTCCAGCCAAACAGCGGCATTTTCAGCATCGTCATGCCTGGCGCGCGCATATTTAGCACCGTGGTGACAATATTGATCGAGCCCATAATCGACGATAAGCCCAAAAGGTGGATGGCAAAAATCGCCAGATCCATCCCCATGCCCGCCTGAATCGACAGCGGTGGGTAAAGCGTCCAGCCGCCTGCCGCTGCGCCGCCGGGTACAAAAAATGAAATCATTAACAGTGCCGCTGCGGGAGGCAATAGCCAAAAGCTCCAGTTATTCATCCGTGCAAACGCCATATCTGGCGCACCGATCATCAGCGGCAGCATCCAGTTAGCTAGGCCGGTAAATGCCGGCATAATTGCGCCAAACACCATAATTACGCCGTGCAAAGTGGTCAGCTGATTAAAGAAATCAGGTTGCCAGAATTGCAGACCAGGTTGAAATAACTCAGCGCGAATACACAGCGCCATAATGCCGCCAGTAATAAACATGCTAAAGGCAAACCATAGATAAAGCGTGCCGATGTCTTTGTGATTGGTGGCGTAAAGCCAGCGCTGCACAAAGGAGACGTGATGCTCCTCATGCGCATGATCGTGGGCAGGGGCATGCAGCGTGTCGTGTGCGGTTGTCATGGGTTTATCCTCACTTTCTGGCGGCTTTAACATCGGCGGGGTATAGAGCATCGCCTACGGTATTGCCAAAACTATTGCGCTCGTAAGTGACGACTGCCGCAATCTCGGTATCTGATAAAGCATTCCATGCGGGCATGGCATTTTTGCCTTTCAACACCATTCCAAGATGGTCGGCAATAGGACCAAGTGCGATTTTTGATCCAGCCAGCGATGGGTAAGGGCCAGAGCCTTTGCCGTCGGCCTTATGACAGGCTACGCAGTTGATTTCATAAACAGATCGGCCTCGGGCAATCAGCTCGTCTTTGGTCCACTTTTTATTTGGATCGTCGGCAGCGGCTTTAGCCTCGGCTTGTTTCTTGCCAACCCATTCTTGAAACTCCTTATCTGTAACCACTTTAACGACCACAGGCATAAAGCCGTGGTCCTTGCCACAGAGCTCGGAGCACTGACCACGGAAGGTGCCTGTGTTTTCTGCTTTAAACCAAGTGTCACGGATAAACCCCGGAATTGCATCTTGCTTAACCCCAAAAGCGGGCATCGCCCAAGAGTGGATTACATCGTTACTGGTGGTCAGAATGCGGATTTTCTTGCCAACAGGCACCACCAATGGCTCATCAACTTCCAATAGATAATGCTCTCCCTTAGGGCTGGCATTGCCTTGGTAATCGTTGATTTGATCCTGTTTGGTGGTTAGACGGCTTTTAAAATCAACGCCATGATCCAGATATTTGTAGCCCCAGAACCATTGATAGCCGGTGGCTTTAATGGTGATTTCTGAATCGCGTGTGTCTTTTTGTGCGATCACTACGCGGGCGGCGGGCCATGCCATCGCAATCAAAATGAGCGCTGGAATGATGGTCCAGAGAATTTCGACCGTGGTGTTTTCGTGGAAAGGTTTGGCAGCATGGCCGAGTGATTTTCGGTGCCTTAAAATGGCGTAAAACATCACCCCGAACACAAGAAAGAAAATCACCAGAATAATCCACATCAATAATGTGTGTAGATTGGTGATGTCATGGGCTATTGCAGATTGAGCAGGCTGAAAGTTCATGCTTCCCGCTTGTGCAATAGCAGCAGGCAGCATTAATGCCAATGCAAGTCTTCGCATTACTCACCTCCCTAGGTGTAGCGCCTTCCTCTTAATAATAGGGTCGGTCGCAGATTTAATCTTTATTCATATAACATAGCAGAAGATCTGACATATGCAAGTCAGATAGCTCATGATATTTCTTACGCCAAACTACTAATTTCTACCGTCTGTCTGCTTTTTAGAAGGCCATTGCCAAAGGTGTACTAAAAAATAAATGACCATCTGTTTTTGTGGTCACCAGTTTTTATCGGTCAAGGGGCGGAGCCAGCTTCGATTAATACGAAGCGGCTCCGAAAAAAGGCCATCACCAGAGAGGATAATCATGAGCGTACATATGGCCGTATTGGATCAGCACTTCACGCTGCCTAAAATTAGAAAGGTAGCAGCTAATAGCCCTGTGCTTTGGCTACAAAGAGGATGGACAGATTTATGGGCGCACCCAGGGCCAAGCTTGGTTTATGGTCTGCTTGTTACCTTGATGGGGGCTTTGGTCTTGTCTCTTGCTATAAACAATCCTTATTTATTCACCACTTCAATTACTGGGTTTTTACTGCTTGCTCCATTGGGGGCGGCAGGGATTTATGAGCTGACGTCTGAAAGAGAAGAGGGTAGGCCAACTTCTTTTGTGCAATCAATTCGTGATTTATTGGCCAATATGGGGCAACTGGCTTTTCTAGGCTTGGCATTAGCGATGGTGGCGATTGCTTGGGAGCGCTTTTCAGCTATTTTATTTGCCATATTTTACGGCGGACAAGATGTTAGTTTGTCTGGCTATTTGAGCTCTTTAATTGGTGAGTTTTTACCCTTCACCATTGTTTGGTCATTGGCAGGCTTCTTACTCGCCTTTTTGGTATTTGGCTTAACGGCCATCTCGATTCCCATGCTGGCCGATCGGGAAGTCGACAGCGTCACCGCCATGATGTGCAGCCTGCGTGCCACCTCTGAAAATCGCGTGGTAATGATCCAATGGGCGGCTTTAATTGTGCTGCTTACTGCCGTTGGCTTTATTACGGTGATTGGTTTGATCGTGATTTTCCCACTGCTAGGGCACTCAACTTGGTACGCCTATAAAGACTTGGTTGAGTAGATGCCAAGCACCCTGCTTATGAGCTTAAGCAGGGTTTAATAGATTTTATTTATGAGTAAATCATTTTTAGTATGTCTTTTGTATTGACTCCGAGCTTAAGCTCTTGTACAGTTCGGCCCTCTGTCGCGGGGTGGAGCAGTTGGCAGCTCGTCGGGCTCATAACCCGAAGGTCACAGGTTCGAGTCCTGTCCCCGCAACCAAGAATTATAAAAGCCGCTGTTCAAATGAACAGCGGCTTTTTCATATGCTTTTTTTGTGGGGCTGGATTTTTATCGCCACATATTACTGATTCAATGCAATATAAAAATGCCAATTATGCAGCGTTCTCAAATTGGAGCTTATCCAGCAACCTAGCGATGTCGGTAGAGAATATCTTGCAACTTGCAAGTTGTGGGTATGACGGATCGAGCACTTTATGATGTAAAAAATCCACAAGCCGCATCTAATCGCCGTATCGAGCTATTAGTACTCACGGGAAGACCAAGCTCAAAAATGGGCTAAACCCGAAGGGCTGAGCCGGAAAATGGCCATTCACTGCGTGATGCTCCTCGGCAATAACCCGTTATTGCCTTCGTCACATGCCTTGTGTCTGGCCGTTTTCCGGCTCAGCGCAATGGCGAATGAACCGTCAACAGACCCTAGATAGGTGCGAGGCATGGCATGTTTCTTGCGGTAATTTTGGAATTAGCATTGACGCTAGCCGCTACACAGGCTATAGTCCGCCTCTCTCTGTCGCGGGGTGGAGCAGTTGGCAGCTCGTCGGGCTCATAACCCGAAGGTCACAGGTTCGAGTCCTGTCCCCGCAACCAGCGATGTAATATAAGCAAGACACCCGTCGCGGGGTGGAGCAGTTGGCAGCTCGTCGGGCTCATAACCCGAAGGTCACAGGTTCGAGTCCTGTCCCCGCAACCAGTGATGCAATATAGACAAGACACCCGTCGCGGGGTGGAGCAGTTGGCAGCTCGTCGGGCTCATAACCCGAAGGTCACAGGTTCGAGTCCTGTCCCCGCAACCAAGAATACTAAGCCTCTGATCTGTGATCAGGGGCTTTTCAATTTCCGTTCGCCACGTTTTAGGCAAGCCCTAGGTTATACTTGCACCAATCTTATTAATACAAAGATCGCGATGCAAGTATTAATTCTCGCCCTTCTCTTATTCAGCTTTTCTGCGCATGCGGCAACTAAGCCTTGCCGTATTGATGGCTTTGCTAGCGAAGTACAGTGCGGGCAAATTGAACGCCCGCTGAATCCTCTTGATCCTTCTGGTAAAAAAATCCAAATTCACTATATGGTTTTGCAGGCGCAAGACCGTAATAAACTCGCTGATCCCGTGTTTATGCTGGCAGGTGGCCCAGGCCAAAGCGCGATAAATATCGCCAGCTGGGCGGAAGGGCCACTTAATAAACTGCAGCGCCGTCGTGATTTAGTGTTTGTAGATCAGCGCGGTACGGGGCGCTCCGCGCCATTGGAGTGCCCAGAAACTGAGGATTTAAGCAAGATTGCTGATGCTGATTTGGGCATTGCCGCGCTTAAAAGCTGCAAGGCTCAGCTGCAAAAACTCCCCTATGGCGATCTGCGCTTCTTTACCACTAGCATTGCTGTGCAGGATTTAGAAGCGGTACGCAAAAGCGAGGGCTATCCAGCGATTAACCTGCTGGGCGTTTCTTATGGCACACGCGTGGGGCTGGAGTATTTGCGCCAGTATCCACAAGCGGTGCGGCGTGTGGTGCTCGATGGCGTGTTGCCACCTGATTACGCAATATCCGGCAACGATATACAAAAATCACTCGATAGCTTGTTTAGCGATTGCAGTCGCGATGCAGCATGCCAACAAGCCTACCCCAAGCTGGTGCAAAACTGGCGAGAGCTGCTTGCGAGCATGCCCAAAACCACCGTTTTAATGCACCCGCGTTTAAATACCGAGGCTAGCGTAACCATAAGCCGCGATACTGTGTTGGGCATGGTGTCGGCGGTGCTGTATTCACCGGTGAATAGCTCGGGCCTGCCGTTTGCCATTACAGAGGCAAAGGCTGGGCGCTTTAATCCGCTGTTGGCTCTTAGCGGGCAGACTGCTTTGCCCAATGCAGGCAAGATTTTTGTAGGTATGCATTATTCGGTTTGGTGTGCCGAGGAAGCGGGCCGCTTGCCGGTAGTGGATGATGATTTTGGCCGCTTTCGCAGCGAAACCTACCGCAAAGTCTGCGGTGTTTGGCCGCGCGGCACTGTGCCTGCGGTTTTCTATACCCTGCCTAAAAGCGCTGCACCTGTATTGCTACTGAGCGGCGGGCTTGATCCAGTTACGCCGCCTCAGCACGCGACCCACGTCGCTAAAGCGCTGGGAGCCAAGGCTCGGCACGTGGTGCTGGGCAAATCTGGCCACGGCATGTTGATGCAAAGCTGCGTGGATGATCTGGTCTATCGCTTTATAAATGCAGAAGACGCGCAAAAAGTAGACCTAAGCTGCGTAAAACCCATCCCAAGGCCTACGGTATGGGCCTTGCCTAAGGGGTGATTGGCCTAAAAAGATTTGTAGACACAGAGCTAAATAAGCATACAGAGCCACTGAGAAAGGCGGAGTAAAACCAAGCCCGCAGCACTTATCCGGCATGGTTTTAGATTCATTTATCTCGAAGTTTCTTCTCGTTTTTGCCCTTCTCCGTGTTCTCTGTGTCTACAGAACTGATGTTTTTAGAAGTCTTTTAAAGGCAGTTTATGATTATTGTCGAGCAATTATCTAAGCAATTTGTTCGTGAGGCCGCTTGGCCGCGTCGTTCTAAAAGCGTGGTTCAGGCGGTGAAGGATATTCACTTTAGCGCAGCAGATGGCGTGGTGACGGGCTTGTTGGGTGCGAATGGCGCAGGTAAGACCACCACTTTGCGCATGATTGCCGCCTTACTGCCTGCGGATTCCGGACGGGTGTTGGTCGATGGTGTGCAGGTGGAGGCAGGTAAGCAGGCCACGCAAGCGCGGATGGGGGTGTTGTCCGATGCGAGGGGCTTGTACCCAAGGCTGAGCGCTCGTGAAAATATTGCTTACTACGGCGTGCTGCACGGCATGAGTAGGGATGAGGCCAACGAGCGTGCCACGGCACTGGCCGATGCGCTGGATATGCGCGCCTTGATGGAGCGGCGCTGCGAAGGTTTTAGTCAGGGCGAGAAAATGAAAACGGCACTGGCAAGGGCGCTGGTACATGATCCGCAGAATATTATTCTGGACGAGCCCACAAATGGCCTTGATGTGTTGGCAACAAGAGCGCTGCGCGAGTTTCTGGCATGGCTAAAATCGCCAGCTGGCGGCAGTAAATGCATTCTGTTCTCGACTCATATCATGCAAGAAGTAGAGCGGCTTTGTGATCATGTAGTGATCGTTGCAGGCGGTGAAACCGTCGCACAGGGTACGGTAGCTGAGCTATTAAATCAGGCCGCAGAAAACAATTTTGAAGACGCGTTTGTGAAACTGGCCTTTGCTTGAAATATTCAAAAATGGTGATTACTCAAGTGCACGAACAAAACCTAAATCTTGAACCACAGAGAGCACGGAGTACCACGGATAAAATCATTCTATATGTTGGTTTACTCCGTGTTCTCCCAAACTCCGTAGTTTAAGACTTGGGTTTTAAATACATAATAAACTGGAAATGAGCGCATGATGATTTGGGAAATATTTAAAAAAGAATGGGTTGATTCATTAAGAGACAAGCGCACGATGCTGGTGGTGATTTTGTCTTCTTTAATGGGCATGCCCTTCTTTTTATTTATCAGCTCTGAAGCTTATTCCAGAATGGATGAGCAAAATGAGAAACGCTTTATTCGCGTACTAGGCGCTGATTACGCGCCGGAGTTGGTGAATTATATTCAGCGCCAAGGCTTTGAAATTAAACCCGCCTCAGCTGATTACGCCCAAAAACTGCATAGCAAGGAATACTCCGAGCCAGTGTTGTTTTTATCTAAAGACTTTGCCAGCCAGTTTGCCCAAGGCATTGCACCAAAGGTAGAAATTATCAGCGACCTAGCCAATAAAGATTCCCAAATGGGAGTGCGGCCGGTGAAACTATTATTGCAGGGCTTTATGCAAGAAAGGGCGGGATTAAATCTGGCATTGCGCGGTGTTTCGGCAGAAGTGCTGGCGGTATTAAAAGTAGAAGAGCGCCATTTAAGCCGAGCACAAAATCAACAGAGTGCGGGCTTAAAAGAAATGCTGCCCTTTATGTTTATTATGACGCTATTAGGCGTGGGCATGTATGCGGCGATTGATACTTCGGCAGGGGAGCGCGAACGTGGCTCACTAGAGCCCTTAATGATGAATCCGGTATCGAGCTGGCATTTTGCTCTGGGCAAATGGGCGGCGGTGGGAACGCTCACGGTTTGTGTATTGTTTTTTAATGTGATGAGTATTTTCCCCTCGCTATTTTTAATTAAAAACGAAGTATTAAAAATCGCTTTTCAATTCTCAATCAAAGACGCTTTTGTATTTTTGGCCGTGCTATGCCCGCTGGCGCTAGCCATTGCCGCCCTGCAAATCGCCGTGGCGATTAATGGTAAAAGCCATAAGGAAGCGCAGGCCAGAAACTCGATGTTGATGCTGCTTGCTCCCCTCGCCCTAGTGATCGGCATGTTAAAACAGGGAGCTGATCCAGTCTGGTTTTCTTGGACGCCGCTCTTGGCGCAAAACCAGCTGATTATCAAAATACTGAATGGCGAAACCTTGAGCCTTGCAGAAGTGCTGATCCCCATCTTGGTTTGCGTGGTGATTTTGCTGGCAAGCCTGAGCTACACCGCGCAGAAAATGCGGCGGGTGGTGATGATTTGATTGTTCTGAGTATTCTAGATATTGATGTGAGACATGATTTTCTATTCTCATTCAATACTAAATTATTATATTATGTGTTTCTTATTTGTTATTTTATTTGGCAATAAAAATTAATTATTAATTATGTATACTGCGGAAATTCCATTTGTTTTGTCGGAGCGGTGTAATGAATTTAAATATGAAGTCTTTTATTAATTTGTCGCGCTGGTTGGCTGCTTTTTTGGTTTTAATTAGCCACGTCAGGCATTTGGTTTTGGTTGATTATAAAAATGTAGTCAATAAGGGTTTTTTTAGTAAAGGTGTATATTTTTTAACGGGTTTTGGCCATGAAGCCGTTGTTGTTTTTTTTGTGATTAGCGGTTTTTTAGTCGGCGGAATTACGTTAGATCGCTGGGTAAGTAAAGGGCCGGATATTCATGGTTATGTTGCTGCGCGGATAAGTAGAATTTATACAGTTTTAATCCCCGCGCTATTTATTGGTCTTTTTTTCGACACTGCTGGCTTGAATTTTTTTAATGCAAGTGAGCTGTATACTAATTCTTCACAGTACCAAACTATTTCTTTAAATTCTATCATTGCTTCTGCAACAAGTATTCCAACTTTTTTTGGTAATTTGCTCATGCTTCAAGGTGTATTAACAGGCAATTTTGGAAGCAATGGGGCACTCTGGAGCTTGGCTTATGAGTGGTGGTATTATTGTATTTTTGCATTAATTGGATTTGCATTTTGTAATGAAGGAAATAAACGTTTTTTATGTATCGCTTTGGCTTTGGTAATCTCTGTTTTACTGCCTAATAAAATAATTTTGTGGGGTGCTGTGTGGCTACTGGGTGTTTTTGCATATAAATGGTTCTCCTCAAACAAATGGAAAATTAATCCACTATTGGGGTTCTCCGTTTTTTTTATTTTGATGATTGCCTCAAGGCTTAGCCATAATCAAGATAATGTAGAAAATCATGAGTTTTTACTTCAAGAATTTTTAAGAGATTTTACTCTTGGGGTTGCTTATGTTATTGCCCTAGTTAGCTCTTCTCAATTTTCAATTTATTCCGTATTCTCAAAGTTAAGTGAGCGGCTTGCTGATTTTTCTTTTTCTACTTATTTGTTCCATTTTCCTTTAATGGTTTTTTTTGTTGCTGTGGGTTATCAGATTTTTGGTTTGCAATTTCAAGTTCAGCCTGATTGGTATGGTTTTTCATATGCACTAACGTTAGTTGGTTTGTTGTATTTTTCTTGTTTTATTTTTTCACTTTTAACTGAAAAATGGACTTCTTCAATCAGAGAGCGTCTTCAGAGATTCATAGTGGGCAGGGCATAAATGTAAGGGAAAGAGTTCTTTTGGATATAAACGGGATTGATGTTATTTATTTAGCATCTAACCCGTTTGCTAATATTGGTGCTTTTTAGTTGGTATGCTGGTGCAGTTAACAGCTACAGGCTTTGCAGTAATCGATCAAGCCGTCCCGCTCACGTTGTCAACGAGCACGCCAGAAGCGCTGCTGCTTGGAGTCGGATACGAGGAGGGCGCTGGAGGGAAATGCTATGGGGCATAGGGAACCTTGCCGGCCCCCTGTGTCAGGATAGTTGAGATACTCCCTTTTCAGGGATTCCACCTTACTTAGGGGCGGGTTAATAAATCAAACTTGTCCAACAATCTTCAGCTCAACCCGCCCCCTAGCCGCTCTATCACCAGTCCTACAAAAAAGATCACCAGCAAACCCAGCGTGGAATACAGAATCCATTTTATGATGCGTAGCCAGCTTGGGTCTTGGCTGCGCTGGTATTTGAACGCACAGTAGGCGATGCCTAGAACGGCTATGACAAATAGCAGGCGTAGCACGATAAACATCAGATTCCTAAGGCCGGTAGATCGTGGAAGGAGCTGGGTACTTTGTCGCGCTCGTTAAAGCTGACAATTTCGTAGTTGCTAGCGTCTTCCAGTAGGGCGCGCAGTAGTTTGTTATTCATGGCGTGGCCGGACTTATAGCCTTCGAAAGCGGCGATAAGTGGGCGGCCTAGGATGTATAAATCGCCGATCAGATCGAGTACTTTGTGGCGCACAAATTCGTCTTCAAAGCGCAGGCCGCCATCGTTCAGCACGCGGTATTCGTCGATCACGATGGCGTTATCCATGCTGCCGCCACGGGCTAGGCCATTCATGCGCAGGTATTCTACTTCGTGGATAAAACCAAAGGTGCGGGCGCGGGCGATTTCGCTGACGTAATTGGTGTTAGCAAAGTCAATCTTGATGGTTTGGGCGGATTTTTTGAATGCTGGGTGAGCAAAGTCGATGGTGAGAGCAACTTTATAGCCTTCGTGGGGCAGTAGCCTTACCCATTTATCGCCTTCAATCACTTCTATCGGCTTGAGCACGCGCACAAATTGTTTGGCCGCTTGCTGATCCACAATGCCTGCTGATTGCAGTAAATAAATAAAAGGAGCCGCCGATCCATCCATAATCGGCATTTCCGGGGCGTCGACTTCAACAATCACGTTGTCGATGCCTAGCCCCGCAAATGCCGACATGATGTGCTCAATTGTTCCAACACGTACACCGTCTTTGACGAGCGTGGAGGAGAGCCGCGTGTCATTAACCAGCGCTGGCGTTACTCTGAATGGCGTCGACTCGGGCAAATCGACGCGTTGAAAGACGATCCCGCTATTGATCGGGGCCGGTTTTAAGACGAGGGTGACGCGCTCGCCAGAGTGCAGGCCCACGCCAACGGCGCGGATGGTCGTTTTCAGAGTGCGTTGTTGGAACATATTGGTCTCGTTAATCGGCAGACCGCAATCTTACCAGCACTGGGTTTGTGCTGGTTTTGATCTTTTCAATTGTACTGATAGGCCTTTCCTTCTTAATCTATGCGTGGGCGCGCACGCCCACTCTATTGCCATTAATCTGCCTGACGACGTAAAAACGCTGGAATATCCATATCAACATTCGAGGTGTTGTTACGCGTTGTTGTAGCCACATCCCCGCTGCCGCGTGCGCTACGTGCGCTCGGGCGAAAGCCTGGTGGCAAATCGTATTCGCTCCAATTTGGCTCGCTACTGGAGTGATTGTCGGTACCGGTTTTTAGCTGCGGCGTTGGCACGACAGAAAGCTGTGGCTTACTGGTGTTGCCCATGCCGGTAGCGATAATGGTGATACGAATCTGCTCACCTAAGCTTTCGTCGTAAACCACACCGTGTTTCACCATTGCATCTTCTGCTACGTGTGATTGGATGATTTCACGAGCGCGGGTGATTTCGCTTTTCTTCAAGCTGGCACGGCTGGCGCTGATATTTAGCAGCACACCACGCGCACCCTTGAAGTTAATGTTATCTAGCAATGGGCAGCTGATGGCTTCTTCGGTGGCGCGGATAGAGCGGTTTTCGCCAGCAGCAAAAGCTGAGCCCATCATTGCCATGCCTTTTTCTTGCATCACTGTTTTTACGTCGGCAAAGTCGACGTTGATCAAGCCTGGGTATTGGATGATTTCTACGATAGAGGCTACGGCATTACGCAGTACATCATCGGCAGCACGGAAAGCTTCGTCAACGGTTACGTCTTCGCCTAGTACTTCTTCTAACTTTTGGTTAGATACAATAATCAGCGAATCTACGTGTCGGCTGAGCTCGTCGATCCCCGCTTGGGCCACTTTCTGGCGTGAGCCTTCGTCAAGGCCAGGCTTGGTCACTACGCCAACGGTAAAGATGCCTTTTTCACGGGCAATTTGCGCAATCACCGGGGATGCGCCCGTACCTGTGCCACCACCCATCCCTGCGGTGATAAACAGCAGGTTGGCACCGCTGATGAGCTCGCCAATGCGCTCACGATCCACTTCAGCAGCTTCGCGGGCCACTTCTGGATCGCAGCCTGCGCCAAAGCCCGTGGTGCCCAATTGCACAACATCGGTGGCTTTAGATAATTTAAGCACCTGTGCATCGGTGTTGGCAGCAATAAACTGCACCCCACTTAATGCGTGCTCGATCATATTATTGATGGCGTTGCAGCCTGCGCCGCCTACACCAATCACTTTAATGTTGACGTGATGTGCAACTTCTTGCACTTCGAAAGTTAAAGCCATGTTGCTCTCCTTGCGTTGCCCGATTTAAGCGGCCGTGGTGTTTACCAACAACCGCTGATACTTACCTGAATAGATCAGAATGTGTTTTGAAACCAAGACTTCATACGGCCAAAAATATCCCCCATGGAGCCATCTTTGCCCCGATGTACGGGGTTCTTTTGTAGTTGTTCGCGTGCGATGAGTAATAAACCCACCGCGGTGGAATAACGTGGGTTTTTCACCACTTCGGCTAGGCCACCTACATACTTTGGCGTGCCCATCCGTAGTGGCATATGGAAAATCTCTTCCCCTAGCTCTACCATGCCAGGCATCATGGCTGCCCCACCGGTAATGACGATGCCGCTGGATAGGCGGCCTTCAAAACCAGAGCGGCGTAGTTCTTGTTGAACTAAGCCATATAGCTCTTCAATTCGCGGCTCAATCACTTCCGCCAAGGTATGCCGGCTCATTTGCCGCGCACCGCGCTCACCTACGCCCGGCACTTCAATCATTTGCGCTGGATCGCTCATATGGCGCAGCGCTACGCCATGTTGCAACTTGATGGTCTCGGCTTCAGACGTTGGGGTACGTAGCGCCATGGCGATATCGTTGGTGACTTGGTCGCCAGCAATAGGGATAACGGCGGTATGGCGGATTGCACCGCCAATGAAAATCGCTAAATCGGTGGTGCCGCCACCAATATCAACCAAGCAAACGCCGAGGTCTTTTTCATCTTCGGTGAGCACTGAATAAGCGGAGGCCAAAGGCTGTAATACCACTTCTTCGATTTCTAAGCCGCAGCGACGCACGCACTTGGTGATGTTTTGCACCGCACTCATCGCGCCGCTAACGATATGCACATTCACATGTAAGCGCACACCAGACATTCCTAGCGGCTCTTTAACGCCTTCTTGGCCGTCAATCATGTATTCCTGCGCCAAGATATGCAGTACTTGATGATCGGTTGGGATATTCACCGCGCTAGCGGTTTCAATCACGCGGTCTACATCGGCAGAGGTGACTTCCTTATCCTTGATCGCCACCATGCCATCAGAGTTAATACTCTTGATATGGCTACCCGCTATGCCGGTAATGACTTCGCGAATTTTGCAATCGGCCATCAGCTCAGCTTCACCTAACGCTGATTGGATGGCTGCAACGGTTTTTTCAATGTCGACAACCACGCCACGTTTCAAACCACGCGACGCAGCTGAGCCTAGGCCAACTACATTGAGTGCGCCGTCTTCCTTGATCTCGGCAACCACGGCCACCACTTTGGAGGTGCCGATGTCTAGCCCGACGATGAGGTTTTTGCTATCCCTGGTCATCTGACAACCTTTTTACAATGCTTATTTCTTAAAAAACGGCGCTTTATATAAGCTGATGCCGCTGAATGTTTGGTATTGCTTTATCGTTAGAATATAAAAATTTGTATCGGTGTAGCTTGGGCTTCGTATGTTCAGCGCCAAGCAACAAATTTATATTCATTACAAAAGGCTATTTAGTGCGCTAAAGCGGCCTCTTTTGCATTTTCCGGCTTGGCTGCAGCCGGTTTAAAATTTGGTAAACGTACTGCAAAGCCATTTGGATAGCGCAAATCTACATATTCAAAAGGCTGTTTTAATCTGCCCAATGAGTAAGGGTAAGCGGTTACAAAACGCGCGGTTCTTGCTACTGGCTCGTCTCTACCTACTTCAATGGTGAGCTGATGATCTAGCTCAAATCGCCATGCCCGCCTTGCCGATAGCCAAACGTGAGTGGCTTTTTTCCCGAGTGGCAACAGTGTTTTATGCAGCTCTACAAAGCCGTCAACCATGATTTTTTCTGTGCCATCTGGCCCTTCTAAAGTCGGTAATTGATCATTTGAAGCCGCATCAAAGCGTTCGCCATAGCTATTGAGTAAGCCAACTGAGCCCCAACGGGCCATGGCTTTATGCTCTTCAATATTTACCTCTACTCGATCTGGCCAATGGCGGCGCACCGTTACTTGTCTTACCCAAGGTAGCTTTTCAAAAGCTACGCGGGCTTTATCTAGATCCAGAGTAAAAAATGTTCCTTTTAGCTCGTGTTTAATAACGTATTGCAATTGCTCGCGAGTGACGTGAACTAAATCACCATCAACTTTGATTCGTTTAATCGGAAACAAAGGCGAATGCACAGTCAAAAACAACAAAGCATAAAATAAAAGCAATAAAGCCAGAGCCGTCAGCAAATTGGCAAACCACATTAATAGCTGAGGTTTATCCCACATGGGTTAGCCTCATCGTAATGGCGTTTATTAATCGGCTGAAATGGTTAAATAACATCAAGTTTCTTATTCCAGCGTGCTGTCTAATACTTGCAAAACTAAATCCTCATAGCTCAATCCGGCATCTTTAGCCGCCATAGGAAATAAGCTATGGCTGGTCATTCCCGGCGCGGTATTGGCTTCTAATAGATAGGGATTACCCGCTTCGTCCATTAAGAAATCAATACGTGCCCAGCCGCGGCCGCCAAGGGCCCAAAAGGCTTGCTTGACGTAGCCAGCGATTTTTTCATTGAGTTCAGAGGACAAACCGGCAGGACAGCGATAAACCGTATCATTGCGGATATATTTGGCTTCGTAATCGTAGAATTCAGTAGCAGGCTCAATTTTTACAAACGACAGTACTTGGTCTCCCAGCACCGCTGCGGTGTATTCTCCCCCTCCAATGAACTGTTCTGCAATGACAATCATGTCGTATTTGTAAGCTTCTGCAAACGCAGCGGCAAGATCTCCGGCATTTTTTACTTTACTCACGCCAATGCTAGAGCCTTCACAAGCAGGCTTTACAAATAAGGGTAGGCCTAGCTTGCGCTCAACCGCTGAAAAATCGCTTTCTGGAGTAAGAATTTCAAAAGCAGGAATAGGCAACCCTAGTGCTTGCCAAATCAGCTTGCTGCGCAGCTTATCCATACCTAGTGCTGAGGCCAATACACCACAGCCAGTATATGGCATGCCTATTACATCTAATGCACCTTGCAATGTGCCGTCTTCACCAAATGGGCCGTGTAAAATCAGGAAAGCGCGGTCAAATTTTTCTGTGGTTAATTCTGTCAGCGGTTTTTCAGCGGGATCAAACGCATGCGCATCTACGCCGCGGGATAGTAGAGCACCTAAAACACCTTGGCCGCTCATTAAAGAAACTTCACGCTCTGCGGAAGTCCCCCCATTACCACGGCTACTTTTCCGTATTTATTCATTTTGAAATCCATCTCATTATATTTTCCGCGTGGGCATAAAAACCGTGCCCACACTACAAGTTCTAACCCCAAACCTTGCGCCAAGAAGAAACAGGAGAACCATGGAGAAAGCAAAAAATGGTTAGTCTTTTTTTCTCAGGTTTTAGGCCTCTTCTTTGAAACGCTGTCTCCTCCGTGGTTCAAAATTTAGGTTTTTTATTTAAATTTCCGCAACCTTGCCAGGAACGCCGCCTATCGTGCCTGCGCCCATGGTGATGATCACATCACCGTCTTTGGCTGCGGTCATAATGGCGGTGGGCATGTCTTGGATGTCGGCTACAAATTGCGGCTCTACTTTGCCTACTACGCGTACTGCGCGGGCGAGGCTGCGGCTATCTGCCGCCACAATGGGCGCTTCGCCTGCGGCATAGACTTCGGCTAGCAATAAGCCATCTACCGTGGATAAAACGTGTACGAAATCTTCAAAACAATCGCGGGTGCGGGTGTAGCGGTGCGGCTGGAAAGCCAGTATTAAACGGCGGCCAGGAAACGCGCCTCGCGCAGCGGCAATGGTGGCTGCCATTTCAACTGGGTGGTGGCCGTAATCGTCTATTAACGTAAAGCTGCCGCCGGTTTCTAAGGCGATGTCACCATAACGCTGGAAGCGGCGGCCCACCCCTTGAAAGCCTGCTAGTGCAGATTGAATGGCGGCCTCATCTGCACCCACTTCAATGCTCACTGCAATGGCGGCTAGGGCATTGAGCACATTGTGCATGCCGGGCATATTCAGTGTGATCGGTAGACGGCGCGATTCGCCGTTTTCCCATACCGCATCAAATTGCATCTTGCCATCGAGGGCGACGATATTCTCGGCGCGCAGCATGGCGTCGCTACTGGTGCCATAGCTCGTTATTGGGCTGGTGACCTGCGGTAAAATCTCGCGCACATAGGGGTCGTCAATGCACAGCACTGCGCGGCCATAGAAGGGTAGATGCTGCAAGAAGGTGATAAAGGCTTTCTTTAGATTATTAAAATCGTGGCCATAGGTATCCATATGGTCTTGATCTATATTGGTGACCACCGAGATCACAGGGGTGAGCAGCAGAAAAGATGCATCGCTCTCATCGGCTTCGGCCACTAAAAAGTCGCCATGACCCAAACGAGCATTGCTGCCTGCGGCGTGTAATTTACCGCCAATTACAAACGTAGGATCTAGCCCCGCTGCTTCTAAGATCGAGGCGGTTAGGCTGGTGGTGGTGGTTTTGCCGTGGGTGCCAGCAATAGCGATACCTTGTTTTAAGCGCATCAGCTCGGCTAGCATTTGGGCGCGCGGCACTACGGGGATCTTGCGGCTATGCGCTTCGATCACTTCAGGGTTATCGTCTTTTACCGCGCTAGAAATCACCACCACATCGGCATTGGCAACGTATTCTGCGGAGTGCCCTAAATGAACTTGCGCGCCAGCAGCGGCCAAGCGGTGAGTGGTGGCATTGCTGCCAAGATCAGTACCACTGATCTCAAAATCAAGATTAAGCAGTACCTCAGCGATGCCGCTCATGCCGACTCCGCCTATGCCTACAAAATGGATACGTTTAACTTTATGTTTCATCATGATGTCACTTGGCTAATTCTTCTATTACAGCCACTACACTTAAGGTGGCATCCGGTTTGGCTAGTTTTCTAGCTTGTGTCGCAATGTTTAAGCAGGCTTCGCGGCTGGTCTGCTGAAGTAGAGCTGCAAAAGCGGCTGCGTTAAATTCTGTTTGAGGTAATAAATGGCCTGCGCTGTTTTCGCTTAAATAGCGCGCATTGCCGGTTTGGTGATCGTCTACCGCATGCGGAAAAGGCACGAGTACCGAGGCCACACCCATGCAAGCTAGCTCGGCCACGGTAAGTGCTCCGGCGCGGCACAATACCAAATCGGCATCGCCATAGGCGTTGGCCATATCGCTAATAAACGCTAGGCAATCGGCGCTCACGCCTGCTTTGGCATAGTTGGCGCGCAAAGTTTCAATATGTTTCTCACCCGCTTGATGAATCACCTGTGGACGGTTGGCTTCGGGTAAGAGCGCCAATGCTTTGGGTACTTCTTCGTTAAATACTTGTGCGCCTAAGCTGCCACCAACTACTAACAACTTTAGCGGGCCAGTACGCCCAGCAAACCGTGCTGCTGGGGCAGGCATGGCTTTGATTTCATCCCTAACTGGGTTGCCGATGCAGCCGTCTTGGTTAGGGAACGCGCTTGGAAAAGCAAACAGCACGCGGTTGGCTATTTTTGAAAGCACTTTATTAGTCAGGCCTGCCACAGCGTTTTGTTCATGTATGACCAGCGGCAGCCACATTAGGCGTATGGCTATTCCACCAGGAAAGCCAGTAAACCCACCAAAACCAATGGCTACATCGGGCCTGTGCTCAAAAATCACCTTAAACGCGCAGCAGAGGGCTTTGAGCTGCACCCACGGCTGGCTGAGTTTTTTAAGCAGGCCTTTGCCGCGCACGCCGTCAATTTTTAGCGTGATTAAATCAATGCCATGCTCTGGCACGATGCGGGTTTCCATACGCCCAGCCGCGCCCAGCCAGATAATCTTCCAACCACGCTCTTTTAACTCATTTGCTACCGCTAGGGCGGGGAAAATATGCCCGCCTGTACCGCCAGCCATAACCATAAGGGTGCGTTTACTCATGACCGATACCCTCTAATCAACTGACGACTTTCATAGTCAATCCGCATTAGCACACCCAGTGCAATTAAATTGGCTACGATGCCCGAGCCACCAAACGAGAGCAGTGGCAGGGTTAGTCCCTTGGTGGGCATCAGGCCCATATTTACGCCAATATTGATAAATGCTTGCACACCCATCCAAGTTCCTACGCCTTGCGCGGCTAGCGCTTGCCAGTGGCGCTCTAATTTTGCGGCTTGTACGCCGATCATAAAGGCGCGGAAAATCAAAAATGAAAACAGTAAAATCACAACGGCAACGCCTATAAAGCCAAATTCTTCGGCAATAATCGCCATCAAAAAATCGGTATGTGCCTCGGGTAGGTAGGAGAGTTTTTCTACGCTGGCACCTAGGCCCACGCCGCTCCATTCACCACGGCCAAACGCAATCAATGAGTGACTCAGCTGATAGCCCTTGCCGTAAGGGTCTTTCCACGGGTCTAAAAAGCCTAAAACGCGTTGCATGCGGTAAGGCGAGCTCACTACCAAGCCCACAAAGGCCACACCCAAAAACATAAACAGCCCCGCAAATAGCTTCCAGTTAAATCCGCCTAAAAACAGTGCACCCATAGCAATGGCGGTAATCACGGTAAACGCGCCAAAATCTGGCTCTAATAGCAATAAAGCGCCTACCACCATCATCACCATAAACATCGGTAATAGCACTTTGGTGACGCTTTCTAAAAATGAGCCATTCATATTGATGGCTTTACGTACGGTGTAATCAGCGGCATAGAGCACAACAAACAGCTTCATCAGCTCGGATGGCTGTAAATTAATCACCACTAAAGACAACCAGCGGCGGCTACCGTTTACTTCTTTACCAATATGCGGAACCAGTACCAAGATCAGTAAGACGATGCCAAGCATAAACAGCATCGGCGAGTATTGCTGCCAAGTTTTGGTAGAGATAGAAAACGAAATAAAAGCTGCAGCAATCCCTACGGCCAAGAAAACCACATGGCGGATTAGGAAGTAATTCGAACTAAAGCCGGTGTCTTTATCCACCTCGGCCATCGCAATCGATGAGGAATACACCATCACTAAACCAATGGTCAGCAGCAGGGTAATGCACCAGAACAGCGCCTCATCGTAGGCACTCATACTGGGGCGTAGCCGCTTAATGGCTTGTGAGAATAGCTGGCGCATCAGTCCCCCAAACCTTTAAAGAGGCAAAGCGGATAAGCAGGGATTGGATCCCTACGAAGCATCGTTGGGCGTACCCGAATAGCGGTTTGTGAGAATAGCTGGCGCATCAGTCCCCCAAACCTTTAAAAAGGCAAAGCGGATGAGCAGGGATTGGATCCCTACGAAGCATCGTTGGGCGTACCCGAATAGCGGTTTGTGAGAATAGCTGGCGCATCAGTCCCCCAAACCTTTAAAGAGGCAAAGCGGATTAGCAGGGATTTGATCCCTACGAAGCATCGTTGGGCATAACCGAGTAGCGGTTTGTGAGAATAGTTGACGCATTAGCTTTCTAATCCTTTCACTGCCGCAATAAATACTTCCGCACGGTGATGATAATTGCGGTACATATCTACGCTGGCGCAGGCAGGGGATAGCAGGACTACGTCGCCACTCTCGGCAAAGTTGCTGGCAAACTGCACGGCCATTTCCATGTTGGGCAGTTGCAAGATCGGCAGTAGCTGTTCGTTATCAAAATCTACAAATTGTGATTGGGCTTCATTTAAGGCTTCGGCCAGAATAGAGGCATCACGGCCAATTAAAATCACGGCACGGCAGATGCGCTCGCAAGCGGTTTTCAGTGGGCGGAAATCTTGGCCCTTGCCATCGCCACCGGCAATCAATACCACGGGGCGAGTCATGCCTTTGAGCGCCGCTTCAGTAGCGCCAACATTGGTGCCTTTGGAATCGTCGTAGTAGCTCACGCCGTTAACAGTGGCAACAAACTCAACGCGGTGCGCAAGGCCCGTAAATGATTTCAATGCGGCCAGCATCGGGGCCGTTGCTACGCCAATGGCACGGCACAGTGCGATGGCCGATAAGGCATTTACCGCGTTATGTAAACCTGCTACCGGTAAATTGGCGGCGCTCATCAGCGCTTCATCGCCGTAGCTTAGGGTAAAGTCCTCACCGCTTAAGCCATACTCGGCGGTCTTGGGAGTATCTGCGCCAAACCACACGACTTGGCGATCTGGAAGACTCATTTCACGGCAGAAAGCGTCTTCGCGGTTGAGCACCATGACGCCTGTGCCCGCAAAAATACTGGCCTTGGTGGCGGCGTAATGCGCTAGGTTTTTATAACGATCTAAGTGATCTTCGCTGATATTAAGCACCGCTGCAGCGTGTGCATTCAGTGAGCTAGTGGTTTCTAGCTGAAAGCTTGATAGCTCTAAGACAAACACCTCGGCATCAGGGTGCTGGCTTAGCGCATCCAGCACCGGCAGGCCAATATTGCCTGCCATAACGGTGTTTAAACCCGCCGCACTACACATTGCGCCAACCATACTGGTGACAGTGGATTTACCATTCGAGCCAGTAATCGCAATCACTTTGGCTTTGGAGCCAGCAATGGCTTGAGCAAATAACTCCACATCGCCAAGGGCTGGTACGCCACGGGCGATGGCTGCGGCAATCGCAGGTGTTGCTAGCGGCACGCCTGGGCTAACAATCAGTGCATCGGCATCGGTAAACGTGGTTTCGCTGAACTCGCCTAGGCGCAGCTCAATCTGGCTATGGGCAGAATGCAATTGCTCTAGATTAGGCGGGGTGCTGCGGGTATCGCAGACGGTGACGCGCGCACCTTGAGCTGCCAGCCACTTAGCAGCAGAAAACCCCGATTCGCCTAACCCCACAACGATGCAATGTTTGCCTTGGTAATTCATTTTTTTCTCTTTAATGTCTACAAGCAAAGCTAAAACCCAAATCTTGAACCACAGAGGGCACAGAGAAAACCTTCAGAACGGATAAAGGCAGGTGTGATTCTCTTGCTTTCCTCCGTGGTTCAAGACCTAGCTTTGTCTTTCAATCGTTAACGCAGCTTCAGCGTGGCTAAACCGGCCAATACCAACAGCATGGTGATGATCCAGAAGCGCACAACGACTTGGGTTTCTTTCCAGCCTTTTAATTCGTAATGGTGGTGAATCGGGGCCATTCTAAATACTCGTTTGCCGCGTAGCTTAAAGCTGGCGACTTGAATCATCACGGACAATGCTTCCATCACAAATACACCGCCCATAATCAGCAGTACAATTTCTTGGCGCACAATTACCGCCACAATGCCAAGGCCAGCGCCAAGGGCTAGGGCACCCACATCTCCCATGAAGACTTCGGCTGGGTAGGCGTTAAACCATAAAAATCCTAAGCCCGCTCCAGCCATAGAGGCACAGAAAATCACAAGCTCACCCGCGCCTGGCACAAAGGGCACACCTAGGTATTTGGAAAACACCACATTGCCGGCTACATAAGCAAAGATGCAAAAAGCAAATGAGATCAGCACCGTTGGCATAATGGCTAAGCCATCTAAACCATCGGTTAAGTTCACCGCATTACTGGTGCCAACAATCACAAAGTAAGTCAGGATACAAAAGCCAACCGCGCCAAAGGGGTAGAGGATTTGTTTGAAAAAGGGCACGACAAACCCCGTATTGGCAGGCAGGCTACCGCCGGCATACACCAAAAATACGCCAGCACCAATGGCGATCAAGGATTGCCAGAATAATTTGGCTTTGGCCGACATTCCCTTAGTGTCTTTTAAGGCAATTTTTCGGTAGTCATCTACAAAGCCAATGACACCGGTGGCGAGCGTAACAATCAGTGCTAGCCAAACATATTTATTGCGCAGATCACCCCAGAGCAGAGTGGTAAGGCCAATCGCCAGTAAGATCAGCGTGCCGCCCATAGTAGGAGTGCCCGCTTTAATTAAATGGCTTTGTACACCGTCAGTACGTACCACTTGGCCGACTTTCAAATCGGTGAGCTTTTGAATGACCCAAGGGCCCATCGTCCAAGAGATACCGAGCGCCGTCATGGTCGCCAGCACCGCTCTCAAAGTGATGTAGTTAAAAACGTGAAAGGCGCGAACTGATTCGCCTAGCCATTGAGCTAACAGCAACAACATTTACATCTTCTCCAGATTGTTTATTACTACGCCATCAACGACGCGTTCCATACGCATAAAGCGCGAGCCTTTTACCAAGATCGTGGTGCTTGGGGATAAATCTTTGCGAACGTAGCTGATTAATTCGGCAATATCGCTAAAGTGCTGGCCGTGAGTGCCAAAAGCTTGGCTGGCAAGCTGCATAAGCGAGCCGTGGGTATACAGGCGGGTAATGCCTTTGTGCTGCGCGTAAGTGCCGATCTCTTGATGGCGCTCTGCAACATCGCTTCCTAACTCGCCCATATCGCCCAGAATCAGCAGGGTGTCGCTGCCAAAGCTGGCCAGCACATCAATCGCTGCGCGCATGGATTCTGGGTTTGCGTTGTAAGTATCGTCGAATACTCTTGCGCCATTAAAGGCGGTTTTGCTTTGCAAGCGTCCCTTTGTGCCTTCGTAGCTAGCTAATCCGCTGGCAATGTCCTCTGCGCCTATAGCTAAGGCGTGGCCGACGGCCGCTGCTGCTAAGGCATTGAGTACATTGTGTAAGCCTGGTATTTGTAAATCGACTTGTGCCGAGTCATTGGGCGTGCACAGGGTAAATTGCGCGCCGGTATGGTGAGCGCACAAATTACGCGCGTAGACATCGGCATTTGTGAGGCTAAAGCTAACTTGTGGATGCTCGGCGGCTAGCTCGCGCCATAGCGGAGCGTAATCGTCGTCGGCGTTGATAATGGCGTAGCCACCCGCAACCAAGCCCGCAAAAATCTCACCCTTGGCCTGAGCCACCCCCGCCACGCTGCCGAGCGCTTCTAAATGGCAGCGGCCTGCGTTGGTGATAATGGCGATATCTGGCTTGGCGATATGGGTGAGGTAGCTGATTTCATCAAAATGATTCATGCCCATTTCGGCAACTACATAGCGATGGCTTGCACGTGCCGCCAATAGGGTAAGCGGTAAGCCGATATGGTTGTTTAGATTACCGCGTGTAGCGTGTACAGCGTTTTTACCGCTGTGGCCCAGCACGGCAGAGATCATTTCTTTAACCGTGGTTTTGCCATTGCTGCCGGTTACGCCAATCACAATTTGCCCTGTGGCTGCTTTTAAATGCGCGCGCCAAAAGGTGGCCAGCTGCCCAAGGGCTGCCAGTGTGTCGTCTACTAAAATATGTGGGCCAGCGATGGGCGTATCGACCAAGGCACAGACAGCCCCCGCCGCGATGGCCGCAGTTGCAAAGGCATTGCCATCGAAGCTTTCGCCGCGTAAGGCCACAAATAAATCACCCGCGCGAATATCACGGCTGTCGGTGGTAACGCGCTCAAAGCGGATCTCACCTTCAGCGTGTAAAGCGGCCTTAAGGGCCAGCGCGGTTTCTTGCAAAGACAACATTATTTTTTCTTCCTTGATAGGGCGCGGTTAGCGATCGCCACATCATCAAAGGGATGACGAATTCCTGCGATTTCCTGATAAGTTTCGTGGCCTTTGCCGGCGATCAAAATCACGTCGTTGGCGGTGGCTAAATCAATGGCATCCGCAATGGCCGAAGAGCGATCTGAATCAATGATGTAATTGGCGTGGCCCGTGCCTGGTACACCAGAAACACCACGTACGATGTCTTGAATAATCGCTTGCGGGGTTTCGGTGCGAGGATTATCTGAAGTGATAATGACTGAATCAGCCAAGTGGCAAGCAATCTCGCCCATTAAAGGGCGCTTGCCTTTATCTCTATCGCCGCCGCAGCCAAAGATGCAATACAAGCGGCCATCTTCCTGCATGGATTCGCGTAGCGTAGAGAGGGCTTTTTCGAGTGCATCAGGGGTGTGGGCGTAATCCACCACTGCGAGTGGGCGCTCATCGCCGCCCAACTTTTGCATACGGCCCGCAGCGGGCTGAATCTGCCCAAGAATATTGGCTGCGGTAGCGAGCGGCACGTCGGCGGCCAAGAGTACGGCTAGGCAGGCGAGCAAATTGCTGGCATTGAAACGACCTAACATTGGCGAGCTGATATTGCATAGGCCATAAGGCGTTGCAACTTCTAGCTCTAATCCGCTTAGGCTTAAATTGATTTTGGTGGCGCGAATGCCGCCGTTTTCTAGGCCATAAGTCAGTACGCGCGGCGCTTTGCAGGTGGAGGCTAGCTCGCGCCCAAATGCATCATCTGTGTTGATAACGGCTGTTTTTAAGCCTTCCCACTCAAATAACTTGGCTTTGGCCGCACCATAGCTGCCCATATCGCCGTGGTAATCTAGATGATCACGGGTCAAATTGGTAAATACCGCCACATTAAAAACGGTGCCATGTACGCGTGCTTGGACTAGCCCGTGCGAAGAAACTTCCATGGCAATATGGCTTGCGCCTTCACCTTGCAAGCGCGACAGCCAGCTTTGCAGAGTAACGGGGTCGAGCGTGGTGTGGCTGGAGCTTTCTAATTTATCAATAAAACCGTTGCCCAGCGTGCCAAGCATGGCCGCTTTATTGCCGAGCAGGTTAAAGGCTTGGGTCAGCCAGTGGGCAATCGAGGTTTTGCCATTCGTGCCGGTAATGCCGGTTACAAACATCGCTTGCGATGGATTGCCCAGTAAGTGCGCGGCCACAATGCCTGCTTGCGCACGCAAATCTGCAATGCCAAGGTTGGCTACTTTCCAATCTGGATTCCACTCAAAGCCATCGGTTTCCCATAAGACTGCGGCGGCCCCAGCGGCAATGGCGGCTTCGATATAGCTACGCCCATCAGCCTCTTCACCTTGAAAGGCTAAGAAAACATCCCCGTTTTGCACCCTGCGGCTGTCCACCACGAGGCGTGCCCCTGATGCGATTGCATCAATCGCTGGAAGGTCGAGAGAAGGGAGGTTCCAACTCACAGCTTTCATGTTTCTTCCTTTTTGGTGGTGAGGGGGGGCACGGCATAGCGTGTCATTACCGTGTCCATTGCTATTTACGTTTCTTCTCTTAGCTCTGGAGCATCCAGGCCTGGTAGCAAAATATTATTCATCGGCGCATCAGGCGGTACGCCCAAGATACGCAGGCTGCCGGCCATGATTTCTTGGAAAATTGGTGCTGAAACCCAGCCGCCGTAATATCGATTACCCACTGTGGACGGCTCATCCACCAAGACGGCCACAATCAGCCTAGGGTTGGAGACCGGTGCAAAGCCAATAAACGATACTTCGTACTTTTCTCTTGAATACTGACCATTCACAATCTTGCGTGCTGTACCCGTTTTACCGCCCACTCTAAAGCCAACAATTTGGGCTTTAGTGGCCGTGCCGCCAGGCTGAGTCACGGCTTCTAGCATGTTTTTAACTAAATCAGCAGTTTTGCTAGAAATAACCTGCTTACCTGGGCTAGGTGCGATCATCTTGGTAAAGGTGATCGGCTTCATCTCGCCGCTATTGGTAAATACGGTGTAGCCACGCGCCATTTGCATCAGGCTTACCGAAAGACCGTGGCCAAAAGACATGGTGGCTTGCTCAATTGGCCGCCATGTTTTCCAAGGCCTGACGCGCCCAAATGCTTCTCCTGGAAAACCGCTATGGGTTGATGCACCAAACCCGTAGTTATTAAAGTATGTCCATAAATTTTCACGGCTCATCATCAGGCCTACTTTGGCCGCCCCCACATTACTGGAGTGCTTTAAAATGCCTTCAGGGTTGAGCTGCCCATAGTTGCGAGTATCTTTAAAAGTGGCTGGGCCAATGGTCATAGAGCCCGTGGTCATCACCACACTATTGGGTTTAATTACACCTTGCTCTAAGCCCGCTGCAATAATAAAAGGCTTCATTGTTGAGCCTGGCTCGTAAGTATCGGTAACCACGCGATTGCGTTTCCTACCTAAATCAACCCGCTCACGGCTGTTGGGGTTGTAAGAGGGGAGGTTAGCCAGCGCCAGTACTTCTCCTGTTTTTGCATCTAGTACCACCGCTGCACCCGCTACTGCATTGGCGGCTTCAATGCCTTTTTTAAGCTCCCGATACGCCAGATATTGAATCTTACGATCGATGGATAACTGCAATGTTTCGCCGTCTTTGGCGGGAACAATGGTAGAAACGTCTTCAACGATATAACCACGTCGGTCACGAATAACGGTGCGGCTTCCTGATTTGCCTGCCAGCATCGCCTCACGGGTGAGCTCAAAACCTTCTTGCCCTTTGCCATCGATATCGGTAGTGCCCACAATTTGTGCCATCACATCGCCAGCAGGGTAGTAGCGGCGGTATTCGGTTTGCGTATAGACGCCTGGTACATTCAGCGCCATCACCGTTTTGGCGTCATTGGGTGACATATGCCGGTTTAGCCATAGGAAATCAGGCTTAACGCTTTCACCTTTTGCATTTTTACGTGAGTAGCTTAGCTTTTTAGTAATGTCTTCAAAGGGCTGTTGTAATGCTGTGGCCAGTTTTTTAATTTCACTTTTTGAAACTGGAACCGGGTCTTTCTCTGATTTAGGCTCCCAATCTGCGGCTCGCTCCTGGCCATCTGGCAAGAGCGTCATGCTGCGTGGGCTGGCCCAGATCGATTGCACTGGCGTAGAGATTGCTAGTGGCTCGCCATGTCTATCGGTAATCATTCCACGGTTTGCTGCTTGCCTTAGGTTACGCATATAACGGGCATCACCTTGCTCTTGCAGAAAGCCTTCATTCCAAGCTTGCAAATACAGGCCGCGCCCTAGCAAAATTGCAAATAAGCTGAGCAAAAATACCACTACAAACCACACTCGCCAGCGTTCTAGTTTTGGCGGCTGCGCAAAACGTTGTTGGCGTGGCTGCGATGCCACACGTTTAGGTCGGGCTAATTTCATTCCGACACCGGTTTAGCGACGCGTTCACCATGCGGTAAAATCACTTGAGTACGGCTTGGGCCTGGAACTTGCATATTTAATTTTTGTGTAGCTTCAGTTTCAATACGTGAATGCATGGCCCAAGTGCTTTGTTCAAGCTGTAATTGTCCCCACTCCACATCTAATTTACGGCTTAGTGCGGCCTCTTTTTGCAGCTCGCCATAAAGTTTGCGGGCCTTGTGCTGGCTGGTAATGAGCGCCAACGCACACACAATTAAAATTGCGAGCAAAAAAAGGTTCAAACGAGTCACAGCGCAATACCCGTCCGCTCTGCCGTACGCAAAATGGCACTGCGTGCACGCGGGTTATCGCTCACTTCTTTGTCGCTGGCACGGATCGGCTTACCAATGATTTTGACCGGTGGTTCGGCAATATCAGCGGCACGCACGGGCAGGCGCGATGGCAGTTTGTCGCCTTGTGCTGCGTCTTGTAAAAAGCGTTTAACGATGCGGTCTTCCAATGAATGGAAAGCAATCACCGAGAAACGCCCACCAGTATTCAACAGCTGCAAAGCTTGCGGCAGGGTTAGCGCAAGCTCCTCAAGTTCGCGATTGATGTAAATCCGTATAGCTTGGAAGGTACGTGTCGCCGGGTTCTGACCCGGCTCGCGACTCTTGACGGCTGTTGCAACAATCTCGGAGAGTTGCCCAGTGGTGAGAATCTGTTTTCCCGCTCGACTTGCAACAATCGCTGCTGCAACCTGTTTAGCAAACCGCTCTTCGCCATAGTCTTTTACTACCTCTGCAATTTCTTTCTCATCGGCTAGGTTCAGCCATTCGGCCGCCGTTGTGCCACGGGTGGTATCCATGCGCATATCCAGCGGTGCGTCAAAACGAAAGCTAAAGCCACGGCTTGCGTCATCTAATTGTGGGGATGACACGCCTAAATCCATTAGCACGCCGTCCACTGCATCAATTCCGCGCAGGTTTAATTCTTTCTGCAAATTCACAAAGCCTTCGTGAACGATGGTAAAGCGCGGATCCGTAATGGTTGTTGCCTCGGCAATCGCCATTAAATCTTTATCAAAAGCGATCAGACGGCCTTCGGGCCCTAGTCTGGAGAGAATGAGCCGCGAATGGCCACCGCGACCAAAGGTGCAGTCAACGTAAGTACCATTTGGCTTGATAGCCAGAGCGTGCACCGCTTCTTCTAATAAAACGGTGGTGTGGATAAGCGTCAAAGCACAAAGTCCTGCATAGCGTTGTTGAGAGCCTTAAGGGCTCTGATATATATCTGTGTCAAAGCACAATGCCTTGCATTTGGTTTGCCAGATCGTCGGGATTGATATCCATAACGGCCTGAATTTGGGCAGCCCAACGGGCTTCATCCCACAGCTCAAATTTATTACCCATGCCCACGAGGGCCACTTCCTTATCTAGGCCCGCCAATTGGCGTAAACGAGGCGGAATTAAAATGCGCCCAGCGTTATCCGGTTCGATCTCTTCGGCATGGCCAACGATAAAACGACGAATAGGCATCTGAGCGCCAGAAAGACGATTAAGTTGGTCGCGTACCGGTAACCAATCAGGTTCTGGGTAAAGCAGCAAGCAGCCCGATGGTTCGGCAGTAATTACCAAACGATTTGCACAGTGTGTCCCGAGCACGTCACGATGCCTGGCAGGGATTGCCAATCGTCCTTTGCTATCGAGATTTACTGAGGCTACGCCGCCAAACATGTATATTTATCCGTTCTGTAAGGGTTAAAACAACACTTTTACCCACTTTTACCCACTACTTCCCACTATAGAGTAAAAAAAAAGAGCGCACAAGCGCCCGTTTTTTAATTGTTCTTTTGATACAATCACTTAGCTCTAAAATACCCAGTGTGCATTTTTCACTTGTTTTATCTTTTATAAGCAAGCATTAAAGCTAAATACTTAATGTAAAGCTTTAACATTTGTATGCAAGAGTGCGTATTTTCCACACAAGACAAATTATTACAATAAATGAAAGAAAAGATATTAAGTATCTGTTTGCTAGGCTTGCTGGTTTATGCGCTTTGGAAGCGGATTAGCCCAGCAATGCGCTCAGAAATAGACCGCAGCATGCGAATTGCAGCCGTTGTTTTGCTGCTTGGGGCCGCTACAGCCTTGTTTTTTCAAGTATATTAAAATACTCAAGCCTAAAGTAGGATGGTTAAGTGGACTGCGCTTGCCTGCAGGGGTAATTGAGTACTGAATAATATTTATTGGCACTACTGTCAGCCATGGTGCTTCTACCCGACTAAAAAATTTTAGGAGAACACCATGCTCATTCGCCCTACTGATCAAATTTTAAGTTCTGAAATCACCCCAGAAGCGCTTTGGTTAAACCGTCGGCAACTGATGACCGGTGCTGCGGCTTTGGGCTTGGCGGTGGCGTTGCCTGCGCAAGCGGCGGGCGAGCTGGTTTATCGTAAGAGCCCTCTCTCGGTTAAAGACGATAAAAACAGCTTTGAGCAAATCACCCAATACAATAATTTCTATGAATTTGGCACGGACAAGGATGATCCCGCCCAAACTGCGGGCAAGCTAAAAACGCGGCCTTGGAATATTGTGATTGAAGGTGAATGTGATAAGCCTCACACATTTTCTATGGATGAGCTTTTAAAAATAGCGCCGCTTGAGGAGCGAATTTATCGCTTGCGCTGTGTAGAAGGCTGGTCGATGGTGATTCCATGGGTGGGTTTCCCTCTTTCAGAGCTGCTAAAGCGGGTTAATCCCACCTCTAAAGCTAAATATGTTGAGTTTATTTCATTAGCAGATAAAGAGCAGATGCCTGGCGTGCAACGAGCGGTGCTAGATTGGCCTTATACCGAAGGCCTGCGTATCGATGAAGCGATGCATCCATTAACCATTATGGCGGTGGGCTTATATGGCAAAGTACTGCCTAATCAAAATGGCGCACCCATCCGAGTGGTAGTGCCGTGGAAATATGGTTTTAAAAGTGCCAAATCCATTGTAAAAATCCGCCTTACTGAAAAACAGCCACAAACTTCATGGAATAAGGCGGGGCCAAATGAATATGGCTTTTATTCCAATGTAAACCCTGAAGTAGACCACCCCCGCTGGAGCCAAGCCACCGAGCGGCGTATTGGCGAGTTTTTTAAGCGCAAAACCTTAATGTTTAATGGCTATGGGGACCAAGTGGCGGGAATGTATAAGGGAATGGATTTGAAGAAGTTGTTTTGAGGGGGTGAAAGTCAAAAAGGTCTGTAGACACAGAAAACACAGATGGGTAAAGCAGCACACTGAGAAAACCATGAGAATGCAAAATGGGTAAATGATCACCCTCACCCTTAAAAGGTTTTTTGTGTGCTCTGTGTTCTCACCGCTCTCTGTGTCTACAGAACTGTTGTAAGATGTTCAGATATAAAAAAACGGAGCCGCTGGCTCCGTTTTTTTATGCTGGCAATAAAGCCTGCTTCATTTTACTGAGGGCTTTGGCCTCAATTTGGCGGATGCGCTCGGCCGATACATTAAACTCTGCAGCTAAATCATGCAGCGTTAAAGACGAGCCTTCGTCGGCTAACCAGCGTGTTTCTACAATCCGGCGGCTGCGCTCGTCTAAGCTGGCCAGTGCCATTTGCAGTCCTTCGGTATGCAGCTTATCGGTAGCACGACGGGCAAGGGTGGCGTCCGGTGCGCTGTCGTGATCGGCAAGCCAATCAATAGGCGCGTAGCCTTCGTCCTCGTTGTCGTCCGAGATCAGCGAAATATCTTGGCCGCTCATCCGCGTTTCCATTTCTAGCACTTCTTCACGTTTTACGCCTAAATCATCGGCGATTTTTTGCGCTTCTGAGGTAGTGAGTGCGGCAAAGCCTGGCTTCATGGAGCGCAGATTAAAGAATAATTTACGTTGAGCTTTGGTGGTGGCAACGCGTACTAAGCGCCAGTTACGCAGCACGTATTCGTGGATTTCAGCTTTAATCCAGTGTACGGCAAAGGAAAACAAGCGTACGCCACGGCCTGGTTCAAAGCGTTTTACCGCCTTCATCAAGCCAATATTGCCTTCTTGGATAAGGTCTGCCTGTGGCAGGCCGTAGCCAGAATAGCCGCGTGCAATCGATACCACGACCCGCAGGTGGGACATGACCAACTGCTTGGCGGCCTCTAGATCATTCTCTTGGCGAAAGCGCTCAGCAAGGTTAATTTCCTCTTCCTGTGAGAGCATAGGCACCGTATTTACACGCTGGATATAGCTCTCGATGCTGTCACCACTAGACAGTACGGGAAGTGTAAGTGCAACTGCCATGTTTAAGTCTCTCCTTGCAAAAACTCTCGTTGATTCTAGCACTCGTATCATGAGAGTGCCAAAATATGACGAAGTTCATTTATTCAGTGACTTGATTCAATCACAGTATAGGGCGGTGAAGCACGGCAATTTTTCCTATCTGGTCCATAGCGTAAATGAATGGCCCAGTGCAGTTCCTTGAATTTTTTAGGTAAATTGCCTCAAATGTCGCCATACCGCAAGCCATGCACCGATAAAGGTAAGCAGGGTGCATAGGCCACATACTATGACGACCGTACTAAAGTCTGGTGACAATAAGCTAAATTTTTGCCCGTACGCGTTGGCTAATTCAAACACAGCTGGGTTTAGGTGCGACAAAATACCTGCCACAATTGCACAAGCAAATAGGCCACCGAGCAAACCTTGCACCATGGCAAAGTAGATAAATGGTCGACGGATAAAGGCATCCGTTGCGCCAATGAGCCGCGCCACCTCAATTTCTTCCTTGCGAGTCAAAATCTGCATGCGAATGGCGTTGCCGGTAATCAGCGCTAGGGCCGTGGCAAGCAATACTACAATCACTTCGAATAACGTTTGGCCTAAGGCGAGTAGTCTTTCTAAACGATGCGCCCACGCCGAATCAAGCTGAATTTCGTCTACGCCAGGCCGAGTTAGCAAGTCTTTTTGCAAGGCTTCTAGCTTAGTGGCTTGGCCATCTTTGCTACTTAAGATAAAAGCATCAGGTAGTGGGTTTTCGCTTAAGCCTGCTAATAAATTGGCGGCTCCAGAGGACGCCTGCATTTCTTTAAGTGCTTCGTCCTTGGCAATAAACCGGCTACTGGCGATACGCGGGTCTTTTTTTAACTGCTCAGCGAGCATGCTCAGGTCTTCTTTGGTGGCGGAATCGCGCATAAAGATCGAAATTTGCGGCTCAATATGAATTTGGCTCGCTACGCTAGAAACACTACTAATAACCAGCCAGAGCGCTAAAGGCAGCGCGGCAGTAATGCCAATCACCAGTAGATTAAGCGCGCTTGAAAAAGGATGGCGAACTAATGCGCCTAAAGTGCGGGCCAGTGATTGGCCATGAAGTCTTAACCAGTGTTTCATATCGCCTCAGGTAGAAAATTGACCGTTTTTTAAACGTAAAATCCGGCGGCCATAATCTGCCATCAGGGTTTCATCGTGTGCGGAGATCACAATGGTGACGCCCACTTGGTGAAAAGATTTAAATAGCTCCAAAATATCGTGAGCGTAATCTCTATCCAAATTAGCGGTTGGCTCATCTGCCAGTAAAATGGCAGGGCGATGCACCACGGCCCGAGCGATGCATAATCGCTGCTGCTCGCCGCCCGATAGCGAAACGGGGTTGAGCTTTTCTTTGCCGGTGAGACCAACCTTATCGAGTGCTGCCAAAACGCGGCGGCGGCCTTCTTTATGATTAAAGCCAATAATGTCGAGCGGCAAGCTGACGTTATCTAATACTGTGCGATCAAATAGTATTTTATGGTCTTGAAAAATGAGCCCTAAATGGCGGCGGATATAGGGTAGCGAGCTGCGGTTCATCTTCGCCATATTTTGCCCATTGACGTTAACAATGCCGCCACTCGGTTTTTCTATCCCTGCAATCAGCTTTAATAGCGTCGATTTACCTGCACCGGAATGGCCCGCTAAAAACACCAGTTCGCCGCTTGGTATCTCAAAGCTTAAGTTCTTTACGGCATCAAAGCCGCCAGGATAGCGCTTACTGACTTGCTGGAACTGGATCATAAGAGGCCCTATTTCTCTGTAAAGGCACGGCATGCCTTTACATATGTTTGATGTCTATTGCTTTTGGATGCTTCACCAGCACCTTGTTTTCGTATTGATTACCGCCAAACTCGAAATATGTTACACCATGCTGAACAAAAGCTTGGTGTGCATAAAAGGCAATGGCGCGGGTATTGTTGCTATTTACGCTGAGCCAATAGGCCTGCTGATTGAGATTGCGCTCTACATACGCCAAGAGCTGCTTGCCTATACCTTGGCCGGTAAAGGCTTCTTGGACATAAAAAGTTTTCAGTTCAGCGCTGGGCAAATCTGCATTGCTAGCGGCCAAATCAAGCATGGCGTAGGCGATAAGATGCCCCTTATTCTCCGCAATCAGTAGGCGATACTGTGGATTGTTGATGAGTGCAGCGAATTTTTTAGGAGTAAATTCACCCAGCACATACGCCGAAATATCATGGCGAATCCCATCCTTGGCGTAGGTATGTAGCCATACCTGAATCGCCAGCGCGGCCAAGTTCCGCACATCAGCAAGGCTAGCCGTGCGAAAGGAAATATGTGGGCTCATGAGTAGATGGTCAGTTGTTTGTGTGCCCTATCCATACTTAATCAAACAGCGCGTCTACATAGTCTTTGGCAATAAAGGGGCGCAAATCGTCGATGCTTTCGCCCACGCCAATAAAGCGCAGTGGAATAGGGCGCTGTTTGGCAATGGCCGCGATAATCCCGCCTTTGGCTGTGCCGTCGAGCTTGGTCAAGATCAAACCCGTTAGGCCGAGTGCATCGTCGAACGATTTTACTTGGCTGAGCGCGTTCTGGCCGTTATTGGCATCCAGCACCAGCATGATTTCATGCGGGCCAGTAGGATCGGCTTTTTGTACCACGCGTTTTACTTTTTTTATTTCTTCCATCAAATGTAATTGCGTAGGCAGGCGGCCAGCGGTATCGACGATCACCACATCAATGCCACGCGCCTTGGCTGCGTTTACTGCATCAAAGGCCACCGCTGCAGAATCACCACCATCTTGGGCAATCACCTGCACACCATTACGCTCGCCCCATACCACCAACTGCTCACGCGCGGCAGCGCGGAAAGTATCACCAGCGGCGAGTAAGACGCTGAGGCCTTGGCCTTGAAAATACTTGGCTAATTTACCGATGCTGGTTGTTTTACCTGCACCATTTACGCCAGCTACCATCAAAATAAATGGCTTATGGGTGCTAATATCCAGCGGCTTTTGTAGTGGGTTGATTAAATCAGTGAGGGAGCTTTGTAATGCACCTTTTAGCTCACTGCCATTTTTAAGCCCTGCAAGGCTTACACGATTTCGTACATCATCTAACAAATGTTGTGTTGCATCGACACCCATATCGGCGGTGAGCAACACCGATTCCAGCTCTTCATACAGATCTTCATCGATCTGGCCGCCACCAAATAGGCCCGCTAAGCTTTTACCCAGACGATCACGGGTTTTAGTTAAACCCGCTTTTAGGCGCTCAGACCAAGAAAGCTTGGCTTGTGGCTCAGCCGCCTCAATAATTGGAGCAGGAGCAGGAGCAGGAGCAGGAGCAGGAGCAGGAGCAGGAGCAGGAGCAGGAGCAGGAGCATCAGGCTCTACGCTCTGAAAAGGGGCTGCGGCTGGCTCTGCTATCACCGTTTCAATGGCGATGGCTTCATGCTGCTGAATAAGGGCTGCAGAGGGAGCGGGAGCCGAGTCAGTTACAACTTCAGCTGTTTGATTGATAGGTGCCGTGTCGATTTGAACAGGCTCTACCACCAGTGGTGATTCTGGTGTAACCGGTGCAACCGGCTTTTTTTTGCGAAAAAAACTGAACATGAGTTTGCGGGGATTCCGAAAGATGGCGGAAAATGCGGGCAGCCTGTCGAAAAAAGTCTGTTTTCTACGAAAAACCACTAAGTGGCTTATCTTATTAACAGGCTGCTGGGCTATTTAATTACAGATTGCTAGGATTTTAACATGGCCGCACAGTTCAAAAACCAGGTTCGTATTATTGGCGGTGACTATAAACGCCGTTTATTGAAGTTTCCTGACTCAGAAGGCCTACGGCCTACGCCAGATCGGGTGCGTGAAACTCTTTTTAATTGGCTAGGCCAAGAGTGTACCAATCTGACGTGCTTAGATTTATTCTCTGGCAGCGGCGCGCTCGGTTTTGAGGCTGCATCAAGGAATGCCAAGCGTGTCGTGATGGTAGAGCGGGCCAAAAACGTGGCCGCTAGCCTAAAAGAGAATCAAAACTTGCTTGGGGCTAGCAATATTGAGGTGATTTGGGGCGATGCGCTACGCTTTTTAGATAGCACGGCGGAACGGTTTGACGTGGTGTTTTTAGACCCTCCCTTTGCATCAGATTTTTTAGCGCAAGTATTACCAAAACTGCCCCGTGTGCTTAATTCAGGGGCCGTTATCTATGCAGAAACAGCTAATTGGCCAGATCGGGAAGGCTGGGAAATCGTAAAGGATGGCAAGGCTGGGCAGGTAAAATACGCTTTGTTGAAGCAGAGCTTAATTGTGTAAGCGATTGTAAGCCGTGCCTATTATCTAGTTTAGGTTGCTTGTAAAATATTGTACCGCAGAGCTTCACAGAGAGTGGGCTTGCTAAATGCCTCGTAAGTAGTGAAAGCCCAATAGCATGATGATTCATATCCTCTTTCATTGAGCTAAGCGCGCTGTGTTCTCTGTGGTTCAAGATTTAGTTATTTTTGCTACTGTGTAATAGAAATTAGAGCTGGTGATAGGCTTAGGCAGACTTAGTTATTTCACTTTGTTGCGTAATAAGCAGCTGCGTAAAGTCTGCCGCACTCATGGGGCGGTAGTAGTAATAACCTTGGATTAAATTGCAGCCTAAGTTGGAAAGATATTCGGCTTGTGATTGGTTTTCTACGCCCTCGGCAATGAGCTTTAATCCTAAATTGTTAGCGATATCAATAATGGAACGAACAATCGCTGCAGAATGCAAATTATCTGGTAACGATTGTACAAAAGATTGGTCTATCTTTAAATAATCGATTGGATAGTTTTGTAAATAAGCTAAATTGGAATATCCGGTTCCAAAGTCGTCTAGTGCTAGGCTAAAGCCATTGCTATGCAATTGGTTAAGTACGTTAGATTGGCCATTGCCCATTAATAAACTTTCTGTTAACTCTAGCTCGACTAATTCAGCAGGTATTTTGTGGTGAGTTAAAAGGGCCGCAATCTCTTCCGGTAATTGGGGGTTGAATTGCATGACGGATAAATTAACGGCGAGCCTATCTAGTGAAAGACCCGCTTTCTTCCATTCGGCAATTTGGCTAATTGCTTCATTAAGCACCCAGCTGCCAATGGCAACAATTAAGCCTGTTTCTTCTGCAAAGGGGATAAAGTTAGCGGGAGAAATCATTCCTTTTAGTGGATGCTGCCAGCGAATTAAAGCCTCTGCTCCCATGATTTTTTTGCTAGGAAAATCAACCTGTGGTTGAAAATAAAGCTCAAATTGATTTAAGTTTAGTGCGTGGTGAAGTTCGGCCTCGAGTTTGATTTTTTCTAAGGAGCTGCGGTTCATTTCCGTAGAATAAAATAAATAATTTTGATTGTTCTTTTTAGCACGATGCATGGCTACGGTGGCATTGTTGATCAGCGTTTCTGAGTCATAGCCATCATCTGGATAAATAGTAATGCCAATATGGCAAATCAAAACAATTTCTTGATTCTTTAAATAAAATGGCGCTGCGGTAGATTGTAAAATTCTACGGGCAACTAAAATGGCATCTTCTCTTTGCTCTATTTCAAATAAGGCAATATAAAATTCATCGCCACTGAAGCGGGACACAACGTCTTCTTCTCGTAAGGCAAGGCGGATGCGTTTTGCTAATTCTGCCAATAAAATATCTGCTGAGGCGTGACCAAATGAATCATTGATATTTTTGAAGCCGTTAATGTTAAAGCATAATAATGAACCATGTTTTTGTTTGCGCTTTGCCTCGGATAAAGATTGGGCGAGTAAAGAAAATAGCATGGCACGGTTGGGGAGGCTAGTGAGCGTATCGTAATAAGCTAACTGATGGATTTTAGCATCAGTTTGGCGTTTTTCTGTGTGGTCAGAAAACACCGCAAAGTAATGGCTAATGAAGCCCAAGTTGGTGTGTACCGCGCTAATGGTTAGCCATGCTGGAAAGGCTTCTCCATTGGCGCGCTGATCCCATAATTCGCCTTCCCAATGCCCCAATGATTTAAGTGTATTTTCAATGGCTTTAGAGGTGTACTTCTCTGTGCTATTTAAAAAGCTAGGCATGGTGCCTTGCACTTCTTGCATATTGCGGCCGGTAATCTTTAAATAGGCGTTGTTTACGCTCAGAATAAGGCGATTACTATCGGTAATGACAATGGCTTCACGGGCATATTCAAAGATTCGGGTATAAAGCCGGCTGCGCTCTTCATTGGCAAGCTGGCTGCTGATATCACGGACATAAGCAATAAGTCTTGTGCCTAGGCCTTGTTTATTACGTATCAAGGTGAGGTGAAGATGTGCCCAGAAATCACTACCATCTTTCCGCCGCCGTTTAACATCCATTTCGGCATGACCATTGGCGATGACCTCGTTAAAACAATCTTCTTCCCCTTGGTTTTCTGCATCTGCATACAAAAGTAGAATATGTTTGCCTAAAACTTCATCCGCTAGATAGCCAAACAATAGCTCAGCACCACGGTTCCAGCCGGTGATATAGCCTTCCAAATCCATCGTAATGATCGACGCTTCAAGCGCCGCATAGATGCCGGATTCGCTATCTAGCTCGTTATTCATGTGGCGGATGCCAATAGTTTTCTAACCCATTGGCAGGCGCTGATCTCAGATTGCATCCACGCACTAGATTGGGTGTCGCTTAGTAAATTGCTGAGCACGGCTTCATCACCGGCTTCCATTGCGGCAAGTGCATTGATGGCATTTCCAAGCGGCCCTTCGCCTGCCAGCAAACCAGTACGCAGCTCGGGGCTGAGCGGGAGTGGATCAAGAATTTCGCTTAAGGTTTGGCCAAATAGGCGATCTAGCAAGGAGAGCATGCCAGCCATAAAGGCCACATCTGGCTTGATACTGGGTAGTGCGCTGCTATTTGCCCAGTTTTCTAGCCGCTTGGCGCGTAGTGCGGCTAAGAGTAGCAGTGGTGGCGTGCCACTATCAGCACCAAATTGCTCGGCATAAAGCAAAAGCTGTAGCCAGCGTTGTAATTGCCGTCTTCCTAAGATAGCGATGGCTTGGCGCAGGCTTTCTGCATGGGTGCTGCCGCCTACGGCCACTGAATTAACCAATCTTAATAAGCTGAACACTAGTTGTGGTGCTTTGGCGATCACGGCTTCGATGGCGGGGGTGTCGGCATCACTAACGATTAAGCCAAGTAGCTCTAATAAAACCGGTTTGCTAGGGTTGGGGCGGCTGTCGGGTTTTTGTGGGGCCAGAAGCCAAGTGCCGGTTAGCCACACTTTAGGGGGGAGCTGGCTTGGGAGGGTTTGCACGCCAGCGATGAGGCCAAGGTCTTCACTGGGAGCACTGAGTAACCGACGTGCCGTTTGCGGAGCTGGCAGAGCAAGCTCATTATTATTGAGCAAAATTACAAAAGGATGTGGCTCAGCTAACTCAGCAGGAAACAACCCATCGCAGCTTTCCCATAGGCAAGGCAGCTTTGCCAGTATAGATTCAGCAAAAAGTGGGGCGAGGGTTACCAGTTGGTGCGGCTCTGCATGCAGCCTTAGGGCAATCCATTCACGATCTGTATTCCAAACGGGTTCAATTAGCATGATAGTAGCGCAGCAAAATGACTCTTTACCCTAGCTCTGGCCTTAGCTATGGGCAAGGGGTCATTGCTTTGTCAGGCTACCAATGGGCTTTTTGCTGCTTCAAGCCGCAGCTGGATAGACTTTTGCTTCTCTTGGCGTAAGAAAAACACTTTCTCCCGATTGCCATTGTCCCTCTTGTTGTCGCTCGCGGGTGATTTCTACTTCTACGATTTCTGTATTGGCAATGGCGACTTCTAGTCTTACCGTTGCCCCTAGCAAGCGCACATGGATAATTTTTCCTGCAATGGCGCTTTGATTTGCAAGGCGGGATAGATCAATTTCATGTGGGCGAACATAAACCGTGGCGGTAGCCTGTGCAACATCAGGCGCTGCAAAACGTGCACCGCCTACTTCTGCCCAACCTTCGTGAACGCGGCTGTGGAAAAGATTTACATCGCCCAAAAACTGGTACACAAACGGAGTGGCGGGCGTGTCGTAGACCTGCTCTGGCGTGCCAATTTGCTCGATCTGGCCTTTATTCATCACTACTACGCGATCGGCCACTTCCAGTGCTTCTTCCTGATCGTGGGTCACAAATACGCTGGTGATATGCATTTCATCGTGCAGGCGGCGCAACCAGCGGCGCAGCTCTTTGCGCACCTTGGTATCCAGCGCTCCAAAAGGCTCGTCTAACAGCAAGACTTTAGGCTCTACAGCCAGTGCGCGGGCCAAGGCAATCCGCTGCCTTTGTCCGCCGGATAATTGCGCAGGGAAGCGATCGGCCAGCCAATCCAGTTGCACCATATTGAGTAGGGCATGGACTTTTTCTTTGATCGCCGCTTCTGATGGGCGGGTTTTCTTAGGGCGAACGCGCAGGCCAAACGCGACGTTTTCAAATACCGTCATGTGGCGAAACAGCGCGTAGTGCTGGAAAACAAAACCGACCTGCCGCTCTCTGACATGGGTATCGGTGGCATATTCACCATGAAATAAAATCTGCCCTTGATCGGGCGTTTCAAGGCCAGCAATCACCCGCAGCAGCGTGGTTTTGCCGCAGCCCGAAGGCCCAAGCAGCGCCAACAGCTCGCCCGATTTCACTTCTAAATTCAGATTATCCAGCGCGGTAAAAGCACCGAAACGCTTGGCGATGTTTTTAACTTCGATACTCATATTGAATGCCTTTTGATGGTGCGTAGCAAAACCCAAATCTTGAACCACAGAGGGCACGTGGAACATGGAGTTCCACAGAGAAAAGCTAAGGGCTTTAAGTTGGCGGCGCAGGAAGGGGGCGAAGCGATTCCCGATTCCCGATCTACTCCTCAACCGCATGTCGTCGATCTGCTGCCGCTTGTTGCTCACCTCTCCATTCCACATAGCTTTTTGCCGCGAGGGTTAAGAGGGCTAACAGCGCCAAGATAGAGGCGCAGGCGAATGCGCCGACGAAGTTGTATTCGTTGTAAAGAATCTCAACATGCAGCGGCACGGTATTGGTCATGCCACGAATATGGCCGGAAACCACCGATACCGCGCCAAACTCACCCATGGCGCGGGCGTTGGCTAAAATCACGCCATAGAGCAATGCCCACTTGATCTTGGGGAGGGTGACGCGCCAAAACATCTGCCAGCTAGATGCACCCAGTACAATTGCGGCTTGTTCTTCGTCCGAGCCTTGGGCTTCCATCAGCGGAATCAGCTCACGGGCCACAAAGGGGAAGGTGACAAAAATGGTGGCCAGCACAATGCCAGGCACGGCAAAAATAATGGTGTAGTTGTGCTCAATCAGCCACGGCCCCCACCAGCCCTGCGCGCCAAACATCAGCACATAAATCAGCCCCGCCACGACAGGGGAGACGGAAAACGGCAGATCAATCAAGGTCGTTAAAAAGCTTTTGCCTTTGAAATCAAACTTGGCAATCGCCCACGCCGCCGCCACGCCAAAGATCAGATTGGCGGGCAATGAAATTGCCGCAACAATCAGCGTCAGCTTAATGGCCTGTACCGCATCTGGCTCTACAAGGGCCGCTAGATAAAGCCGCCAACCTTGGCGAAACGCTTCGACAAACACCGAAGCCAGCGGAATCACCAGAAAAACACTGATAAACAGCAGGGCAAGGCCGGTGAGCAAATAGCGCACAGCAGGGCTTTCGGTGGTGACGATAGAGCGTTGAATGGTTGAAGCCATTATCTATGCCCCTCTACGCTAGGGATGTGGTGTATTGAGGCCATTATTTAACTCTCCCTAAGCGCTTCGCTGTCCACCACTGCAAGCCATTAATCAAGAGCAGCAGGGCAAAGGACACCACCAGCATGACGACGGCAATGGCGGTTGCGCCCAGATAATCGTATTGCTCTAGTTTGGAAATAATCATCAGCGGGGTGATTTCTGAAACAAAAGGCATATTGCCCGCGATAAAAATCACCGAGCCATATTCGCCAATCGCCCGTGCAAAGGCCAGTGCAAAGCCGGTTAAGAGTGCAGGCAAAATGGTAGGGAAGATGACTTTGTAAAAGATCTGCCAACGGCCTGCACCCAAGCTGCAAGCGGCTTCTTCAAGTTCATGCTCCAAGTCTTGCAAGACCGGTTGCACTGTGCGCACTACAAACGGCAGAGTCACAAAGGTCAGCGCAATCACGATGCCGATGGGGGTGAAGGCAATCTTGATACCCAGTGGCTCCAGATATTGGCCTATCCAGCCGTTAGGCGCGTAAATGGTCGCCAGCGCAATCCCAGCCACTGCGGTAGGCAGGGCAAAAGGCAGATCGACCATGGCATCAATAAAGCGTTTGCCATAAAACTGATAACGCACCAGCACCCATGCCACCAGCAGGCCGGTAAAGAGGTTGATCAGCGCCGCCAGTAGGGACGCGCCAAATGTCAGCTTATAAGATGCCACTACGCGTGGCTCGCTAATAATCTGCCAGAAATGCTCCCAACTTAGCGCACTGGTTTTGATGAGCAGCGCTGAGAGCGGCAGTAGAACGATGATCGATAAATAAAACAGCGTGTAGCCAAGGCTTAAATTAAAACCGGGCAAAACGCTTGGCTGTTTGAAGCGCATGGTGAATCCGATGGGGTATAAAGGGGAATTCTACTTAGTGGTTTAGAGCGCTGAATCTTGAACCACAGAGTAAAAGGAGGACACAGAGAGCCACAGAGAAAACCTGCTCTTTAGGGCATGGCATGTATTAACTCCCCACTTTCGTCATTCCCCGAAGGCGGGAATCCAGTGGTACTCTTGGATCCCCGATAAAAACACTCGGGGATGACGGGGAGTCACTTCACGCCAGATCCTTAGTTAGTTTTTCTCTGTGAAACTCTGTGCCCTCTGTGGTTTAAGGTTTAACTCTGGTGGTGTATCAGCGCTTAGCAATGCTTGCTGAGATCTGGTCGTAAATTGCACCGTCTTCAAAGTGTGTTTTTTGGGCTTTTTGCCAGCCACCGAATTCTTCGATAGCGAATAATTTAATCGCTGGGAATTGCTTGGCGTATTTGGCTGCGATGGCTTTGTCTCTTGGGCGCAGATAGTTTTGCGCGGCAATTTCTTGGCCTGCTGGGCTCCACAGGTATTTCAGATATTCCTCGGCCTGTTTGCGAGTGCCTTTTTTATCGACCACTTTATCGACGATGGCGACAGGTGGCTCGGCTTCGATGGAAATGCTTGGGTAAACCACTTCAAACAGACCACGGCCAAATTCTTTGGCGATCATTTCGGCTTCGTTTTCAAAGGTTACCAATACATCGCCAATCTGGCGTTGCATAAAGGTGGTGGTGGCGGCGCGGCCACCAGCATCTAGTATTGGGATGTTTTTAAATACGCTGGCGACAAATTCACGTGCTTTTGCATCATTGCCACCCGGCAGTTTTGCGGCATAGCCCCATGCCGCCAGATAAGTGTAGCGGCCATTGCCCGAGGTTTTTGGGTTGGGCACGATCACGCCAACGCCGGGTTTGGTTAAATCATTCCAGTCCTTAATCCCTTTTGGGTTGCCCTTGCGAACGATCAGCACTTGCAAGCTGGTAAAAGGTGCTGCGTCATTCGGTAGGCGTTTGGCCCAATCGGCCGGCAAAAGCTTGGCTTTATCTGCGATGGCGTCGATATCGTTGTGCTGATTCATGGTGACTACATCGGCTTGCAGGCCATCGATCACCGAGCGCGCTTGCTTGCTGGAGCCGCCGTGCGACATTTGTAGGGTGATGTCTTCGCCTGATTTGGCTTTCCAGTATTTGGCGAAGGCAGGGTTGTAGTCTTTATAGAAATCGCGCATCACGTCATAAGACACATTGAGGAGTGTACTGTCGGCAAAGGCGGGCAAGGTGGTACTGAGGGCGATGGCGGCGAGCAGAGACTTAAGACGCATGACGATTTCCTAGCGGTGTGTCAGATAGTGTTGATTTTTACTGGCTTTGTTAAGTTTCACAAAGACTATTGAGTGTTATTTAAATAACTAAACTTATTTATTTAAATATCTGGGTTCTGCCAAGAAATAGCCTTGAAAGAAATCCGCACCGCTTTCTTGAGCAATCGCTAGCTGCTCAGCGCTTTCTATCCCTTCGATCACAACCTGACTGTCGAGATCATGTAGCATTTCAACCAGCTGGCCTAGTAATCGCTGCGCCTTACTATTGCGGTCTGTGGCGTGAATTAATACTTTATCCAGCTTTACAATGTCGGGAGACAAGGACAGCAGATGGCAGAGATTGGCATTTTTCTGGCCGTAATCATCGATAGCTATTCGGTAGCCACGTTGGCGATAGTTTTTTATCGCGCGGATAAGGCCGGCTTCTTGTGCGTCAGGAATGGTGGATTCAAGGATTTCTAGCACCACATCGCTAGGCTTTAAACCCTGATCTTGCAAAATACGCTCGAATGCCTCGCCGTGCTGTTTTTCAACGGCAATCAGCAGTTCGGGGTGAACATTTAGAAATAATGTTTTGCCTTTTTGCGGCCCAGCCAAGTGGTTCATTAAATGCAGGCTGCGGCATAGGCGATCGAAAGCCACCAAGCATTCGCCTCGGGTGGCGCTTTTAAAAACATCGGCAGGCGACATGGCTTTGCGGCGGATACTGGCGCGTAGCAGGCCTTCTTCGCCGATGATGGTTTGCGCATCTGATGCAAAAATGGGCTGAAACACGCTGGTGAGCTCCAGCCCCAGCGCCTTCACCACGATGCCGCGCTCTTGGGTATAGGCAAACTGGGCGCTGGGCCAATCGGCGAGGGTATCTTTGGGTACATGTAAAGTGCCGCTGGCATGATGGATAGTGGCTGACATGGTGGGCTCTTTTCTGATGGGGCTTATGCCTTTGAGGTGTTTGTTAAAAAGTGACGTTTGCAAGTTTTGAGTCATCGCAGGGCGGGTGCAACCGCAAAGTCAAAAAGATCTTTTTAGTGCCTTCGGCACGTTGATTTAGGTGCGGGCGTCCCGCGGGACCTTCCTTTCTTGTGTGGCCAAGAAACGAAGCCAAAGAAGGCCACCCCACGAAACACGAAGGCCCCTGCGTTGCGGACAATCGAGTCGGCGGCGGGCGGGATTGGCTCGCTGCCTCGCTCCCTGGCCGAAACCCCGCCCCGCTTGTTCCTCACTCCGGCGTGTTTCAAGGGGAGATTTAAGCCCCGTATCGTGAGCGTAGTCCTCCTCCTCTTCTGTCTTTGTTTGCTACTAAAAGCCAAACTGATTAGCGCATATGGGGTGAAACCCGTCAGATTTACGCCCTAAAAGCTAATATAGCGGCGGGTTTCACCCGCCCTGATGCACCACCCTAGCGTGCTTGTGCTTACTTACTCGGCTGATAAATCTGATCGAATGTGCCGCCGTCGCTAAAGTGCGTTTTTTGCGCTTTGGCCCAGCCACCGAATACGTCGTCGATATCAAACTGCGTTACTTTCGGGAACTGATGGGCGTATTTGGCCGCGGTTGCTGGGTCGATTGGGCGGTAGTAGTTTTGCGCGATGATTTCTTGGCCTTCTTTGGAATATAGATATTTCAGGTATTCCTCGGCTACTTTGCGGGTGCCTTTTTTATCGACGACTTTATCGACCACGGCCACAGGGGGCTCGGCCTTGATCGAGTAGCTTGGGGCGATGATTTCGAATTTATCTTTGCCTATTTCTTTAACCACTAATTCAGCTTCGTTTTCCCAAGCGAGTAATACATCGCCAATGCCGCGTTGGGTAAAGGTGGTGGTTGATCCGCGTGCGCCGGTATCGAGTACGGGAACGTTTTTGAAGAGTTTTTGTACATAGTCGCGGGCTTTATCGTCCGAACCGTAGGTTTTTTTAGCCCAGCCCCAAGCGGCTAAATAATTCCAACGCGCGCCGCCGCTGGTTTTAGGGTTAGGCGTAATGACTTTTACATCGCTTTTGATGAGGTCACCCCAGTCTTTAATCCCCTTGGGATTGCCTTTTTTAACGAGGAACACAATGGTCGAGGTGTAAGGTGAGGCGTTGTCCGGTAGCTTTTTTTGCCAGCCAGCATCTAGTAATTTGGCCGGGGAGGCTAGCTCGTCAATATCGTAAGCCAAGGCCAGCGTCACCACATCGGCTTGCAAGCCATCGAGCACCGATCGGGCTTGCTTGCCCGAGCCACCGTGGGATTGGCGCACGGTAACATCATCACCGGTTTTTTTCTTCCAGTAGTTGCTGAAGGCTTTGTTATAGTCTTGATAAAGCTCACGAGTTGGATCGTAAGAAACATTAAGCAGTTCAACTGATGTTGCAAAGAGACTGGTGCTGGCAAGGCTAAGAATTAAGCTGGCGATCAGTTTCATGTGTAAGCCCTTGTAGTGGATAAGGCTTAGTCTAATCGCCAGCTATATAGATTTAAAAAGAATTAATAATTGTTTTTATATTCCATATTTACGAACTTGCCAAGACGTGCACAAACGCCTCACTACTCAAATGGCGCGGCTCACTTAAAAAATAGCCCTGCATCATATCTGCGCCGCTGGCTTGGGCGAGGGTGAGTTGCTCGGCACTATTAATGCCTTCAATCACGACCAAGCTGCCGTTGTCATGCAGGCGCTCCACAAATTGGCATAGCAGCTCTTGGGCCAGTGGTTCCTTGCTGATGGCGTTGATGACGATTCGATCCAGCTTAACAATCTCTGGGCTTAGTGTGAGTAAGCGGCTTAAATTACTATTTAAAAAGCCGTAATCATCGATTGCGATCCGGTAGCCGCGCTCGCGGTAGCTTTTAATGGCTTTGGCTAAACGGGCTGTTTGATCTGGTAGTACCGTGGATTCAAAAATCTCTAATACAATATCCTTAGGGCTGAGGCCTTGATCTTGCAAAATTCGCTCGAAGGCATCGGCGTGCTGTTCACCTGTTGACATCAGTAGTTCTGGATAAACATTTAGAAATAGCGTGCGTTTTGGGTAAGGGCCAGCAAGGTGGTTCATTAAATGTAGGCTGCGGCATAGGCGGTCAAATTCCACCAAGCAATCGCCACCTTGTGCACTTTTAAATACTTCTGATGTAGCAAGTGCTTTACGGCGAACACTGGCGCGTAATAGGGCTTCTTCACCAATGATTTGTTGGCTTTGGGCGTCAAAAATGGAGAGAAAAGCACTGGTTAACTCCAGCCCCAGTGCCTTTACTACAATTCCCCTGTCCTTTGTATTGGCAAATTGTGCCATTGGCCAATCATTTAAGGTGTCTTGTGGAATATGCAAAATACCGTCACGGTGTTTTACTGATATTAAAGGAGGCATTGTTTTCTCCGTTTAAAAATGGTTATTTTTAACTAAATTCAATTTTGTAAAAAATGCATTTTAATTTATTAAAATTCACTATGTAATTAAATTGCTATTTAGTACAAAGAAAAAAATTGATATTGTGCTGGTGCAGGTTAAATTTAGTTGCTTGAAGATTAGTGCGCTTTGAATATGAAAAGTTCAAAAGAATGGAATGTTTTTTTATGCGCGTTCTATGCTGTTTGATTGTTGCCGGTAAAATGCTAATTGTATATTAGCAATTAATGCGTGCTTAGGAATGAATATTAAAAATGCATGAGGGCGCTAAATAAATAAGTTCTTATTTATTTTATGTAGGTAATAATTTCTAGAATGGTAATATTTATTTCTGGAAAACAAGTAAAAATGGTGAGGTAAGAGGCGGATGCCTTGCTCTTAAACCTGTCAACTTAAGTATTTGTAGAGTGGGCAAGGCTAACCGCTTTTGTCCACCCTACAAATGAGTTTCCCATCCTGAAATGGACAGGCTTAGCACTGCGCTAGGGGGTGAGGCTTGGCAAATGATGCGAGGGGGCTTAGTAAGCGCCCATAAAATCGCGTTTACCAATTTCTACACCGTTATGCCGTAGCAGTGCGTAAGTGGTGGTTACATGGAAGAAAAACTGCGGCAAGCCATAAGAGAGCAGATAGGTTTGGCCGTCGAGTTTTTTTTCTTTTGGTGTGCCAGGGCGGAGCACGATTTCTAAAGCTTCACTGCCGTCGATTTGAGCTGCGCTTAGGCCATCTAAGAGCACCAGTGTTTTGGCAATACGGGCTTGTAGCTCGGCAAAGCTTTGTTCATTGTCTTCATAAGCTGGTACTTCTACCCCCGCTAAGCGTGCAGGTACGCTTTTGGCAAAGTCACAAGCGATCTGCACTTGGCGCACCAGTGGAAACATATCTGGATACAAACGCGTTTGTAGCAAGACGGCTGGGTCAATTTTGTGAGCTTGGGCATGCGCTTCTGCTTTGGCTAAAACATCAGCAAGAGCGGTGAGTAATTGCTTAAAAACTGGAACGCTGGCGGTGTACATTGAAATAGACATCATGTTCCTTGAGCAGGTTAGGCGGCAGGTCCGCAAATCATAAGGTGGGGGCTGGCCGTGAATAGTCAATAGCCATTTTTCTGATGCAGAGGATAGCGCTTCGGATCATTTTCCCAAGGGGCATGAGGTAAAAAAAGCGGCGTTACTAACACCCTTGGCCGCGAAATTTATTAATGCTCATATAAAGTGAGTTGAAATTAAAAAGCGCTGCTTATTACGCCACGAAAGCGTAACTGCAGCGCTTCAAATTTTTACTAGCAGCCTGCCGGACTTAAGCGATCGTAGCGAGGGAAAGACCGGTTTGAGACAGATTTCGTGGGTTTTTGAGGCGAATAGCTGGCTATTCAACGAGAAAATGCGTGAAATATGGCCAAATCCGGCTTTTCCGTAGTGGATCAGTCTTAAGTCCGACAGGCTGCTAGGTATTTGGGTGCTAAGTCGCTAGCTCAGCTCGGTTTCTGAATTCTTCTAGCGCTTCTGGATTAGCCAGTGAATCCGTGTTTTTTACCGGCCGATCATGCACCACATTGCGCACCGCCAGCTCGACAATCTTGCCGCTGATGGTGCGGGGAATATCCCTGACCTGAATGATTTTAGCGGGCACATGGCGTGAGGTGGTGTTGCTGCGGATGATTTGGCGGATGCTGTTTTGTAGCGCATCACTAAGCTCCACGCCTACACGTAAGCGCACAAAGAGCACTACCCGTACATCGTTGTCCCAGTCTTGGCCGATGGCGATGGATTCTAGAATCTCTGGCAGTTTTTCTACTTGGCGATAAATTTCCGCCGTGCCGATGCGCACGCCGCCGGGGTTAAGCACCGCATCTGAGCGGCCATGAATAATGACGCCGCCGTGGATGGTTTCTTCGGCGTAATCGCCTTGCGCCCAGATGCCGGGGTATTGGCTAAAGTAAGTGGCTTTTAGCTTTTCACCATCGGGGTCATTCCAAAAGCTGATAGGCATAGCGGTAAAGTGGCGGGTGCATACTAGCTCGCCTTTTTCGCTAATGACGGGCTGGCCTGCGTCATTCCATACCTCAACTGCCATGCCTAAGCCCTTGCATTGCAGCTCGCCACTCCATACCGGCAGCACGGGGTTGCCTAAGGCAAAGCAGGAGATGATGTCGGTACCGCCTGTAATGGAAGAGAGGCAGAGGTTTTGTTTAATATCGCGGTAAACGTATTCAAAGCTTTCGTGCGATAACGGTGAGCCGGTAGAAAGAATCGTTTTTAAGTGTTCTAAGCGGTGCGTTTGTTTTGGTTTAGCACCCGCTTTTTCTAGGGCCGCCAAGTATTTTGCGCTAGTGCCAAAGATGCTGATATTTTCTTGATCGATTAAATCAATCAGCCGGTCGGCATTGGGGTGAAACGGTGAGCCATCAAACAGCACGATGCTAGCGCCCAAGGCAAGGCCGGATACCATCCAGTTCCACATCATCCAGCCGCAGGTGGTGTAGTAGCACAGCGTGTCGCCCATGGTGAGATCGGTGTGCAGGCCCAGCTCTTTAACGTGTTGTAGTAGCGTGCCGCCAGTGCCGTGAACGATGCATTTGGGAACGCCCGTCGTGCCGCTGGAGTACATGATGTAGAGCGGATGGGCGAAGGGAACAGGGGTGAATGTTGGCTCGCCACCCGCTTGGTAAAAATCATCCCATAGCGTGATCTTGGCGTGACCCGCTTTAAAGTCTTTGGCCTCTGCATCAGGATTTGCATAGGGAACAATCACTAATTGCTCTACGGAAGGCAGGCGGGTGACGATTTCTTTGATTTTGTCTGCAAGGGCAATGGTTTTACCCGCATAGCGATAAGCCGCACAGGCAATCAGGACTTTGGGCTCTATCTGGCCAAAACGATCGCTCACACCTTGCGTGCCAAAATCGGGTGAGCAAGAAGACCACGTTGCGCCAAGGCTGGCCGCTGCCAGCGTGCCCACAATGGTTTGCCAAGTATTGGGCATAAAGGCAGCGATACGATCGCCAAAGCCAATACCGGCGGCAGCGAGTGATTTTTGTAAGCCTGCCACATGCGCGGCTAGCTGGGCATAACTTAGCACCTCGCGGGAGCCATCTTCGCCAATGGCAATTAGCGCGGGGTGATCATCCCTGCGGCGCAGCAGATGTTCGGCAAAGTTAAGCTCGGTATCTTTATACCAACTGGCGCTTGGCATGGTGGAGCCTTCGCTAAGGACCTCGCTAGCTGCTTGGCTAAAATGCACCGCAAAGAAATCGACAATCGCCAGCCAAAAAGATTCCCGATGTGCCACGCTCCAAGCGTGTAGTTGGGCATAGTCGCCCAAGTCTAGGTGATGTGCTTGATTGATATGGCGGCGAAACGCATCCATTTGGGTGGCAGCAACCTGCTCAGGGGAGGGAGTCCAAAGCGCTTCTTGCATGTCGATTCCTTGGGTTCGTACTAAAAACTTCAAAAAGTTCTGAAGACACAGAGCTAAATGAGAACACAGAGCACACAGAGAAAAGCTAAATGCCTTAATCTCTTAGGTTTTTCTTAGTGTGCTGCTTTTTAACGCCGTGTTCTCTGTGTCTACAGATCTTAGGTTTTTGACCTATTCTGGGCTATCTGCCTGATTTTTTGGGTGGGCCGCTATAAAGGCTGGATGTGCGTTGGCGAGGGCTTCTACTCTGAGGATTTTTGGGTAAGCATCGAGAGGCACATTAAAGCGGTGGGCCGCGTAGAGCTGTGGGATCAGGTAGGCGTCTGCCACGCTGATTTCACCAAAGCAAAAGCCGCTCTCGCCAATCAATTGCTCAACTGCAGCCAGCCCTTGGCTCATCCATTCATTAATCCACGCCGTAATATTGTCTTCTTTGCATTGGTAGTTCTGGCGCAGATAGTTGAGCACGCTGATGTTATGCAGCGGGTGTACATCACAAGCAATCAGCGCCGCCATACCACGAATCTTGGCCCGCTCAAATAGATCTTTGGGCAGTAGCGGCGTTGCTGGATAGCGCTCTTCCAGATACTCGATAATCGCTGGCGATTGGATAATCACTTCTTGAGCTTGATCTAGCAAAGCGGGGACGCGCGCTTGCGGATTGACGCGGAGATAAGCCGCGTCTTTTTGCTCATTCTTAAGTAGGTTGACCGGTATGGCTTCATAAGCCAGCCCTTTGAGCGCCAGCACAATGCGCACACGGTAGGATGAGGTGGAGCGGTAATAGCCGTAGAGTTCCATGCTTAAACCTTATGTATATTTGTCGTAGGGCGGTTAAGCCCCATGTGCGCTAAGCCGTTTGCATTTTTTCAGTAAACAATGAAAAAACGTAATAACAACGATCTCCGCATAGGGCTTTAAGTCCCCTTGAAACACGCCGGAGCGAGGAACACGCGGGGCGGGGTTTCGGCCAGGGAGCGAGGCAGCGAGCCAATCCCGCATGCCGCCGACTCGATTGTCCGCAGTGCAGGGGCCTTCGTGTTTCGTGGGGCGGCCTTCTTTGGCTTCGTTTCTTGGCCGTTCAAGAAAGGAAGGCCCCAGCGGTGGCTACCGCTCCTAAATAAACGTGCCGAAGGCACTAAAACGACTAGGCACTAAAGAGTTTCACCTGTACTACGAAACCGATGCATCATGGTGGGTTACGCCCAAACAACCGAGCTAACCCACCCTACGAAATTACGAAACAGCTAAAATCACTCCACGGCATTCGCCAAAGCCGATGCTTGGGTGGCCTTCTTTTTTACATCGGGCAAGCATGATAATTTCGTCGCCGTCAGCAAGAAAGCAGCGCTCTTCGCCAGAATTCAGCTTGATTGCTTGTTTGCCGCCATTGCTTATTTCCAGCAGGCTACCCAAAGAATCAGGTGTAGGGCCCGATAGCGTGCCGGTGCCGAGTAAATCACCCGGGCGCAGGCTGCAGCCGTTGACGGTGTGATGGGTAATCAGCTGGGCCACGGTCCAGTACATATTCAGTGTGTTGGATAGGCCGAGTCGATGCGGCGGTAGGCCTTGGGCTTTTTGCGCTGCGGTATGCAGCAGGACTTCTAGCTCGATATTAAAAGCGCCGCTGGCTTGATCTTCACTATTAAATAAATATGGCAGGGGTTGCGGATCGCCTTCTGGGCGGGGCGCTTGTGCGCTGCGATAAGGCGCAAGTGCTTCGGCCGTTACCACCCAAGGTGACACGGTAGTGGCAAAGTTTTTAGCTAAGAACGGGCCAAGCGGTTGGTATTCCCAAGCTTGTAAATCGCGGGCCGACCAGTCGTTTAATAGGCAGAAACCGGCGATATGTTCTGGCGCGTTTTCAATGGTAATTCCCTCGCCTTGCGGGTTGCTGCCTGCAATCCAAATACCCAGCTCTAGCTCGTAATCCAGCCTTGCTGTTGGCGTGAGCGTGGGCATTTCAGAGCCTGGTTTTAGCGTTTGCCCGAGAGGGCGGCGTACGGCATAGCCACTTGGGTAAATGGTGGACGAGCGGCCGTGGTAGCCAATCGGCACATATTTGTAGTTAGGCAGCAGGGGATTATCTGGGCGGAATAGTTTGCCCACGTTCACCGCGTGGTGAATGCCGGTGTAAAAATCGGTGTAGTCGCCAATCTTGGCGGGTAGGTGCATGGTGCAATCAGCCGCTGGGCGCAGCAGTGCCTCGCCTTGGGCTTGCAGATTTTTGAGCTGTGGATAATCGGCATCCAGCAACTCTAATAAACGCTCGCGCAATGCCAATCTTGCCGTGCTTGGCAGGGCAAAGAAGGCATTCAGCGATTTACCACTGGCGGCTTGGGCGGCGGTTTGGGCTACGCCAGTGAAGAGGCTATTTTCTAATGCAGTTTGTAAATCAAAAATAACATCACCGATGGCAACGCCGCCGCGTGGTGGCAGGCCTTGTGGGCTAAAGATACCAAACGGTAGGTTTTGTAGCGGAAAATCACGGTGCTCGTTTGCGGAAGTAACCCAGCTGCGGCGATAAGAAGTGGCGGTAGAGGTCATCAGGGATTCCGTTGATCTTAGGTGGATAAAAATATCCCAAAGCTGTTGAATGAAAGCAAGCAAAACCCTAGCAGCCTGTCGGACTTAGCATCAGTCAGCTGCAAAATCACCTGATCGGCCTATATTTCACCAGATTTTTGACCAATAACTCGTTATTGGCGCTGCAAATCCGGCAAAATCTGGCCTCGATCATGCAATTTTTCGCTTCGACCGTCTAAGTCCGACAGGCTGCTAGTCTTGAACCACGGAGGACAAGGAGATACACGGAGAAGGGCAGCCGTTTTAGCTGCTGTCCTTAGTTTCGTAGGCGTATCTTTGGGATACGCCAAACGACATCACTAAGCGACCTTTAGCAAATTTAGATTTTCTCTGTGAAACGCCGTGTTCTCTGTGCCCTCTGTGGTTTAAGACTTGGGTTTCCCCTGCATCAATGATTAAATCTGATTTTTATTAAATGTTTTTGGCATGTCTGCCCAGCAATCGTCGTAGTTTGCTTGTAGCTGGCTGCATTTCATAGCGTATTGGCTAGGGCGGATGACCGCGTGGGTTTCAATCATAAATGCCATCGTGCGCTCTATTTTTTGCGGTTGCAATTCAGTGGCGCTGGCATTGATAAATGTTTTGGCATCCGGCCCGTGTGCGCTCATAACATTGTGTAAAGAAGCGCCGCCTGGCACAAAACCACCCGCTTTTGCATCGTACTCGCCACGGATCAGCCCCATAAATTCATTCATAAGATTACGATGAAACCAAGGTGGGCGGAAGGTGTTTTCAGCTACCATCCAACGTGGAGGGAAAATAACGAAGTCCGCATTGGCTTGGCCGGTAATGGCAGAGGGTGAGGTGAGTACGGTAAAGATGGATGGATCAGGGTGGTCGTAACTCACGGTGCCTATGGTGTTGAAGCGGCGTAGATCATATTTATACGGCACGCTATTGCCGTGCCAAGCCACTACATTGAGCGGTGAATGGCTAAGCTGACAGGCCCAGAATTCACCTAAAAATTTTTGTACCAAAGTTGTGGCTTGATCGATGTCTTCATAAGCAGCAACCGGCGCAAGAAAATCACGCGGATTAGCTAAGCCATTACTACCAATCGGGCCTAGATCTGGAATACGTAGCGGTGAGCCGTGGTTTTCGCATAAATAACCACTGGCGTTGCTGTCTAATAGCTCGACACGAAACTTCATTCCGCGAGGAATCACCGCGATTTCTTCGGGCTCTATTTCTAAGATGCCTAGTTCTGTCACCAAGCGAATACGGCCTTGTTGTGGCAGAAATAAAAACTCGCCATCGGCGCTAAAAAACACTCGCTGCATCGAAATATTGGCGCGGTAGAGATGAATCGATACGCCTTCGGGCGAGTCACTATTCGCCGCCATCGTCACTAGGCCATCAATAAAATCAGTGGGCGTATTAGGCAGTGGTAGCGGATCCCAACGTAGGCGATTGGGGGTAATGGCCGCTAATGTACTATTGGGGCGCTGGCGCTCTAGGCGTTCAAATTTGCTATGCGCAGCTGAAGGCAAGATGCGATACATCCAAGTACGGCGCAGCTCGGCGCGGGGCACAGTAAAAGCACTGGTAGAAAACTGCTCTGGGTATAAGCCATAAGGGGCTTTTTGCGGCGAGTTTTGGCCGCTAGGTAAGGCACCTGCTAATGCCTCGCTAGCAAATTCATTCCCAAACCCAGAAAGGTAAGACAAAGTACTTGTATCGTGTGGCATGGTGCCCCCTTTTACGTTGTGCGTAATATATTTACGCAAAACATAATTTGATTTTAAAAAGTCGTCAAGTTATAAACGCGCTTTATGGCGTTTAAGTGGCAAACAACATGGTAATGGCAGATCGTAGGCAGAGCGTGGGCTCGGCCGAGGTGGCGGCACAGGTTTTAAAAGCACTGGCTGATTTGGCTCCCAGCACCTCGCTCTCTCGCTTGGCGGAGTATTTGGCCATGCCTGCCAGTAAAGTGCATCGTTACTTACAGGCCTTGATTGCCACCGGTTTTGCCGAGCAGGATGCAGGCAGTAATCGGTACGCACTGGGCCATGAGGCGCTGCGGGTGGGCTTGATTGCGTTGGGTAAAATGGATGTGCTAAAAGTCGCAACGCCTTACCTGCTGCAACTACGTGATCAACTGAATGAAACGGTGTTTTTTGCGGTGTGGGGTAATAAAGGTGCGACGGTGGTGCAGGTAGAGCAGGCGCTTAGATCTATCAGCTTGATTACCCAAGTAGGATCGGTATTACCGCCGTTTAAATCGGCCACAGGGCTGGTGTTTAGTAGCTATCTGCCAGCGCAGGAGGTGCAGCTCTTGCAGCAGGAGGCGGGCTTGACCAAGGGGGCGCTGCAGACGCTTAATTTGCAATTAGCAGAGATCCGCGCTCAGGGCTGGCACAGTATTCAAGGCTTATTGATTTCTGGTGTAGATGCCATCTCTGCCCCAGTATTTGATGCTCGCCAGCAAATTATTGCGGTGGTTACCGTAGTGGGAGCGGCATCGTCTGCCCTGCAGCCCGCAGCAGATAGTAATTTGGTGCAAAGGCTGCTGCAAGCCACCCAAGCGATTAGCTGCAGAATGGGGGCCGTGCAGATTTAAATCCAAATTTTGAGCGACAGAGAGCATGGTGCGCACAGAGAAAACCCCGCTAAGTACATTTTCCTGTGGTTCAAAATTTGGGTTTTAAGCCGCTTTAAACATAAATCGTTAAATCACTTTTGATTTGAATATGGCAGGCTAGGCGGATGAGGGCTGGGGTGTCGGGGATGCTTAGGGGGGAGTCTGCTGCTAGCCCTGCGTGGCGGGCCATTACGTTTTTTTCTTTGGCTCCTAGCATCACCATTGCGCCGCTGCCAGCGTGTTCTAAGCGTACTTTACATGCTCCACAAGTGCCTTGGCCGCAGCGCCAAGCCAGTTGTAATTTTCCATCGTTGACTAATTTTCTGACAGAAGTTATCAACATGCTATCAGGTTCGGCAGTCACTTCCAGACGGCTGGACTCCTGCGAATTGATAAAAGTAAGTGTGTACATGAGCGAGAAGTGAGCCTTAGCTCTAAGATGAAGTTAATGACCTTCATTGTATCTGCAAGCCGCCATGATTAAAAAAATCCCCTCATCAGTATTAAAAATTGGCATGTATATCCATGATCTGAATGTGGATTGGATGGACCATCCATTTTTGCGTAAGCAATTTGTGGTAAAAACGGAAGAAGACTTACAAAAGATCATGGCATCGGGCGCGCATGAGGTTTACATCGATACCGACCGTGGCTTGGATTACGCCCATGCCCCAACGGTGGATGAAGTAAATGCAACTATTGAGGCGGAAATGGTTTTGGCCGCTACTGCCCCTGCGCCGGTAATTCAGGTTTCTACAACAGAAGAAATGTCGCGCGCTAAAAAAATTCATAAGCAGGCTCATTCATTGGTGCGCACGGTGATGCAGGATGCGCGGATGGGCAAAGCGATTCATATGGATGATGTAGAAGAAGTCGTTGAAGCAATTACCGATTCTATTTTAAGAAATAGCAGTGCTTTATTGGGATTGTCTGGAATTAAAGATAAAGACGAATATACTTTTTTGCATTCGGTAAGCGTGTGTACTTTAATGGTTACGTTTGCAAAAAGTATGAATTTTCCCTCAGAGCTAATTCGGCAAGCGGGTATAGGTGGATTATTGCACGATACCGGCAAAACAATGGTACCAAACGAAATATTAAATAAACCAGGCCGATTAACAGAGGCAGAGTTTGAGGTAATGCGCTCACACCCAATGGAAGGTTTTAAGATTTTGTCGCAAGTGGATTCAATTGGTGATATTCCATTAGAAATTACCCTACATCATCATGAGCGTATGGATGGTAGTGGCTATCCGCATAGATTGCCAGGGGAAAATATTACTCAATTAACGCAAATGGCATCGGTAGTGGATGTATATGATGCAATTACTTCGGATCGTTGTTATCACAAAGGCATGCCGGCCTCGGAAGGATTAAAAAAACTTTGGGAATGGAGTAAATTTCATTTTAACCCAACGCTAGTGCAAGCCTTTATGCGCACGGTGGGGATTTACCCTGTAGGGTCTTTAGTTAAATTAGAATCTGGCCGTTTGGCCGTGGTGCTGGAGCAAAATGAAGGTAATTTATTAATGCCAAGGGTAAAAGCTATTTTTAGTACTAAGGCAAATGCTTATATTACCCCAGTAGAAATTAATTTGGCTAAACCCATGGGCTTGGGTGGGGCGGATAAAATTACGGGTCATGAATCGCCAGAAAAATGGAATATCGACGTTTCGCGGTTTTTGATTCCACCAAGTTGACATCAATAAAAATATGTAAATATCGATTAAATAGAGAAAACCAGAGAGAAGAAGTTGCTGAATGATTCGCTAGAAACGTGTATTAAGTGTGTGTTTTTAAGTTTCTGCTGCTTAATGCACTTAATTCCCGCTCTTGGATAAATAACTCGAAGGCGGGATAAGCAAATCACGGCTAAAAGCACAGAGTAGAGCTGCAAAATATAAGAAATTTATTAGCATATTTCCTTTGTGCACTTTGCACTCCTCCATTCTCTGAGCCTATGTATTTTTTTGCAGTTTAGCCTTATCAAAACGCCTTGCAAAGGGTGTGCGCATTAAAAATAAAATCGCCAATATCCCCGCATAAATTAACGGTGTTGTTAAATCCTTTTTTACTAACCAAAAGTAATGCAATACACCTAAGCTGGCAATTAAATAAACCAGCTTATGTAATGCTTGCCATTGCCGTTTTAATTTTTTAATTGCAGCTTGATTTGATGTTGCCGCGAGTGGAATTAATAATATAAAAGCTAAAAAACCAATCGTTACAAAAGGGCGCTTGATTACATCGTGCAAAATGGCGGCAGGGTCTAAACCATGGTCAAACACAAAGAATGTGACTGCATGGATAAAGGCGTAAAAAAACACATAGAGGCCAAGCATACGGCGGTAGAGCAGGAGCTTGCCATAGCCTGTTAAGCGGCGTAACGGCGTTACACAGAGGGTAATCATTAGAAAATTTAACGCCCAAGTGCCGGTTTGGCGGGTTAAAAACTCAATAGGATTAACCGCTTGCCCTGTAGAAATAGCAATCCAAAGCAGGGGCAGCAAGCAGGTAATAAAGAGAATGGGTTTACTAAAGCGCATCGTGGCAAGCTCGATTTTAAGGGGGATTAGTGGTTTAGTCGGCTGATTGTGCTTGATCTGACAAGGGTAGAGGGGATTAGTGCATTTTGAAAGCGTTTGGACTTAGCGAGTCATGAAAACTTCATCTTTCGTCATAATGCTGTGTTGCGCATTAAAAAATATACTTAGATATCAAATATATACAACATCAATTTTTTACTACGGGCCTCGTCTTATTTGGAAATATAGTTTTTTCGAGACTCCTGTAGTTTTTTGTATCAAAACAAAGCAGTTTGTGATCGTTTCTAGGATAATGCGAGGCCTTGCTTAAGGAAATGGCTATGTCGCAAAGCATTATTCACGCAGCACACCGCATTGTGGTGAAAGTTGGCTCCAGCTTAGTTACCAATGAAGGTCGCGGCCTAGATCACGCGGCCCTTTTGCGTTGGGCGGAGGAAATTGCCGAAGTATCAAAAATGGGCAAGCAAGTGTTGCTGGTCTCCTCTGGCGCAATCGCCGAAGGCGTGGCGCGTTTGGGTTGGACACAAAAGCCGACGTCAGTACACGAAAAGCAAGCTGCTGCGGCGGTTGGGCAGATGGGATTGTGCCAAGCGTATGAAAGCGCATTTCGCCAGCATGGTTTAAAAACTGCGCAGATTTTACTGACGCACGAAGACTTAGCCGACCGCACCCGCTATTTAAATGCCCGCTCTACCCTGATGACGCTGCTAAATCTGGGCGTAATTCCCATCATTAATGAAAACGATAGCGTCGTCACCGCCGAAATTAAATTTGGTGATAACGATAGCTTAGGTGCTTTGGTGACCAATCTGATTGAAGGCGATGCGCTGATTATTTTGACCGATCAAAGTGGCTTGTTTACCACCGATCCACGTAAAGACCCAGATGCCCGCTTGGTAGAAGAGGCCGAGGCTGGGGACTTGCATTTAGAAGAAATGGCTGGCGGTGCGGGCTCTAGTGTGGGCACGGGCGGGATGTATACCAAGATTATTGCCGCTAAACGTGCAGCGCGTAGCGGTGCTTCAACGGTGATTGCCAGCGGGCGCGAGCCTAGCGTATTGACTCGTTTAGCTTTGGGTGAGCGAATTGGCACTCAGCTAACTGCTCAATCCACACCGTTGGCCGCCAAAAAACAATGGATTGCCGATCACTTGCAGCTTAAAGGCAGCGTGGTGCTGGATGCAGGCGCGGTGCGTGCCCTGCGTTTGCATGGCTCTAGCCTGCTGCCGATAGGCGTAAAAGAAGCGCTGGGTGATTTCTTACGTGGGGATGTGGTGAGTTGTGTGGATAGCACGGGGCTAGAAATTGCTCGAGGCATGGCCAATTACAGCGCCGCTGAAACCCGCCGCATTATGTGTTTACCCACTGGGCAGATTGAAGCCACTTTGGGTTATATTGATGAATCAGAGCTGATTCATCGGGATAATATGGTGCTGATGGGGGCTTAGCCAAGCAAGATGGTCAAGAGGTGATCCTGCCCATTGCTTGCCTTTATTCACGTAACCGAGCGGATTGCTCGTAGACTTTGCATCCTTGCAAATTAAGCTGCGATTGGGCGTTCTGTATTATCGAGTGCGCCCAATCGCTATTTCATATTCTAAGTTACCGAACAATCTTAAGCGGTACGTTAGATGTCATGGCATCGACGATTTTTTCTACTGAGGTGGGCGCGCCGCCCCAGCAAAACTCTTTGGCTAATTTGTATTGATAGCCATTGCGTTTATCTTTAAAGATCAGCTCCCAAGGCCGGTTGAGGTTTTGCCATTGATCGCCGCTTAAATAGGCATAGCTGCGATATTGATTGGTTTTGCAATCAATGCCTTCAAAGCTAACATTTCTTACACTGCTGCCCTTGCTGGTTACGGCCGCTGCATAGCGAATAATTTCATCTTCACCGATTACAATCCCATCTAGCGCTACTTCAAATTTATTCATTCTGGAATCGTAATTGGCAACAAATTCCTGCCATTTTTCGAGTTTTTTAGGATCTGGCTTGGTGAATTCTTTTTCTTCAGGCGCAGGCAGTGGTGTGTCTTTCAGTAGACGTGAAATAGTAGTCCCGCCGGTATGTTCTACTCCTGGTGGGGTGCTATTGCTGAATTCGGAGGCGTTGGCAAGGCAAGGCAAGGCAAGCAGGGCGACTAGAATAAAACGTTGCATATTAATCCTTAAACAAAGATGTACAGCTGGCCTGTCAATGTGGGATGCGGCGGATAGGAATACTACGCGTGGGGCGAATACTAAACCATGTGGCTTGCAAGGTAATATGTTGGATGCCGTAGCGCTCGCCTAGCATATGGTTGATATGTTTAAGCTGCAAGGGCCACGTTTCTGGCTTTTCGATCACAATATGTGCAGAGAGCGCCACTTTGTCGCCAGATATATTCCAAACATGTAGGTCATTGACCTGCACCACGCCTTTTTCTGTGGCGAGGGCGTTGCCGATTTCTTCTAGATTTAACTGTTGTGGCACGCCTTCCATTAACACATGGGTGGTCTGGCGAAGTAGATTCCAAGTTGAGCGCAAAATCAGCATGGATACAAAAACCGATAAAATAGGATCAATGGCTTTCCAGCCAGTAAAGTAAATGACTGCGCCAGCGGTAATCGCCGCAACCGACCCTAGTAAATCGCCCAGCACATGAATCATCGCCGCACGGCTGTTTAGATTGTCATGATCGTGCGATAGCTGCCAAGCAGAGATGATGTTCACCAGCAGGCCAATCACCGCAATAATCATCACCCCCATGCCGTTCACGGGCTGAGGATGCATTAAGCGGCTGATCGCTTCCACCACAATCCATACCACCAGTGCAATCATCACCAAGCTATTGATCAGTGCGCCGATCACCTCCGCCCGCGCATAGCCATAGGAGTTTTCTGCATTGGCGGGGCGCTGGCCAATTAAGTTGGCGATTAGCGCCAAAAGCAGCGCGGCGCTATCGGTAAACATGTGGCCGGCATCTGAAATTAGCGCCAGCGAGCCAGTCATTACCCCACCTACCAGCTCAACAACGCCAAAACCACCGGTGATAATCAGCGCCAGTAATAGCCTTTTTTGCGAGCTGGGCTTGCCGTGATTATGGTGGTGATGCGCATGATCAAAGGTGTGATTGTGATGCTCGTTATGCCCACCTGGCTGATCGTGCGGGTGCTGGTGTTGAAGCGGCATCTTATTTTTCCTGACTTATAGTGATTTGAAAGCCATTTTTGCTGCTCATTGTGACGGCGGCTTGATGCAGCTCGGCAATTCTATGCACAATCGATAAGCCTAGCCCTGCGCCTGTTTGGCTTTGGCCTACGGGCCTGAAAAAACGCTCACCAAGACGGGTAATGACATCAGCGGGAACGCCGGGGCCATTGTCGCTAATGCAGATGGAATTTTGCTTGATCCTGATCGTTATTTCAGCGTTTTCACCTGCATAACGTTTTGCGTTGTCGAGCACATTGCGCAGCAATAGGGCCAGCAACCCTGCGTGCCCATGCCAAGTTGAGGCGTTTTCTGCTTGCAGGCAGGTTTGCGCTAATCCAGCGTCTTGGAGTGCTTGCTTGGCCAACTGCACCATATCAATGCTTAGCTCGGTTTTAATGCTTGCGTAGTCTAAGCGGGCCAGCTCCAATAGTTGCGCTACTAAATGGGTGCCACGGTCTACGCCAAGCAGGGCCTGTTTGAGTGCTTTTTCGCGGGTTTCTGGCCTTGGGCTGCCTTGGGCTAGCTCGATTTGCACGCGTAATCCGGCTAGCGGCGTGCGTAGCTCGTGTGCAGCATCGGCAGTAAATCGCCGCTCTTTTTCTAAGGTGGCGCTCACTTGAGCAAAGAGTGTGTTGAGCCGATCGCGCAATGGGGCGATTTCGCGTGGCACGGCGAGGGTGAGCGCTTCCAGATTATCGGGCGCACGGCGGGCCAGCTCGGCATCGACGGCACGCAGTGGCAGTAATCCTTGTCGAATAGCCAAGAGCAGCAGTGGCAATAGAATGGCCAAGGCAATCATGGCGGTGATACCTAGATATTCAATGATTTCATCAATCAACTGCTCGCGCTTTTGGTGTGGCTCGCCCACGATAAGTTGCCGCTCATCATTTTGGCGAACGGCTATTTCCCAACGGTGATCATCCAGCGTGATGGTGCGGGTTTTTTTCTCATATTCGGTTTGAAAGGGCAAAACATGCTCACTGCTGGAGAGCAAAAGCTTGCCTTCACTGCTGTAGAGGCTAAAAACCACACGGGGTAAGTGATCGGGCTTGCCACTGATTAAGATTTTTAAATCGTCGCTGTCGTCTAGGCTTTGCCAAAGCAGCTCGGTATAAACATAAAGCTGTTTATCCAGTAGCTCGCTGACTTCATCGTGGGTTTCATAAAGCAGAACCGCGCTGAATGCGGCCCAAGTGAGCGAAGTGAGTAATAGCACCAGCAGCGTTAGTCTTGTGGCGAGCGATGCGCTTTGTAGCCAAAGTCTCATTCTTTTTCTTCCAAACGCCAGCCCATATTACGGGCATTTCGGATCACCACATTGTGTAGTTTTTTGCGTAAATGTGAGAGATGCACATCCAGAGTGTTACTTTCAATATCCTGCTGCCAGCCGTAAAGCTTTTCTTCGAGCTGTGGGCGTGATAAATAATGCGGATGATTCGCCATTAACAGATGCAGCAGGCGGTATTCCATCGCAGTCAGGTTGAGCATCTGGCCCGCTTGTTGCACTGATTGATGAGCAGGATCGAGTGCCAAATCTTGCCAGCATAGCTCGCCATCGCGCTTGCCTTTGCCTCGGCGCACCAAGGCCCGTACCCTTGCGCACAGCTCGCCCAGGGCAAAGGGCTTGATTAGATAATCATCTGCTCCAGCATCAAGGCCTTTGATGCGATCTTCAATACTGTCTCTGGCCGTGAGCAGCAGCACCGGCAGATGGCCGCGCTCACGGCGTATCCACGCCAGAAGCTGTAAGCCATCCATACGCGGCAGGCCGATATCCAGCACCACGCCATCAAAGCTATGTTCGGTCATTAGCGCTAATCTTGCCGATTCGCCATCTTTTAACCAGTCGACTACAAAGCCTGCGTCAGTTAAGCCCTCGGTAATGCCATCACCTAGGAGGGCATCGTCTTCAACCAGTAGTAAGCGCATATTTATCCTTGATGGCCCTCTACTGGCTTTAGCAGAAGAAGGGGATTAATTGTCTAATTTAGATCTAACTAAGTCTAAGGTTTTTGGATCGAAATAAACGTCTACTTTTTGGCCTTCTTTATTCCAACCTTCAATCTTGTAACAATTGCCAGATTCTTTAAATTCTTTCACCTTGTAGCCCATAGCTACAATTTTGGTGTGGGCTACGCTGCCAGCCAACCATTCGGCTTTGGGATGGGTGGTGCAGTAGTTGTAGTCAGCCATACTAAAAGAAGAGGCAGCCAGCGTGGCGATGGCAAGTAATAGGTTGATTTTCATGGTGATTCCTTCGTAGTGGTAAAAGGGTGTGAGTGCATTTCACCATGCCATCATTAAGCTAAACTTAAGCTTGTATCAATGTGTGTCTTTTTTTCTTTCTCTCAATGATGATTTTTTGACACCTTAAGCACAGGCTGATGATCAAGATCGGGCCGCTTAGATGGATCAATATGGGTCATCAGGTTTAATACCCTGTGCCGCTGCAGTACGCGCTTTCTGGCCTCTACTGCGATATCATGACCCGCCTCAACGGTCATTTGTGCGGCAACTTCTATATGGGCGTCCATCACAATCATGTCGCCCATTTTGCGCGTCCGCAGATCGTGTACGCCCAGTACGCCCGGCGTGCTTAATAGCGTTTGTTTGATTGCTTGAACTTCATCGTCGTCGGCTGCTCTGTCCATTAAATCGTGCAGGGCATCCCAGCTAAAGCGCCAGCCCATTTTGCTGATCATAAAGCCCACTAAAAGCGCCGCAATCGGATCCAGAATCGGGTAACCAAGCAAATTACCCATAATGCCGAGGCTCACCACCAGCGACGATGCCGCGTCCGAGCGGGCGTGCCAAGCATTGGCGATCAGCATGCTGGATTTCACCCGTTTGGCCACGCTCAGCATATATCTAAATAGCAGTTCTTTAGCAATAAGAGCCGTACCCGCTACCCACAGCGCGATGATGTGTACTTTTTGAATAGTCTCAGGCTCTTCAAGTTTATTAAACGCAGCCCAAAGCATGCCAATGCCCACTGCCAGCAAAATCAGGCCAATAATCAGTGAGGCGGCGGTTTCAAAGCGTTGGTGACCATAAGGGTGATCTTCATCCGCATCTTTTTTACTGTGATGCCCAGCAAAAAGCACCACGCCATCGGCCACCAGATCAGAGAGTGAATGAATCCCGTCGGCAATCAGTGCCTGAGAATGAGCAAACAGGCCAAGCACAATTTGCGCGCTGGCCAAAATAATATTAACCAGCACGCTGACCCAAGTGCTACGGGTGGCGGCTGACGCATGATTGCGGGCTTCAGTTTGGGAGGTCAGATCGGAATGGGGCATTGTTTTATCCTTACTATCTGATGTTACGCAGGCCTTTAGGTGGAATGCGCTCTGCAGCTGATTGGGAAAATCCTAACCCATTGATTTTTCATAATGGGTTCGTAACATCAGTTACTCATGTGGCGGGGTAAGTTATTGAGTATCCCCGCTCAACTCTGATGCTTTAGCTAAGACGTATTTTTGCATAAATATAGAGTAAGTGATCTGCAGATAATCGAAAGGCTGTTAGGGGGCTCTGCAAGTAAAAAGTGCAAGCTTGCGTAGATAGCAAAGTTGCACCGTGTTGCAGAAGAATCTGGGAGCTAAGAATGTGTGGGCAAGCCGCTCCCAGTTCTTAATAAGGAAATTAACGATCGAGTTCGGAGCGTACAACGGCCAGCGTTTTAGGGTCGAAAGCGACCTCTACTCTTTGCCCAGCTTTATCCCAGCCTTCAATTTCATAGCAAGCGGCTGTTTCTTTGAATTCTTTGACCTTGTAACCCATGGCCACGATTTTGGCATGGGCATCGCTGCCTGCTATCCATTCAGTTTTTGGCGCCGTTGTGCAGTGGAAATAGTCTTCATAGCGGTCGGCCATGGCCAAGGAGGAGATGGCTAAGGTGCTGATGGCAAATAAGTTGATGATTTTCATATTTTTCTCTCTGGAGTGTGAATGAGGAAGGGGATTAAACCGTAACACTATGAAGCGAAACTTAATTGCAGGTAAGTACTTGCTAATTGGTATTTTTCCCCTTTTATGATGTTTTTTTCCCGAAGTGACTACTACTTCTGGCACGTGATTACAGTGGGGCTTGACTTGCTTGCTACAATAGACTTTTCCCCGCCTAGAGACAGCCATGTCCAGCCGCCCAGAGCACCAGCAAGCCGCTGATTTAAGTGGGCTTAATTGCCCCTTGCCTATTTTGCGTACTAAAAAAGCGCTGGCCACTATGCAAAGTGGTGAAGTGCTGCATGTCATTTGCACCGACCCCGCCACGCCCACTGATTTCACCGCCTTTTGTCGCCAGACCGGCCATGAGTTGATCGAGACCTGGCCACAAGAGAATAAATTTTTGTTTTTGATTCGCAAACGCTAAGAGTCAGGCCAAACATGTTTACCTGCTGATGTTACGCAGCCTTTGAAAATTGCGAACTAAAAACCTTTGATGAAGAGCATAGGGTGCTAAACATCAGTTACTCATTCATAAAGACAGAGAATAAAAATATGAGCAAATCAATCACAATTATCCGACCTGATGACTGGCATCTGCATTTACGCGATGGCGATTTAATGGCTGCCGTTTTGCCCCACACCGCTCGCGAATTCGCCCGTGCGATTGTGATGCCGAATCTGAAGCCGCCGGTTGCAACAGTGGATGCGGCATTTGCTTATCGCCAACGGATTTTGCAAGCTCTGCCTGCAAGTGTGCAGTTTGATCCGATGATGGTGCTGTACTTGACTGACCATCTCACGCCGGAAGAAGTGGTCAAAGCCAAACAAAGTGGCTTTGTTAAAGCCGTGAAGCTTTATCCGGCTGGGGCCACCACGAATTCAGATTCTGGAGTGACCAGTTTTGATAAAGTGATGCCAGCCCTAGAGAAAATGTCCGAGCTGGGTTTGCCTTTTTTACTCCACGGTGAGGTCACCGATTCGCATGTCGATGTATTTGATCGTGAAGCGGCATTTATTGATAGCGTACTGATGGTGCTACAACAGCGTTTGCCTAAGTTAAAAATTGTGTTTGAACATATCACCACCAAGCAGGCGGCTGAATATGTACTGAAGGCGGGCGACAATATTGCCGCCACGGTAACCCCGCAGCACTTATTAATGAATCGCAATGCGCTGTTTACTGGCGGGATTCGCCCGCATCATTACTGCCTGCCAGTACTAAAACGTGAAGAGCATCGTCGTGCGCTCTTAGCTGCAGTGACATCGGGAAGCAAAAAGTTCTTTTTAGGCACCGATAGTGCACCTCACGCAAAGCACACCAAAGAAGCCGCCTGTGGCTGCGCGGGCATTTACTCCGCCCATGCTGCGCTGGCTTTATACGCCGAGGCCTTTGAATCGGTGGGGGCGCTTGATTTACTCGAAGCGTTTGCTTCTAAAAACGGCCCCGCTTTTTATGGTCTGCCAGAAAATACCGATACGGTGACGCTGGTCAAAGAAAGCTGGACAGTGCCTGAGAGTTATCCATTTGGCGAGCACAATGTCGTGCCTTTACGTGCTGGGGAAGAAATCCATTGGAAGCTAGTTTGAAACAGAATTTGAAAACAAGCCTAACTCACCGCGGCATCAGTAAATTAAGCTGGTGGTTGTTTGGCGCGGCGATGATTGCTGCCGCATGGTGGGGCCAGCCGTTAGTCGATTCAGTGCATTTTGAGAATCATTTTTTTGGCGTGTTTTGGTATTCCATGATCGCGCTAGGGTTGATGTTTTGGAGCCTGCCTAGTGAGCAATTTACCGATGGCAAGCTGCTGGAGCGCCGTACCATGCTGCTAGGCTTGTTGCCGCTTTGGCGTAAGAGTGAACCAGTTAGCGGTTTTGAGCGGGTAGAACTAACACAAGAGCCCAATGTTTTTGGTAAAGACAGCGTTTGGTTAAGCTTAATTACAACGGAGGACGGGGAAACAAAGCGCCGCTTTGTGTTTGCTTATTTCCCTGCCAGCCATCGTGGAATCGCTAAAGCGCAGCAAATGGCCGGTGATTTATCACAAATAAGCGGTTTGCCATTTGCACAAGCAGCCACAGAGGTGTGATAATCCGCCGCTGCGGAGCAGGCTAGACAGTCGCTGCCATACTTTTAGGGTATGGGGGAGGAAAGTCCGGGCTCCATAGGGCAGGATGCCGGTTAACGACCGGGCGTTGCAAGGCGACGGAAAGTGCAACAGAGAGCTGAACCGCCGATGGCCCAAGTTAAAAGCCTTTATTGATACAAGGCCGGATTGGGATCAGGTAAGGGTGAAAAGGTGTTCCCGTCAGGGATGCAGGCCGCAAGGTTTGTCGGTAAGAGCGCACCGCGGACGTGGTAACACGGACGGCAGGGTAAACCCCATCCGGAGCAAGACCAAGCAGTAGACGTTGAGGTGGTCCGCCGAGTCTACGGGTAGGTTGCACGAGCCCAGTAGCAATGCTGGGCCTAGAGGAATGACTGTCACCTTGGGGTAACTCAAGGCTACAAAACCCGGCTTATCGGCCGGCTCCGCAACCGAATAAGTAAAAAGCCGATCTATCATCTAGGTCGGCTTTTTTGCGCTTAAGGCGCGTCTTTAACGCCCCGCTTAAGCAGGCTGATCTTCTCCAGTAATAAAGCGGTAGACCACGGCACCTAAAATGGCACTCACAATCGGCGCAAGCCAGAACAACCATAGTTGGCCCATGGCGAAGTTGCCTGCAAATAGCGCGACTGCGGCACTACGTGCTGGATTTACCGATGTATTGGTCACGGGAATGCTAATCAAGTGAATGAGCGTGAGGCCTAAGCCAATGGCAATCGGCGCAAAGCCTTGTGGAGCACGTTTATCGGTTGCAGCCAGGATGATGATCAGAAACATCATGGTCATCACCACTTCGGCAATCAGCGCGGCAGCCATAGAAAACTTACCTGGCGAGTATTCGCCGCAGCCATTTGAAGCAAAACCACCGAGGGTCGTAAAGTCTGCCTTACCGGTCACTATAAAATAGAGGACGGTTGCCGCCACAATCCCGCCTAAATCCTGGGCAACGATATAGGGGATAAGTTGATTAGTAGGGAAGCGCTTGGCAGCCCAGGCCGATAGAAACCGCAGGGTTAAGATGGTAGCCAGAAATATGGCCTATCGCGTAGGCCATGGGGAGAACAGTAAGACTAAAAGCTAAGGAAACCCCTACAAAGCCAATCCCAAGGCTGGGGAAGGCCGCTTGCCGTAGCCGCCAAGTACTGGCCAAAAGGTGCCTACGAACTTAGCGGCATACTTATGTATTGTTATGCTTCCTTTCGATAAACGCTCATTTTAAAAAAGTGGCGGATGGTACAGGCTGCGATATGGCTAGGCACATTGCTTAAGGTCACTTTGAGGCTTTGCTGGCTTTGGGGGCAAACCTATTCAGTATTTTAGTAAACAGAGTTATTTTTAGACGCTTATTTGGCTATGTGCCGGATTGATGAGTGAATTTAAAACATGATCTTGCCATCGCCCCGCAATTTTTAAGTAAGAGCGCGCATAGCCTTCTTTTTCAAAGTTCAAGCGTTGTAATAACTGGGCGCTACGCAGATTGCTGGGGAGATGGTTGGCCATGATGCGGTGTAAATCCCGAGTGCAAAATAGATGCTCGATAGCGGTGCTGAGTGCTTCAAACATTAGCCCCTTTCCTTCAGCATGCGCCGCGAGTGAATAGCCCAGATGGCATGCCATAAAAGGGCCTTGCACAATATTGCTGAAGCTACATTGCCCTAGCATTTCACCGCTGCATTTATCTAACAAGGCCCAGTGAGCCGCTGAGCCTTGCTGATATTGCAGCCGTGCATTTTCTAATCGTAGTTGCCAAGCGTATGCCGTAAAAAACGCTTCATCACGTAGCGGATCCCAAGGGGCCAAATGGGCGCGGTTTTGCTGCTGAAACCCAGCCCATAATTTAGCTTGCTTAGGGTTTGCTTGAACCAAGCTTAAACGCTCTGTTTGCAATGACTCGGGGGCTTTACGGCTAAAAATCATAGTGCGTCTTGTGGATTATTGGCGTTTAGCTTGGTTTCTAGTTCATTAATTCTAGCTTCTAATTCGTGTAATTTTTCACGCGTGCGCAGCAGCACTTCTTGTTGAATTTCGAACTCCTCGCTCGTTACCAAATCCATTTTAGTAAAGGCCGATGCCATCATGGCGCGGGCGTTTTTTTCCATATCTTTAGCAGGGCTGGCGGCAATTGCTTCAGATATTTTACTGGCGATTTCGTCAAAAAATTTGTCTTTTAACATGGTGTAGTACTCCTTGTTTGATTGGGTTTTAGTTTAGCAGAAGCGGCTGTAATTAGGCTGGGTTGGCGTGTGTTTTACATCTGCACAGTGTTGGGGATATGCACTACTCTGGTGCAAAATTTAGTTGCAGTGCACCATAGAACGTCTATTGTTGGTGCATGCTTTTGCTAAGCCCCTGAAGTTTGGTCGATTTATTGCTTGGCATGCTTTGTGCTGATACGTGAGATCACTACCCTTTTAAAAAGGAGCACCCCATGAAATTCGTGTCTGCGATTATTAAGCCGTTCAAACTCGATGAAGTTCGCGAAGCTTTGTCAGAAATCGGCGTGCAGGGTTTAACTGTTACCGAGGTGAAAGGTTTTGGCCGCCAAAAAGGTCATACCGAGCTGTATCGTGGCGCTGAATACGTGGTGGATTTCCTGCCTAAGGTCAAAGTGGAAGTAGCGATTGGTGATGATCAGCTGGAGCAAACGCTAGAGGTCATCGAAAAAGCAGCGAATACCGGCAAAATTGGTGATGGCAAAATTTTTGTATTTGATCTGCTGCATGTGGTGCGGATTAGAACCGGTGAAATTGGCGAAGCCGCCATCTGATAAATAAAAACTTTGCTGGAGAGAGACGATGAAAAAATTGTTAACAGCATTTGCATTCAGCGCCACTGCGGCGCAAAGTTTTGCGGCGGATGCGTCTGCCCCAGTTGCCATTGTAGACGTCATTAATAAAGGTGATAACGCGTGGATGTTTATCTCCACAGCTTTGGTTATTTTGATGTCTATTCCTGGCTTAGCCTTGTTTTATGGTGGCTTGGTTCGCTCTAAAAATATGCTATCGGTGCTGATGCAGGTGTTTTCTGTGTTTGCCATGATCTCTGTGCTGTGGGTGGTGTATGGCTACTCACTGGCGTTTACTGAAGGCAATGCGTTCTTTGGTTCTTTTAGTAAAGTTATACTCAAAGGCGTGACCCCCGATTCAATCGCGGCTACTTTTAGTAAAGGGGTAGGGATCTCTGAGCTGATTTACGTGGTTTTCCAAGGCGCATTCGCGGCGATTACCTGCGGCTTGATCGTCGGGGCGTTTGCCGAGCGGATTAAGTTTGCCGCCGTGCTGGCTTTTTGCGCGATCTGGTTTACCTTCTCATATCTGCCAATGGCACATATGGTTTGGTACTGGACAGGGCCCGATGCCTATCTCACGCAAGCCGCAGCCGATACTGCAACTGCAACGGCTGGTTTCCTCTTTCAAAAAGGCGCGCTCGATTTTGCTGGCGGCACGGTGGTGCATATTAATGCTGCGGTTGCAGGTTTGGTTGGTGCAATTATGGTTGGCAAGCGGATTGGTTTTGGCCGTGAAGCCATGACGCCGCACAGCTTAACCATGACCATGATTGGCGCTTCATTGCTGTGGTTTGGTTGGTTTGGCTTTAATGCAGGCTCCGCATTAGAAGCCAATGGCATTGCGGCACTGGCCTTTATTAATACTTGGTTGGCAACGGCTGCTGCAACGATGTCTTGGCTTTTGGCTGAATGGATGCTTAAAGGCAAGCCTTCGCTCTTAGGCGCGGCATCTGGAGCAGTAGCAGGTTTGGTGGCGATTACACCGGCTTGTGGCTTTGTTGGTGTAGGTGGTGCTTTGGTGATTGGCTTGTTGGCTGGTGTGATTTGCCTATGGGGTGTGCATGGTTTAAAGCGCATGCTGGGCGCAGATGATGCCTTGGATGTGTTTGGTGTGCATGGCGTAGGTGGAATTTTGGGTGCCTTGCTTACTGCGGTGTTTGCGTCGCCAGCGTTGGGTGGCGTAGGGGTTTGGGATTATGTGGCGAATAAGGTTGTTGCTGATTATTCCATTTTGGCACAGCTTAAAATTCAGGCGATTGGAGTGGGGACAACGCTCATTTGGTCTGCAGTGGTGTCTATCATTGCTTTCAAACTCGTTGATTTGGTCATTGGCTTGCGTGTTCCAGAAGAAGAAGAGCGCGAAGGTCTAGATTTAACCAGCCATGGCGAAAAGGCCTACAACTTTTAACCATAATTAAAACTATTCTGGGGAATTAATATCGTGTTATTCTCCGCAATGCAGTATCAGTATGCTTTCATGTATTAAGGTTTGTATCAAGCCACTAATTATCTCTCCTAAAGGTGATTCGGTTTGTTTAATACAAAGCATTCTGTGAAAAGCCCGCCGAGTAATCGGCGGGCTTTTCTACGTCTAGTTAATTGTTGATAGCAAGGTATTTTGCTTAAGCATGATATCTAGGAGGGGCGTGAATTAATAGAGTAAGCAAATAAAGCTTAGTGTTGATTGACTATAATCTTTTATATCAGTATGTTAGTTGTTTTCTTTTTGTTAATTTATTTGGTTTTAGTTGTGATATTTATGCATTGCATATTTCCAGTTGCTGAATTTTGGTCAGTCTTATGCTCGTATGTTTTCTGCAGTTTTTAAGTTGTAAAAATATTATTACTATCCCATAAAAGGCTGAATCTGAGGCTGTTTTTTTATGTTGGGTATTTGCAGCACTATTGATCACCATGCTTGGTTTCGTTTGAATTTATTTGTCATGATGTGCAATATGGACCAAGCTATTTTACTTACAAAAATGATGGGTTCCATACTGCTTACATATTGTTTTTCTTAATTAAAACGGTTTTAAAAAGTATGAAAATTAGCTTACGGCTGTTGAGGCTGAAACTGGCAAGCATAATCTATGTTCAGGTTTTTAAAGCGCGATTATTTGGTTTTTAATAGCAGCAATTCTGGCCAGCTTGATTCTTTCAGGAATCTGAGTTTTATCAGTGCAGCTGAGGGCAATTTCACCGTTATTCACAGTGTTGGCCGCGGCCAGCAGCTTGAGTAAATAATCGGCTTGCGGATAGTCGCAATTTTCAAAATTGGTGCGTCCGCGTGCATCGGCAAGGCAGGCATTGAGTATCTCTTTAAAGCGCTCTGGCTTTCTGAAGGCATCGCAGCGCTGAAATACTTCGAGCACTGTAGCAGGGCGCAGCTGTAATGCAGTGTGAACATGGGTGTGCTCACGGCACACCATGCGGGCTAAATCTCGGCAATCGCTGGGTACGCGCAATCTTTCACATAAAGCCTCAATAAGCGCCACACCGCGTGCTTCATGGCCGATATGCTTAGGTAAAATATGAGCAGGCGTGATGGCCTTGCCCAGATCGTGGCAGAGCGCCGCAAAGCGGGTAGTGAGTGGCCATTTTTGGCTGGCACTATAATCCAGCACCATCATTACATGTACGCCGGTATCGATTTCAGGGTGGTAATCGGCGCGTTGCGGCACCCCCCATAGTGCGTCGATCTCTGGTGCAATACGCGCTAGTGCACCGCAGCGGCGCAGCATTTCAAACATCTTGGATGGCGTGTTTTCCATCAGCCCCTTGGCAAATTCCTGCCACACCCTTTCTGCCACTAAATGATCGACTTCACCGCTGTTTACCATTTCCTGCATAAGGGTGAGTGTTTCTGGAGCCACATCAAAGCTAAAACGTGCAGCAAAGCGTGCGAGGCGCAAAATTCGCACGGGGTCTTCGCTAAAGGCGGGGGAGACGTGGCGTAATAGTTTAGCCTTAAGATCTGCTTGGCCATTGAAGGGATCGGTGAGCTGGCCGTTTTCATCCTCGGCGATCGCATTAATGGTGAGGTCGCGCCGCAGCAAGTCTTCTTCTAAAGTAACGTCTTCGCTTGCAAATACGGTAAAGCCTTTGTAACCATGGCCGGATTTGCGCTCGGTACGGGCTAGGGCATATTCTTGGTGAGTTTTGGGGTGTAAAAATACAGGAAAATCTTTGCCAACGGGTGTGTAGCCTTGTGCTTGCATGGCCTTTGCTGTGCTGCCTACCACTACCCAGTCGATATCTTTAACGGCAAGCCCTAGTAATCTGTCTCTTACAGCACCGCCTACGCGATAAACTTTCATCGATCTTTCCTTAGAATTTTTATGCATTTTAATTGCTAATGATCCAGCCGTTGTAATCAATCATCAATCTGACTTCAAGGTGGCTTATGAAAATCGCCAATAGCATCACTGATCTGATCGGCAATACGCCCTTAGTAAAGTTAAACCGCGTTGCAGCAGCGAGTGGGGCAACGATCGTTGTTAAGCTGGAGTTTTTTAACCCATCGCACTCTGTAAAAGACCGCATCGCCGTGGCGATGATTGATGCAGCAGAACAAGCTGGCCTAATCGGCCCAGATACGGTGATTGTGGAGCCTACTTCCGGCAATACCGGTATTGGTCTAGCCATGGTTTGTGCCGCACGTGGCTATAAATTAGTCCTCACTATGCCAGAAAGTATGTCTAAAGAGCGTCGTGCATTATTACGTGGCTATGGCGCTACTTTGGTTTTGACGCCTGCGGCAGAAGGGATGAGTGGGGCGATCGCTACAGCAAAAGCCTTGGTGAATGAGCACAGTAATTACTTGTTGCTGCAGCAATTTGAAAACCCAGCTAACCCAGAAATCCACCGCCGTACCACGGCTGAAGAGTTATGGAATGATACCGATGGCCAGATTGATATTCTGGTGGCCGGTGTGGGTACAGGTGGCACAATCACAGGGATTTCGGAAGTATTAAAAGCGCGTAAACCTTCATTTACAGCGGTGGCCGTTGAGCCAGATGCTAGCCCAGTGTTGAGCGGAGGGCTAAAAGGCCCACACCCTATTCAAGGGATTGGCGCTGGCTTTGTGCCGGGTGTTTTGAATACCAAAAGCTATGACGAAGTGATTCGGGTAAAGAATGAAGACGCTTTTGCAACGGCGCGTGCCCTTGCTACACAAGAAGGCATTTTGGCTGGGATTTCTGCAGGAGCCGCAACCTGGGCCGCCATTGAGCTAGGCAAGCGCCCAGAAAACGCAGGCAAGCTGATTGCCGTGATCATTCCCTCCTTTGGTGAGCGTTATCTATCAACACCTTTGTTTGAAGGTTTGCTGGATTGATGGTGGGGCACAAAAACGTGCCCTATAGGCATCACTAAAAAATAGAGTGGAAAATTATTTTTATAGGGTGTGCAAGTCGTTTTTCTTGCGCACCGCCCCTTGGTGCGCAACGACTGCGTCGTTGTACACCCTATAAAACCGTAGGATGGGCACAAGAACGTATCCACCCTATATAAATAACTAGACGACTGGTCTATTTTTATGGGAGACTGCGTCCATGGCAAAACACGAAGATACACGCGAACATTTATTGGCAGTGGGCGAATCCATTCTCAGGGGGAAGGGATTCTCCGCTGTGGGGCTGGCTGAGATTTTAAAGGCGGCAGAAGTGCCTAAAGGTTCGTTTTATCACTATTTCCCCTCAAAAGAGCACTTTGGCTGTGCGCTTTTAGAGCGTTATTTTGTCAATTATCAGCGGCATATGCAGTCTTTAGAGACGCAATACGATTGCGGTAGCGAGCGGTTAATGCACTACTGGGGCACTTGGCTGATGTCTCAAGGCGCATGTAGCCCAGCGAATCAGTGCATGGTGGTTAAGCTTTCCGCAGAAGTGGCCGATTTATCTGAACCCATGCGGCAGGTTTTTAAGCAGGGAACCAATGAGGTGATCGAGCGTCTAGCGAAGTGGCTGGATGAGCCACGCTGCGATGGGGCTTTGTCGCCGAATATGGATGCACAGTCTGTGGCTTTGATGCTGTACCAGATGTGGTTGGGTGCCAGTCTGCTGACCAAAATCCGTCAGGATGGCAGTGCGCTGGAAACCGCAATGCAAACCACCTGCTACCTTTTGGGGGTGAAGTATATCTAGGATAGACCCACTGGCTTTGGCTGAGGATCTCTTTGCCAAGGCTTAAAAAAAGTAGCTTGTACCGCTTAAAGAGAATTAGGGTTCAGTTTTTCCTGAGCGAAAAATTTGTAAAAAACACTTCGGCAGCGTTGCCGTTTTTTTTGAACCGCAGACTAGACGACTGGTCTATTTTTAATGACTTAAACAAGGATACTCAATGTTGCAATTCGAATTTTACAACCCCGTTCAAATCGTTTTTGGCGAAGGCCAGATTGCTAAGTTAGCCACTCTTGTACCTGAAAAGGCCCGTGTCTTGGTGCTCTACGGCGGTGGCAGTATTAAAAAAAATGGCACTTACACCGAAGTGATGGATGTCTTAAAAAACCATAGCGTTGCTGAATTCTCAGGCATTGAAGCCAATCCAACGTATGAAACCATGATGAAAGCCGTGGCACAGATTAAGGCAGAGAAAATTGACTTCCTGCTGGCTGTGGGTGGTGGCTCGGTGATTGATGGCACCAAGTTTGCCGCCGCTGCAGCCGTTTACGAAGGCGATCCTTGGGAAATTTTTACCACGGGTGGTCAGTATATTAAAGCAGCCTTGCCTTTGGGCGCGGTGTTGACTTTGCCTGCTACCGGCTCAGAAATGAATAATGGCTCGGTGATTACGCGCAGCGAAACCAAGACCAAGCTACCTTTTATGAATCGCCATGTATTCCCTCAGTTTGCGGTACTCGACCCAACTAAAACCTACAGCCTGCCAGCTCGGCAAATTGCTAACGGTGCGGTGGATGCCTTTGTGCACGTGGTTGAGCAATATTTAACTTACCCAGCCAATGCGCCGGTGCAAGACCGCTTTGCCGAAAGCCTCTTACAAACCTTGATCGAAGTGGGCCCGCAAGCGCTGGCAACGCCGCATGATTACACCGTTCGATCCAACTTAATGTGGGCCGCCACGATGGCGCTCAATGGCCTGATCGGTGCCGGTGTACCGCAAGATTGGGCAACGCATTTGCTGGGGCACGAGCTGACGGCTTTATATAATATCGACCATGCGCAAACGCTGGCGATTATCTTGCCATCCATGCTGAATGTACGCCGCGCCGCTAAGCGTGAAAAACTGCTGCAATACGCCGATCGTGTATGGGGTATTAAAGAAGGCTCGGAAGACGCGCGTATCGATGCCGCCATCGCTAAAACCCGTGATTTCTTTGAAGCTATGGGCGTTAAAACCCGCATGCGTGATTATGGTCTGGAAGTCAGCGCCATTAATGCCGTGCTTGAGCAGCTAAAAGCCCACGGCATGGTGGCCTTGGGCGAGCGTGGCGATGTGGATTTAGCCATTAGCAAGCTGGTTTTGGAAGGCAGCTACTAAGATGAGCGCTGCGCTGATTTTGCATCATTACCAAGCATCGCCGTATTCAGAAAAAGTGCGATGCTATCTGGGGTTTAAACAGCTGGCGTGGCAATCCCTGCTGATGCCTCCTGTCTTGCCTAAACCCGATTTAATGGCGCTTACCGGTGGATACCGGCGTGCGCCGGTATTGCAAATTGGCGCAGATATTTATTGCGATTCGGCGTTGATTATTGCGGAGCTGGAGCAGCGCTATCCTCAGCCTGCTTTAGCGACGGGGCCTCAGGCGGCACAAGCCGATTTATTGGGCCGCTTATTTGATGTGGATATCTTTTGGCGTGCCGCCCGTTATTTGATGGCAAGCCGCGCTGAGCATATTCCCCAAGCGCTGCTCGATGATCGTATCGCCATGCACCCGCAACTCCCTTTGCAAAAAGCGCAATTGCTGGCCGATCAGGCGCAATTAGCGATTCAGCTGCGTGCTTTGATTAATCAGCTCGATCAAGCTTTAAGCGGGGCCCATTTTCTGGGTGGCATCAATCCCTGCGCGGGTGATTTTGCGGTGTATCACTCGCTGTGGTTTTTGCTGGGTGCACAGGCTTTAGAGGCGCTGGCCCCAAACACCAAGGCTATATTGCCGTGGATGGCCAGAATAGCGGCATTTGGCCATGGTGAGATGAGCAGTATCTCAGCGGGCGATGCGTTTGCTGCAGCAAAGCAGGCTAAGCCTGTTGCGCTAGCTGAAATGCAAGATTCGCTATTTAAAGCAGGCCAGAAAGTGGCTGTTCAGCCAGAAGGCTATCCGCAGGAGAGCGTAGCGGGTGAGCTGGTTTATTTGGACGAGAAAAAAATAGTGATCGCCCGTCAAAGCGCAGCTTGTGGCCTGCTGCACCTGCATTTCCCCCGTATGGATTACGAAATTCGCGCCATTTAATTAATGTTTCCTGTCGTTTTCCTCGCGAGCGGGGATCAAACACTCTGGAGCTTCACATGTCATCAACACTGAATCGCAGCATCGTTTTAGCCCGCCGCCCGCATGGCGCACCTGTACCTGCTGATTTTCGTTTAGAAGAGCACGCCATCCCTGCTATTGGCCGCGGTGAAGTATTGCTGCGCGCCTTGTATTTATCGCTTGATCCTTATATGCGTGGCCGGATGAGCGATGCGCCTTCTTATGCTGCACCGGTAGAAGTGGGCGCTGTAATGGTAGGCGGTACGGTGAGCCGCGTTGAAGAGTCGCAAAATGGCGATTATGCCGTGGGCGATTTAGTCGTGAATTTTGGAGGCTGGCAGGATTACAGTATCTCGGATGGCACGGGCCTGCAAAAGCTAGGCGCTATGGCGTCTCCATCGCACGCACTCGGTGTACTCGGCATGCCGGGCTTTACTGCCTATATGGGCCTGTTAGAAATTGGCCAACCTAAGGCGGGAGAAACCGTGGTGGTGGCTGCTGCCACTGGTGCAGTAGGCGCGATTGTTGGGCAAATCGCCAAAATCAAAGGCTGCCGCGTGGTGGGGATTGCCGGTGGTGCAGATAAATGCGCTTACGCCGTGAAAGAGCTGTGCTTTGACGCATGTATTGATCACCGCGCTAGCGACTTTGCCGAGCAGCTGGCTGCAGCCTGCGCTAAAGGCATCGATGTGTATTACGAAAATGTAGGCGGTGCGGTATTTGATGCAGTTCTGCCGCTGCTCAATACCGCCGCCCGTGTACCGCTCTGTGGTCTGATCTCGCAATACAACGCCACTAGCCTGCCCGCAGGCCCAGATCGCTTATCTATGCTGATGGGCACGCTGCTGAAAAAACGTATCCGCATGCAAGGTTTTATTATCTGGGACGATTTTGGTCATCGCTACGGCGAATTCTTTACTGCCATGAGCCAGTGGATTGCTGAAGGCAAAATCAAATACCGTGAAGACGTAGTACAAGGTTTGGAAAACGCCCCGCAAGCCTTTATTGGCCTGTTGGAAGGGAAGAATGCCGGGAAGCTGGTAGTGAAGGTGGCTGAGTAAGGGTCTTGTTTAGAATGTTCTCCCGTTTTCGAAACGTCGTCATTCCCCTCCCGACACAAGCACTCGGGAGTGACGTGGCGGGAATCCAGCTACGCTGCTGGATCCCCGACTACAACACTCGGGGATGATGGTTTTGCGTTGATAAATCATTTCGGGAAGTTGTTTTGAGCCACACCCAAAGTTTGATTTTTATATCTAATAATTAAGGAAATCTTATGTCCGCAGATAAATTACTCACCCCCATTACCATCGGCAAAACCACCCTCGCTAATCGCATGATTATGGCGCCGCTGACTCGATCACGTGCTAGCCAGCCGGGCGATGTGCCGACTGAAATGAATGCTATCTATTACGCACAACGTGCCAGCGCCGGTTTAATTATCACCGAAGCCACACAAATTTCCCGTCAGGGCCAGGGCTATTCACTTACCCCCGGTATGTATACCGATGCCCAAGAAGCAGGCTGGAAGCAGGTAGTGGATGCAGTGCACGCCAAGGGCGGCAAGATGGCTATGCAGCTTTGGCATGTGGGGCGAATTTCTAATCGTCACTTGCAAGAAAACGGTGCAGCGCCGGTGGCCCCGTCAGCCATTCAGGCCGTGAAATCAACCAGCTTTGTGATTCTGCCAGATGGCACGCCGACCCGAGCGCCTTGTGATGCGCCGCGCGCTTTAGAAACCGCAGAGCTGCCTGGGATTGTGGCCGATTATGTAGCCGCAGCTGAGCGTGCGATGCGGGCAGGGTTTGATTTTGTAGAAATTCACTCGGCCAATGGTTATTTGCTGCAGCAATTCTTGGCCACAGGTAGCAATAAGCGTACCGATCAATACGGCGGCAAGATGGAAAACCGTGCTCGCCTATTACTGGAAGTGATAGATGCCGTGGCGGCAAAAGTCGGTGCAGATAAAGTAGGCGTGCGCTTATCGCCTAACTTTGTAGCGCACGATATTGTGGACGATGAATCAGAAGCAATGGCGATGTATCTGGCTGAGGAATTTAACCGCGCTGGCGTAGCCTACCTGCATATCGCTGAGCCAGATTGGGCCGGTGGTCAGCCTTTAAGCGAAACCTTCCGTACGGATTTACGCCAGCAATACCGAGGCGTGATCATGACTTGCGGTGGTTACGATGCACAAACAGCAGAAGCACGTTTAGCCACTGGCACTGCAGACGCAATCGCCTTTGGCCGCCCGTTTATTAGCAATCCAGATTTGGTGGCGCGCTATCAACAAGGGGCCGCATTGAATACGCCTGATCAGGCAACATTCTATGGGGGTGATGAAGTGGGTTATACCGATTACCCAATATTGGTGGCGTAAAGGGGCTTGCTTGGGAGCAAGCATGCATAAATAGTGGCTGCATAGCATCAGCAGATTGGTCCTTGTTGTGGGATGAAACGGGATACACTTTAAAAAGCATAGGGGGCGCTGCTTGCAGCGCCCCCTATGCTTTTTAAAGCCAAAGGTCTTATTTCATCACCAAAATACCATTGCTGTGCTGCTGATTCAGAGCATTGAGTTTGAGCGTTGGGTCGCCGCTGGCCAGCATGCTTTCTGGAGCGCCTATCATATTGCCGTTGGCATCGAAGAGCTTCATCAGCGCGGCCATATTGCTGGCGGTGATTTGGGCGGATGCGGCCAGTGGGGCATCGGATGGCAGTTGCAACTGCATTGGCTCTATTGTATTGAATACCCCGCGTTTTTCCGCCTCGGTAAAGGCCGACATGGTTTGCACCAGGTTGACCACGCTGCTGCGTAAATCAGGGGAATTGTCGTTGAGTAAAGCGGATTTATCGGTAGCAAACCAGATATCGGCCGCCATGTGGCTTACGCCATCATTGGTTTCATAGCTGGATTTCAAGCCAATAAAGTTGCCATTGTCTTTTTCTGCGCTTTGGCTCGCCCGAACGCCTATCTTGCTGATATCGAGTGAGATCAGTGTTTTAAGCTCCTCGGCTTGGCTAAAGCCATCGGCATTTTCATCAATCCATACTTTTAATTCATGGAAATCTGCATCAAATTGATCTAGCTGGCCGTTGTGATCGCTATCTAGCTCCGCCAGTGCGGCATAGCCATCGGCTGCCTTGCTGCCATTGCTAAGTAGGGTAGATGTGCCAAATAATTCTTTACCATCATTGATGATGCCATCTTGGTTTCTATCGAGCACCAGCAGGCCATCGCCTTGGCCAACCCAACCGGTTTTAATCTTATTGCCATCGCCCAGCAAATCAAATTGTGTGCCGTTTTCTAGGCTAAGCGTGCGGATACCATTACCATCCAAATCCAGAATGATAGGGCTAGACGCAGCTAAGAATGGCGTTTGTGTGGTGGTAAAGGCCGCTTGCTGAGCACCCGTGAGCGCCATAACTTGGGTAGAGCTGAGCGCCTGAACTTGGCTGGTGGTGAGGCTTTGAATTTGCGTCGTCGTAAAGCTTGGAATCTGTATGGTGCTTAAGGCGGCAATGCCGCTGGTTCTTAATACGGCTAAATCACTGGTTTCTATCGCAGCTAGATTCGTGCCAGAGATCGCTTGTAGTTGGCTATTAGTCAGCACCGCAGCTTGGGCAGTGGTGAAGGCAACTACTTGATCGGAGGATAAGGCGGCAATTGCACTGGTATTGATTACGGCGAAATCGGCGGTTTCGAAGGCGGCGATTTGGCTGGTGGATAAGGCGGCCATTTGGCCGGATGTAATCACCGCCGCTTGAGCCGAGCTGAGGGCAATAATTTGCGTGGTGGTAAAGCCCGTGGCTAGGCTGGCAGAGTTAAGCGCTGCCACTTGATTGGTGTTTAAGCTGGCCACTTGATTATTGCTTAGGGCATTAAGCTGGCTGCTAGATAACACGGCCACCGCCGTGGTATTTAAGGCCGCAAGATCGCTGGTTTCAAAGGCGGCAACTTGCTTGCTTGAAAGCCCTGCCACTTGATTGGCGCTGAGCGAGCCCGCTTGGGCCGAGGTCAGGGCAATAATTTGCTCGGTGGTAAAGCCCGTTGCCATGCTTGCTGCGGTTAAAGAAGCAATCTGGTTGGTGCTAAGGCTAGCAATTTGCGTAGTGCCCATCGCGCTGATTTGTGCCGAGCTAAGCGCCGCAATCCCGCTGGTTTTTAACACGGCAATATCAGCTGCCGTCATGCCAGCTAGGCTGCTAGGAGCAAGCGCGGCAATTTGGCTAGCGCTTAAGCTGGCGGCTTGCTCTTCGGTTAGCGCGCCAACTTGGGCCGAGTTCAGCGTGGCGATCCCAGCCGTTTTAATGGCGGCTAAATCTGCGGTTTCTAAGGCGGCCACATTGCTAGCAGAAAGTACCGATAGCTGTGCGGTAGTCAGTGCTGCAGCTTGCTTGGTCGTCAGGGCGGTTACTTGCTCTGCACTGAGGGCGTTGGCAATGGCTGCGGTGCTCAGTGCGGCAATTTGGCTGCTGCTCATGCTGGCAATGTGCTCAGCCGTTAATACCGCAACTTGAGCCGTGTTGAGTGCGGCAATCGTGTTGGTTTTAAAGGCAAGTAAATCGCTGGTTTCAAGCACCGCGATATTGTCAGCGCTTAGCCCGCTAATTTGGCTGCTGCTGAGGCTGGCGGCTTGTGCTGTGGTCATCGCAATGGTTTGGTCAGCGGTGAGTACGTTGATTTGAACGGTGGAAAGAGCGGCAAGCGCGGTAGTTTTTATAGCCGCAAAGTCAAGCGCCTCTAGTGCGGCAATACTGCTGGTGCTGAGCGCGGCAATTTGGCTGCTGAGCAAGGCGGCTGTCTGCGCCGTGGTGAGCGCGATGATTTGATCCGCGCTCAAGTTTGCCATGCTGTTGGTGCTCAGTGCGCTGATTTGTTTGCTGGTGAGGCTGGCAATTTGGTCTGGGCTAAGGGCTGCAAGCTGCTCGGTAGATAAGATGGCAATCGCGTTGGTTTTGATTGCGGCTAAATCACCGGCCTCTAAGGCGGCCATATTGCTGGCGGATAACGCGGCTACTTGCGCGGTGCTTAATGCAGCGGTTTGGGTGGATGTTAGCGCAATCACCTGATATGCACTCAGGGCATTGGCGATGGCCGAGGTGCTTAATGCGGCAATTTGATCACTTCTTAGGCTGGCAATTTGTGCCGCATTGAGCACGGCCACTTGGGCGGTATTTAATGCGGCAATGGCGCTGCTGGTGATGGCGATTAAATCGGTGGTTTCTATGGCCGCCACATTTGTAGCCGTTAGCGCGGCAAGTTGGCTGCTGCTTAAAGTAGCGGCTTGCTGTGTGGTCAAGGCAATGCTTTGAGCCGCGGTGAGCACTTTTATCTGGTTGGTGGATAAAACTGCAATAGAGTTGGTACTCAGTGCGGAGAAATCGCTGGCTTCCATTGCGGCGATACTATTGGTAGAGAACGCACTGATTTGCTCGGTGCTAAGCGAGGCTACTTGTTGTGAAGTTAGCGCGATAATCTGGCTGGCACTAAGGCCGCTGGCAATCACGGTGGTGCTTAATGCAACGATCTGATTGCTGCTCAGGCTGGCAATTTGCGCTGCACTTAATGCCGCGCTTTGAGTTGTGCTTAAGGCGGCAATGGCGCTGCTGCTGAGTGCGATGAGATCACTGGTTTCTAGCGCGGCGATATTGCTGGCACTGAGCGCGGCAAACTGGCTGCTGCTTAAAATGGCGGCTTGCTGCGTGCTTAGGGCTGCGGTTTGCTCTGCGGTTAGGGCATTAATCTGGCTGGTGGAAAGGACGGCAATCGCACTGGTTTTTAGCACAGCAAAATCCGCAGCTTCAATGGCGGCAATGCTGGTGGTGGAAAGCGCCACAATTTGAACGCTACTTAGCGCGGCAATTTGCTTGCTAGTGAGTGCCACCATTTGATCGGGCGTTAGGCCATTGGCAATGGCTGAGGTGCTAAGAGCAATGATCTGATTGCTACTAAGGCTGGCGATTTGTTCTGCACTCAGCGCGGCAACTTGTGTGGTGTTTAAAGCCGCAATCGCGCTAGTTTTGATCACTACTAGATCACTCGTTTCTAGTGCTGCGATATTACTGGCGCTGAGTGCTGCCACTTGGCTACTGCTCAGTGCGGCGGCTTGTTGCGTAGTCAGGGTAATTGTTTGATCTGCCGTCAGTGCGCTGATTTGATTTGTTGTGAGCGCGGCGATGGCATTAGTTTTAAGCGCCGCAAAATCTTCCAGCTCCATCGCTGCGATACCGGTAGTGCTCAGCGCCGCTATCTGGCTGGTGTTCAGCGCTGCGGCTTGGCTGGAGGAGAGTGCAATCACTTGATCGGCGCTTAAACGGGCGATGCCATTGCTGCTGAGTACAGCAATTTGCTTGGTGCTTAGGCTGCTGATTTGCTCCACAGTCAGCGCGCTGATTTGATTGCTATTGAGTACCGCAATGGCCGTGGTTTTAAACGTGGCTAAATCGCTGGTTTCCATGGCGGAAATCGCGGTGCTTGAAAGCACGGCTACTTGGCTGCTTGTCAGTGCAGATGCCTGATTGGTTGTGAGCGCAATCACTTGATCGGCACTTAGATTACCGACGGCGTTGGTGTTCAGTACGGCAATTTGCGTGGTGCTGAGCTTGGCAATTTGCGCTGCGGTGAGCGAGCCGACTTGCGTGCTCGATAATGCCGCAATGGCGCTGGTGCTGATTAAGGTGAGGTAAGACGTTTCTAGGCCACCAATGGTGTTTTCAGATAAGGCAGCAATTTGGGCAATAGAAAACGCAGCAACTTGGCTGGATGTGAGCGCCATAACCTGATTAATGGTTAAGCCATTGGTGATCGAGTCGGTGCTTAGCGCTGCGATTTGTTTAGTCGTAAGTGCTGTGATTTGGCTGGTCGACAATGCGGCAATGGCGCTGCTGTTGAATACGGCTAAATCGGTGGTTTCTAGTGCGGCGATATTGCTGGTGGTCAGCGCTGCGGCTTGCACGCCCGTTAGTGCGGCAGCTTGGTTGGTGGTAAGCGCAATGACTTTATCGCTGCCTAAGCTGGCCATGGCCTGTGTATTTAAGCTGGCGATTTGGCTGGTGACAAGGCTGGCAAATTGCTGGGTGCTGAGGGCGTTGATTTGGGCACTGGCCAGCACCGCGATGGCGCTACTGCTGAGCACGGCCAAATCGGCGGTTTCAAGCGCTGCCATTTGCAGGCTAGATAATGCGGCTGCTTGGCTAGAGCTTAACGCTGCGGCTTGGTTTGAAGTCAGCGCCACAATTTGGCTGCTGCTTAAGCTAGCGATTGCTGCCGTGCGTAAGGTGCCTATCTGCTCGGTAGTGAGCGCGGCGAGCTGATTGGTCGATAAGGCGGCGATCACTGTGGTGCTGAGCGCCGCTATGTCGCTGGTTTCCAGGGCGATAATTTGCAGCGTTGAAAGCGCGGTGACTTGCGTGCTGCTTAAAGCCGCTGCTTGGTTAGTGTTTAAGGCGGCAAGCTGAGTGCTGCTTAAATTTGCCATTTCGGCGGTGTTTAAGGCTGCAATTTGTGTGGTTTTGAGGCTGCTGATTTGCTCTGTGCTAAGCGCTTGCAGCTGGCTGCTGCTAAGCGCCGCAATCACGCTGGTTTTTAGCTCGGCCAGATCACTGGTTTCAAAGGCGGCGATTTGGCTGGTCGATAGCACGGCAACTTGGCTAGTGATCAGGGCCGCCGATTGATTGGATGTAAGCGCTGCAATTTGCGCAGTGCTTAGCCCTGCCAATGCGTTGGTATTCAAAGCCACAATCTGCTTGCTGCTTAGGCTGGCTATTTGATCGGTGCTCAGTGCGCTCACTTGGCTGCTGGATAACACGGCGATACCTGCGCTAGCTAAAACGGCTAGGTCGCTGGTTTCCATGGCCTGAAGTTGCGTGCTTGATAAGGCTGAAACTTGCCGCGTAGTCAGCACGCTGGCTTGGCTGGAGTTAAGCGCAACGGTTTGCGCGGTACTGAGCGCAGCGATTTGATCCGTCGAAAGCGCGGCAATGGCGGCGTTGCTGAGTACGGCAAAGTCAGTGGTTTCGATGGCAGCAATTTGTGCTGTTGATAGCGCAGCAATTTGCGCGGTATTGAGCGCGATGGCTTGCGTTGAGGTTAAGGCGCTGACTTTATCTGTGCCAAGGCTGGCGATCGCCGTGGTGTTCAGCGCGGCAATCTGGCTGGTACTTAAGCTGCTTTGCTGTGTAGTGCTCAAGCCGCTGATCTGGGTGCTCGATAAAACGGCAATAGACGCCGCCTGAATGAGCGCTAAATCGCTGGTTTCTAGCGCCGCCAATTGGGTGCTAGAGAGCGCCGCAGCTTGGCGGGTATTGAGTGCGGCAGCTTGAGTGGTGGTCAGCGCAATGATTTGATTGCTGCTTAGCGCCCCTGCTTGAGTACTAGATAAGCTGGCAATGGCAGCTGCGCTGAGCGCTGCAAAATCACTGGTCTCCATTGCGGCCAGATTACTGGTAGAAAGCGCGGCCATTTGGCTGGCGCTTAAAGCTGCGGCTTGGCTGCTGCTCATCGCCACAATTTGATCGGTTCTTAATCCGCCTGCGATGGCCGTGGTGTTCAGAGCTGCAATCTGGCTGCTGCTTAAGCTGGCAAATTGCTCGCTGGTGAGTGCATTCACCTGATTACTGGATAGTGCCGTAATGCTGGCAACTTTAAGCAAGGCTAAATCTCGGGTTTCCATTGCGGCCAGATTACTGGTCGATAAGGCGGCAATCTGGGCGGAGCTAAGCCCTGCAGCTTGGCTAGTGGTGAGCGCCACGATCTGATTGCTATTGAGAGCGTTCGCTATATTGGCCGTAGTTAAAGCCGTAATTTGATTGCTGCTTAGGCTGGCGAATTGGCTGGTGCTTAGCGCTGCCACTTGGGCGCTGCTCAGTGCGGCAATGGCACTTGTTTTAAATACGGCTAGATCACTGGTTTCCAGCGCAGCCATGCTAGTAGTTGAAAACGCAGCAACTTGTGTGGAGCTAAGCGCCGCCGCTTGCAGGGTGCTCAGCGCAATGGCCTGATCGGATGTCAGTGCTTTAATTTGGTTAGTAGATAGAGCGGCAATGGCCGATGTTTTCAGCGCTGCAAAATCAGCGGTTTCCATTATGGCAAGGTTGTTTGTTGAAAGCGCTGCTACTTGGGCGGTTGTTAGCGCAGCGGCTTGGCTGGATGTCAGCGCCACGATTTGGCTGCTGTTTAGGCCAGAGGCAAGGTTTGTTGTGCTTAAAGCCACAATTTGATTGCTGGTTAGATTGGCGATTTGATCGGTTGTTAAGGCATTAGCTTGCGCGGTGTTCAAAGCCGCAATGGCGCTGGTTTTCAGCAGCGCTAAATCGCGCGTTTCCATTGCGGCCAGATTAGTGGTCGATAAAGCGGCGACTTGGGCGGAGCTGAGCGCCGCTGCTTGGCTGGTGCTCAGCGCCACAACTTGGCTGCTATTTAGCCCATTGGCGATATCTGCTGTATTGAGCGCAACGATTTGGCTAGTCAGTAAGCTGGCGATTTGGCTGGTGTTGAGGGCCGCCACTTGCGCCGATGTTAAAGCGGCAATGGCGCTGGTTTTTAGGGCAATTAGATCTGAGGTTTCTAGCGCCGCAATGCTGGCAGTCGACAAGGCGGCCACTTGTTTTGAAGACAGCGTTGCCGCCTGAGCGGTAGTTAGGGCCACGGCTTGATCTGAGGTCAGTGCTTGAATTTGATTGCTGGCTAAGGCCGCAATGGCATTGGTATTGAGCGCAGCAAAGTCGCGGGTTTCCATTGCCGCGAGATTAGTTGTTGAAAGCGCCGCCACTTGGGCGGTTGTTAAGGCCGCTGTTTGATTGGAAGTCAGCGCCACAATCTGGCTGGTGTTTAGGCCATAGGCAATAGCGGCGGTGCTTAAAGCCACAATTTGACTGGTGGTGAGATTGGCAATTTGATCGGTGGTCAATGCCGCCACTTGTGCGGTGTTTAAAGCGGCAATGGCGCTGGTTTTAAGCGCAACGATATCGCGTGTTTCCATCGCGGCCAGATTAGCTGTCGAGAGTGCCGCCACTTGGGCGCTGCTTAAAGTGGTGGCTTGGCTGGTGTTGAGCGCCACAATCTGACTGCTCGTCAGGGCATTGGCCATATTTGCGGTGGTGATGACTGTGATTTGGTAGCTGCTTAGATTAGCAATCTGATCTGTGGTCAGCGCATTGACTTGGCTTGAATTTAAAGCGGCAATAGCGCTGGTTTTGAGGGCGGCTACATCGCGCGTTTCCATTGCTGCTAGATTGGCGGTTGATAGCGCCGCCACTTGTGTGCTGCTTAAAGTGGCGGCTTGGCTGGTGTTGAGAGCGACGATCTGACTGCTATTTAGCCCGTTGGCGATGGCTGCGGTATTCAGTGCCACTATTTGCATCGTTGTTAAGCTCGCCATTTGGCCGCTGCTCATTGCGGCGATTTGGCTACTGCTAAGGACAGCAATGGCGCTGGTTTTGAGTACGCTTAAATCGGTCGTTTCTAATGCTGCGATATTACTGCTGGATAAGGCTGCTATTTGTCTGGAAGACAGCGTTGCAGCCTGAGCGGTAGTCAGGGCAAGGGCTTGATCTGAAGTTAGCGCTTGAATTTGATTGCTAGACAAGGCCGCAATGGCATTGGTATTGAGCGCAGCAAAGTCGCTGCTTTCCATTGCAGCAAGATTCGTTGTTGAAAGCGCCGCCACTTGGGCTGTTGTTAGCACGGCGGTTTGAATCGATGTTAGCGCTACAATCTGGCTGCTGTTTAGGCCATAGGCAATATCGGCTGTGCTTAAAGCCACGATCTGGCTGGTGGTGAGATTGGCGATTTGGCTTGTTGTTAGTGCTCCAATTTGCGCGGTGTTTAAAGCGGCAATGGCGCTGGTTTTAAGCGTAACGATGTCGCGCGTTTCCATCGCGGCTAGATTGCTGGTCGTTAATGCGGCCACTTGGGCGGAGCTAAGTGCGGCGGCTTGGCTGGTGTTGAGTGCCACTATCTGATTGCTCGTCAGGCCATTGGCGACACTTGCGGTGGTGATGAATGTGATTTGGTTGCTGCTTAAACTAGCAATCTGATCTGTTGTCAGCGCATTGACTTGGCTTGAATTTAAAGCAGCAATGGCGCTGGTTTTGAGGGCGACTACATCGCGCGTTTCCATTGCAGCCAGATTGCTAGTCGTTAATGCCGCCACTTGAGCGGAGCTAAGTGCGGCGGCTTGGCTCGTTGTCAGCGCCACAATCTGACTACTATTTAGCCCGCCGCTTATGCTGAGGCTATTTAAAGCCACGATTTGATGGGTGCTTAGGCTGGCAATTTGATCGCTACTTAGGCTGGCGATCTGATTGCTAGTAAGGACAGCAATGGCGGCTGTTTTCAGCGAAATCAAATTAGCCGTTGTCAGCGCGGCCAGATTGCTGGTCGACATGGCTAAAACTTGCGCCGTGGTGAGTGCCGCAGCCTGGCTCGTGCTCAGCACATCGATTTGCTTGGTGATTAAGGCATTGAGCTGCTGGCTGGAGAGGGCGGCGACTGCGCTGGTTTTGATTACGGCTAAATCAGTGGTCTCAAGTACCGCGATATTACTGGTGGATAGGGCTGCCACTTGGGAAGAGCTTAGCGTTGCAGCCTGTTGGGTGGTCAGCGCAATCACTTGGCTACTATTTAATCCATTGGCGATATTACTGGTGCTAATCGCCGCAACTTGGCCGGTGCTGAGGTTGGCAATTTGCTGAGTTGTTAGCGCATTAAGCTGGGCGCTAGAAATAGCAGCGATGGCGCTGGTTTTGAGTGCTGCTAAATCGGTGGTCTCAAGTACCGCGATATTACTGGTGGATAAGGCCGCTACTTGGGAAGAACTTAGCGTTGCAGCCTGTTGGGTGGTTAGCGCAATCACTTGGCTGCTGTTTAATCCATTGGCGATATTACTGGTGCTAATCGCCGCAACTTGGCCTGTGCTCAGGTTGGCAATTTGCTGAGTTGTTAGCGCATTAAGCTGAGCACTAGAAATAGCGGCAATGGCGCTGGTTTTGAGCGCCGCTAAATCGGTGGTCTCAAGTACCGCGATATTGCTGGTGGATAGGGCTGCCACTTGGGATGAGCTTAGCGTTGCGGCTTGCTGGGTGGTCAGCGCAATCACTTGGCTACTATTTAATCCGTCCGCCATATTCGCCGTGCTAATCGCCGCAACTTGGCCTGTGCTCAGGTTGGCAATTTGTTGAGTTGTTAGCGCATTAAGCTGAGCGCTAGAAATAGCGGCAATGGCGCTGGTTTTGAGCGCGGCTAAATCGGTGGTTTCAAGTGCTGCGATATTGTTGGTGGATAAGGCTGCGACTTGTGATGAGCTTAGCGTTGCGGCCTGTTGGGTGGTCAGTGCAATCACTTGGCTACTATTTAATCCGTCCGCCATATTCGCCGTGCTAATCGCCGCAACTTGGCCGGTGCTGAGGTTGGCAATTTGCTGAGTTGTTAGCGCATTAAGCTGAGCGCTAGAAATAGCGGCAATGGCGCTGGTTTTGAGCGCCGCTAAATCTGTGGTTTCAAGTGCTGCGATATTGCTGGTGGATAAGGCTGTGACTTGGGTGGAGCTAAGCGCGGCTGCTTGCTGGCTGGTGAGTGCCACAACTTGCATACTATTTAAGCCGTTAGCGATATTAGCGGTGCTAATGGCGCTAATTTGAGCGGTGCTTAGGGCGGCAATTTGCTGAGTTGTTAGCGCATTAAGCTGAGCGCTAGAAATAGCGGCAATACCGCTGGTTTTTAAAGCGATTAAATCGACGGTTTCTAAAACAGCAATGCTGCTGGTAGAAAGTGAAGCGATTTGAGTTGATGTCAGTGCTGCTGCTTGATTTGACGTTAAGGCAATGCTTTGCGCGGTATTGAGAATATTAATTTGCTGGCTGCTGAGTGCTGCAATGGCACTAGTTCTAAGCGCCATAAAATCAGCGGTTTCAAGTGCTGCAATATTGCTGGTGGTTAAGGCGGCCACTTGCGCTGAGCTGAGCGCTGCAGCTTGGCTGGTAGTCAGCGCAATCACTTGATTACTATTTAGGCCATTTGCCATATTGGCGGTGCTAATTGCAGCAATTTGGCCTGTACTCAGGCTGGCAATTTGCCCCGTGCTCAGCGCATTAAGCTGCTCGCTTGATAAGGCTGCGATTGCGCTGGTTTTAAGTACGGCAAGATCACTGGTTTCTAGCGCCAGCAATTGCGTGCTAGAGAGCGCCGCTACTTGGCTGGATGTAAGCGCTGCCGCTTGGTTTGAGTTAAGTGCAATGATTTGGCTACTGCTGAGCGCCATCATTTGCTGGCTAGAAAGCGCTGCAATTACACTGGTTTTGAGTACGGCAAAATCAGTGGTTTCAAACGCGGCAAGCTGCGCTGTCGACATCGCAGCGAGTTGCGTGCTGCTGAGCGCCGCTGCTTGATTGGAGTTGAGTGCGGCAATTTGGCTGGTGCTTAGTGCGTTGATTTGCGAGCTTGATAAGGCGGCAATCACGCTGGTTTTGAGCACGGAAAAGTCGGTGGTTTCTAATGTGGCGAGTTGAGTGCTTGATAGAGATTGCAGTTGAGCAATGCTGAGAGCCTCAGCTTGATTGGATGTAAGTGCAATCAGTTGGCTGCTATTTAAAACGCTAAATTGTTTGGAATTTAAGCTGCTGATCGCCGCCGTGCTGAGCGCGGCTAAATCGCCGCTTTCTAGTGCGGCGATTTGTAGTGTTGTCAGTGAAGCTAATTGCGTGGTACTTAATGCTGCAGCTTGAGTGCTACTCAGCGCCATGATTTGATCGGTAGTAAAGCCTTGGCTAATTTGTGTGCTGTTTAATGCAGCAATTTGCCGAGTGCTTAATTGGGCTAATTGGAGCGTTGTAAGAGTAGCAATCGCAGCCGTATTCACACTGGCCATTTGGGCTGTGGTTAACTCCGCGATTTGACTAGTGCTCATGCCAGTAAACACGCTCATCATGCTATCCAATTGCCGGTTATCAAGCTCCGGCTGAAATAACCTTTTTAAAACGTTAGACCCATAGCCTTATGATACAGAGGAATTCAATGCCCGTTTGGGGCATAAGATGCATGGTAGCTAAGGCGTGGAATATAAAGTCTAGTCATTTATCGGCTTTAAGTTAAATAACTTAAATTATTATTCTTACATAATGAATCTCTGTTTTTTGTAAGGATGTTAGCGGTTTTAAACTGTTTGCTATAATTACGCCTTGATGTGCACGTTCTTAATTAAATAGTGCCTATTTGTTTTTTAAAAAATAATCATGAGCATATATGATATATATATTTTCAAATAGTATTTGAATTGTATTTGTAGCTAAGCACTTTATGGAATAAAAGCCTCAGTAATACCGTACTGAAAGACATCTCAATTTTAAAACACCTCGTGTGATACCAAGTAAATAATATTTATGTAAGAGCAAAAAAATGCCAATGCTATATGAGTAATAGGTTGTTTTATATTGTGGCTTTTCTTATAGCGAGTGAATCAAAGTTTGCAGCCCTAAACAAAACAGGTATTAATCGCCTACCCAAAGGATATTTGCCAAGTTTATGATTCAGCATATATTTTCAATAAAGTGGCTGGAGTGGGCATGAATAAAAAACTACTAGGCGCAATTTTTGCGCTGTCTTTACCTATGGCAGCACAAGCGGGTGATTTAACTGCCCGCGTTGGCGATGGCTTTTTTGGTGCTTCATATGAAGGCAGCATCTTATTATTAACAACGAGTGCAGATTGGTTGAGTAACGATGGCAAGGGCAATATCGGTTCGGTAGGGTTAGGTGTTCAAGCGCCACTGGGTATTGCAAAATTTAAAGCAGGCGGTAAGTTGGTGTATATGAATTTAAAGCACCAAGATAACCGTTACGCAGCCGCTTTAGGCGGAGGGGTTGATATTCCTATTGGTGCATTTACCTTGTATGGTCAAGGTTATTTCTCACCATCGGCATTATCTAATGGTGTGGATTACTACAAAGAAGCCCGCGCCGGCGTGCGTTGGGATATGACAAAAATGCTCGCTTTGGATGTGGGCTATCAATACACCTATGTGAATGGCAAAGACAGCAATCCATCGGTCACAATGGCCAATGGCATTTATGCAGGCGCACAGATTAATTTTTAATGTTGGGGTGTATTCAAAAAAACGCAGCGGTTTAGGCTGCGTTTTTTTTGCGAGCTAATTAACCAAGGTGGGTGCAGATTTTTGCATTTAATCTATTTCCCGAATCACCTTCATTTTTAAAGTCATCGCTAGCATCATCGCGGCCAGCAGCAGGCCAAATATCGGCAACACCCATTCAACACCAATATGCATAGAAAACAGCCCCGTCACCAGCGCGTAGGAGAGTGGGGCCAGCCCCATTGATGCCATAGAATTTAGGCTCATAATCCGCCCTAGCTTTTGTCGGTCGGTGTAATGCTGGATCAAGGACATCATCGGCACATTATTGGCGGCAACGCCAAGGCCAATTAAAACTTGCAGCCCCAGCGCAACGGGCAGCCAGGTTGCCAGCGCTAATGCAGCCAGCAGCAGGCCTTCGATGGCAATTACCACGGTAATCATCAGCAAGCGTTTTTGGGTGGGCGGGTAGAGGGTGAGCAGCAGCCCGCCCAGCACCATGCCCGCCGCAAAAGCGCTTTGCATAAAGGAAAGCGTGCTGGCATTGCCTTGTAAGAGATCGGTTACCACCAGTGGCACGCCTAATCCCAATGGGCCCATAAAGAGTAAATTGGCCGCAGCATATACCAGCATCAAGGCCCGCAGCACGGGCGTTTGAATCATATATTGTGCACCTTCTTTTAGCTCGGCCAGCATATTTAAACGGGCTCGACCTAATAGCAGCGGCGGTTCGTGAATCATGGCTATGGCGATCAGCCCCAGCGCTAGCATGATGCCGGTGAGGGCAAATATCACTTCATAGCTAAATAAGGCCAGCATGGTGCCGCCCAGCACTGGGCCAAATACTAGGCCGATCTGATTGGTGGTCAGCATAATAGAGTTGGCGCGGGTTAAATCGTTGTTGGCCACAATATTGGGGACGAGGGCATCGCGGGCAGGCCAGAAAAACGCATCCAGCGCGCCGTAAATCAAGGCAAACACAATCATAATGCCCATACTGATTTTACCCGCAGCCAGCAGGGGGATCATCGCAAACAGCAGCAGTACCCGTAAGCCAACCGAGCCTAAAATAATATGGCTGCGCTTCATTCGGTCGGCTAGTACGCCGCCTACCGCCATTAGTAAAATACGCGGAACAGAACCCGCTATCATCACAAGCCCTAGCTGCTCTTTAGCACCCAGCGTGTTAATCACAAGCCATGTTTCGGCCAGCATGGCCACGGCCAGCGCAAAATTGCTGACAATGCTGGCGAGCCAAAGGAAGAGGAAATTGCGATTAGACAATAGTGCCGGTGCTTGCTTCATAGATCTCAGAATCTGTATGTTAAAATACGTGTGATGATATTAAGCGCAGGCTGGCTTTGAGCGTTATGCTCTGCTTGCGTATTTGTAATGACTCTTACTTATTCACCATTCAAAGGAAACCACCATGGCTTTTCGCAAGATGACCGAGCTTGAATTAACGGGTAAAAAAGTACTGATCCGTGCCGATTTGAATGTGCCGGTAAAAGATGGCGTGATTGGTGATGACACTCGTATTCGCGCTTCTATTCCAACGATTGAAGCCGCTTTGCAAGCCGGTGCTGGCGTGATCGTGATGAGCCATCTAGGCCGCCCTACTGAAGGTGAATTTCAGCCTGCTGACGATCTTGCCCCTGTGGCAAAGCGCCTTGGCGAGTTAATGGGCCGCAATGTGGCTGTGGTGAATGATTTCAACGGTTTTGTAGTGAAAGCGGGCGAGCTGGTACTGCTGCAAAACGTGCGCTGCAACAAGGGCGAAAAGAAAAACACAGACGAGCTGGGCCAAGCCTACGCTGCGCTTTGCGATGTATTTGTAAATGATGCTTTTGGTACGGCTCACCGCGCCGAAGCGTCTACCCATGCCGTGGCTAAATTTGCCCCGATTGCCGCCGCTGGCCTATTGATGGCGGGTGAGTTAGATGCTTTGGGTAAAGCGCTGAAAGCACCAGCCTCACCGCTGGTCGCGATTGTGGCTGGCTCTAAGGTATCAACCAAGCTGACTATTCTTGAAACTTTGTCAGATAAAGTGGATTACTTGATCGTAGGCGGCGGCATTGCCAATACTTTCTTGCTGGCCGAAGGCCATGAAATTGGTAAATCTTTAGCCGAAGCCGATCTGGTTGAAAACGCCAAGCGTGTCATCGCCAAAATACGCGCCCGTGGTGGGGATGTGCCTTTGCCTGCTGATGTTGTGATTGGTAAGCAATTCTCCCCAACCGAGCCCGCCGTAATTAAGGCCATTGGCGATGTGGCCGCGGACGATATGATTTTTGATATTGGCCCAGACACCGCAGCAAGGCTTGCAACGGTATTGAAAACCGCTGGCACCATTGTTTGGAATGGCCCAGTTGGCGTGTTTGAATTTGATCAGTTTGGCAAAGGCACCGAAGTGATTGCTCGCGCCATTGCTGCATCGCCTGCGTTCTCTATTGCCGGTGGTGGCGACACACTGGCGGCAGTGGCTAAGTACGATATTGCTAACGATGTTAGCTATATCTCAACTGGCGGCGGCGCATTCCTTGAATTCCTAGAAGGCAAAGTATTGCCAGCCGTAGAGATTTTGGAACAGCGCGGCGCTTAAGTACCGCCAGCATAATTGCCATACTAGGACGTATTTGTAGACGGCAGTTCAGCTCTCTCAGTAAGATCAACGCCAGCAACGATGCTGGCGTTTTTTTCGCCTGTTTACTTAGACAAGAGGATCAGCCATGACAAACCGCCCCCCTTTTATCAAGCACTGGCAAGAAATCCAAGCGGAAGATAAGGCCTGTTATGTCAATAGCCAAGAGAAACTATCGATAGGCTCGCCCTTTGGCCGCACATTCGGCCTGACTCGCCTTGGCATTCATCACGAGCTATTACCGCCAGGCCGACGTACCTCGTGGCCGCACTCTGAAAAAACCGAAGAAGAATTTGTTTTCGTGATTGAAGGCAGCCCTGATTGCTGGGTGGATGGGGTGCTGCATCGCTTAGCGCCAGGAGATGCGGTCGGTTTCATACCAGGCACAGGCATCGCTCATACCTTTATCAACAACACCGACAGCGATGTGCGCCTGCTGGTGGTGGGCGACACCAATCGCGCCGACAATAAAGTGGATTACCCGCTGGACGCAAAGAAAAATATCGCCATCGGTGATTTTCACTGGTACGACGTGCCTAAGCAGCCGCTGGGTGATCACGATGGTTTACCTGATCAGTTACGCGCATCAAATGGGCCATTTTGAGCGATGCTGAGTGGCTGTTTTATTTGAGTTGAAGCGATATAAATGGGGGCTAAAACAATAGAAGTGGTTTTAGCGTTTTCCCGAATGGCGTTACTCCTGATTGGATAGGGCGGCGTGGAATACTAATATGTGTTGCATCGCAGCAACAATATTCTGGATCTTAGCCATGTCACTCGTATCCCTTCGCCAAGTCCTTGATCACGCCGCCGAACACGGTTATGGCGTACCCGCCTTTAACGTGAATAACCTCGAACAAGTTCAGGCTATTTTGCAAGCCGCCGATGCCACGTCCAGCCCAGTGATCCTGCAGGCCAGTGCCGGTGCGCGTAAATATGCAGGTGAGCAGTTTCTAAAAACACTGATCGAAGGCGCAGTAGCCAGCTACCCGCATCTGCCCATCGTCATGCACCAAGATCACGGCGTCAGCCCTGCAGTCTGTATGACCGCTATCAAAATGGGCTTTACCAGCGTGATGATGGATGGCTCCCTATTGCAAGATGGCAAGACCCCATCCGACTACGCCTACAACGCAGCAGTAACTGCAGAAGTGGTACGCATGGCGCACGCCTGTGGCGTATCGGTAGAGGGCGAGCTGGGCTGCTTGGGCAGCTTAGAAACCGGCATGGGCGAAGAAGAAGACGGCGTGGGTGCAAACCGCGTATTAAGCCACGCCGAAATGCTGACTGATCCGCAAGAAGCGCTGGCCTTTGTGAAAGCCACTGGCGTAGATGCATTGGCGATTGCCATCGGCACCAGCCACGGTGCGTATAAATTCACCAAGCCACCCTGCGGCGAAGTACTGGCGATTGACCGCGTGCGTGCAATTAACGCCGTCATCCCCGATGTGCATCTGGTGATGCACGGCTCATCCAGCGTGCCACAAGAATTACTCGAAGAAATGCGCAAATACGGTGGTGAGTTGAAACCTACATGGGGAGTTCCCGTAGAAGAAATCCGCCGCGCCATCCAGTACGGCGTGCGTAAAATCAATATCGACACCGATTTGCGCCTAGCCATGACCGCCGCCATCCGCCGCCATCTGGCGATGAACCCCGCAGACTTCGACCCCCGCGCCTATTTAAAACCCGCCATCGTCGCCATGCGCGAAATATGCGAAGCCCGCTACGACGCTTTTGGCGCAGCGGGGATGGCAGAGAAAATGAAGCCGGTATCGCTAGAGAAAATGGCGTTGAGATATAACAAGGCTTAAATATTAAGCATTAATTAAAAAAGGGTGATTACGAGAAATCGTATTCACCCTTTTTTAATTAAATTTGCATATTAATAATATGTCAATAAGTGCAAATGACTATGCCAGTCATCAGTAAATTTAGTTCAATAAAAACATATCGATTAGAATGCCTGTCCAAAATTTAGTCTTAAAAATCATCAGTGTTTTTATCATCGGCATCTTTTTTGATGGATGCTGTTTTGGTATGAGTGCCGGTTTTACAGTGTAAAAAAGAAATTTTTAATTAGGGTTGTACAGATATGTATATAGGGAAGATGGCTAAAATAATATTTGTTTTTATATTGATGGTCAGTGGCTCAGTGTTTGCTGCTGGTTTGCAATGCTACACAACTCTTGCCTACAGTGTACCAAAAGCATCTCCATGTTTTTTAGATCGAAACAGCGCTGCATCTTGGGGGTGGAATAACTCTGTATCAGCTGACGGCTCTCATCAAGCTATTGATGGCAACGAAGACCAATCTGAATATTCATTTGCTGGTTTGCTACAAAATGGGACAGGGCCGTCAGGTTATTGGTGGGCCTACAACTTTAGCTCCCCACGGTGGGGTAATTCTGGTCCGTGGCCATACCTTCCACTATTCCAATGTAATGATCAGCAGTTTCCAGGGTTTGTAAGTAACTCTTGTCGGCCAAAATGTGACGTTGGCCTTTATCTTGGCCCTAATAATAATTGTCAACCGCTAGTTGCTTGCCCTAATGGTTTGTGTGAGCAGCCAGAACTGGGTGTACCTAATACGTGTACAGGGAATCCAATCAATACCGCGACGGGTAATAAACTCCAAACTGAACCAGATTTCATTTGGGGAAATGGGCTTAAATTCACTCGTTACTACAACGGCAGCAGTGTTGCTGAGCAAGGCCTAGGTATTGGCTGGAAGCATAATTTAATGCGCCGCATTGTGCCTGTTGCTCCCATTTTGGATGGCGTGTCTTCGTTTCATTTGGCCATTGCGCCTAAAGATGCTGACCCAGATTGGCTGGCTTACTATGGGCTGATTAATACTTCCTCTGTAAGTAGTGTTGCTCAATATTTGCTTGAGCGTGAAGATGGAAAACGCTTTGCTTTCAGTAGCAACGGTCAAGCCCAATCTAGCACTGCAGAAAATCCCTATCAGCTCATTATTTCCCCTGATGGGTTTACAGTAAAAGAGGGCACTAACACGGAAAGCTATGATAAGCAGGGGAAGTTGATTCAAATAGCCATGTTGAATGGTCAAAGCATGGCGTTTAGTTACGATGAGTCTGGTCGTCTAAGCAAAATAGTGGACAAATTAGGCCGTCAGCTTGTTTTCAATTATGAGAGCTCAATTTACCTGAGTAGTGTGCAGGCAGATGAAGTCACCGTTGCTTCTTATGCTTACGATGCGGGGCGTTTGAGTAAGGTGACTTATGCCGACAATACCAGCCGCCAATATCTCTACGAAGACACCCGTAATCCAACTTTACTCACTGGGCTTATTGACGAAAGTGGTCAGCGCTTTGCTTCGTGGGCTTACAACGAGCAAGGTCAGGCGATTTCGTCCGAGCATGCTGGTGGCGTGGATAAATTTACGCTTAATTTTGGCGGTGACCCTGCCAGCGGTACGCGCTGGACAGAAGAAACAGATCCATTGGGGTCGGTAAGGCGCTATCAATTTAAATTGGTCGCGGGAACATGGCGTTTGCAGGGTAAGGATCAGCCAGGTGGCGCAGGCTGCAGTGCAGCAAGCAATAATCTGCTCTACGACGCTAACGGCAATGTGACCAGCCGTACAGACTTTAACGGCAACAAAACCACCTACGTTTACGATTTGGCCCGTCTGTTAGAAACCAGCCGCACCGAAGCCGCTGGCACGCCGCTTGCCCGAACCATCAGCACCGAATGGCATGCTACTTGGCGCTTGCCGCTTAAAGTGACCGAGCCTGGCCGTGCAACTACTTTTCAATACGATGACAAAGCCAATCTGCTGAATAAAGCCATCACAGCCGACGGGCAAACCCGCCGTTGGAGCTGGACTTATGCCGATTTGGGGCAAGTAAAAACCAGCACAGATCCAGATGGTAAAACCAGCAGCTATCAATACGATGCTCAGAGTAATTTAACGGCGCTGACTAATGCTGCTCAGCAGATGACTCAGTTCACCCGCTATGACGCCAATGGCAATCCATTAGAAATCCTTTCGCCAGATGGGATTAAATCGATCCTCACTTACGATGCTCGCAATCGCTTAATCAGCAGGCAAGTCGGCGCGGCACTAAGCCGTTTTGACTATTGGCCAACGGGCTTATTAAAACAGGCCACGCTACCTAGTGGTTTAGTGATTAATTATCTCTATGACGCAGCGCATCGCCTAAGCGAAATCACCGATAACCAAGGCCATCGTGAGGTTTACACCCTGAATAAGGCAGGTTTACAGGAGCAAGTGGATCGTTACGATCCTGACAGCACGCTCGCTAATGGCCTATTGCAAGTGCAACAAGCCCAGTCAGTCAAACCTGCCAAATAACCTTTCAGAGAGTTACCTATGTTTATATCTACAGCTCTGCCTGGCAAAGTGTTGCTGGGCAGTATTCTTCTTTTGAGCCAGGTTGCTTTTGCAGCGCCCATTGCCCCTTCTGCGGCGGCATCATCTGTCAGTGCCTTACCAACTCACGCCACGGTGGTCAGCCGCTTTAAGCGTTACGATGCTTTAGGCCGCCTGGAAAAAGAATGGGATGCAAAAGGCCAAGTTTATAGCTACAGCTATGATGCCAATGGCAATCGCCAAACCAGTACTGATCCGCTAGGCCGGGTTACCCGCTATGAATATGATGCTTTAAACCGCCTGAGCAAAAGCACCGATGCAGCGGGCAAAGCCACACTGATGGCTTATGACGCCCGCGATAATTTGGTACAAGTGACCGATCCAGAAGGCTTTAAAACCAGCTACAGCTACAACGGCTTTGATGACCTAATTAAATTAGTCAGCCCGGATACAGGCACCAGCAGCTATACCCGCACGGCCAGCGGGCAGATTCAAACCTATACCGACGCCAGAAAAAAGACCGCCGCCTACACCTACGACGATCTAGGCCGTGTGCGCAGTATTAACTTTGGCGATGGCATCAACACCTTTACTTACGACACCAGCCTCGTCGGTCAAATTGCCAGCATTAGTAATCCAAGTAGCAGCATCAGCTATCGCTACGATGCACAGGGCCATCTGGCTGAGGCTCAGCAGCAAATTGGCAAGGCGCTTGCAACCGTCGGCTACACCGCCACCAGCAACGGCCAGCTAGCAAGCATCCGCTACCCAAGTGGCACGATGATCAGCTATCTGCGTGATGCCGCAGGGCAAGTCAGCAGCGTGCAAATCAATGGTAAACCTTTGCTGGATCAGCTGGTTTGGTCCGGCCATATCGGTGCACAAAGCTGGCGCTGGAGTAATGGTCAGATTTGGGCAAGGGTTGCGGCTAATACGGGCCTGCTTGCTGGGCAAAGCCTTGCGGATGGCAACCGCGTTTATACCTTTGATGCAGCCAGCAATTTACGCCGCATCGAAGACATTAACGCCCCGCAGCGCAGCCAGGAATATAGCTACGATCTGCTCGACCGGCTAAATCTGGCCGTCAGTAATAACAGCTCGTTTAATTATTTTTATGATTTTAACGGCAACCGTACCGACCAAACTGTTGGGGCGGAGACTACAAATTATAAGCACGCTGACAATAGCAATCGTCTGCTTTCATCCAGCGGGGCGAACAAAGCCACTTACACTTACGATGCGGCAGGGAATCGCGCTAACGATAATGGCTGGACGCTGACGTATAACAACGCTGGCCGCTTAATAAAATCCACTAAAGCTAAGGTGGTCGTCAGCTATAGCTACAACGCGCTCGGGCAAAGGGTACAAAAAACCTCAGCAACCGGCACTAGCCTGTTTGTCTATGATACTCAGGGGCATTTGCTGGGTGAATATCAAGCCGATGGCAAGCCAGTGCAGGAAACAATTTGGCTGGGTGATACGCCGGTAGCCGTGCTTAGCACTGCGGGCGCAAGCGCTAACATCAGCTATATCTGGGCCGATCACCTGGGCACACCTCGCCAGATTAGCGATCCAGCCAGCAAAAAAATCCTCTGGCGCTGGGATGGCGAGCCATTTGGCAATAGCCTCGCTGATGAAGACCCAAGTAAAACCGGTAAAAAGTTCAGCTACAACCTGCGCTTCCCCGGCCAGTATTTTGATAAAGAAACCGGCAAGCATTACAACTACTTCCGAGATTACGACCCGGCAACAGGCAGGTATATTGAATCTGATCCGATTGGGTTGGCGGGTGGGATTAATACTTATGGGTATGTATCAGGGAATCCAATCAATCTGATTGATCCTTTTGGATTGGCTGAGATGTGCTATCGCCCAATTCAAGGTTATGTAATTCCTGGTCAGCATTGTTTTATCCGTTATCAGGGTAACGATAACGATACATCAAGCTTTTCTCCCGAAGGGGTTGGCCCTGACCCAGCTCCAAAAGGTGCTACTTGCCAGGAAGCTAAGGGGCGAGATAATGATGATTGCATTAAGCGTGAAATGAAGAAATGTACCGACTATAGCTTCCTGAAAAATAATTGTTGTCATTGCGCTGAACGAGCACTGGATGCTTGTGGCCAGAAGATTCCTGCTAAGTTGTGGCCGAATTTCCCCATTAATCCTGGGCCTCAGTCGGGTGAACCGAGGTACAACAAATGATTCATCAGACAATGTTAAAAGCAATTATTGTGGGGGTTAGCGTTTTAGTGCTAGCACAAGTACTGTATATCGGTGTTTTATTGCGGATTGAGCATCATGACGTTTTGCGTATTTTGCTTCTATTCTTTCCATGCATTTCTGCCTTTTTATCTGCATGTATTGCTCCAAGAAGAAAGTTGTTGATTGGTATGTCTATGGCTATTTGGGGGAGTTTAATTGCCATATTCTCGGCGATGATATATGAGCGGATGGGGTTGCCTGTTGATAGTATTGGTGGCCCATTGGCAACGTTGGTTGTAGTTTTTACCTATGATGCAATCTTGAGTATTCTCGGAGGAGCTGCAGGTTACTGTTGTTCAAGACACCAAATAATAGAGACGAGGCAATCGACTTTTCATTGAGAGGGGAAGTCATGCGAAGTCAGAAGTCACGAAGTCACGGGGTCAGGTCTTACATTTTGCACATGATGAAATTTATAGTGGTTTGCAAAGCTGATTGAATTGATTACTCATGTCAAATGTAAGACCTGACCCCTTAGGTGTTTTGATACTCAGGGGCATTTGCTGGGTGAATATCAAGCCGATGGCAAGCCGGTGCAGGAAACAATTTGGCTGGGCGATACGCCGGTAGCCGTGCTTAGCACTGCGGGCGCAAGCGCTAACATCAGCTATATCTGGGCCGATCACCTGGGCACACCTCGCCAGATTACTGATCCAGCCAGCAAGCAAATCCTCTGGCGCTGGGATGGCGAGCCATTTGGCAACAGCTTAGCTGACGAAGACCCAAGTAAAACGGGTAAAAAGTTCAGCTACAACCTGCGCTTTCCCGGCCAGTATTTTGACAAAGAAACCGGCAAGCACTACAACTACTTCCGGGATTACGACCCGGCAACAGGGCGGTATATTGAATCTGATCCGATTGGTTTAGCGGGCGGGATTAATACTTATGGGTATGTGGGCGGGAATCCAATAGTACGGATTGATCCGATGGGTCTTGCCACCCTGACTTTAACAGGAGGGGGTAGCCTTGTTGTTGTCGGTGGAGGGGAAGGCAGTATAGGGGTTTATACAAGTAACAATCCGGTTGACTTTGGTATCGTTATTTCAGGAGGAGCTGGAGGCGGTGGGAATGTCGGGTTGAGCGGCCAAGTAGGATATATACCCGGCCCGCTATCTAATGTTAGTGGAACAACCCAAAATACAAACATGTCATGGGTAATCGGAAGCGGCACACTAATGCGTGATCCAATAACCGGGAAAGTTGTTGGGGGAACTATTGGCTTAGCAGGACGCCTTGGACTCTCAGAAACAGTTTCTAAAACGGGAACTTATGGTCTTCGTGGTTTATTTGATCACATATTTAGCAAATTCCTGCCATAAAGAGTTTTTATGAAAATGTCTCCGAGAGCTAAGTTTTATTTAGGAACGTCAGTCTTTATCTTGTTTGGGCTGGTGTTAATTAGCCGTGTTGTCGATACACAAGAATATTGGTGGGGTATTGCATTCTTTTTGTGGATTGCAATTGGGTCTTTAGTATTGGCGCAAATACGATGTCCTCATTGTGGGACATCGGTTGCATACCAAGGCAAGCTTGGGCAGCTATCAATTTATGCTGGCTTAGTAAGGACAAACTGTCAGAACTGTGGCTATGATCTAACCAAGAAATAGGTTGTACTACTGACGCACTACGCGTGTCGGCCCACTGAATCCCCCGTGTGTGAAATATGTGAAATAACTGGGGTCAGAGCAAAATAACTGGGGTCAGAGCAAACTTAAATCTAGCTTTGCTTCAGATTTTGAATTTAAAAAGTCACACAAAATGTCCAGATTACCCTTGGCATGCCTAGTGGGTTTGTTGTGGGCTCAGCTTTCCCATTCCATCAAAAATACGGGAGTGGGTAAACTGAGCCCGTTTTTTCTCGTCAGTATTCTTCTTTTGAGCCAGGCTGCTTTTGCAGCGCCCATTGCACCCCCTGCGGCTGCATCATCCGTCAGTACCTTACCAACTCACTCAACTGTGGTAAGCCGCTTTAAGCGTTACGATGCTTTAGGCCGCCTGGAAAAAGAATGGGATGCAAAAGGCCAAGTTTATAGCTACAGCTATGATGCCAATGGCAATCGCCAAACCAGCACTGATCCGCTAGGCCGGGTTACCCGCTATGAATATGATGCTTTAAACCGCCTGAGCAAAAGCACCGATGCAGCGGGTAAAGCCACACTGATGAGCTACGACGCTCGCGATAATCTGGTGCAAGTGACCGATCCAGAAGGCTTTAAAACCAGCTACAGCTACAACGGCTTTGATGATCTGATTAAATTAGTCAGCCCAGATACAGGCACCAGCAGCTATACCCGCACGGCCAGCGGGCAGATTCAAACCTATACCGACGCCAGAAAAAAGACCGCCACCTACACCTACGACGATCTAGGCCGTGTGCGCAGCATTAACTTTGGCGATGGCCTCAACACCTTTACTTACGACACCAGCCTCGTCGGCCAAATTGCCAGCATTAGTAATCCAAGTAGCAGCACCAGCTACCGCTACGATGCACAGGGCCATCTGGCTGAGGCTCAGCAGCAAATTGGCAAGGCGCTTGCAACCGTCGGCTACACCGCCAATAGCAACGGCCAGCTAGCAAGCATCCGCTACCCAAGTGGCACGATGATCAGCTATCTGCGTGATGCCGCAGGGCAAGTCAGCAGCGTGCAAATCAATGGTAAACCTTTGTTGGATCAGCTGGTTTGGTCCAGCCATATTGGTGCACAAAGCTGGCGCTGGAGTAATGGTCAGATTTGGGCAAGGGTTGCGGCCAACACGGGCCTGCTTGCCGGGCAAAGCCTTGCTGATGGCAACCGCGTTTATACCTTTGATGCAGCCAGCAATTTACGCCGCATCGAAGACATTAACGCCCCGCAACGTAGCCAGGAATACGGTTACGATCTGCTCGACCGGCTAAATCTGGCCGTCAGTAATAACAGCTCGTTTAATTATTTTTATGACTTTAACGGCAACCGTACTGACCAAACCGTTGGAGCAGGGATTACAAATTATAAGCACGCTGACAATAGCAACCGTCTGCTTTCATCCAGCGGGGCGAATAAAGCCACTTATACTTACGATGCGGCGGGTAATCGCGCTAACGATAATGGCTGGGTGCTGACGTATAACAACGCTGGCCGCTTAGTTAAATCCAGCAAGGGCAAGTTGGTCGTCAGCTATGGCTACAACGCACTTGGGCAAAGGGTACAAAAAACCTCAGCAACCGGCACTAGCCTGTTTGTCTATGATACTCAGGGGCATTTGCTGGGTGAATATCAGGCCGATGGCAAGCCGGTGCAAGAAACAATTTGGCTGGGCGATACGCCGGTAGCCGTGCTTAGCACTGCGGGTGCAAGCACTAACATCAGCTATATCTGGGCCGACCACCTTGGTACGCCCCGCCAGATTACTGACCCAGCCAGCAAACAAATCCTCTGGCGCTGGGATGGCGAGCCATTCGGCAACAGCCTAGCTGACGAAGACCCAAGTAAAACGGGTAAAAAGTTCAGCTACAACCTACGCTTCCCCGGCCAGTATTTTGACAAAGAAACCGGCAAGCACTACAACTACTTCCGAGATTACGATCCGGCTACCGGCAGGTATATTGAATCTGATCCGATTGGGTTGGCGGGCGGGATTAATACTTATGGGTATGTGGGTGGGAATCCTAATCAGTATGCAGATCCAACCGGTTTATTTGTCCCTGCTTTAGCTGTTCCTGTTGTGTGTGGTGGTGGTGGGTGTGCTGCCGCGGCCACAGCGGTAGTGACTGTCGCACGCGCTGTGCTGAGTTGGGCAGCTCTTCCTTCTGCTGACGAAGTACAAAAGGATATTGATCATCAGAACTACCATAAAACCTGTGATCAACCTCCACCTCCGGGCATGACTCCCTGTGAAGAAGCGCGATGGAGGTATCGACAAGCAAAGAGTTGTTCAGATAAAAGGCAGGCTTGGGAGGAGCGATGGGGGAATGCTCAAAGTAAAGGACCTCATGATTCTGCATTGGAAAACGTGAAAAATAGAATGAAAAATGCTGCTGCTGATATTGCTAAATATTGCAACTCTTGTGAGAAATAATGAAAACAATCGAAGATGTGTTCCGCCAATGTGAAAAGACTGGTGCTTGGTATGGCCTTCAAATTACAGACGTGAATCAACAAAATAACTTGGGAGACACTGTTTTGCATACTGCTTGTAGTTGGGGGGATCTAAATGCTGTAAAGCTCCTCGTCGCTGCTGGTGCAAACGTTAATTCGAAAGGCGACCAAGGTGCTATTCCGCTTTTCAATGCTGTTATTGGGAAAAGTCCAGACGTTATTTCATTTCTGATTAGCTCTGGTGCTGATCCAACAATAGAAAATGGCTACAAACGTCAAGTTTTAGATTATGCAAGGAACGTGTCCGCTTCATCAGTTATTTTGCTATTGCTTGAACAAGGAAAAAAAAGGAGGGGCAAAAAAGGGGCGTAATTGCTATGCACAGGGCGGGTAGGTTTTATTAATTCGCGCTGACGACCATCAAATAGGCTGCCAAAATGATGGCGAGTTAGGCCTATGGCTAACCGCCATACTCCTGTTGGGGTTTGGTCGCTTGTGTCTACTTGCAAGGCCCAACACGCAAGGGTGCACATGTCCATGAAACTAAGTGATGAAGCAATCGTGAAATTGCAAAAAAAATATGATTACTTGATTAACTATGACTCAAGCGACCCGACTGATGCTATTGATCCACTCACTTACGTCGATTCCAATGGCGATAATCTTATGCACATAGCTGCTCAGCTTGGGGATATGAATACAATCACCTTATTGGTTGATGCTGGGATGAACATAAATCAAAAAGGTGATATGGACTCTACAGCTCTGCACTATGCGCACGATGGTAAGCACTCACATGTAGTTGAGTTCCTGTTGGCTCATGGTGCTTCTACCGAAATTGAAAACGGGTTTGGGAAGTTATCAGGTTAGAGATGATCTAACCTGATGGTCACAATGCAAGGGAACATAAAGGGGTCTAGCCCGTTTAATTATTAATTATGGGTTCGTCATGACTCAACAAAAAAATGTAGCAGGGCATGTGTATACGGTAGAGCTACGCTTCTCTGGCGATCAGTTGGAGCCATCTGAAGTTTCATCTCGATTGAATTTGCAGCCAAGCCGCGAATTTAGCTCATCGCAAAATCAGCTGGTTATGAGGACGAGACGACCATATTGGGCATACAACGGACAAGGGGAAATTGGATTTCAGCCTGAGTGGGCCTGCCTAGAGGATGGCTTGGAATTCCTTCTCAAAGGGCTGAGACCCAGAAAAGCAGAGGTCATTGCTCTTGCACTTCAATTCGATGGTCTTTGGTGGTGCGGTCACTTCCAAGCTAGCTTTGATGGTGGCCCCACGTTGTCACCGAAATTGTTGACTGAACTGGGTAGTTACGAAATCTCACTCAGTATTGACAACTATTTCAATGATGAGTGATCTCCTTTGTCTGGGGCATTGGCGCCAGTTTTGTAAGGTGGGGTGGTTTTATCAACCCGCGCTGAGGTTCATCAAATAGGCAGTCAGTATTAATCACTGCTCAGGCAGCAAAAATAGTGGCGGGTTAGGCCTAAGGCTAACTGAGGACGTTGTCAGTACTAGTGAGAAGATCTGCGAGGGGCGGTTATGATGATAAGGCGGGCTATCTTCTTGATCCTGTGGCTGGTGGTCGTGCTCTTGATATTCGTGTGGACTATGGTCAGCTATAACTCACAGGTTGTCCCTGAGCTTAAGAACGAGATACTACTTCGGCATGGACTCTTAATGCTTGTACTGACACTGCCAAGTGGGTGGGTTGCGACTGCTTTGGTCGGCTCTATTGTGAGTCTTATCGGACTTGATTTGGTTGGCATCGCTGATGCGCTACTTGTATCATTAACTTGCGCCGTTGTGGGCTATCTTCAATGGTTCATGTTGCTGCCGTGGCTATGGCGCAAGTGGAAGGGAAGGCGGGCGAGCAGCGCTACTCCTCCTGTCTAAGCGTCAATTCTGCGTCCTGAATGAGCGATATGGTTTGTATTCATTACCGACAGTAGCAGGTTGGAAATCAGCGCATGCTTGATGTGAAGAGCATCGGAAAGCCGTGTGCGGGAAAATCGCATGCACGGTTTGATGAGGGAGGGCTGCTGTAAGGCAGCTCTCTACTCTACCAAAATTAAATACTACTATGCTTAAATAGAAAGCGGATTTAACTTTACTCTGACCCCAGTTATTACAGTTATTATAGAGGGTGCATGTTTGGCATTGAGGGTACTTAAAAACTGTCCAGCGCACGAAGTGCGCGATGCTTCAGCGACTTGTTACAACTAGTTACTTCTTGGGACATTGTTTATTACAACATCAAGAAATAGAACGCCAAATTCAGTTAATTGATACATATTCTTAGTTCCTTCTGGTTTAATTAACGCAGCAGAACATATATATACTAAGCCCGCACCAACTAAGACGTCACCAATGTAGTTTTCCATATAACAAGATACAGCTAAATTTTTTAGATACTGTAAGTCTGAAACCAAACATTTTTCTATGGCATTTGATAGCCGCCTGAAAGTGGTAAAATCAAACTGCGCTTGAATATAACCAGAAAATGCATTGGCGAACAATTCACATTTTTCTAAATCATCAAGTTTATCAAGGATGAGAAGAACAGCATCAGATGTTTTTTCTTTCAACTCTAAATTTTCATTTATTTCAGATACAAATTTTTCTCTTTGTTCTTGATTGACTTCTGAAAGCTTTGTTAGAAATTTCTGAATTTTCTTAGCAAAAAAATAACCTTGAAGTGAGATAGCACAACTAAATAGCTTTTGAACTGTGCCGGCAAAAGGAATATCTTTAATAATTCCTTCGCTCAAATTTGAGTCCAATACAAACTCTGCCGCATCAAAAAGCAGGTCTTTGCCGCCATGACCTTTAATTGTTTCAAATATTGAATCCCCTAGTTCCTTTTCCATCATTGATTGATACTCATGTTGTAACGTAAAGTTGAGGGGCGCCGCGCTTTTGCGGCGTCCTGCTCGAACGGCAGGTTAGGCGTCTTTCGCATGCGCTGCGAGAAAGGCTTTTGTCTCATGCACCAGACGCTCCTGTAGCTTTCCGTGCTTGGCGTTGGGCGATGGCTGCTCGAGTATTCGCTTCACGGAGAAGCGCGCCGGCGCGAGCGTAGGCTTTCGCCCGTTGAAATACAACTGCCAAAGGACTTCATGGAGGCGGCCGAGGAAGACCAGCAACTGCTGCATTTCTCTGATGTTCGTCTTTGCGAACAACTCGCCGACTTCAACGCAGGTGGCAACGCCACGGTGAGCAAACACCTTGTGCCGGAGTGGACGGTAGTTCGTTTCGTAGATCTTACGTCGATCCGCGACGTGGCGCTTCAGCCTTCTGAAGTCGTTACCGTTTGGCTCGTACGCGATCTGTAGGTACTCAGGTAGCCACTCGTCCGCGTCCGCACTGCTCTTGCGCGCTGCAAGTGAATCCTTGGAGAAGATGTCCAGATTCGCGTGTGCGACAGACAGTAGCCGGGTAATACTATGATTCTTTGGATCAGGGTCGAACACTCGGCCAAGCGCCACCAGCGTTGATGTTTGAAGCGCGCCGAGGTTTGTATTCCAGAACAGCGGTGCTTGGTTCAGCAAACGAAAGACTTCCTTGTCTTTTGCCGCAACAGCACGGACTGTGTCCCATGCGTAGAAGTATTGGATTGCGCTCTCCGCCTCGGTTCGGAATAGTTCGAGCTGGGTTTCGAAGTCTGCGGCGGGCGAGGGCATGTGTTTTGAGACGCTTAACGTTTGAATGATGGGTTAGGGGAATGTATATGGCTAGTATAGAGGCAGATAGAGTTAGTTACCGCGCTTGGTTACTAGGGAGATAAATTTCTCTCGAGCAGCTTGATAAGCGTCTAGTTCTTCGTCTGAGAAATTCTCTGCAAGAGCAAGTTCGTCAAAATTTTTCTCGGCTTTCTCCATTGAGTGAAGAGCTGCGGTCTGATTTGGCAAGTGGTCTAGAACAGCAACAAGAGCAGCCTCTAAGACGGCAATGTAAGCAGAAAGACGAATGAGTCGTGTTTCAATTTCTGACTGTTCCATGATTTCCCTAACGTTTGAATTAAGGGGCGCGATTTAGCGCGTCCCGCTTGAATGATGGGTTAGGCATGGAAACGCCCCGCGAGAGATTGACAGGCTGCTAACCCCGCTTTTTTAGCCCACACAATAGCTGCATCAATTTCGGGTTGATGCTTAGCTAATGCTTCTTTAGACCATAGTTCTCTTGATGTACCAATGGGAAGACTATCCGTTTCGGATGCAATTACAACAAAAGCCATAAAGTCAGGGTCGTTTTCTTCGACTGCGGCTTCATGGCGCAAAGATGCCAACTCAATCGCACCTTCAATAAATTCAACCTCACCACTGAGCATGCCAAACGCCACAGTGCCTACGCGCTTGTGAACTGACAAAGTGTAGCTTTCATTCGTGATTACAGCGGACATAAGTGCCTAACGTAGAGCTAACCGGCGCTGCGCGGCTTTATCGCGCAGTGTCCAGAGAGCGAAGCAAACGGGGTTGAGCGTTGGGTTAGCTGCGTGGTGGTTTGATAGCGAATAGCAATTGCGAAACCTCAGCATTAAGAAACTCCTTGTCCTTTAGCCCAAGTGACTTGCGGATATCGAGAACGAAGCGTGTGAATGCGAGAATCTCTGACTCTGTTTCGAGCTTAGCACCCGCCTCCCAGAAAGTAGCGAGCTGCTTAATAACAGATTCTTCACCAAACATGCAGATACGTGCTTTTGCATGAGTGAGTCTAGCGAGTTGTTCTTGCTCCTGTTCTCTCCTGCCCAAGCGCTGAGCTGACATTACAAGAGAAACAGCCTCCATGAAATCGATATAGGCTTGGTTGCGAGATTCGAGAAGTTGTTTTGCCTCGTTATTCTGTCTGGCAAAGTGGTTTTGTAAGAACGCGCCGACTACGACACCGAGAATTGATAGCAAGGCTGTAATAGGGTAATCCCCCCATTTTTAAGCTCACTTAAAAGTAGAGGCTAGGCATGTAATGCCAGTTTTTGTTTCGGGGTGATGCCGCCCAATCCCATGTGCGGACGCTCGTTATTGTAAGTCCAAAGCCATTGCGTTGCGGTTTCTTGTACTTCAGCAAGACTTTCAAAGTCATCGCAGGCCAGCCATTCATAACGCACAGTCCGATTATAACGCTCAATATATGCATTTTGCTGCGGGTTACCGGGCTGAATATAGGCCAATTCAATCGATTGTTGCTCTGCCCAATTTTTTAATAGGTGACTAATATATTCAGGGCCATTATCGGACCTGATTCGTTTTGGCTTGCCGCGCCATTCAATAATTTGATTCAGGCTGCGTATGACGCGCTCTGCTGGCAAAGAGAAATCGACTTCAATGCCCAATCCTTCCCGATTAAAATCATCAATCACATTAAATAAGCGAATACTGCGGCCATCGGCCAATTGGTCGTGCATAAAATCCATCGACCACGTTTCATTTTTTGCCTCTGGCACAGCTAATGGCGCTGGGGTTTCACGATCTAAGCGTTTTTTAGGCTTAATCCGCAGATTTAATTCTAAATCGCAGTAAATCCTGTAGACCCGTTTATGATTCCAGTACTTTTTCTTTACGTTTCGCAGATGCAAAAAACAAAGGCCAAAGCCCCAGTTGCGATGCGTTTCCGTGAGTTGAACCAATGAGTCAGCGATTTGGGCATTTTCTGCATCCAGCTTACGAACATAGCGATAGCAAGTCGTGCCAATCGCAAAGCTGGCGCAAGCTGCACGAATAGAAACGGCCTTGGTTTCAACGGCCCATTGAGCCATCTCACGACGCTGAGATGGCTTCACCACTTTTTTGACATGGCCTCCTTGATGATATCCGCTTGCATCTGGGCTTCGATATACATCTTTTTAAGGCGCTTATTTTCGTCCTCCAGCTCTTTCATCCGCGTCATCATCGAGACGTCCATGCCGCCAAACTTAGCGCGCCATTTGTAGAAAGAGGCAGAACTCATGCCGTGCTCGCGGCACAGATCGGGGACGGTTGAACCGGCTTCCGCTTGCTTTAAAATCGCCATAATCTGGCTGTCAGAATAACGTGCTGCTTTCATGTAGAGCTCCTCAAAGACTACGAGAAAATTCTACTTAAAAATGAGCTGGTTTTGTGGGGGGATTACCATAGCTACGGTCATAAATACTCTCTAAGTGGCTAACAATATGTAGACACCCTAAAATGGTAGAAAAACCACCATCTCGGGCGTATAAAAACGCAGCGCGCCTTTGCAAGACCTTGTGAGGCGCGCCCTGAAGTGTTTTATGCCAATATACTACATCCGATTGAGCGGGGATTCCCTCCTTTTCTTTTAAGTCAGGTTGTAGATTGATTTATACAGAGTCCATTGAGTTAAGAGGCATAATTAGGTCGATCGATTAAATCTGATAGTCAGGAATAAACGATTTAATTAAATATTTTTTATGGCTTTAAAGGTATTAATTCTAATCAATGCCAATAAGCAGCGCCCTGCTATTAAGCTGAAGTCCTGATCTTATATTCCACGCTTTCCATCTCTGTGCATTTTGTAAAGAAACACCCGTGCCACAGGGCGCGCTTGGCTTTATGATGGTGTTTTTTGCCGATTGATTGCCATGCTGCATAAACTTGCTATTGCCAATTACCGTTCCTTACGCGATTTAGTTGTTCCTTTGGCTCAGCTCAATGTCATTAGTGGTGCTAATGGTTGCGGGAAATCGAGTTTATATCGTGCTTTACGCTTAATTGCGGAATCTGCGGCGGGGCGTTTGATTGGGTCTTTGGCGCTGGAAGGGGGCTTTGCTTCTACTTTATGGGCGGGGCCAGAGAATATTTCTAGTGCAATGCGCCGTGGTGATGTACCGATTCAGGCAACGGTAAGAAAGGCGGCTGTTTCACTCAAGCTGGGCTTTGCTGGCGATGATTTTTCCTATGCAATTGATTTAGGTTTGCCCACACCCAGCTTATCGTTATTTGCGGCAGACCCCGAAATAAAGCGTGAGCAAATCTGGGCGGGAAGTGCTCAGCGGGAAGTTACCTTGCTGATGGATAGGCGTAATGCTGTTGCAAAAACGCGGCTGGGGCGCAGTTGGCAGATCATCAGCCAGCATGTGCCTACTTACGATAGTATTTTTAGCCAGTGTGCCGATCCGGTGAATGCGCCCGAGGTTTTGCAGCTGCGCGAGGCGATGCGTCGCTGGCGTTTTTATGATCATTTACGCACCGATGCCAGTGCGCCCGCTAGGCAGGCGCAAATTGGCACTTACACGCCTATTTTGGCGAATGATGGCGGTGATTTGGCAGCTGCGCTGCAAACCATTATTGAGATTGGCGATGCCGCTGCACTGATGGCGGCGGTTGACGATGCTTTCCCCGGCGCACGGATCGAGATTGCCGTTAATGATGGCCGTTTTAGCGTTTTGATGTGGCAGCGTGGCTTATTGCGCCCTTTGGCGGCAAGGGAGTTATCGGACGGTACGCTGCGCTATTTATTGCTGATTGCCGCTTTGCTTAGCCCGCGCCCACCGGAGCTTTTGGTCTTGAACGAGCCTGAAACCAGTTTGCATCCTGATTTATTGCCTGCTTTAGCACGCTTAATTTCTGCCGCAGCGGCGCACAGCCAAGTGATTGTTGTTAGCCATGCCAGCCGTCTTGTGGCGGCGCTTGAGCGTGAGGCGGATTGTAATTCGATTATTTTGCAAAAAGACTGCGGCGAAACGTCGGTTTTAGGGCTGCATGATTTAGATAAGCCGGTATGGTCGTGGTCAAACAGATAGGCTGTATTGATCGATGCTACAGGCTACTTTTTTAGTGTTTGTGGCCTGTTTGCTGTGTTTTTTTCTTTAAGCTGGGTCCCTGCCATCATCGGCATGATGATTTTTCTGCGGCTTTCTTAGCACCCTATCTTCGTTATTCTCCGTATCATCTTGCCCCTTCTCACACTTTTTTATTGATTCTCAATGCTGAAACTTCTGAGTTCTCCTGCCTATGTGTTTTTAATCTTGGCCATTGTGTGTGCGTGGTTGCCTGTGGTGCATTGGGGCAGGCTTTCTATTCGGCCTTGGCTGGTTTGTTTTGCGCTGGCGCTTTGTACCGCGCTGGCAACGGGGGTCTTGGGGTTTGTGGGTTTATTACTCGTTTTGGTACTGGCTTTGGTGCTATCGGGGGCGAGTTGCGATCGGCTACCTAAGGTTTTGCGGCTGGCTTTGGGCGTGGTCGCCGCTTTGCTGGCGCTGGCTTTGGCGATGCATAAGGTGCCGGAGTTTAGTAATTTACTGATCTTTAAAGGTGTGCAATTGAGTGCAGATGCGCCGCCATTTACGCTCTATGCCAATTTTGATAAGGGAATCGTAGGCTTATTGCTGCTGGTTTTGTTTTGCCGCAAGGTGACAAGCTTCGCCGAGCTAAAAGTGGATTTTAGACGTTCGTGTTTGTTTGTTTTTACAACGATTCTGCTGTTGTGCATTGCTGGGGTGCTTAGCCAGTTTTTCCGCTTTGATTTAAAACTGCCAGCCGCTACGGCGGTGTTTGTTGTGGTTAATTTATTGCTGACTTGCGTTGCCGAGGAGGCGTTCTTTCGAGGCTTTGTGCAAGAATCTTTGCACCGCCTAAGCAGCAAGCCTTTGGGCTCGGTACTGGCGGTGGGGGCCTCGGCGCTGTTATTTGGGCTGGCTCATTTTGCGGGTGGTGTGATGTATATGGCTTTAGCTAGTTTGGCAGGCTTGGGCTATGCCTTGGTGTATCAGCAGAGCCGGCGGATTGAAATGGCGATTCTTGTGCATTTTGGATTTAACCTCGTCCATTTTCTTTGCTTTACCTACCCCATGTATGTAGGCGCATAGGGACTAGCAGCCTGTCGAACTTAAGACTGATCTGCTACGGAAAAGCCGGATTTGGCCATATTTCCCGCACTTTCTCGTTGAATAGCCAGCTATTCGCCTCAAAAATCCGCTAAATCTGTCTCAAACCGGTCTTTCCCTCGCTACGATCGCTTAAGTCCGACAGGCTGCTAGGATGCCGGAATACTGGCCGGTTGTGCGGCCTGCACTACTTTGGGCGCTGGAGTGGAGCGTACTTCGGCCACAACAGCCCGGCTGTTGCAGGCGTCCCCAGCGTTATCTACCCAGCATTCGCACTGATCAATATTGCCTTTGAAGTCTATTTGCACCTTAAGCGGGCCAATTTTGCACCAGCGGCCATTTAAGCCCGAATATAGATGATCGACATCCAGTGTTTTGGGGCTGAAGCTGTGGGCAGGCAGGGTGTAAATTCCGTGCTCTCCATCCCACACCGCAACGGGAAGGCTACTTTGGTTGACCACTTTGCCATTCAAAGGCCAAGGCCAATACATGGCCGAGGCGTAGCTGCTTAGGGTGCTAATGGCGAGAAAAATAAGGATATAGAGGACGCGGGTATTGCAAGGCATTGGCATATTTTGCTTAAAAAACAGAGCACTATCATGCCGCCATTTAGTAGGCTATGGCTGTAATCTATTGCCAAAATAGTCCGTTAAAATTGAATATAACTGGGCTTGCTTGTCATTAAAAAGTGGTTAGTTGTGTGTGCTCCATGCAGCGTATCTATTTGTTTGGCAGGCGATGGCGGTCGTTAATTGCCAACATAGCCCGCTAAAACTGAATACAGGCTCGGCCTGCGTCAAGCGAATAGCAGGGGCAGCCATCTAAATAACCATCTGCTTTTAGGGTGACGGTATGCGGGCCTACTTTGCACCAGCGCCCCGATGCGCTTTCTTGCACATGGTCTACATCAAGCTCATTACCAGAGCGGGTGTGTGCGGCAATGGTGTAGTGCAGATGATCGTCGTCCCAGACTTTGGCTGCTTGAGCGGATTGGTTAATGAGTACGCCATTAAGTGGCCACGGCCAATGGCCGTCCTGCTCTTTTTCTTGCATGATGGCAAAATAGGCAATGGCAATGGCGCTTGCTACTAGGCAAATACCGAGAGCAAAGAGACGGGTGGAAGTAAGAAATTTGCGCATAGTCTGATCGGGTCATCGCTGCTGCATCAAAGCGGCCAGCATTTAGTTTCGTTTAAATAAAGCCAAGGCGGCTATGCGTTGTGCTGCGTGATCCACGATGGGCGCAGGATAATCATAGCTGGGCTTTATGCCAAAAATAGCTTTGATGAGCCAAGGAGCATGAATTTCTTTTGGGCTTAGCTCTGCCAGCTCAGGGCAATAGCGGCGGATAAATTTACCCTGTGGGTCAAAGCGCTCGGATTGGCTGACTGGGTTAAAAATCCTAAAATAAGGCTGGGCATCGCAGCCCGTTGATGCGGCCCATTGCCAGCCACCATTATTCGCGGCTAAATCAAAATCATTGAGTTTTTCGGCAAAATATTGCTCGCCCCAGCGCCAGTCAATGAGTAGGTCTTTGACTAAAAAACTGGCGGCAATCATCCGTAGGCGGTTATGCATAAAGCCAGTTTGATTCAGCTGGCGCATGGCGGCATCCACAATGGGAAAGCCTGTACGTCCCTCGCACCATGCGGCAAAGTATTCAGGATTATTTGGGAAAGGCAGCGCGTCGTATTCAGGCTTAAATGCGTGCTGAACCACTTCGGGCCGATGCCAAAGAATTTGCTGATAAAACTCGCGCCAGATGAGCTCTGATAGCCATGTTTCAGCGCCGCGCCCACCCATTTGCCAAGCCCTTTTTGCGAGCTCACGAATTGACACCGTGCCAAAGCGTAAATGGACGGATAAATAAGAGACGCCTTTTACCGCTGGAAAATCACGGGCTTCTTGGTAGTCGTTGATACGCAGGCAAAAGTCATTAAACAGCGCCTCGCCGCCAGCCATACCCGGCTGTAGAGTGCTGACATCGATATCATCAAAACCCAGCACCGCTAGGCTTGGCATAGCTTGCAAGGGGAGCGGGGCAAGCCGTTTTAGATAGGGCTTAATTGGGTAAGATGTTAAGTAAAAATCATTGAGTTTGGCGAGCCAACTGCGTTTGTACGGCGTAAATACACTATACATACCGCCGGTTTTAGTCAGCACTTCATCTTTTTCAAAGATCACTTGGTCTTTGTAGCTATGTAATTGGCAGCCCACTGTGGCCAGTTGCTCTGCCACATTGGCATCACGCACAATAGCGGCGGGTTCGTAATCGTGATTGGTGTAAACGGCGGTGGCGTTAAATTCTGCGGCTAAACGTGGGATTTCTAGCTCGGCCTTGCCGTGGCGAATGACTAAATCAGATCCTTCAGCCATTAAGCTGGCTTTGAGCTGCTGCAAGCTGTGCCAAATAAAAGCAATTCGCCGATCATCTCGTTTTAAGCCATCTAAAATAGAACGATCAAAGATAAATACCGCAATCACTTTTTGCGAGGCTTTTAGCGCGTGATGTAAGGCTGCGTGGTCAAATAGACGTAAATCGCGGCGAAACCAAATCAATGATGTTGTGGGCATAGGGGGAGATTAATAGAATTAACGCCCTATTGTGCCATTTCTACGGCATGGGTGACGCGCTGTAATCTGCGGCTTGTGCGATAATTAGAATCATGGATAACGCAATGAACTTTTCTCGTCATTTTTTGATTGCGATGCCTAGCCTCGTCGATCCGATTTTTTCCCGCGCTTTAACCTTTGTGTGTGAGCACAATGAACACGGCGCGATGGGGGTGATCGTGAATCGGCCGCTAGGTATGACGCTGGCCTCCCTTTTTGAGCAGATCGATATTGAGCTGCATCGCCCCGCTATGGCCGAGCTATCGGTGCATTTTGGTGGGCCGGTACAAACCGATAGAGGCTTTGTGCTGCACACCCCCTTAGGTAGCTGGCAATCTAGCTTGGCCGTTTCGGATGAAATGGGCCTTTCTACCTCCAGAGATGTCTTGCAGGCATTAGGAGATGGTGAGGGGCCAGATCAGGTGTTTTTAAGCTTGGGTTATGCTGGCTGGGATGCGGGCCAACTTGAGAACGAAATCGCTCAGAATTCATGGCTTACCGTAGAAGCCGATCCTAAAATTATTTTTGATCTACCTCCCGAAGCCCGTTATGCCGCTGCTTTGGGATTGCTGGGGATTGATATCGCGATGCTGTCTAAAGACGCTGGCCACGCGTAATCCGCCCATCAAAGAGCGCCCAATCTAGCGCCGATAACGGCGTGTTGATTGGGGCTGCTCACAATTAAGTCAGTTTATTAATTTAGCTAATATTTTGAAACCGCATCTGGTGATGCTTTTGGCATTGTCATCTGGAAAACAATGAGTACTCTTCTGGCTTTTGATTTTGGTGAAGTACGGATTGGTGTGGCCGTTGGCTCGTCTGAGCTGGGTATTGCCCATCCGGTAGAAACCATCACGGCGGAAGGAAATGATCGCCGTTTTGCGCGGGTCGAGCAATTGATTCACGAATGGCAGCCAGCTTGTTTGATCGTTGGCTTGCCTAGTCATTTAGATGGCACACCGCACGAAATGACGCGGCTCTCTAAAAAATTTGCGAATCGGCTACACGGGCGTTTTAGCTTGCCGGTGTTTTTAGTGGATGAGCGGCTGTCTAGCGCTGCCGCTAGCAGTGCGCTTAATGAAACCGGTGTGCGCGGCCGCCGCCAAAAGCCCGCCTTGGATCAAGTGGCGGCAATGCAGATTTTACAAACTTATCTGGATTCCCCAGCAACGGGGGAGGCATTAAGCCACCGTTCTCCTGAGGCTCCAGCGATTCAATCCAACAAGGATGCAGGTGAGGATGGCAATGTATAACCCGCAGTTAAATGCTCAAGGTGAGCTGATCCATCTACTGACTACTGAAGGCTTGCCAAAGCGCATCCTGACCCAAATCCTCGATCAGGCGGCCGAATACGTTGAGAACGGCGAATTACTGAACCACAAATGGCAAAATCTGGCTGGTACTTCCGTTTTTAATTTATTTTTTGAAAACTCGACCCGCACCCGTACGACCTTTGAGCTGGCTGCAAAGCGCTTAAGCGGCGATGTATCCAGCCTCAATATTCAAGCCTCCAGCACCGCCAAGGGCGAAACCCTGCTTGATACCATCCACAATCTGGAAGCAATGGGCGCTAATCTATTTGTGGTGCGCCATTCAGAATCAGGCGCGGCGCATTTGATTGCCAGGCATGTAAAGAAAGGCATTGGGGTGGTGAATGCAGGGGACGGCCGCCATGCTCACCCTACGCAAGCCATGCTGGATATGTTTACCATCCGCCACTTTAAGGGCGACTTTACCAAGCTGCGCGTGGCGATTGTCGGCGATGTTCTGCATTCGCGCGTGGCGCGCTCGCAAATCCATGCGCTGAGCACATTAGGCTGCCCAGAAATCCGTGTGATTGCGCCTAAAACCTTGCTGCCGACCGGCATCGAGCAGCTGGGCGTGCATGTGTATCACGATATGGCCGAAGGCCTGAAAGATGTGGATGTGATCGCCATGCTGCGTTTGCAAAATGAGCGTATGGCGGGGGCTTTTTTGCCATCGACTCAAGAGTTCTTTAAGTATTACGGCCTTACCCCAGAAAAACTGGCGCTGGCTAAGCCCGATGCCATCGTGATGCACCCCGGCCCGATGAATCGTGGCGTAGAGATCGATTCTGCTGTGGCCGATGGCCCGCAAGCGGTGATCTTGCCGCAAGTAACCTTTGGTATCGCTGTACGTATGGCCGTGCTAGCGATTGTTGCCCGTAATCAGAAAGCGAGCCAAGCATGAAAAACGTAGCAATTCTTGGTGGCCGTCTGATTGACCCGCTGCACAACACTGACCAAGCTGCCGACTTATATCTTGCGGACGGGAAAATTGTTGGCGTGGGTGCTGCTCCTGATGGTTTCATCTGCGATGAAACCATCAATGCCAAGGGTTTGTTGGTTAGCCCAGGTTTAGTCGATTTAGCTGCGCGTTTGCGTGAGCCGGGCTTTGAATATAAAGCCACCTTGGCGTCTGAAATGGCCGCTGCGGTGGCCGGTGGCGTTACAAGTATTGTGTGTCCGCCAGATACCGATCCGCCACTCGACGAGCCTAGCCTCGTTACTATGCTGCGTCAGCGGGCAAAAAACCTTGATCTCGCTCGCCTCTACCCGGTTGGCGCTTTAAGCCGTCAGCTAAAAGGTAAAGAGCTCACCGAAATGGCCGAGTTGCGTGATGCTGGCTGTGTGGCGTTTTCGCAGGGCGATCAGGCGGTTGGCGATTTACAGATTTTGTATCGGGCTATGCAATATGCCGCCACTTTTAATGTGGCTTTGCGTTTGCTGCCGCAGGATGCAGATTTAAATACGGGTGTGGCGCATGACGGCGATTACGCGACTCGTCTAGGGCTGGTGGGCATTCCGGTGTTGGCAGAAACCGTGGCGATTTCTAATATTTTGCTGCTGATGAAAGAAACTGGCGCGCGTGTGCATCTATGCCGTCTTTCCTCGATGGCGGGTTTAGATTTGGTGCGTACTGCTAAAAAGCAAGGCTTGCCGATTACTTGTGATGTGAGCATCAACCATATACATTTGGCCGATGTGGATATTGGTTTTTTTGATAGCAACTATCGTTTTGACCCGCCGCTGCGCTCCGTGCGTGACCGTGATGCGATTGTGACGGCTTTGGCAGATGGAACGATCGATGCTATTTGCTCCGATCATAGTCCAATCGATGATGATGGTAAGTTGCTGCCGTTTGCAGAGGCAGAGCCTGGCGCAACGGGGCTAGAGCTGCTGCTGCCACTGACCCTTGCTTGGGCTGAGCGCCAACATATTCCGTTGTCACAAGCTTTGGCTAAAATCAGCGCCATACCGGCAAAAATGCTGGGCTTTGATGCGGGTTTAGCTGTGGGTAATCGTGCAGACTTGGTGATTTTCGATCCAGAAGCTCATTGGCAAGTGACGCCCGCAGCCTTAAAAAGCCAAGGTAAAAACACGCCGTTTGTAGGGATGGAGATGAAAGGGCGCGTGATGCATACCTTGGTGAAAGGGAAGCGGGTGTACCAATTTAGCGAGTAAGGGATATCAACAAGGCCTGAGTCGCTTGGTTTATCTTGGCGCTCAGGCTATACTTTTGCCTATTAAAACGATCGTTTAATCCTTGCTTTGGAGAACAATAATGTCTGATCTCGATTCCCTGTTTCAAATTGCGCAAGATGATGTGGTTAAACTGAACGATGCGCCAGATGTATCGACTAAGCTCAAGTTATATTCTTTGTTTAAACAAGCTGCAGAAGGTGATGTAAGTGGTGATCGCCCATCGGCCATTCAGTTTGTGGCTCGCGCTAAATTTGACGCTTGGTCAGAGCTTAATGGCATGGCTGCTGATGCTGCTAAGCAAGCTTATATTGACTTAGTCACTGAATTAAAAGCGAACGACGAATAAAAAATAGGCTTGGCGTGATTTGGGTTGAGTAAAATAAAGTCCAATATTCTTCATGGTTTTTTTGGGCTTTATTTTACTCAGCGCCAGAAGGCTTATTTATTCAAATGTTAATTGTTTCTAAGTAGTTCTTTAAAGCTATTCGCAGTAATTGGCTGGCTAAATAAATAGCCTTGTATTGAAGAAATAGGTGTTTACATTTAAGAGCGCCAGTTACTCTCTGGTTTCTACGGGCTTTGTTGCACAAATAAATTTAAGAACGAACCGCCTCAAACCCCATACCGATTTACGCTACGTGCACCATCACCATGCACGGAAACCAGCACTTCATCCTCCGGCATCTGCTCAATCATATCAGGCAAAACTTGTGCATCGCCCCTGGCGTTACTCATCACCTCAATGGCACATATTTCAAGGGTTTCAGCATCAATACCGATGTGGACTTTACGCCATTGCCGACGATATTCCACGCTATGTTTTTTAGTTTTCCGCTCGCCTTCGCTCCGCATCTTGACACCCATGCTTTTTGTGCCGAGATGACGGCCTTAAGACGTTTTTGTCATCGGCAGAGCGTGCTGGAGTCAGGTACTTTCCAATCAAAATTGGCGAGTCGAAGCCCGCTTTCTACAAAGCCTATTGTTTGGCGTAGCGGGAGATTAAATAGACACTTGTAGTTAAGCAAAACTGAATGGCAGTGTCGCTAAATTCAGCTTGCCTCCTTCGCTTGCTCGATTCAGGCTTGCTCATGCGTTCATTCTAACCGCAGTAAGGCTTGGCAGATTTGCGCAACAAAGCCCATGAGCACGCCCCCACTGGGAGTGGGGGCGGTGAGGGATATGTATGCTAGCAGCCTGTCGGACTTAAGACTGATCTACTACGGAAAAGCCGGATTTGGCCATATTTCACGCATTTTCTCGTTGAATAGCCAGCTATTCGCCTCAAAAACCCGCTAAATCTGTCTCAAACCGGTCTTTCCCTCGCTACGATCGCTTAAGTCCGACAGGCTGCTAGTGGCTGACCATGCTAGCGAGCTGATGCTCGCCACTGATTCTGTCTGCGGCAAGCTGAGCGCTTTGCCTATCTGGATACGGCCCAAGCCGAACGCGGTGTAAAGCGCCTGTGCTTTGAATCAATAATTTATTTACATCACGATCAAGCTGGGTGGATAGATGATCTCGAAAGCTTTCTGCATTGGCTAAAGAGCCAAAAGCGCCGAGCTGTAAATAGACCGAGCCATTGCCACTGTCTGCCAAGGGAATTGCTTTAGCTGGGCTGATTTGGGCGTTGGTTACAGGTTTTACGGCGGCCGCAACGACGCTTGGAGTGTCGCTGGCGAGTAGGCTTTCTACAGTTACCTCGGCACTACCATCCATGGTGTAGCCTAGGCGGCAGGCAGCTAGAAACGATAAATCTATCACTCGGCCATGCAAAAATGGGCCTCTATCGTTCACCCGAACAATAATGCTGCGGCCATTCTTTACATTGGTGACACGGGCATAGGAGGGTAGGGGCAGGGTGGGGTGCGCTGCGGTAATGGCGAACATATCGTAAATTTCACCGGTTGAAGTTTTTTGCCCGTGAAATTTTCTGCCATACCAAGAGGCCGTACCTTGCTGTTTTAATTCGCCTGGGCGTGGCAGAGGGGTGAAGTTTTGCCCGAGCACGGTGTAGGGATTATTGGCCCAGCGATGCAGGGGTTCCCAGCGTGGCACGGGTTCTGGGACTTGATCGATTCCAGAAGGGAATGAATCCATCGGGCCATCGTCTTTATAAAACGCTCCACTGCCTTTGGCGGTGTAATTGCAGCTATATTGCGCAGGAGTTGTTGCGCCCGTAGTGGTGGGCTTGCTTGGTAAAGGTTTGCTTGGCGGTGGTGGTGTGGTGGAGCATGCCGCGAGCAGTAAGGCCGCAATGAGTGCGGAATAATTTTTATGCTTCATGATTTCATCAACTTGCGATCACCTTGAACACTCATTAAGAGGCCAAAGCCGGTGAGCAGCGACACCATCGATGTGCCGCCATAAGATATCAGCGGGAGGGGCACACCAACCACCGGCAAGATGCCGGAAACCATACCCATATTGACAAAGGCATAGGTAAAGAAGGTGAGGGTAATGGCCCCTGCCAGCAGTCTGCCAAATAAAGTGGAGGCATTATTGGCTATCACTAAGCCTCGGCCTATAAGTAGTAAATATAAAACTAATAAAATAGCATTGCCTAAGAGGCCAAATTCCTCGCCAAATACGGCGAAGATAAAGTCAGTTGTGCGCTCAGGAATAAAGTCCAAATGGGTTTGTGTGCCATTGAGCCAACCTTTACCAAAAATACCGCCTGAGCCAATTGCGATGGTTCCTTGAATAATGTGATAACCGGCACCTAGCGGATCTTGCATTGGATCGAGCATGGTGGCAACACGGCGGCATTGGTATTCGTGCAGTATCTGCACACAAGAATTCCAGTGCATTACCACATAAGCCAAGCCACCACCTGCTGCGCCCATCAGGCCAATAAACTTCCAAGAAAGCCCTGCAAAAAACAACACATAAAAGCCGGATGAGGCAATCAATAAGCTGGTGCCTAAATCGGGCTGTTTCATAATCAGGCCAACTGGCACGATTATCAGGAGCGAGGCAAAGAGATAGTGCTTCCAGCGAATACTGATTTCAAAATGATGGAAATACCAAGCCAGCATCATCGGCAGGGCGAGCTTCATTAGCTCGGATGGTTGTATTTTTGTGACGCCAATATGCAGCCAGCGTCGTGCGCCATGGCTGATGTCACCAAAGAGTGCCACCGCAATTAGTAGCAGTAAGCCGACAATATAAGCAGGAACGGCAAGCCGAATTAGGGTTTGTTGTGAGGTATTTGCCACCAGCCACATCACCGTGAGTGCAATGCCCATAAAGGTGACTTTGTTGATGATCATGTCCATATCACGATTGGATGCTGAAAACAGCAGAACCGTGGAGAGCAGCAATACTAAGCAGGTAAAAAGAAGCAGCCAAGAATCGATTGGCCGAATAAAGCGAGTCCATAGATGTTTAATCACCCACGATCTCCTCAGTGGTGGCGTTGCTTGCGCTTGAAGCTGCACCGCTAGTTTTAGGGGGGGTAGGCAGCTTACCGTTTAGGTAGAAATCCAGCGCTTGCCTTGCAATCGGGGCGGCTGCTTGCGCACCAAAGCCACCGTTTTCTACGATGACGGCCAGCGCAATGGTGGGTTTGTCTACCGGTGCAAACACAATAAACCAAGAGTGATCACGTAGGCGCTCACTGATGTTTTTATTATATTTGCTGCCTTTTAAGCTATAAACCTGCGCTGTTCCCGTTTTACCTGCGGCAATATAATTTGCGCCAGCAAAGGTGCGCGCGCCAGTTCCTTCCCGAATAACCCCTGCCATGCCACGAATGACGCGTTCGGTGTTTTCATTTTTCCACGCCATGGTACGCACAGGTTGCGGCTCAACCATTGTGACGATGCCAGTAATTGGATCGATGATTTTATTTACGGCGTGCGGGCGAAACATCACGCCACGATTAGCCAAGGTAGCGGTGGCGTGTGCCATTTGTATGGGGGTATAGCTGTTATAGCCTTGGCCAATACCAATAGACACGGTTTCACCTGAATACCATTTTTGTGTAGCAGGCGTTTTGAAGCGTTTTTTCTTCCACTCGGGGCTAGGTAAAATACCCGCGCGTTCGCCGTTTAAATCAACCCCCGTTGGGCTGCCAAAATCGAGTGTTTTCATAAATTTGGCGATATTGTCGATGCCCATTTGTACGGCAAGTTGATAAAAATAGGTATCGCTCGAGACAATAATTGAGCGATCAAAACTCATTGAGCCATAACCACCAGCATGCGAGTCTCGAAATTTATTATTGCCATACATAAAGTAACCTGGGTCGCTGATCGTTTGCCGCGTTAACGGGAAATCACCTTCCAGCGCGGCCATAGCCATAAAGGGCTTAAAGGTTGAGCCCGGTGGGTATTCGCCTCGAATGGCTCGATTAAGCAAGGGTTTATCTGGCGAGGTATTGAGCTCATTCCAGCTTAAGGGATCAATTCCATCCACAAATAAGTTTGGATCAAAACCTGGTTTGGAAACCATGGCCAGCAGGCCGCCAGTTCTAGGATCGATGGCCACGAGCGAGCCACGGCGTTTGTCGAATAAATCTTCGACAACTTGCTGTAGTTTAATATCCACCGATAGGGTGAGATCGCTACCTGGAATAGGTGGAGTTCGGCGCAAAGTGCGTACGGCGCGGCCACCTGAATCAATCTCCACTTCTTCAAAACCGGTTTTGCCATGCAATTGACGCTCATAGCTTTGTTCAATACCAATCTTGCCTAAATGATCGGTACCGCGATAATTGGCGAGCACGCCATCTTCATCGAGTTGTTCTAAATCTTTGCCATTGATACGGCCGATATAGCCAATTAAATGACTGGCAATTTCGCCTAATGGATAATGCCTAAATAAACGCGCTTTGATTTCTACGCCAGGAAAGCGATAGCTATTAGCGGCAAAACGCGCCACTTCTTCATCGCTTAAACGAGTGCGAATCGGCAGTGTTTCAAAATCTTTAGTTTCTTCACGCAGTTTTTTAAAGCGGCGCTTATCTTTTGCGGTAATTTCAACAATGCTAGAAAGCCGCTCAATTGTTTCGTCTAAATTAGCTTGCTTAGATGGCGTAATTTCTAAGGTATAAGCAGAAAAATTATGCGCTAAAATGACACCATTTTTATCTCGAATAATGCCGCGTGAGGGGGGAATAGGCACGAGCGAAATACGATTTTGCTCGGCCAAAGTCATATATTTATCGTGCTGTACCGCTTGTAGCCAAAAGAAACGGCCAAATAACAGGGTAAATAAAGATAAAACAAAAAGGGCAGCCGCGATGATTCGCAGCTGGAAAGCATAACGCTCTCGGTGCTGGTTTTTAATCTCACCCTGGCTCATAGTTCTTCAGTCGTTGGTCTACGTTGATGGGAGAGCAAAATATTGGATAGTGGTGGCCATATAAAAGCCGCAACACAGCAGCCTGCAAAATAAGCCCAGCCAGGGAAGGGGGCGCCCATTAGCATGCGTAAGCTCAGCATTAGAACTTGCCCTATTAGCATTAAGGCTAAAGCGACAAAGGCTTGTTGCCAAAACGGGAATACGGCTAATTGGCGCTGACGAGCTAGGGTTAAATAGGCAATGACGGTATAGGCAAGCGCGTGCTGCCCAAGAACATTGCCATCGGCCACATCCATCAGTAGGCCCAAGAAAAAAGCCCAGCCTACACCAATCCGGCGGGGTTGATTGAGTGTCCAATAGATAATAAACAGTGCAACAAAATCAGGTGCAAAGCCAATTAAGCCCGCTTGCCACGGCAAGAGGTTAATGCTTAAAGAAAGTACAAAAGTAAATAGAATAAAGCTGCTACTTACAGGGCGCAGTAATTGGCGTGAAATTGGCATTAGCGACCTTTCTTTTTTTTGATTGCGCCAACATCAGAGGCGTTGCTTGGGTAGGGGGCTGCGGCCTGATTTGCATCTAGTATCAGCAAGAAACGATGCTGGTCAATCCCTGCCAGCGGGGTGCAATAAATCCGCGCAAAGGCATTGCCGGTATTGCGTTCAATTTTAAATACTTTGGCGACGGGTAATCCTGCTGGATATAAGCCATCAATTCCAGAGGTAATCAGCGTATCGCCTTCTTTGATTTCTGAATTAGATGACATATTGCGGATTTCTAGCGGTAAACCTCGGCCCATACCATAAATCACCGTGCGTAATTGGTTGCGCTCAATTTGCACTGGCACCATATGGTTGCGATCAGAAATAAGCCTGATCTCACTGGTCATAGGCTGCACTCGCACCACTTGGCCAATCACGCCGCTGGCATCAACGGCAATTTGCCCTTCTTTAATATTTGAGCGCTCGCCACGGTCGACAATCAGCCGCGCACTAAATGGATCACGTCCGTTATAGAGGATTTCTGTGAGCTGGCTGGGTTGGCTTGCTTGGATAGTATTGAGTAGCCTTAGCCTGGCGTTTTCAGCTTCTAATGCTTTCAACTTCATTGCATTTACGCTAGCCACTAATTGCGCGTCGTGTAGCTTACGATTTTCACCGAGTAATTCAGCTTGCCTTGATAAAAAGGTGCTGGTGTCTTTGATTAACTCAAAAGGCGCAGTAACCAGCCATTGCAGGGGATAGAGTAAAACGGAAAGTTGTTGGCGTACCGGTCCAAGCATTTGATAGTTGGCATCCCCAACGATTAAACAAATCGATAGGGTGGAAAACAGGAAAAACCGCGTCAGCGGCTTTGGTCCCTGCTTAAAAAAGGCGGGCTGAGAGGCTTGCATGAAAGAAGGCCGGTGATTCTTAAAGTGAAGTTTCGCAAGGTGGGTTAGGCGGCTAACGTGCGAGGCTTGCAAAGCTTGGATCGCTCTAAGCCACGCACTAATGCGCCATAGTGGGCTACGCCCAAGAAAAGCCAAGGCTAACCTACCCTACAACTTTCATACCAATAAAGGGGCGAGACTTCCGGGGGCTAATCACTTAATCGTAAGTGAAAATGCTGCCCGCTTTATCGAGTTTTTCTAGTGCCTTACCAGAGCCACGCACAACGCAAGTTAGTGGATCTTCTGCAACAAATACGGGCAAGCCGGTTTCCTCCATCAATAGGCGATCTAAATCGCGCAGCAGTGCGCCGCCGCCGGTCAGCACCATGCCTTTTTCGGCAATGTCGGCACCCAGCTCAGGCGGGGTTTGTTCTAGCGCTTGTTTTACTGCAGAAACGATTTGATTGAGTGGCTCAGTCAGCGCTTCTAAGATTTCATTAGAAGAAATAGTGAACGAGCGCGGAATGCCTTCAGCAAGATTACGACCCTTAACTTCCATTTCACGTACTTCGGCGCCAGGGAAGGCGCTGCCGATGCGTTTTTTGATTTCTTCTGCGGTAGCTTCTCCAATCAGCATGCCGTAGTTGCGACGAATATAGTTAATGATAGCTTCATCAAACTTATCCCCGCCCACGCGAACGCTAGACGCGTAAACAATACCGCCTAAGGAAATCACGCCTACTTCGGTTGTGCCGCCACCGATATCCACCACCATCGAACCGGTTGCTTCTTCAACTGGCATACCTGCGCCGATAGCTGCGGCCATTGGCTCTTCGATTAGCTCAACTTTACGTGCGCCCGCACCCAACGCTGATTCACGAATCGCACGGCGCTCAACCTGAGTAGAGCCACATGGCACGCAAATCACGATACGGGGAGGGGAGGAGAACATGCGGCTTGGGTTCACTTTTTTAATGAACTGCTTCAGCATTTGTTCGGTAATGGTGAAATCGGCAATCACGCCGTCTTTCATGGGGCGAATAGCATTAATGCTGCCAGGTGTGCGACCAAGCATTTTTTTTGCTTCTGCGCCAACAGCAAGAATCGTTTTCTTGCCTGATGGGCCGCCTTCTTGCTGAATGGCAACTACGGAAGGTTCATCAAGCACAATGCCCTTGCCCTGCATATAAATCAGCGTATTGGCAGTACCAAGGTCAATGGCGATGTCGTTGGCAAAGTAGCCGGAAAGAAGTCCAAACATTCGGGTCTCGCACTTTAAAATTACATGATTAAAGGTAGGTCGTGGAATCGCCACGGGCTTTAAGGGGTCTGGCTAGATCGTTTAGTATTTAGTAAGACTATTCATTTTGGCCTTGCGATGGCAGAACAAAGACAGCAGCCCAAATACGTAGGTCTCACGTTTTAAAATTATGGTGCTTAGGTTAGCGATGGAATACTCACATATCTTATTCTTGCTCGAGCTGCCCTTGCTTGAAAGCAAGATTGTTTTTATTCGTTAATCTACTGCGCGCACGGGTTTTTCATAATAGTGCCGCCCGTTAAAACAGGCCCACCCTATATGGCATATATTGCAAATCACCGGTATTTCTGCCTGCGGCAGGAAAAAGGTTCGTTATTTTAAGCGTAATTGCTGCATTTGGCGGCAATGCAGGTAGAAAAGTTCCGCGGCACTATGTACCTATTGCTTTGCCACCATAGTCTATTGACGGGTGGTAGTAATCAAACCCTATATGATACCCTATCGAGTTGACGTTAATAAATGTTTACGGGGTAAATCCGACATGTCCCTGTCTATTGAAGATGTGGCGCGCATCGCCCGCTTGTCCCGCATTGCGGTGACGGGTGATGAATTAGCGGCCACCCAAGGCCAGTTAAACCAAATTTTGACTCTGATTGAAGAGATGCGGGCCGTTGATACCAGCGGTATTGAGCCGATGGCCCATGCACAAGATGTGATGTTGCGTTTGCGCGATGATGTGGCGTGCGAGCCAAATCGTCGGGAAAACTGGCAGGCTGTTGCGCCAGCTGTAGAGGCTGGTTTATATCTTGTTCCGCAAGTTATTGAATGAGGCTAGGGTTAACCCCCTCTAAAAAATAATGATAGAAAAATCAGTTAAGCAACTGTCAGCCATGCTGGCAGCAAAAGAAATTTCTGCGGTCGAAATGGCTAGCGAATACTTGGCTCGGGCCAAAGCAATGGCAGATCTCAATGCCTTTATTACTTTGGACGAAGACAAAACCTTGATCGACGCGCAAGCCGCAGACACCATGCTAGCTAATGGCTCGGCCGGGGTATTAACCGGTGTACCTATTGCGCAAAAAGATATTTTTTGCCAGCAAGGCTGGAAGACTACCTGTGGTTCCAAGATGCTGGATAATTTTGTCTCGCCTTATGACGCCAATGTGATTGAGCTGTGCCGCAAAGCAGGGCTGGTTACCTTGGGCCGCACCAATATGGATGAGTTTGCGATGGGCTCTTCCAATGAAAACAGTTTTTATGGCGCGGTAAAGAATCCTTGGGATAAAACGGCTGTACCTGGTGGCTCATCAGGCGGGTCGGCAGCCGCAGTTGCCGCGCGTTTGACTCCGATTGCTACGGCAACGGACACTGGCGGATCGATTCGCCAGCCCGCAGCATTTTGCGGCGTAACGGGGATTAAGCCTACTTACGGGATTGTTAGCCGCTTTGGCATGATTGCTTTTGCCAGCTCACTGGATCAGGGCGGCCCGATTGGTAAAAGCGCCGAAGATTGCGCACTGCTATTGAATGTGATGGCGGGCTTTGATGAGCGCGACTCTACATCGCTAGAACACGCTAAAGAAGATTACAGCCGCGATTTAAACACCCCGCTGGTGGGTTTAAGAATTGGTGTGCCTAAAGAATATTTTGCAGAAGGGCTAGAAAGCGACGTGGCTGCCGCCGTACTTGCAGCGATTGAAGAGTATAAAAAGCTGGGCGCAAGCATTGTTGAAGTTAGCTTGCCGAATACTAAGCTGTCGATTCCTGCCTATTACGTGATTGCTCCTGCTGAAGCTTCGAGTAATCTAAGCCGCTTTGATGGCGTGCGTTATGGTCACCGCGCTGCGGATTATTCTGGCCTAACAGAAATGTACGAAAAAAGCCGTAGCGAAGGCTTTGGCGCGGAAGTAAAACGCCGCATCTTGACGGGTACTTATGTACTGAGCCACGGTTATTACGATGCTTACTATTTGCAAGCGCAAAAAATCCGCCGCATTATTGCGAATGATTTCCAAACGGCATTTGAGCATTGTGATCTGATTGCAGGCCCTGTTGCGCCAACGGCCGCTTGGAACTTAGGCGAGAAAAACGCCGATCCAACCGCCATGTATTTAGAAGATATTTACACCTTGGCTGTCAATCTGGCTGGCCTGCCAGGCATGAGCTTACCAGCGGGCTTCGCAGCCAATGGCCGTCCTGTTGGCTTGCAACTGATTGGTAATTATTTCAGTGAGGCCAAAATGCTGAATGCTGCACATCAATTGCAGCAAGTGACTGACTGGCACACCCGTGCCCCAAGCCTATAAACCAGCCTAAGGATTCACAACATGAAATGGGAAGTAGTGATTGGGCTGGAAGTGCATACCCAGCTCTCGACTCAGTCGAAAATTTTCTCCAGAGCCAGCACTGCTTACGGTGCTGAGCCTAATACGCAAACCTCCGTGGTGGATGTGGCCATGCCCGGTGCTTTACCGGTAATGAACCGTGGCGCGGTTGAGCGTGCGATTCAGCTGGGCTTGGCGATTGGCGGCAAAATTAATCGTAAATCGATTTTTGCCCGTAAAAATTATTTTTATCCTGACTTACCTAAGGGCTATCAGATTAGCCAGTTTGAGCTGCCGGTGGTTGAGGGCGGAGTGATTGAGATTCAAGTGGGGGACGTCACTAAGAAGATTAATGTGACGCGGGCTCACTTGGAAGAAGACGCAGGTAAGTCGGTACATGAAGACTGCAATGGCATGACCGGTATCGATTTGAATCGCGCTGGTACGCCTTTACTGGAAATCGTTTCCGAGCCAGAAATGCGCTCAGCAGCCGAAGCCGTGGCTTACGCTAAGGCGCTGCATAGCCTTGTGACTTGGATCGGTATTTGCGATGGCAATATGCAGGAAGGCAGTTTCCGTTGCGATGTGAACGTATCGGTACGCCCAGAAGGCCAAGCAGAATTTGGCACTCGCCGCGAAATTAAAAACTTGAACAGCTTTAAGTTTATGGAGCAAGCCATCAAGTTTGAAACACAGTGGCAAATCGATCAGATCGAAGACGGGCATAAGATTCAGCAAGCAACGATTCTGTTTGACCCAGATAGCGGCGAAACTCGCATGATGCGCAGCAAGGAAGACGCGCATGATTATCGCTATTTCCCAGACCCAGATTTGCCGCCATTGTGTATCTCTGAAGATTGGATTGAGCGTGTGCGTAGTGAAATGACCGAGCTGCCACAGCTGATGCGCGAGCGCTTTAGTACGCAGTATGGCTTGTCAGCTTATGACGCCAGCACGCTGACCAGCTCTAAAGATATGGCGGTGTACTTTGAAGCCATGGTGGCCGCTGGAGCGGACGCTAAGCTAGCAGCCAACTGGATCATGGGCGATGTATCGGCCACACTGAATCGTGAAGAAAAATCGATTGGCGATAGCCCTGTTTCTGCTCAAGCTTTAGCTGCCTTAGTGAAACGTGTGATGGATAACACCATCAACAATAAAACCGCTAAAGACGTGCTGAAAAAGATGTGGGAATCGGGTGATTCTGCGGACAGTATTATCGAGCGCGATGGGCTGAAGCAAACTACGGATACAGGTGCAATCGAGGCGATTATCGATGAAGTACTGGTGGCCAATCCCAAGGCTGTTGAGGAATATAAAAGCGGCAAACTCGCTGCGATTAATTCTTTGATGGGCCAGTGCATGAAAGCCAGCAGGGGCAAAGCCAACCCTGCGATGGTGACTGAGATTCTGACTAAAAAGCTAAGCTAATTATTGCCTAGCCATTAAAAATAGCGAGCCTGTAGGTTCGCTATTTTTTTTGCTCATAATGGTTATATGTGCTCACCCTGCAAAGAGTCTTGTGCTAATTTTTGGCTTCTCCGTACCTGCATATTTAAGGTTCTTTCTAAGTTTTTTCATAAAAATCCGCCTGAAGGTTGTTGCTTAAAAATTAGGCAGGCGTTAGAATGCGCGGCCTTTTACTGCGCCAGCAGACTATGCATATCGGCCCCTACCCCCTTACAAATAATCTGATTGTTGCCCCCATGGCGGGTGTCACTGATCGGCCTTTTCGCATGCTTTGTAAGCGATTTGGCGCGGGGCATGCTGTGAGCGAGATGATTACTGCCGATAGCAGCATGCGCTCGCACCAGAAGACGCTGCATCGCGCTAATTTTGAAGGCGAATTAGCGCCGGTTTCCGCGCAAATTGCTGGGTCAGATCCACAATTGCTGGCAGAAGCGGCGCGGCATAATGTGGCGCACGGTGCGCAAATCATTGATATCAATATGGGTTGCCCAGTTAAAAAGGTTTGCAATAAATTGGCCGGATCGGCCCTGTTGCAAAATGAAGACTTAGTTGCCGATATTCTGCACGCCGTAGTGCGTGCGGTAGACGTGCCAGTTACACTGAAAACCCGCCTAGGCTTTGCCAATGGCGAAGAAAATATTATGCGCGTGGCCAAAATCGCCGAAGAAGCAGGGGTAGCCGCGTTGGCTATTCATGGCCGAACGCGTGAAGATATGTACTTGGGGCATGCACGCTACGCGCTGATCGCCCAAGTTAAACAATCGATACAGATTCCTGTGATCGCCAATGGCGATATTGATAGCCCGCAAAAAGCCGCGCTGGTTCTTAAAGAAACCGGTGCAGACGCCATAATGATTGGGCGGGCAGCGCAGGGCAGGCCGTGGATTTTCCGCGAAATTGCCCATTATCTGGCGAGCGGTGAGTTGTTGCCCGCGCCAGAGGTTGTGGAGGTCCGCGATGTATTGCTTGGCCATCTTGACGATTTATATGTCTTTTATGGCGAGTACTCTGGTTGCCGTATAGCTCGGAAACATATTGCTTGGTATACCAAAGGTTTGCGCGGTAGTAATGAATTCCGTCAAGCGATGTATGCACAAGAATCAACGGTAGGGCAAGCAAATGTAACCCGCAGTTATTTTGATGGCCTACTGACCTTGGGCGAGCGTTTGCAGTATGAAGATATGCAAAAACAAAAAGAAAATCACAATGAATCGGGAGATTTATGAGTACTCAAGCCGATCTGATTGCCCAGGCAATTTATGCTTCTCTCGACCAGTATTTTCAAGACCTTGATGGTGAACCGCCGTGTGCGATGTACGATATGGTCTTGGCTCGAGTTGAAAAGCCACTATTAGAGTTGGTGTTGGAGCGCGTAGAGGGCAATCAGACCCGAGCGGCCGATATGCTGGGAATTAACCGTAATACCTTGCGTAAAAAGCTGCAGATTTACGATTTACTGTAAGTAAATTTAAAACACGGCCGCATGGTAAGTAAAAACATTTGAAACCCAAATCTTGCACTACCGAGAGCACGGAGCTGCACGGAAAAAATCATTTTTATGTGTGTAGGTTTTCTCTATGTTGCTCCGAGTTCTCCTTTTCCTTCGTGGTTCAAGGTTTGGGTTTTGCTAAGGCTCCATCTTTGTCGTTTATGATATACAGGGAAAGAAACCATGACCAAAATTACCCGCGCGCTGATCAGCGTATCCGATAAAACCGGTGTACTTGATTTTGCCAAAGCCTTGGCGGCGCAAGGTGTCGAAATTTTGTCGACAGGTGGTACAGCCAAATTATTTTCTGACAATGGCGTGCCGGTGATCGAAGTGGCAGATTACACTGGCTTTCCTGAAATGCTGGATGGGCGTGTGAAAACACTGCATCCAAAAATTCATGGCGGCATTCTGGGGCGCCGCGATTTACCTGAACACCTTGCCACTATGCAAGAACACGGCATCGGCAATATCGATCTAGTTTGTGTAAATCTCTACCCTTTTGAAGCCACTATTGCCAAGCCTGACTGTAGCTATGAAGATGCGATTGAAAATATCGACATCGGTGGCCCAGCTATGGTGCGCTCTGCAGCCAAAAACCATGCACATGTGGCTATTGTGACTGATGCTAGCGATTACGCTGCGCTGATTAAAGAAATGCAAGCAAATGACGGTGCTTTATTGCTTGCTACCCGTAAAGTGCTGGCAAAAAAAGCTTTTAGCCATACCGCGGCTTACGATGGTGCAATTTCTAACTACCTGACGGCGTTAACGGTTGAGGGTGAGAAGAAATCTTATCCAGACCGCTTAAATATGCAGTTCGTTAAAGTGCAAGATATGCGCTATGGTGAAAACCCACATCAAAGCGCCGCTTTTTACCGTGATATCGACCCTGCAGCGGGCAGCCTAGCGGCATACAAACAGTTGCAGGGTAAGGAATTAAGCTACAACAATGTAGCGGATTCCGATGCAGCATGGGAATGCGTGAAGCAGTTTGCAGAACCTGCGTGTGTGATTGTAAAACACGCCAATCCTTGCGGCGTCGCGGTAGGCGTGGATAGCTACTCAGCGTATCGCTTAGCGTTTGCAACCGATACCACCAGCGCGTTTGGCGGCATTATTGCGTTTAACCAGACGGTAGATGTGGATACTGCCGAGGCCGTATCTAAGCAATTTATGGAAGTGCTGATTGCCCCTGCCTATACCGCAGAAGCCTTGGCCTTGCTGGCTAAAAAACAAAATGTTCGTGTGCTAGAAGTCCCTGTAGAGCAGGGCGCTAATCGCTTTGATGTAAAGCGTGTTGCTGGTGGTTTGCTGGTGCAAACGCCCGATACCCATATTCTGGCGCTAAAAGATGTGAAGGTAGTGACTAAGCTACAGCCTACCGAGGCACAGCTTAAAGATCTACTGTTTGCATGGAATGTGGCTAAGTTTGTTAAATCAAACGCGATTGTATTCTGCGGTAAGGGCCAGACATTAGGTGTGGGGGCAGGCCAGATGAGCCGTGTGGATTCAACTAAAATTGCCGCCATTAAGGCTAAAAGCGCGGGGCTGGATTTACGTGGCTCGGTAGCCGCGTCTGATGCCTTCTTCCCATTCCGTGATGGTGTGGATGTGATTGCAGAAAATGGCGTATCCGCCATTATTCAGCCGGGCGGCTCGGTGCGCGATGATGAAGTGATTGCGGCAGCGGACGAGCATGGTATTGCAATGGTGGTGACAGGTATTCGCCATTTCCGTCATTAATCGAGTGGTTTAACTATTTAAAAGCGGGGAAGAAATTCCCCGCTTATTGTGTTTATGGTGTTGTGTTTAATTGAGAGGCTGGCTGAGCCGCCGCTGCTTTGAAATATTTTGGTTGAGATAATGAAAAAACTGTTTGCCACCCTTTGCTTGCTGATGGCCTTGCCTGCATCTGCAATGGATTGCTCCAATATGTGGGATTGGGCGACGGCTGCTTGTCAGCGTGTGGATAAAATAAACCGGGAAGGTAAGAATGATTTGTTGTTGTCGGGTTATTCTTGGCACGATCGTTCAACCTATACCGCTGAAAAACTCGAAGACTTTCAAGAGTTTGCTTACGGTGGCGGCCTAGGTAAGCGTATTACTGATGAAAATAATAACCAAGAATTTATTTACGGGATGATTTTTGCTGATTCGCACAATCAGCCTCAGCTTCAGGTTGGCTATATGCGTCTCTGGTATTGGCCGATTGTTGGTGAGTTATCAGCAGGCCTTGGAATGTCTTTACAGCTCATTTCACGTCAGGATGTGATTGGCGGAGTGCCTTTTCCAGCCCCTTTGCCTATTGCGTCAGTTCGCTATGGCAAGGCATCTTTGATTGGTACCTTTATCCCAAGGCTCAATGGCCAACTAAATAATGGCAATGTGGCTTATGTCTTTGGCCGCTACGAATTCGATTAACAGGAAACAGATTCATGAATATTTTGGTGGTTGGTTCGGGTGGCCGTGAACACGCATTGGCTTGGAAAATTGCCCAATCTGAGCGCGTGGGTAAAGTGTTTGTGGCGCCGGGCAATGCGGGTACTGCACTGGAAAAAGATTTAACTAATATAGATATTACGGCAATTGATCAATTGATCGCTTTTGCCAAAGCAGAAAATATTGCCATTACTGTTGTCGGGCCAGAAGCACCATTGTCGCAAGGTGTGGTGGATGCATTTCGCGAAGCAGGTTTAAAAATATTTGGCCCAACTCGCGCAGCGGCACAATTGGAATGGTCTAAAGACTTTGCCAAAGCCTTTATGCAGCGCCATGGTATTCCTACAGCGGCTTACCAGACTTTTGCTAATGCGGATGAAGCGCACGCTTATATCAAAGCGCAGGGCGCGCCGATTGTGATCAAGGCAGATGGCCTAGCTGCGGGCAAGGGCGTGGTTGTGGCGATGACGCTGGATGAAGCGCACGCTGCGGTTGATTCTATGCTGTCCGATAATAAATTTGGCGATGCGGGTGCTCGCGTGGTGATTGAAGAGTGCCTTGTTGGTGAGGAAGCCAGTTTTATTGTGATGGTCGATGGCAAAAATGTGCTGGCCATGGCTTCTAGCCAAGATCATAAACGCCTCTTGGATGGTGACGAAGGCCCAAATACCGGCGGCATGGGCGCGTATAGTCCAGCACCTGTGGTCACCCCAGATGTGCATGCCAAAGTGATGCGTGAAGTGATTATGCCTACCGTGCAAGGCATGGCGAAAGACGGCACTGTATTTACGGGTTTCTTATATGCAGGCCTGATGATTGATGCGCTGGGTAATCCCAAAGTGATCGAATACAACTGTCGCTTTGGCGACCCTGAAACCCAGCCGATTATGCTGCGTTTAAAAAGCGATTTTGTCACCTTGCTCGAGCACGGTGTGAATGGCACGCTGGATCAAATTGAAGCCGAATGGGATCGTCGCGTGGCGATGGGCGTGGTCATGGCTGCCGCTAATTACCCAGAAACTCCGCGTAAAGGCGATTTAATCTCCGGCCTGCCAACAACTGCGCTAGAAGACGGCCATGTATTTCATGCCGGCACGGCTCTAAATGAGCAGGGTGAAGCTGTAACTGCTGGTGGCCGTGTACTTTGTGTAACCGCCTTCGGCGACAGTTTTAAAATGGCACAAAAACGCGCTTATCAGATTCTGGCCGGTGTTTCATTTGCCGGTGCGCAATATCGCAACGACATCGGCTGGCGAGCGATTAGCCGCAAGTAATACTTGATCGTTGAGAAAAAAGCCATGCTCTGTATGGCTTTTTTCTTGTCTGGGCACTCTGATGAAGATCAATAAATAACAGCGCGCAGATTGACGCACTGTTTTGTAAGGCAGATGATGTTGTAACAAAAACCGTTCTCATTGTTGAAACCATGACACTTGCTGATCTTCCTCTGAATACCCTTGCCAAAATTCTCATCACCCAGCTTTCTCCAGATTTAACCCAGCGCCTTGCCGCCCTAGGCTTGCATGCAGAGCGCGATATTGAAGTGATTCGCCGAGGCTTTTTTAATGGGCCTTTGCAGCTGCGTGTTGCTAGTACTGATTTTATGCTGAGGCGGAATGATGCACGGCAAATTGTGGTTTTGGTTTTACCACAGGCAGAGGCTGATCTGATTGCGGTGGCAGCATGAAACGTGTTGCCTTGGTAGGCATGCCAAACACAGGTAAATCAACCTTATTTAATCGCATCACAGGTGGTACGGCACGCACAGCTAATTGGCCTGGGCTGACGGTGGATTTGGCTTCCAGCCGTATTTTGCTGGGCGGCGCTATGGTGCAGATGATTGATCTGCCAGGGATTTATGATTTAAGTGGCGGGGCTGAAGACGAGCGTATTACTCAGGAATTTCTGAATAAAACTGAGCTAGATGCCATTTTATTAGTACTGAACGCCACGCAGCTAGATAGGCAACTGGTGTTGGCTTTGCAGCTAAAAGCACTGGGCGCGCCGCTGATTATTGCGCTTAATATGAGCGATGAAGCCAAGCAGGCTGGGGTGCAAATTAATCTAGAAGGGCTGGCTGCTGAGCTAGCCTGCCCCGTGCTAAAAATCAGTGCCAAGCATGGCCAAGGTGTGCCTGATTTAAAAGAGGCGCTCAATCGCCTGATCAGCCAGCAAGCGCCTAAGCAAATTGCACTGGCCCATGCACCCGCATCCAATACCCTGCATCAGGACGAGGCGAGGCTTTATAGCCGCTTTATTCATCGCCCCGCTATTTTGCCTCCTGGCCCCACCGCCATGCTGGATCGCTGGGTTTTGCATCCGCTACTTGGCTTGCCGCTGTTTGTGCTGATGATGTTTTGCCTGTTTCAGCTGACCTACGCCATTGGCGTGCCTTTGCAGGATCTAATGAAAGAGGGGCTGGAGTGGTTTAAAAGCGATATTTTAAAAGTGGCTGCAGCGTCTTGGCCGCCTTTTTGGTCAGGCTTTTTAGTGGATGGTGTGTTTGATGGCCTTAGTACGGTACTGACTTTTATCCCCATTATTTTTCTGTTTTTCTGCCTGATGGCGATTATTGAAGACTCAGGTTATTTCTCGCGCGCGGCTTTTATGATGGATGGGCTGATGGCGCGTCTGGGCATGGATGGCCGTGGTTTTGTGATGTTGATGATGGGCTTTGGTTGCAATGTGCCTGCCTTAATGGGCACAAGGGTGATAAGGGATAGAAAAGCGCGTTTGCTGACCATGCTGGCGATTCCTTTTTCACTATGTTCGGCGCGTTTACAGATCTTTCTGTTTTTAACTGGTGCGCTGTTTAGCCCGCTGCAAGCACCTTGGGTGCTGCTCTCTTTGTATTTTGCGAGTATTTTTATCTCTATGGGCACGGCGCTTTTGCTGCGTGGGCGCTTTAAATCGACCGAGCCATTTACGCTAGAGCTACCGCCTTATCGCTTCCCGGTGCTACGGCAAATCTTTTTGCGTGGCTGGGGCGAGGCGGCGGGCTTTGTACGGCTGGCTTCAACTATGATTGTGATTGGCGTGGTTTTAGTTTGGCTGCTCAGTAATTATCCGAATCCGCAGCATAGTTATTCCACTCTGATTGCTGGATTTTTTCAGCCCGTGTTGTCCCCAATTGGTATTCAGGCCGAGCTGTCGATTGCTTTGATATTTGGTTTTGTGGCGAAGGAAGTGGTGCTTGGTGCACTGGCGGTGATTGCTGGGCAAGACGGCACTGCCTTGGCGCATCATTTATCTATCGTACTTGATCCAGTATCCGCTTATAGCTTTATGCTATTTTCATTGACCTATGTGCCCTGTGTTTCTACTATTGCTGCCATGCGCAAGGAATCGAATAGCGTAGCGCTAACGACTTTCTCAGTGGTCTATTCTTTATTTCTCGCTTGGGTGCTGTCGTTTATCTTTTACCAAGGGGCGAGGATATTGGGATTTTAAAAATTCAGTAAGGGATTTGAATGAGCGATTTATTGTTTCCGGAAATTCAGCCACACCGCAGCGGCCGCTTGGCCGTAGATGATGTGCATACCCTTTATTGGGAAGAATGCGGTAATCCTGATGGCGTGCCGGTGCTGTTTTTGCATGGCGGCCCCGGAGGCGGCATTTCGCCCATGCATCGCCGCTTTTTTGATCCCGCCTATTACCGTATTGTGTTATTTGATCAGCGCGGTGCAGGGCAATCGACGCCCTTGGGTGAGTATCGCAATAACACCACCGCTCATTTAATCGCCGATATCGAAGTCTTGCGTCAGATGCTGGATGTAGAACAGTGGTTGGTATTTGGCGGCTCTTGGGGATCGACTCTTTCGCTGGCCTATGGCGAAGCGCATCCTGAGGCATGTTTAGGTTTTATCTTGCGCGGGATTTTCCTTTGCACTGCGGCCGAGGTGGACTGGTTTGTGAATGGCATCGGTCATTTTTACCCAGAAGTCCACGCCGAATTCGCAGCGCATATACCTGAAGCCGAGCGAGCTAATTTGCTCGAAGCCTATAGTCAGCGGCTCTTTAATGATGATCCAGAAGTTTATCTGCCTGCAGCCCGCAGCTGGAGTCGTTACGAAGGCAGTTGTTTGTTTTTAGAACCGCAAAGCAGCACCATTGCCCAGTTTGAAACCGATGCCGTTTGCACCAGCTTAGGTCGCCTAGAAGCACACTATATGTACCATGCCGGTTTTATGGCAGAAGATCAGTTGCTGCAACAGGTGGGCAAGATTCGCCATTTGCCCGCGGTGATTATTCAAGGTCGTTACGATGTGATTTGCCCGCCAAAATCGGCTTATCGTCTGTATCAGGCTTGGCCTGAGTCTACTTTGCATATCATCCCTGATGCGGGCCATGCGGCGATGGAGCCAGGGATTGCTACGGCTTTAATGAAAGCGACTGAGGAATTTAAATTGCAGGGGAAGTTTTCTTAATAGGATGGGTGAGCCGTTGTAGGGCGGGTGGAACCCGCCGATTTTGCTAGGGTCTGTTGACGTTTCATTCACGGCTGCGTTTGGCCCAGTTTTGGGGCTGAACAAGGAGAAAATTGCGACATGGTACGAGTACCATCAGCGATTTTTAACGCCGTGCAGCCCCAAAAATGGGCTAAACCCGAAGGGCTGGGCCGGAAAATGGCCATTCACTGCGTTATGCTCCTTGGAAATAACGCGTTATTGCCTTCGTCGCATGCCTTGTGCCTAGCCATTTTCCGGCTCAGCGCAATTGTGAATGAAACGTCAACAGACCCTAGGCTAAAGTCAAAAAGATCTTTTTGGTGCCTTCGGCACGTTGATTTAGGAGCGGTAGCCACCGCGAGGGCGTTCTTTTCTTGAACGGCCAAGAAAAGAACCAAAGCCGCAACCTCAAAAACACGAAGGCCCCCCACTGCGGATAATCGGCTCGGCGAAAAAGGCTGCTCGGGAGCAAGCCCGCTAACCCTTTTCCGAAACTCTGAGCCGCTTATTCCTCGCTTCGGCGTGCTTTAAGGGGACTTTAAAAAGCCCCGTGCCACGAGCTGTGATGTAAATCCAATCGCCTAAATTTGAAAATATTCAAACCTCAAAGCAAATAGCTTGTTCCCCCTCTGTTTTTCTCCGTGCACTCCGTGTTTCAAGATTTGGGTTTGGATTTACGCAGCAACAAAGCTAACTTCTCTTCTTCATCCTCAGGTTTTTTAGCCCTTGGGTGAGTTCGGTCGTATTCTTGCGCTAGGTGTTGGTAATCAAGGTGGGTATAGACTTGGGTGGTGGCGATGCTGGCGTGGCCAAGTAGCTCTTGCACGGCGCGTAAATCGTGTGAGCTTTGGAGTAAATGGCTGGCGCAGCTGTGGCGCAGTTTGTGTGGGTAGAGTGGTTCTTTAATATTGAGTTTGGTTTCCCAGTATTTAATCCGCAGCTGCACCGCGCGGGTGCTGAGCGTGCCACCGTTTTTCCCCACAAAAACTGTATTATCTTTGGGGCTGAGTTTGGGACGCTCTATTAGCCAGCGGCGTATGGCTTCGCATGCCACGCTACCTACGGGTACCTGCCGAGTCTTGCCGCCTTTCCCTGTGACCACTGCCATGCCTTGGTTTAAGTCTAAATCAAGTAAGTTAATCGATACCAATTCAGCCACACGCAGGCCAGAGGAGTAAGCCAGCTCAAAGATGGCTTTGTCACGACAGGCTAGGATTTCCTCATCAGGCATGTTTTCTAAAAAACCTGAGGTATCGTCAATGGTCATCGCCGCAGGAAGTTTTTTTGCAGTTTTTGGGGGCTTTACCCCGTCGGCGGGGTTCATTGGCCAGTGAAAGTCGCGGCACATCAGGCGATAAAAAGTGCGCCATGTAGAAAGGGTGCGAGCAATGGTTCTTGCCGATAGGCTGCGGCTGGTGAGCTTACGCACATAGCCGCGAATTTCCTTAGGCGTGAGCGAGGCTAAATCATGGCCAGCAGCGCATTCCAATAAGGTGGCCATATCGCGCTCATAGGCGGCACGCGTGTGCTCGCCCGCACCTTTTTCCCCTTCTAAATATTGGACAAAGTGCGCGAGCATGGCTTGTTTTACGCGGAGCTGTTCTTCGTTTTCATCCGCTGGCTTGCTTAGGGTATCTTCCCTACTCAGCGGTATAAGACGCTCCGTGGTCGCTTGCATCACACTTCTTCAGTCAGCAGCATGGGCTCATCATTTGGCTCAAACTGAGGCACTGCACGGCGAACGGATGCAGAGACTAAATCAGATAGGCGTTGCAAGTATAGCGTGCCCATATCAGGGTAAAAGCGCTCAATATCTTCGCTGGCCATTACCAGTATGCCAAATGGCTCGCCGGTCCCAATACGCAAAGCAAACTGAGCGAAGGATTTCAGCGTGTTGGCTTCGCATTCAAACCATGTTTGTACTTCATCGGTCACATAGGGGCCGCAGTAAGGTGATACTAAGTTTTGCGCTAGTTTTTGCACGGACTCACCTACGGGGGCAAATTCGCGCAGATTACAATCGCTATTTAGCCACAGCCGTAAGGCGATATGTGGCACGCCAAAGCGATGCTGTAGATGGTATTCCAGCGTGCCTATCATGCTAGCCAGATCATCAGCTTCCATCAAGCTAACGCTAAGCTGGTGCAGTTTTTCAGAGATATGATCGTTTTCTTCACCAAACTGCAGCAGATCGCCTAGGCGTAGCTCTAGTGAGCGATTTTTTTCACGTAAGGTGAGTAGCTGGCGCTCCGCCAGCGAAATCGCTTGGCCTCGGTGGCTGTGGGGCACATAAATTTGTGCCAGCTCGTCGGCGTATTGATCAAAGAACGCTGGGTTGTCTTTTAGCCAAGCGACAATTTCATTGGGCTGCATATTGTTCTCCAAGGTTGCCAAGGCTGATCTCTCCATTAAATACTGTTACAGCAGGGCCGCTCATCAAAACTGCTTCGCCTGCTCGCCAGCTAATGGTTAGCTCCCCGCCGTGGGTAATAACACGAACACTGGGGTTGAGTAAGCCACGGCGAATACCTGTCACGACCGCCGCGCAAGCGCCTGTGCCACAGGCTAGGGTTTCGCCTGCGGCACGTTCAAATACTCGTAGTTTAATTTGGTCTCGATTCACGATTTGCATAAAGCCGACGTTGACTTTTGCAGGAAAGCGCACGTGCGTTTCAATTTTTGGGCCAAGGCTGGCAACAGGGGTGCTGTCCACATCGCTGACTACTTGCACTGCATGCGGGTTGCCCATTGATATCACGCTGATATCAATACTCTGCCCATCTACATCTAGCGGATGAATGATGAGATCTGCATCGCTGATAAAGGGTATTTCTGCGGGGGAAAATTGTGGTATGCCCATATTTACCGTGACATTGCCATTGTCTTCCAGACGTGGATAAATCACCCCGCGCGCGGTGCTTACGGCAATTTCACGTTTATGGCTTAGACCTTTATCAAATACAAAACGGGCAAAACAGCGTGCGCCATTGCCGCATTGCTCGACTTCACTACCGTCATTATTAAAAATTCGGTAGCTAAAATCGATATTGGGTAGGTTTGAGGCTTCTACTAATAAAAGCTGATCAAAACCAATACCAAAATGCCGGTCACCTAGCTGGCGTATGCTGTTGGCGCTCAGCTTGACCTGCTGATTTACCCCATCAATCACCATAAAGTCATTACCTAGGCCTTGCATTTTTGTGAACTGAAGTTTCATATATCTGGCGCGCCGCTGAAGAATTTAACTAAAGGTAAACGTAGCCGCTGTTTAAGGCAATGCGTGAGCTGATTTTTTTGCATAAATCTCCTCGTACTTTGGAAGAGGGGTAGCGCGCTATTTTTTTCTTACTTTAAAAGCATATAAATCGTGCTGATCGGGGTGGCTTTCCATTTCAATCAGCCCTTGTGCCGCTAAGCAGCGTAAGCGCCACATGGCTAATACATCGCTGCGAAAAAAGCCTTTAGCGGCTTGCATCCAAAGCCCCGCAATTTGCCTGCAAGGCAAGTAGTTATCGGTGATCAGGGCCAGCATTTCGGTGTCGAGCGCAGTTTCGGTCAGGTATTGAAACGTCTGCCCATTCCAGCCTCGAAATGTACTTTTTTGCTGGCATAAGTCTTGCCATTCTTGTGCTAGTTTTTGTAACTGGGCGTGGGAAAGCCGTTCGCCGCAGGCCGATTCGATTTGTTCGGGGCTGATCAGGCTAAGTGCAACCTGTCCTGCAACATAGCTGCTTACCCCTGTGGTGTCAGGAATAATCAGTTTAAAACTTTGCCCTTTTTGATAGCGCCACCACGCTAAGCGTCGAAGCAAAAGCGCCTCGCCGCAAGATGTGCCTATCCATAAAGTCAGGTCCTCCGGCAGGGCGGCGAGCTGGGCATTGCCCGCAGGGAGGACATCACTAAAGTCAAAACTGGAGAGCGGGAAGACTTCATTCCAAAATTGGATTCTGCTGGCGGGATAAACGTGGTCGATATCGTTCAGCGGGCCAAGCGTTAAGTCATCCTGGTGAATGCGGATATCGGCATAGGGGCCAAGCGACTGACGCAAAAGATCGGCTGCAAAATCCCCCAGAACAAGATTGCAGCTCACAGACAAAGCCTCAGATAATCAATCTTGATACATCGATTCACCACCACAAACAGCCCCGCCGCTTGGGCGCGCTCTGCAGCCGCCTCATTAATAATGCCGAGTTGAATCCAGATTGCGGGGATTTGCAACTGGATGGCCTCATCCACAATGGCGTCGATTTGATCGCTGGCCCGAAATACATTCACTAAATCCACTTTGCTGGGTACATCGCTTAGGCTGGCATAAGCTGTTTCGCCTAGTACGCTGTTGGTGTAAGGGCGCACAGGGATAATATGAAAGCCCGCTTTTTGCATAATGGCAGATACGCCAAAGCTAGGCCGATCAGCCTTGGGCGATAAGCCTACTACGGCGATGTGGTGAATGCTGAGTAAAAACTGGCGAATTTCTTCATCGCTAGGGTTTTGAAAGGGCATGGTATGAAGTGGCTCAAGTATATGTGCTTGAATTAGTTGCTAGTAGCATGCGTATTTTTTTTATACAGTTGCCCACTGGCAGATGGATTATTGTCTTGATGTTCTAAAAAACGATGAAGTTGAGGGAAAAGGAGTTGGAGTTGTCCTACCTGTATAGGAGAAAAAGACTCTTTTATTGGGTCTTTGTAATGTTCGGGCCATTGAGCTGCTTGCCAGACTGAATATATAGATTCGTTGCATAGGCAATTAAGGGTTGAGCTAGTGGTATGCCCACGTTTAGTTTGAGGTGCAGTAGATGCTTTTGCTGCGTCATCTAGGTTTGTAATACTGCTATCAACTCCGTAGAAAAATTCTGCAGGTTGATCTCTGATTAATGAATCAAACATTCCACGATATCTGAGTCGCTCTATTTCTAGAGTGTGCTGATGAGATGGGATCGTGATGTTTTTTGCAAGCTCATTACCTAATTCAAGACTTCGAGCGGCCTCTATCCACTTTTTGCGGTCATTGTTCTTATCTATGAGGAGTGATTGTGCATAGGCGAATGCTTTGCAAAAGCTTTCGAGATGAAAAAGAGATTTTTTCTCTTCTGCATCAGTAAGGTTTTTCGCTTGAGTAAAAAGGTGTCCAGCCAGCGCAAGCAAAGTAGCACTTATTAGTACTGCATCTTTGAAATCGATGCAGCGAAGGTAAACGCACTGAGTATTGATAAATGAAAGTATGGGGATGCAAATTGCGCCCAAAATTAGCAAAACGGCAAAACAATTTAGGGCTTTTGACATCTTCATTTGAACATGCTCCAGAATTTTGTTCTTACTCCTCTAAAACCATAATCCCATCCGCCTCAACCAGTGCGCCCTTAGGTAGCGCAGCAGCTTGGACTGCGGCTCGGGCGGGGTAGGGCTCGGTAAAATACTGGCTCATGATGTCGTTTAGGGCAGAAAAGTTGCTTAGGTCGGTAACAAACACCCCTAGCTTAGCAATATTATGCAGGTCTCCCCCTGCCGCCTGACATACCGCACGCAAGTTTTGAAAGACTTGATGGGTCTGCGCAGTAAAGTCTTCAGCCAAAATACCACTGGCAGGATCAAGGCCAATTTGCCCAGATAAATACACGGTATTGCCGATTTTTACGGCTTGAGAGTAAGTGCCAACGGCTTTTGGGGCTTGCTTGCTTTGGATAATTGATTTTTTCATATTAATACTCATTTTTGCCTCTGAATAACAAAACGTTCGCCTACTACCGCGTAGTCTGGCCCGCCAAGACGGGATAAGGGATCAAGTGGCTCGGGATGGATGCGGCCATCAACCATTAAATCATCGGCTACGCCAAGGTGCACTACTTCTAGCAGGATTAAATCTGCCACAACGGGGTCGCCCACTTCGATATGCATGTGTAGGCGGCACTCTAGTGCCACGCCGCAATCGGCAAGGCGGGGTGGTTTTACAGCGATAGAGGGGATCAATGCTAAGCCTAGGGCTGTTGCTTCACTTTCATTAGGGGCAAAAGCGGCAGCGCTGGCATTCACTTGTGGGGCGTGGCCACGGGATGGCAGGTGGACAACACATTCACCCGTTTGCAAAATATTGCGCGCGGTATCTTTTAGCATGGCATTGTCGTGGCGGCGATTAATACTGACCGATACAATCATTGGCTCGTTAGAGACAATATTAAAGTAGGAAAACGGCGCAACATTCACGATTCCGGCCATATTTTGGCTGTTGATCCACGCAATAGGGCGGGGCACAACACAATCGCTGATTAAAGCGTATTTTTCATCGGGTGATAACGCCGATATGGTTAATTCCATGCTTGTTGCCCTAAGTCTATTAAGCATAAGTGGGGGCATAAGTGAGTAACTCAAGCCATATAGATATCTCGTATTGCCATCGCTTGCGGCAATATGCTGGTCGTGGTGATGATTGTATAAGCTAATGTTTATTGTGCACTGGAAGCAGACCCTAGCACTCGAAATAAGGCTTTGATTTATCTTAAATGTCGCAATCGCGCGGGTAAACCTGCATTAATCGAGCCTCTATGATTCAAAATTGTTTTTATCAGCAATGCTATGTAGAATTACGCCCCCTTTTGCCGTTCGGATCAGGCCTGTGACTTCTCCTTCTTTTGCTCGTGCCTGCGGCATCGATTTTGGTACTTCTAATTCCACGGTGGGCTGGGTGCGCCCTGGGGCTAACACGCTGATTTCATTGGAAGATGGTAAGGCCACGCTGCCATCGATGGTGTTTTTTAATGCTGAAGAAGATTCCGTTTGCTACGGCCGAGCCGCCATGGGTGAATACTTGGAGGGCTATGAAGGGCGCTTGATGCGTTCTTTAAAAAGCCTTTTAGGCAGCAGCTTGATTGATGCGCAAACCGAGGTGAATGGCCGAGCTTTGCCGCTGCGTGGCTTGTTGGCCAAATATATTGGCGAGCTTAAGTTGCGGGCAGAAGCGGCAGCAGGCAGGCCGTTTGAGCAGGCGGTATTTGGCCGACCCGTGCATTTTGTGGACGACGATGCGGCAGCCGATGCGCAGGCTGAAAAAACCCTCGCCGAGATTGCCTATCAGGTTGGTTTTAAAGAAATCAGTTTTCAGTTTGAGCCGATTGCGGCCGCTTTTCATTACGAGTGCACCATTCAAAAAGAAGAGCTGGTGCTGATTGTGGATATTGGTGGTGGTACTTCAGATTTTTCTTTGGTGAGATTATCGCCAGAGCGTGCTCAGTTGCTGGATCGCCGCGAAGACTTATTGGCCAGTGCTGGCGTGCATATTGGTGGTACAGATTTTGATAAGGCGTTGAGCTTAGCTGGTGTCATGCCTTTGTTGGGTTATAAAACGCGGCTTAAAAATAACTCAGAAGTCCCGTCCGGTACTTTCTTTAATTTGGCGACCTGGCACACCATCAATTTTGCTTATACTCGGCGTTCTTGGACCGATCTAGTCGATGTTTACCGCGATGCACTAGAACGGGATAAATTAGATCGTTTAATGAGCTTGATCGAGCAGCGTGCTGGGCATTGGTTGGCAATGCAGGTGGAAGACGCAAAAATTGCCTTATCCGCAAACCAGCGCACCATCCTAACGCTGGATCGTCTCGAAGATGGGCTAACGCATGAGCTAAGCCGTGCAGAGTTTGATACATCGATTGAGCGTTTGGTAGAGAGCGTAGAAAAGACTGTCACAGGCTTGCTGACCACGGCAGGGATACGTGTAGAGCAAGTCGATACCGTGTTCTTTACCGGCGGCTCTAGCGGTGTGCCGCTATTACGCAGCCAAGTTGCCGCGCTCTTGCCCAATGCCCGCCATGTAGAGGGTGATCTATTTGGCAGTATCGGCACGGGCTTGGCAGTGGAAGCGGCAAGACGGTTTGGCTGATTAGCCGTTGTAGGGGGCAACGTATTATCGTTAGGTTTCAGCCAGTTACCGCTTCGCTTTGATAATCACAAATTTGGCATTCTGGGCGACTAGGTTGATCTGCTTGAAGGTTTTTTTTAACGCTGCCTGATAGTCTAAATGCCGGTTTGCCACGATCCATAACTCGCTATGGGTGCTCATGCACTCTTTGGCCTGTGTAAACATGCTCAGCGCAATATCGGTAGTGACGGTGTTTTGCTGATGAAATGGCGGGTTAATCAGAATTAGATCGAAAGTCTGCTTCGTTGCCACTGCACTTGCAAGGCCATCGCCATGCTGAATCTGGTAGCTGGCCGCAGGAAAGTTAGCGGCAAAGCTTAGCTTTGCCGATTCTACTGCCGCTAAAGACTCGTCAAATAAATGCAGCCTAGCTTTGGGGTGCAGCGTGTGGTACGCCAAAGATAGTAGGCCATTGCCGCAGCCCACGTCGGCAACGGTTTCTGCGCTTGGCAGGCGATCAAAATGCTCAATAAAAAAGCGTGATCCTATATCTACTTTGTGCTCAGCAAACACTCCCGGCGCGTTGCTGAGTGTGAGATTCAGCTCGGGTATGGTTTGCAGATAAGGTTGAGTGACCTCTTGGCTTGGCCTTAGCCGAGCTTGGTACATACGCGCTTTACGCTGCGTTGGCAGGTATTCCACTTCATCGCAGCAAGACTTTATTATCGCCAAATGTCCATTGCTAACGTGCTTTTGCATGCCGGAGAAATACAGCGTTAAAGGCTTACTGATGTGATTTGCAAGCTGCTGTAGCTGTGCGGCAAATAAAGAAAGCGACTTTGGCAGCTTAACCAGCGTGTAGCTGATCGCTTGCCCTGTGTAAGTTTCAAAGCTTTGCTGGCTATTGATTTCAATGGCGTGGCGTGAGCACCATGAATCGTTGATGTGAAAAATCAGTGCGCCAGAGCTTAGGCTCGTGGCAGAGTGCAGCGCACCAAAGCTATCATTGATCAGCAAAACGGGGGCATCGGCGCGGATAAATTCAGCAAGGTATTCATCACTCGCATCCCATGCGCGTAAGTCTTTAGCGTGTTTAGCTGGGTAGCGCTGCAGGGTGAGCGCGGTAAAATCGATAGGGCTGGCGGACATTTATATTCTTCATCAATGAAGCCAGACTCAAGGGGCTGGCTAAAGGGGCGATTCTATCAGCTGCCGGTAGCCTGCGCCTTGGCCATCTTGTGCCATGGCTCGCTTTAAAACGCTTTCAGAGGGCGGGTTATCGCCTGCTGGCGCTGGTTGGCGGTGCTACCGGATTGGTGATTCTAGCAGCCACTGAGCGCTCGCTAAATACTCCTGATGTGGTGGTCTGGGTAGATAAAATTCGCAAGCAAGACTCACCGCTCTTAGGTTTTGACTGTGGAGCCAATAGCGCCGCCATGGTTAACAATAATGACTGGTTTGCCGGTATGGATGTGCTGAGCTTTTTACGTGATATGGGTAAGCACTTTTCAGTGAATACCATGAGTAATAAAGAATCGGTAAAGCAAGGGTTGGGTTGTGATGCAGTCGGCATCTCGTTTACTGAGTTTGCCTACAGCTTGTTGCAAAGCGATGACTTCGCCGTTGCAATTAGGGGGTTCGGGCCAGTGGGGAAATCTCACGGTAGTGATTGATCTAAGTCGCCGGATGAATCAGCAGCAAGTGTTTGGCATTGCCATGCCGCTGATTAACCAAATTGGGCAGTACTAAGTTTGGTAAGAGCGACGGTAATGCCATCTGGTTTGATCCTAGAAAATGCTCGCTATACAAATTTGATCCGTTTTAGTTGAGCATGAGTGATGATGTCTATCGCTTTATTGAAATACTTTACCTTTATGCCTTCGGCTGAGATTGATAAAATCAAAGCGGCACAGCACCAACTGCTCAGCGTATTTTAGCTGCGCACCCCACCGAGCTAGCCCTGGATGGCATTCGTCATATCGAGCTGGGTTACACAGAAGCCTGTTTGGCTGATGCCCTGCTTGCCGCAGGGCTTGCTAGCTAAAAAACTAAGCACGTGGTTTCATTGAAAATGATGCTGTGAGTATTAATGGCCAGAAGATCAACGATCTTGCGTGCCATATGGGCATGGTTGATTATTGTTTTAGCCGTTACACTCTGCTAAACGCGGTAAAAAATTATTGCCTGATTATTTGGAGGTAATTAGTTTTTTTGAAGGTAAGTGCTTGAATACCAGCATTTACTATCCAATTAAATCATCACTTTCGTTGTGTTCGGAAGTGGTGATTTTTTTATGCAGCTATTTCACTCTTGGATCTCATATGAATATCTTGTCTATTCAGTCACATGTGGTATTTGGCCATGCAGGAAATAGTGCTGCAGTGTTTCCAATGCAATGTATGGGAGTTAATGTTTGGCCACTACATACGGTGCAGTTTTCTAATCACACCCAATATGGTCATTGGGCAGGAATGGTGATGCCTGAGGCGCAGATTAGCGAATTAGTGGCAGGTATTGCCAAGACAGGGCAGTTGGCAGAATGCAATGCGCTGTTATCTGGGTATATTGGCAATGCGGGCCAAGGCGAGCATATCCTTAAAGCGCTGCAGTTAGTAAGAGAAGCGAATCCCTTAGCTATTTATCATTGTGATCCGGTGATGGGCCATCCTTTAAAGGGCTGCATTGTTGCGCCTGGTGTGGCCGAATTCTTAATTGAAAAAGTGATTCCACAGGCCAATATCGTATCGCCAAATCAGCTGGAATTAGAAATGATTACAGGCAGAACATTACATAGCCTGGGAGATATCGTGGCAGCTTGCCATGAATTGCTGGCAAAAGGGCCGCAAACAATTCTTATCAAACACCTGCATTACCAAGGAAAAAACCCTAGTGATTTTGAAATGCTGGCGCTCACCGCTGATGAGGCTTGGCTGATTCGTCGGCCAATTTTGGAGTTTGATAAAGAGCCGGTTGGAGTGGGGGATATGACTTCGGCGATATTCTTGGCTAGCCTTCTCTCTGGTAAACCTATTGTAGAAGCACTAGAGCACACCACCGCTGCGGTGTATGGCGTGTTACTTGAGACAGCAAGGCAATCGCGTTACGAGCTGGCAGTGGTGGCGGCTAGGAAGGGATATATCAGCCCATCGCAGCCGCTGTTTGCCACTAGGCTTTAATCATTGGGTGGCTTTTTACCCTTTCAAAGAAGTTTTATACGGCTTCGCGATTCGGCCAGATCAATGACTTGCGGGTAATACTCTTCAAGAAGGCTGAGGGTGTGAGGGAGATCCCTTGTCAGTGCCGCATCTATAATATTTTTTGCTCGCCATGATCATGATGGCGGGGCACTTGATTTAAGTCGCCATTAAGCCAAGGATGTGGGTAACACTCTAATTTGTTATAAATGTTGTCTAAAATGAATAGCATTACTGGTGAGTTGCAGGCCTGAATCAATGCAATATGAAAGGCCATATGTCGTACGCTCCATTTTTCGTAATCCACATCTGCCTGATCTATTTATCTCCACGTTGCATGACTTTTTCTTAGAGCAAAGCATGCAATGGCGCGTGTGGTTGTTAGAATGGCGAGCATTAAAGAAATAGGTATAACTCTAAAGCTTTTTTTCGGCTCCTTGACGACAAAATTTTATCAAGCTAGCTGCACTAAAATATCACGAATTGGCGTGCTACCTACTTGATAATGCTGCTTTAATTCATTCATTCATTCATTCTTGCTTATCACCCAGTAAAAAAGTGCTAAGCAAGAATGTCGCGACGAATGGTCTTAACCATTTGATGTGAAAAAAAGGGGGGGGGGGGCTGTTTGTTATGAATTTTTATGGATTCGCTTTTAATACAGCGCAATGGTAGCCATTGCAAGAAGCAATCATGCTTGCTGCCACAGGCAATAACCACAAATAATATAAGCGAACTATTTGGAAGACGAAATGAAAAACGGCCCCAATTTTCATTGGAGCCGTTTTTTAATTCTGGTGGCCCGTCTCGGAATCGAACCAAGGACACGCGGATTTTCAATCCGCTGCTCTACCAACTGAGCTAACGGGCCGCATAATGCGGTTTAAAACAAACCAGATTGTAATAATCTGACCTTACAAAAACTTGGTGGCCTGTCTCGGAATCGAACCAAGGACACGCGGATTTTCAATCCGCTGCTCTACCAACTGAGCTAACAGGCCGCTGAGAGGTCGCTATTAAAGCCCATTTGTATTGAGTCGTCAACCTTTATTATGAATAATATTCGAAAACAGGCTAATTTTTATAATTTCACAATATAAGATTAGTTGGCATGGAGTATTGATTTATGGCGGGTTAGGGGATTGGTTTTTGGTATCAATCAAGATGAGGCAAGGTGGCATTTTTTAGTTTATTCGAGCAAGGTGGCTAAGTTTTTGCCAGTTTGGTGTATTAAATGATCTGATTCACTAAAAAATTAAAATAAAAAGTAGGCAAATAGATGGCGCTTAATGGCTGTTTTTAAATGAAATTAGCCGCGCGAGTGGGGAGTATTTAGTGATGAATTTGGAGAATGTTCGATTGCTGGGCTTGACGCAATGAAAAACCTTGCCTAGAATGCGCTTCTCTTGTCGGGGGGGTTACCCCAGCGGTCAACGGGTCCGGACTGTAAATCCGGCGGCTTAGCCTTCGAAGGTTCGAATCCTTCCCCCCCCACCATAATAATGCATGCGCAGAAGTTGTAAGGTTGGATTAAAATAATGCGGGTGTAGCTCAATGGTAGAGCAGAAGCCTTCCAAGCTTACGACGAGGGTTCGATTCCCTTCACCCGCTCCAAAAAAGATTAGCGTGCCGTTGTAGCTCAGGGGTAGAGCACTCCCTTGGTAAGGGAGAGGTCGCGGGTTCAATTCCCGCCAACGGCTCCAATCGCTTGGCATATTTTCAAGTTCTCGAGATAGGAAATATCATGGCAAAAGAAAAGTTTACGCGCACTAAGCCTCACGTTAATGTTGGTACTATTGGTCATGTTGATCATGGTAAGACCACGTTGACAGCGGCTATTTCGACCATTTTGTCGAAGAAATTTGGTGGCGAAGCAAAAGATTATTCGCAGATTGATAGTGCGCCTGAAGAAAAAGCACGCGGTATTACTATTAATACATCGCACGTTGAGTATGAGACAGAAACACGTCACTACGCTCACGTTGACTGCCCAGGTCACGCGGATTACATCAAGAACATGATTACGGGTGCTGCGCAGATGGATGGCGCGATCTTGGTATGTTCAGCAGCTGATGGTCCTATGCCACAAACTCGTGAGCACATCTTGTTGGCTCGTCAAGTTGGCGTTCCGTACATCATTGTTTACTTGAACAAAGCTGACTTGGTTGATGATGCTGAATTGCTTGAATTGGTAGACATGGAAGTTCGTGAACTGCTGAGCAAGTATGACTTCCCTGGTGATGACACTCCAATTATTGTTGGTTCTGCTCGTATGGCCCTGGAAGGTGATCAGTCTGAGCACGGCGAGCCATCGATTTTCCGTCTTGCTGAGGCGCTCGATTCATACATTCCATTGCCAGAACGTGCTGTTGATGGTGCGTTCCTGATGCCAGTTGAAGATGTATTCTCGATCTCAGGTCGCGGTACTGTTGTGACTGGTCGTGTTGAGCGCGGTGTTGTTAAGGTTGGTGAAGAAATCGAAATTGTTGGTATCACTGCAACAGTTAAGACAACATGTACTGGTGTTGAAATGTTCCGCAAGCTGCTTGATCAAGGTCAAGCTGGCGATAATATCGGTGCATTGCTTCGTGGTACTAAGCGGGAAGATGTTCAGCGTGGTCAAGTGTTGGCTAAGCCAGGTTCGATCACTCCGCACACTAAGTTCGAAGGTTCTGTGTACGTTTTGTCGAAAGATGAGGGTGGTCGTCACACTCCATTCTTTAATGGCTACCGTCCACAGTTCTTCTTCCGTACAACGGACGTAACAGGTTCAGTTGATTTGCCAGAAGGTACCGAAATGGTAATGCCTGGTGATAATGTTGAAGTTACCGTTAGTCTGATTGCTCCGGTTGCAATGGAGCAGGGTCTGCGCTTCGCGATTCGTGAGGGTGGCCGTACGGTTGGTGCAGGTGTTGTTGCAAAAGTTATTGAATAAAAGGGTTTACAAAAGAGGGTTGAATTGTTATAGTTTTGCCCTCCCGTAGGCGAGTAGCTCAATTGGTAGAGCACCGGTCTCCAAAACCGGGGGTTGGGGGTTCGACACCCTCCTCGCCTGCCACGGTTTAGACATCAGAGCCGTTCCGCAGGGAACGGCTCTGTTTTATCCAAGTTTCCGAATCGGACAAATGGTTAGCATCGATAAAATCAAGATCGCAGCAGCATTGCTGTTGGTTGTATTGGGCGTTACTGGGTTCTACCTGGTTCCGACTGATCAAGGGGTTGTCCGTTCACTGCCTGTAGTGCTTAGTTTGGCACTTGCAGGTTTTGTGCTATGGTTTTCTGGGCCAGGTCGTGCGTTTGTAGATTACGCGCGCGACTCAATTAAAGAAGCGCAGAAGGTTGTGTTTCCGACTCGCAAAGAAACCTGGCAGATGACGGGCGTTGTATTCCTGTTCGTAGGAGTGCTGTCTCTCTTTATGTGGGCAGTCGACTCTGGTCTGACATGGGTATTCTATGATCTGATTTTGGGTCGTGGCTAAGTAAACGGGAAAGCGGAGTATCTAAATGTCTATGCGTTGGTATGTGGTACACGCCTATTCCGGCTTTGAGAAAAGTGTGCAAAAGGCGCTGATTGAGCGGATCGAACGTGCGGATATGTTGCACTTGTTTGGTCAGATCTTGGTGCCGGTTGAAGAAGTGATGGAAGTGAAGGCTGGCACTCGTAAGCTGACCGAACGGAAACTCTTCCCGGGTTATGTATTCGTCGAAATGGAAATGGGTGATGAAACTTGGCACTTGGTAAAGAGTACTGCCAAGGTTAGCGGTTTCATCGGTGGTGTGGGGAATCGTCCTACACCTTTGCCTGAGCGTGAAGTTAAATCTATGCTTCAGCAGGTGCAGGAAGGGGTTGAAAAACCACGTCCTAAGATCTTGTTTGAAGTGGGTGAGGAGCTTCGTGTTACAGAAGGCCCGTTTGCAGACTTTAATGCAACTGTTGTGGATGTAGATTACGATAAAAGTCGGATTAAAGTTTCTGTGCTTATCTTTGGTCGTGCAACACCAGTTGAAGTGGATTTTGCACAGGTTGAGAAGATCTGATCTGTGTAGTGTGGTGCCGATGAGGTGCCGATAGGGGAGCGAGTTTTGTACTCGCGTTTGACCCGAATTTAGGAGTTTTAAATGGCTAAGAAAATTATTGGCTATATCAAGCTGCAAGTGCCAGCTGGTAAAGCAAATCCATCGCCACCGATTGGTCCAGCTCTGGGTCAACGTGGTCTGAATATTATGAATTTCTGCAAGGAATTCAATGCGGCTACTCAAGGTATTGAGCCAGGTCTGCCAATTCCTGTAGTTATTACTGCTTTTGCAGACAAATCTTTCACCTTCGTGATGAAGAGCCCACCAGCAACGATCTTGCTGAAAAAGGCTGCTGGTATCACTAAGGGTAGCGCTAAGCCACATACCGACAAAGTTGGTTCTGTGTCACGCGCTCAGCTTGAAGAAATCGTTAAAACCAAGAATGCTGACTTGACTGGTGCAGATATGGACGCAGCTGTGCGTACTATCGCTGGGTCTGCTCGTTCGATGGGTCTGACCGTGGAGGGCGTGTAAATGGCTAAGCTTTCTAAGCGCCTGAAGGCACTGAATGCAACTGTTGATTCAAACAAGTTGTACGCTATTGATGAAGCAATTGCGCTGGTTAAAGCCGCTGCAACTGCTAAATTTGTTGAATCAATCGACGTTTCTGTTAATTTAGGTATTGACGCACGTAAGTCGGACCAAGTGGTTCGCGGCGCTGTTGTATTGCCTAAAGGTACTGGTAAGTCAGTTCGCGTAGCCGTATTTGCACAAGGTGCAAATGCTGAAGCTGCTCGCGCTGCTGGTGCAGAAATCGTTGGTTTTGATGATTTAGCTGAATCGATCAAAGCTGGTAATATGGACTTCGACGTTGTTATTGCTTCTCCAGATGCAATGCGCGTTGTTGGTCAATTAGGTCAGATCTTGGGTCCACGTGGCCTGATGCCTAACCCGAAAGTCGGCACTGTAACTCCGAACGTTGCTGAAGCAGTTAAAAATGCTAAAGCCGGTCAAGTTCAATACCGTACTGACAAGGGTGGTATTGTTCACGCTACTCTAGGTCGCGCTACTTTTGAAGTGGCTGATCTGAAAGAAAACTTGTTAGCGCTGGTTGATGCGTTGCAAAAAGCTAAACCAGCTTCATCTAAAGGTGTATACCTGAAGAAGATCGCTGTATCGAGCACGATGGGTGTAGGCGTTCGCGTCGAAACCGCTTCGGTAGTAGCTTAAGTATTATTAGGGTCAGTCAAGCGACTGACCCTGTCGACTTTGGGCTTGGCAAAATATCGCCAAGGTTGTCAAAGACCGTAGGTGCCATAAGATTTCTTGTGGCTTAATCCGGCTCCCAAAAGCCAGCCTACGCAGACGGTGCGCCCGAATCTATAGGTTCTAAATGCATTGCCGTTGTGGCGATGTTGTTAGGTCTCCTGAATTAAAGGTCGCCGTTTGATTGGGTGGTGCGATTTATTCGCGCTGAACTACTAACCAATGGAGGTAGACCTTGAGTCTCAATCTTGAAGACAAAAAGGCGGTAGTCGCTGAGATCGCAGCAGAAGTTGCTACAGCTCAGACGATTATTATCGCTGAATACCGAGGTATCGGCGTTGCAAGCATGACTACACTGCGCAAACAAGCGCGTGAGTCAGGTGTGTTCCTGCGTGTTCTGAAAAATACGTTGGCACGCCGTGCGGTTGCAGGAACTCCGTTCGCTGAGTTGGCAGACCAAATGGTTGGCCCACTGGTGTACGGTATTTCCGAAGACCCAGTAGCTGCAGCAAAGGTCTTGAACGAATTCGCTAAGAAAGACGCGAAAATTGTGATCAAGGCTGGTTCTTATGATGGTAAGGTAATGAATGCAGAAGAAGTAGCTGTTCTCGCATCTATTCCAAGCCGTGAAGAACTGCTGTCCAAGTTGCTGTACGTTATGCAAGCACCGATGGCTGGTTTCGCACGTGGCCTTGCCGCGCTGGCAGAGAAGAAGTCCGAAGGCGTTGCCGCTCCGGTGGAGGCTGCAGAAGCCCCAGCCGAAGAAACAACTGCATAAAAGATTACTTAAACACGATTGTTGTATTAAAACAGACAAGATTTTCAGGAGTATTAATAAATGGCTCTGACTAAAGACGATATCCTCGAAGCAGTATCTGCTTTAACCGTAATGGAATTGAATGAGCTAGTTAAGGCATTCGAAGAAAAGTTTGGCGTTTCAGCTGCTGCTGTTGCAGTTGCAGGCCCTGCTGCAGCTGGTGCTGCCGCTGAAGAAAAGACAGAATTCGATGTAATTCTGACTGGCGCTGGCGCTAACAAAGTAGGTACCATCAAGATCGTTCGTGAGCTGACAGGTCTTGGCCTGAAAGAAGCGAAAGACCTAGTTGACGGCGCTCCTAAGTCTCTGAAAGAAGGTATTTCTAAGGCTGATGCAGAAGCTATGGTTAAGAAACTCGTTGAAGCTGGTGCAACAGCTGAGATGAAGTAAGCATTATTTAGTATGTAGTGAAGGCAGGCGGAGGAATCCGCCTGCCCTTTTGCGTTTGTGTCTATTGCTTAGCTTACAGCTGATCCCGATATTTGTCGGTTAGCGGAATCCAGCTTGTGTACTTTGCAAGCAGTTGTCAAACCGGAAACCGCTCACAAACACGTTGGCGGGCGTTTGCGGTTTGTCCTTTGCGCCCCACTCCATGGAGAGTTTATGAGTATCAAGTACTCGTTCACTGAGAAAAAACGCATTCGTAAAAGTTTTGCGAAACGGAAGAGCGTCCTTGAGGTGCCGTTCCTGCTCGCAACACAGATCGATTCTTATAGCGAATACCTGCAGCTAGGGGTTCCGGCAGATTCACGCCGGATGATCGGTCTACAAGCAGCGTTTAATTCGATTTTCCCTATCGTCTCTCATAACGAAAACGCTCGATTGGAGTTTGTGCATTACTCCCTCGGCGATCCTGCTTTTGATGTGCTTGAGTGTCAGCAGCGAGGGATTACCTTCGCCGCTCCGCTGCGCGCGCGCGTACGCCTCGTGATCATGGATCGCGAAGCATCTAAGCCAACCATCAAAGAAGTGAAAGAACAAGACGTTTACTTTGGCGAAGTGCCATTAATGACGCGTACTGGTTCTTTTGTGATTAACGGAACAGAGCGGGTTATTGTTAGCCAGCTGCATCGTTCACCTGGCGTGTTCTTTGAGCACGATAAGGGTAAAACGCACTCTTCTGGCAAGTTGCTGTTCTCGGCGCGGATTATTCCGTACCGTGGCTCTTGGTTAGATTTTGAGTTTGATCCAAAAGATCTGTTGTTCTTCCGTATCGACCGTCGTCGCAAGATGCCGGTAACAACCCTGCTGAAAGCTCTGGGTTACAACCCAGAACAAATTCTGGCGGGTTTCTTTGATACCGATACATTCCTGATGGATGAAGATGGCCTGTGCCTAGAGCTCGTGGCTGAACGTCTAAAAGGTGAAGTTGCGAAGTTCGATATCGTTGCTGACGACGGTAAAGTACTCGTACAAAAAGATAAACGTATTACAGCTAAAACGATTCGCGATATCAATGCGTCTGGTTTGCAGAAGATTCCAGTGCCTTTGGACTTCTTCTATGGCCGTATCTTGGCTCACAATGTTGTTGATCCTATTACCGGCGAAGTGCTGGCAAAGGCCAATGAAGAAGTGACCGAAGATCTGGCTGTTAAGTTGGATATGGCCGATGTGAAGTCGGTGAATGTGCTGTTTGTTAATGATCTGGATCAAGGTGCATTCCTGTCCCAGACATTGCGTTCAGATGATGTGGCTGATCAGTACGGTGCTCGCGTAGCTATCTATCGCATGATGCGCCCTGGTGAGCCGCCAACCGAAGATTCAGTTGAAGCGCTGTTTAAGGGCTTGTTCTTCGCGCCTGAGCGTTACGATCTATCTGCAGTAGGTCGCATGAAGTTTAACCGCCGTGCTTATCCTGATCGCTTAGAAGAAAAAGCACCAGGTTGGCAGCGTCGTTTCTACGAAGAAGCGGGTCCGCGTGGTGTTGAGGGTGCAGGTATTCTGTGCACAGAAGACATCATTGCTGTGATCGGTATCCTCTTAGAATTGCGTAACGGCCGTGGCGATATCGATGATATCGATCACTTGGGCAATCGTCGTGTGCGCTCGGTGGGTGAGTTGGCCGAAAACCAATTCCGTGCTGGCTTGGTTCGTGTAGAACGCGCAGTTAAAGAGCGTTTATCGCAAGCAGAATCAGACAACCTGATGCCGCATGATTTGATTAATGCCAAGCCTGTATCGGCGGCTATTAAAGAGTTCTTCGGTTCTTCACAGCTATCGCAATTTATGGATCAAACCAATCCATTGTCAGAAATCACGCACAAGCGTCGTGTTTCTGCTTTGGGACCAGGCGGTTTGACTCGCGAGCGCGCTGGCTTTGAGGTTCGTGACGTGCATCCGACGCATTACGGTCGCGTTTGCCCGATCGAAACACCGGAAGGGCCAAACATTGGTCTGATCAATTCGCTTTCTTGTTATGCGCGTACCAACAGCTACGGCTTCTTGGAAACACCGTATCGCAAAGTGATCGATTGTAAAGTTACCGACCAAATCGAATATCTGTCTGCGATTGAAGAAGGTAAGTATGTTGTCGCTCAGGCGAATGCCGAGTTTGACGAAGAAGGTCGTTTAACTGACGAACTCGTTACTTGTCGATCCAATGGTGACACGATCGTGGCAACGCCAGATCGCGTGCAGTACATGGATGTGGCTCCTAGCCAGATCGTGTCGGTAGCGGCTTCATTGATTCCATTCTTGGAACACGATGACGCTAACCGTGCGTTGATGGGGGCCAACATGCAGCGTCAAGCTGTGCCTTGCTTACGCGCTCAAGCGCCGTTTGTAGGTACGGGTATTGAACGCACATGTGCAACTGACTCGGGTACAGCAGTCACTGCTTTACGCGGCGGTGTGGTTGATTATGTTGATGCAGCTCGTGTGGTTATTCGTGTCAACGATGACGAAGCGATTGCGGGTGAAACAGGTGTAGATATTTACAACCTGATTAAATTTACTCGTTCTAACCAGAACACCAATACCAACCAAAAACCAGTGGTTATCCGTGGCAGTATTATTGCCAAGGGTGATGTTATTGCGGATGGCGCTTCAACTGACTTGGGCGAAATGGCTCTGGGTCAGAATATGATGATCGCGTTTATGCCATGGAACGGTTTCAACTTCGAAGATTCGATTTTGATCTCGGAAGATGTGGTTGCTAACGATCGTTATACTTCGATTCACATCGAAGAATTGAACGTGATGGCGCGTGACACCAAGCTGGGTGCTGAAGAAATTACCCGTGATATCTCTAATCTGTCTGAGCGCATGCTAGGCCGTTTGGATGAGTCTGGCGTGGTTTACATCGGTGCAGAAGTTGAAGCGGGTGATGTATTGTGCGGTAAGGTGACACCTAAGGGTGAAACCCAGCTGACTCCTGAAGAAAAGCTCTTGCGTGCGATCTTCGGTGAAAAAGCCTCCGACGTTAAAGATACCTCGCTGCGCGTGCCGTCTGGCATGGTGGGTACGGTTATTGACGTGCAAGTGTTTACTCGTGAAGGCGTGGAGCGCGATCGTCGTGCCCAATCCATCATCGATGATCAATTGCGTCGTTACCGCCAAGATCTGAACGATCAATTACGTATTGTACAAAGCGATTTATTCGAGCGTATTGAACGTATGATTGTGGGCAAAGTAGCCAACGGCGGCCCAATGAGGTTGGCTAAGGGCGTAGAAATCACCAAAGAATATTTGCTTGGCTTGCCAGCAAAGATTGATTGGTTTGATATCCGCTTAGCAGACGAAGAGTCCGCTCGCCAGCTAGAAGCCATGAAAGACCTGATTGGTCAGATGCGTACTGAGTTTGATCTGCGTTTTGAAGATAAAAAACGTAAGCTGACTCAAGGTGATGAATTGCCACCTGGCGTGATCAAGATGGTGAAAGTGTATGTGGCGGTTAAACGTCGCTTGCAGCCTGGCGATAAGATGGCCGGCCGTCACGGTAACAAGGGTGTGGTTTCCAAGATTCTGCCGATTGAAGATCTGCCATACATGGCAGATGGTACAACGGTAGATATCGTTCTGAACCCATTGGGCGTTCCTTCGCGGATGAACATTGGTCAGATTCTGGAAATGCACTTAGGTTGGGCGGCTAAGGGTATTGGTCAGCGTATTGATGCGATGCTCCGTGAGCAACGTGCCGGTATGCTGCTTGATATGCGCGCTTACTTGAACAAGATCTATAACACCAGTGGTAAGACTGAAGACATTGACGGTCTGACTGATGAAGAGTTGATCGAGTTGGCACGTGGCCTGCGTAACGGTATGACTTTTGCAAGCCCAGTATTTGACGGTGCGAAAGAGTCGGAAATCTATCAGATGTTGGATTTAGCTTACCCAAGCGAAGATCCACACACCCAGTTACTGGATTTCAACAGCAGCAAGACACAAATGCAGCTGTTTGATGGCCGTAACGGTGAGCCATTTGAGCGAAAGGTTACAGTTGGTGTGATGCACTATCTGAAACTGCATCACTTGGTTGACGATAAGATGCACGCTCGCTCCACTGGTCCTTACTCACTCGTTACGCAACAGCCACTGGGCGGTAAAGCTCAGTTTGGTGGTCAGCGCTTCGGGGAGATGGAAGTTTGGGCGTTGGAAGCATACGGTGCAGCATACACCTTGCAAGAAATGTTGACCGTGAAGTCGGATGATGTGAACGGTCGTACTAAGGTGTATGAAAACATCGTGAAGGGCGATCACCGGATTGATGCGGGCATGCCGGAATCCTTCAATGTGCTTGTGAAGGAAATCCGCTCACTCGGTATCGATATTGATCTGGAAACGTATTGATTCGTGGGGTAGTTAGTTGGCGGGCAAAGTGCCCGCCACACCCCGAACGCCTCACTGGAGTCAAAGAATGAAAGGCTTACTCGAACTCTTCAAGCAAGTTGCTGCAAATGAAGAATTTGATGCGATTAAGATCGGTCTGGCATCGCCAGAAAAAATCCGCTCTTGGTCGTTCGGCGAAGTAAAAAAGCCGGAAACCATTAACTACCGTACATTTAAGCCGGAACGTGATGGCTTATTTTGCGCGCGTATTTTTGGCCCAATCAAAGATTACGAATGCCTGTGCGGTAAGTACAAACGCCTGAAGCATCGTGGCGTGATCTGCGAAAAGTGCGGTGTGGAAGTGACTCTGTCTAAGGTTCGTCGCGACCGCATGGGACACATTGAACTGGCTAGCCCAGTTGCGCACATTTGGTTCTTGAAATCCCTGCCTTCGCGTTTAGGTATGGTGCTTGATATCCCATTGCGTGATATCGAACGCGTACTTTACTTCGAAGGTTTTGTGGTGATCGAGCCAGGCATGACGCCGCTCACACGTGGCCAATTGCTGACGGAAGAAGATTACTTCAATAAAGTTGAAGAGTACGGTGACGAATTCGTAGCCCTGATGGGTGCGGAAGCGGTGCGTGAACTCTTGAAGAGCATGGATGTAGAAGACCAAATCACCACCTTGCGTGCTGAATTGTCCTCCACCGGCTCTGAAACCAAAATCAAGAAGATTTCTAAGCGCCTGAAAGTGCTGGAAGCTTTCCAGCGTTCCGGCATCAAGCCAGAATGGATGGTTTTGGAAGTTCTGCCTGTATTACCGCCAGAATTACGTCCTCTCGTACCATTGGATGGTGGTCGTTTCGCTACTTCGGATCTGAACGATCTGTACCGTCGCGTGATTAACCGTAATAACCGTCTGAAACGTCTTTTAGAATTGCGCGCGCCTGAAATTATCGTGCGTAATGAAAAGCGTATGTTGCAAGAAGCGGTTGATTCCTTGCTCGATAACGGCCGTCGCGGTAAAGCGATGACGGGTGCGAACAAGCGTCCTCTCAAATCCTTGGCAGATATGATCAAGGGTAAGGGCGGTCGTTTCCGTCAGAACTTGTTGGGTAAGCGCGTAGATTATTCTGGTCGTTCGGTTATTACCGTTGGCCCGACACTGCGTCTGCATCAGTGCGGCTTGCCAAAACTGATGGGTCTGGAGCTGTTCAAGCCATTTATTTTCCACAAGCTTGAAGTGCTTGGTCTTGCGACCACCATTAAAGCGGCGAAGAAAATGGTTGAAGCCCAAGATCCAGTCGTTTGGGACATCTTGGAAGACGTGATTCGTGAACATCCGATTCTCTTGAACCGTGCGCCAACACTTCACCGCTTGGGTATTCAAGCGTTTGAGCCAGTGTTGATCGAAGGTAAAGCGATTCAACTGCATCCACTCGTCTGCGCGGCATTCAATGCCGACTTTGACGGTGACCAGATGGCTGTTCACGTTCCACTGAGCCTTGAAGCGCAGATGGAAGCACGCACCTTGATGCTGGCTTCTAACAACGTATTGTCGCCTGCAAACGGCGAGCCAATTATCGTTCCTTCGCAGGATATCGTGCTGGGTCTGTATTACATGACTCGTGAGCGTATCAATGCCAAGGGCGAGGGCATGTACCTGATCGACGTAAGCGAAGCAATGCGTGCTTATGCGAGCAAGGAAGTGACCTTGCAAACGCGTGTTGATATCCGTTTGAAAGAATGGGTACGAGACGAAGACGGCGAATGGCATAGCCAGATGGTGCGTCGTAACACCACAGTGGGTCGTGCGATCTTGTCTGAAATTCTGCCTAAAGGCTTGGACTTCAGCCATATCGACAAGGCGCTGAAAAAGAAAGAAATTGGTAAGCTGATTAACGCTTCATTCCGCCGTTGCGGTTTGAAAGATACCGTTATTTTTGCTGATCAACTGATGTACACCGGTTTTGCTTATTCGACACGCGGCGGTATCTCAATTTGCGTTGATGATATGGTTGTACCAGATAAGAAGGTTCAGCTCTTGGCTGAATCCTACGCTGAAGTGCGTGAGATCGAGCATCAGTACAGCTCTGGTCTGGTGACTCAGGGTGAACGTTATAACAAGGTTGTGGATATCTGGGGCCGTGCCGGTGATCAGATCGCCAAAGCGATGATGGACCAGCTCGGTAAAGAGAAGGTTATCAACTGTGAAGGCGTTGAAGTCGATCAAGACTCGTTCAACTCTGTGTTTATGATGGCCGATTCCGGTGCCCGCGGTTCTGCAGCGCAGATTCGTCAGCTGGCCGGTATGCGGGGTTTGATGGCTAAACCGGACGGTTCGATTATTGAAACGCCGATTACCACCAACTTCCGTGAAGGCTTGACCGTTCTTCAGTACTTTATCTCCACACACGGTGCACGGAAGGGTCTGGCAGATACGGCGCTGAAAACAGCGAATTCGGGTTACCTGACTCGTCGTCTGGTTGACGTAACGCAAGACTTGGTAGTGATCGAAGACGATTGCGGTACTAAGAACGGCGTCGTCATGAAGGCGGTAGTACAGGGTGGTGACGTGATCGAAGCCTTGCGTGATCGTATCTTGGGCCGTGTAGTGGTACTGGATGTGATTGATCCTGTGACGCACGAAACCGTGTATCCAGTGGGCACCTTGCTCGGTGAAGACGAAGTAGAAGCGATCGAAGTCCTTGGCGTTGATGAAGTTAAAGTTCGTACTCCATTGTCTTGCGAAACACGCTATGGCTTATGTGCTGCGTGTTATGGTCGTGATCTTGGTCGTGGTCACTTGGTTAATACAGGTGAAGCTGTTGGTGTGATCGCTGCGCAATCGATTGGTGAGCCTGGTACACAGCTGACCATGCGTACCTTCCACATCGGGGGGGCGGCGTCGCGTGCGGCTGCTGCAACGCAAGTAGAGTCGAAGTCCAGCGGTAATATCGCGTATAGCCCTAACATGCGCTACGTGACCAATGCCAAGGGCGATCCAGTGGTGATTGCACGTTCTGCTGAAGTGATCGTTGTTGATGACAATGGTCGTGAGCGTGAGCGTCACAAAGTACCTTATGGTGCAACACTGACCGTTAAAGATGGCGATAGCATTAAAGCCGGTGGTGTACTGGGTACGTGGGATCCGCACACTCGTCCAATTATTTCGGAATACGCCGGTCAGGTGAAGTTCGATAATGTGGAAGAGGGTATTACCGTAATGAAGCAAGTCGATGATGTGACCGGTCTTTCGACCTTGGTTGTTATCGATCCTAAGCGTAAAGGCGGTAAGGCAACTGGCGTACGTCCAATGGTTAAGTTGTTGGATGAGCGTGGCGGCGAAGTGAAAATGGCGGGTACAGACACCACCGTTATGATCGGTTTCCAAGTGGGTTGTATTATCACTGTGAAAGATGGTCAGGTTGTGGGTGTGGGTGATGTACTGGCGCGTATTCCACAAGAATCCGCTAAGACTCGCGATATTACAGGGGGGTTGCCACGCGTTGCTGAGTTGTTTGAAGCACGTGTGCCGAAAGATCCAGGTATGTTGGCTGAAATTACCGGTACAGTTTCATTCGGTAAAGAAACCAAGGGTAAGCAGCGGTTAGTCTTAACAGATCTGGAAGGTGCGCCGCACGAATACCTGATCTTGAAAGAAAAACACGTACTGGTTCACGATGGTCAAGTTGTTAACCGTGGTGAAAGCATTGTCGATGGCGCGATTGATCCGCACGATATTTTGCGTTTGCAAGGTATCGAAGCGTTATCTCGCTACGTGGTACAAGAAGTGCAGGAAGTTTACCGTCTGCAGGGTGTAAAGATTAACGATAAGCATATTGAAGTGATTCTGCGTCAAATGTTGCGTCGAGTAATCATTACTGATTCAGCTGATTCTGCCTTCATCCAAGGTGAGCAAGTTGAGCGTGCCGAAGTCCTTACCGTGAACGATAAGTTAATTGCTGAAGGTAAGTTACCAGCAAGCTACGATAATGTTCTGTTAGGTATTACCAAGGCATCTCTGTCCACTGATTCGTTTATTTCAGCGGCTTCCTTCCAGGAAACCACGCGGGTGCTGACTGAAGCAGCCATCATGGGTAAAATCGATGACTTGCGTGGCCTGAAAGAAAACGTGATTGTAGGACGTTTGATTCCTGCAGGTACTGGTTTAGCTTACCACCGTAATCGTAAGCGTCAGGCTCCTGTTGTTGATCAATTGTCTGATATTTTCGCTCCAAATGCAGAGGTAGAAACCACTGCAAGTGCTGATTAAGGGTTTAACGATCATCAGCTTGTCTTGACGACAAGCACTTGATTTCAATAGAATCCTGTACTTTTACACAACGCTCAGCATTTGCTGGGCGTTGTGTACTTCTTTTTTGGCTAAGATTTTGTCTTTTAAAAGCAATGAATACGGATAAGAAGTGAGCCGGTGGTGGTTAGCGTAAGCAGGACTGATAATCGACTTAATGCTTTGATTTTATTGCAGATATGATGAAAATCTTGCTTAAAAAAGAAGGGTTGTGAGTGGTCGTCCGTAGTAAAAACAAAGAAACAAAGGCGTCGTGGTCGGCATAAGCTGGCTGATAATGCGTTTAATGCTTTGTATGTAAAAAGAAGCAGTAGTAAGTTCCCTCCGGGGATTTTTAACCTAAGGAAGTAATCAATGCCAACGATTAACCAGCTCGTCCGCAAGGGTCGTGAGCAGGAAAAAGCAAAGAGCAAAGTGCCAGCTCTTGAGTCCTGCCCACAAAAACGTGGCGTATGCACTCGTGTATACACAACCACTCCTAAGAAGCCTAACTCAGCGCTTCGTAAAGTTTGTAAAGTTCGCTTAACCAACGGTTTCGAAGTTATTTCGTACATCGGTGGTGAAGGCCATAACCTGCAGGAACACAGCGTTGTGCTGATCCGCGGCGGTCGTGTTAAGGATTTGCCGGGTGTGCGTTACCACACAGTGCGCGGCTCCTTGGATACAGCTGGCGTTAAAGGTCGTAAGCAGTCACGCTCCAAGTACGGTACTAAGCGTCCTAAGGCTTAATTGCCACTGGACGGTCGGCGAGTCCCGTATTGGGCCGTCGAGTAAGTGGTCGTCTTGATGGGCGACCGAGGGGCTGAGCCCCGACTGAATGAAATATTAAGGATAGAGAATTATGCCTAGACGCAGAGAAGTACCGAAACGTGACGTTTTACCGGATCCAAAATTTGGTAGCCAAGAGCTGACCAAGTTCATGAACGTTGTCATGATGGATGGCAAGAAAGCGGTTGCAGAGCGTATCGTTTACGGTGCACTTGTACAAATCGAGAAAAAAACTGGCAAATCACCGCTGGAAGTATTCTCAGCAGCAATCGGTAACGCTAAACCAATGGTTGAAGTAAAAAGCCGTCGTGTTGGTGGTGCAAACTATCAAGTACCAGTCGAAGTCCGTCCTAGCCGTCGTTTGGCATTGGCGATGCGTTGGGTTCGTGATGCGGCTCGTAAACGTGGTGAAAAATCGATGGATCTGCGTCTAGCAGGCGAACTCCTCGATGCGGCTGAAGGCCGTGGTGGCGCTATGAAGAAGCGCGACGAAGTACACCGTATGGCAGAAGCGAATAAAGCATTCGCCCACTACCGCTTCTAATCGCGTAACCCGGAAAGGACTATCCCGTGGCACGTAAGACTTCTATTGAGCATTACCGTAATATTGGTATTTCTGCTCACATCGACGCCGGTAAAACGACGACGACTGAACGCGTTTTGTTCTACACCGGTGTAAACCACAAGATCGGTGAAGTGCATGACGGCGCAGCAACAATGGACTGGATGGAGCAAGAGCAGGAGCGTGGTATCACGATTACTTCTGCTGCAACCACCACGTTCTGGAAAGGCATGGCGCAACAGTACCCAGAACATCGCATTAACATCATTGACACTCCAGGTCACGTTGACTTCACTATTGAAGTTGAGCGCTCAATGCGCGTTCTGGATGGTGCTTGCATGGTTTACTGCGCTGTGGGTGGTGTTCAACCTCAGTCTGAAACCGTATGGCGTCAAGCAAATAAATACAAAGTTCCACGTCTTGCGTTCGTAAACAAGATGGATCGCCAAGGTGCTAACTTCTTCCGCGTTGTTGAGCAGATGAAGATTCGCCTGAAAGCTAATCCAGTGCCCGTTGTTATTCCGGTGGGGGCTGAAGACGGCTTTACTGGTGTAGTCGACTTGATCAAGATGAAGTCAATCTTGTGGGACGAAGCATCGCAAGGCATGAAGTTTGAGTACGGTGAGATTCCAGCCGAATTACTTGAACTGGCGAAAACATGGCGCGAAAACATGGTGGAAGCCGCTGCTGAATCATCTGAAGAGATGATGAACAAATACCTTGAAGAAGGTGATTTGAGCGAAGCTGATATCGTAGCTGGCCTGCGTATTCGTACTTTAGCGTGCGAAATTCAGCCAATGTTGTGCGGTAGTGCGTTCAAGAACAAGGGTGTGCAGCGCATGCTCGACGCAGTAATCGACTTCATGCCGTCTCCGATTGAAGTGGCTGCGATTACGGGTGTGAACCATAAAGAAGAGTCTATCACTCGCGAGGCGTCTGATACTGCTCCATTCTCTGCACTTGCATTCAAGTTGATGAGCGATCCTTATGTTGGCCAGCTGACCTTCTTCCGAGTTTACTCTGGCATCGTGAAGTCTGGCGATACCGTGTTGAACTCGGTTAAAGATAAGAAAGAGCGTATTGGCCGTATCGTGCAAATGCACGCAAACGATCGTCAAGAAATTGATGAAGTTTATGCGGGTGATATCGCGGCTGCGATTGGCTTGAAAGATGTAACTACGGGTGAGACTTTATGTGCACCAAGTGACTTCATTATCTTGGAACGCATGGTATTCCCAGAGCCAGTGATTCACGTTGCTGTTGAGCCAAAAACAAAGCCAGACCAAGAGAAGATGGGTATTGCCCTGAATCGCTTGGCGAAAGAAGATCCTTCTTTCCGTGTGCGTACTGACGAAGAAACCGGCCAGACAATTATGTCTGGTATGGGTGAGTTGCACTTAGAAATTCTGGTTGACCGCATGCGTCGTGAATTTGGCGTTGAAGCGAACGTGGGTGCTCCGCAAGTTGCATACCGCGAAACTATTACCCGCATCGCGGCCGATGTTGAAGGTAAACACGCGAAACAGTCTGGCGGTAAGGGCCAGTACGGTCATTGCGTAATTACTGTTGAGCCGGCTGGTGAGGGCAATGGTTACTCCTTCTCTGATGAAGTTAAGGGTGGTTCGATTCCTCGTGAATTTATCCCTTCGGTAGACAAGGGTATCCAGAACACGCTGAAAGCTGGTGTGTTGGCAGGTTTCCCTGTTGTTGACGTTAAGGTTCGCTTGACATTTGGTTCGTACCATGATGTTGACTCTTCACAACTTGCGTTTGAACTTGCGGGTTCGATTGCATTTAAAGAAGCGATGCGTCGTGCTGGTGCCGTAATTCTTGAGCCTATGATGGCCGTAGAAGTCGAAACACCAGAAGAGTATATGGGCGACATCATGGGCGATATCTCGTCCCGCCGTGGCATCTTGCAAGGTATGGATGATAATCCTGCTGGTGGCAAGATGGTTAAGGCTGAGTTGCCTCTTTCCGAGATGTTTGGTTACTCGACTCGCTTGCGCTCAATGTCGCAAGGTCGTGCAACTTACTCTATGGAATTCAAGCACTACTCCGAAGCGCCGAAGCATGTGGCTGACGCGATTATTGCGAACAAAAAATAATCATATAATTTAAAGGATTTATAGCAATGGCAAAAGAAAAGTTTACGCGCACAAAGCCACACGTTAACGTTGGTACAATTGGTCACGTTGACCATGGTAAGACCACTCTGACAGCGGCAATTTCGACTATCTTGTCGAAGAAATTCGGTGGCGAAGCGAAAGATTATTCGCAAATCGATAGCGCTCCTGAAGAAAAAGCACGTGGTATTACTATTAATACATCGCACGTTGAGTATGAGACAGAAACACGTCACTACGCTCACGTTGACTGCCCAGGTCACGCGGATTACATCAAGAACATGATTACGGGTGCTGCGCAGATGGATGGCGCGATCTTGGTATGTTCAGCAGCTGATGGTCCTATGCCACAAACTCGTGAGCACATCTTGTTGGCTCGTCAAGTTGGCGTTCCGTACATCATTGTTTACTTGAACAAAGCTGACTTGGTTGATGATGCTGAATTGCTTGAATTGGTAGACATGGAAGTTCGTGAACTGCTGAGCAAGTATGACTTCCCTGGTGATGACACTCCAATTATTGTTGGTTCTGCTCGTATGGCCCTGGAAGGTGATCAGTCTGAGCACGGCGAGCCATCTATTTTCCGTCTTGCTGAAGCGCTCGATTCATACATTCCGTTGCCAGAGCGTGCTGTTGATGGCGCGTTCCTGATGCCAGTTGAAGATGTATTCTCGATCTCAGGTCGCGGTACTGTTGTGACTGGTCGTGTTGAGCGCGGCGTTGTTAAAGTCGGCGAAGAAATCGAAATTGTTGGTATCACTACAACAGTTAAGACAACATGTACTGGTGTCGAAATGTTCCGTAAACTGCTTGACCAAGGTCAAGCTGGCGATAATATCGGTGCATTGCTTCGTGGTACTAAGCGTGAAGATGTTCAGCGTGGTCAAGTGTTGGCTAAGCCAGGTTCGATCACTCCGCACACTAAGTTCGAAGGTTCTGTGTACGTTTTGTCGAAAGATGAAGGTGGTCGTCACACTCCATTCTTTAACGGCTACCGTCCACAGTTCTTTTTCCGTACAACGGACGTAACAGGTTCAGTTGATTTGCCAGAAGGTACCGAAATGGTGATGCCAGGTGATAACGTTGAAGTTACCGTTACCCTGATCGCTCCAGTTGCTATGGAACAAGGTCTACGCTTCGCTATTCGCGAAGGTGGCCGTACTGTTGGCGCTGGTGTAGTTGCCAAAGTCCTCGTTTAAAGGCTTGTGAAAATGCAAAACCAAAAAATCCGTATTCGCCTGAAAGCTTTTGACTACGCTCTGATTGATCGTTCGGCGCAGGAAATTGTTGATACGGCTAAGCGTACTGGTGCTGTTGTTAAGGGCCCGGTTCCACTTCCTACTAAAATTGAGCGTTTTGACATTCTGAGTTCCCCGCACGTTAATAAAATGGCGCGTGATCAGATGGAAATTCGTACGCACCTGCGCTTAATGGACATTGTCAATCCAACAGACAAAACCGTTGATGCGCTGATGAAGCTGGATTTACCAGCTGGCGTTGATGTAGAAATCAAACTACAGTAATCGGCAATCAAGATTTTTTTTCTGTGATATGTGCTAAGTACTTGCGGTAAAAGAAAAATCTTGTTAAAGTCGCGGGCTTGCTACCTAAGGGTAGTAAGCCTTTTTTACTTTGGGTTTAGCCGGTCAATCGTAATCGGCCCTGAAAAGGATATAACTATGAGCTTAGGACTTGTCGGACGTAAAGTCGGCATGACCCGCGTATTTGCTGAGGATGGCGCGTCCATTCCGGTAACTGTGCTGGACATGTCAGCTAATCGCGTTACGCAAATCAAGACGCCGGAAACTGATGGCTATTCAGCTGTTCAGGTTACTTTCGGTGCAAAGAAAGCTAGTCGTGTAAACAAGGCTCAAGCTGGCCACTTTGCGAAAGCAGGGGTGGAAGCAGGTTTGGGTTTGGTTGAATTTAATGTCACTGCAGAGAAATTAGCAGAATTGAAGGCTGGTGATCAGCTTTCAGTTGAGATGTTTGCGGCTGGTTCGTACGTTGATGTAACTGGTACAACGCTAGGTAAAGGTTTTGCTGGTGTAATTAAGCGCCACCACTTTTCATCTAATCGTGCCTCCCACGGTAACTCGCGCTCGCATAATACGCCGGGTTCTATTGGTCAAGCGCAAGATCCGGGTCGTGTATTTCCTGGTAAGCGCATGGCAGGTCAATTGGGTAACGTTCAGCGTACCACCCAGAACCTGGAAATCGTCCGTGTCGATGCCGAGCGTCAATTGTTGTTAGTTAAGGGTGCTGTCCCTGGCTGCAAGGGCAATGACGTCGTTGTTCGTCCGAGTGTGAAGGCAGGTGCGTAATGGATCTTAAAGTCATCAATGCTGCTGGCGAGGCGCAAGCCGCTGTTGCTGGTTCCGATGCACTGTTCGCACGCGAGTTTAACGAGGCGCTGGTTCACCAAGTAGTGACCGCTTACTTCGCAAATGCTCGTAGCGGCAATCGTGCTCAAAAAGGTCGTGATAACGTAAGTCACTCGACCAAAAAGCCTTGGAAGCAGAAGGGTACTGGTCGTGCTCGTGCTGGTATGAGTTCTTCCCCGCTATGGCGTGGTGGTGGTCGTGCTTTCCCGAATAGCCCAGACGAGAACTTCTCCCAAAAAGTTAACCGTAAGATGTTCCGCGCTGGTATTGCGACCATCTTGTCGCAACTGGTTCGTGAAGAGCGTCTGGTGGTGGTGGAAAGCTTTATTGCTGAAACACCCAAGACTAAGGCGTTTGCACTGAAGCTAGCTGCTATGCAGTTGGACTCCGTGTTGATTATTACTAAAGAGTTGGATGAGAACTTGTACCTTGCGTCGCGCAATCTTGCGCACGTTCTGGTCCTTGAGCCATCGCAAGCTGATCCAGTGAGCCTCGTTCGTTATAAGAAAGTGGTTATCACTCGTGAAGCATTGCAAGCTTTTGAGGAGTTGTACGCATGATGCAATTCTCTGAAAATCGTCTGCTTCAAGTTCTTTTGGCACCTATCGTGTCAGAAAAGACCACTTTTGTGGCTGAAAAGAATGACCAAGTTGTTTTCCGTGTTTCCACGGACGCTACCAAGGCAGAAATCAAGGCCGCTGTTGAGCTTCTCTTTAAAGTGAAGGTTGAAGGTGTGTCGACATTGAATGTCAAGGGCAAGGGCAAGAAATTTGGTCGTACCGTAGGTCGTCGCAAGGACTGGAAAAAGGCTTATATTAGCCTGGCTGCAGGCCAAGAACTCGACCTCGCGGCAGCGCAGTAAAGGAGACTGAAAATGGCATTGGTAAAAGTAAAACCGACGTCCCCCGGTCGCCGCGCCGTCGTCAAGGTTGTGAACTCGGATCTGCACAAAGGTGCTCCGTACGCTCCTTTGCTCGAATCGCAAAGCAAGACTGCTGGTCGTAACAACCGTGGTGTGATCACAACCCGTCATATGGGTGGTGGTCATAAGCAGCATTATCGTCTTATCGACTTTAAGCGCAATGACAAGGATGGTATCGTAGGTCGCGTTGAGCGTCTTGAGTACGATCCTAACCGTACCGCTAATATTGCGTTGCTTTGCTACGCTGATGGTGAGCGTCGTTACATCATTGCTCCTAAAGGCCTGAAGGCTGATATGACTGTGATTTCTGGCTCGGATGCGCCGATTAAGGTGGGTAATACCCTTCCTATTCGCAATATCCCAGTTGGTTCCACTATTCACTGCATCGAATTGCAGCCAGGTAAAGGCGCTCAGTTGGCGCGTTCTGCTGGTGCAGGTGTTCAGTTGTTGGCTCGTGAAGGTGCTTACGCTCAGTTGCGTTTGCGTTCGGGCGAAATCCGCAAGGTTCACGTTGATTGCCGTGCAACAATCGGTGAGGTAGGTAACGAAGAGCATAACCTTCGCTCCTACGGTAAAGCAGGTGCTAAGCGTTGGTTGGGTATTCGTCCAACCGTACGTGGTACTGCTATGAACCCGGTTGATCACCCGCACGGTGGTGGTGAGGGTCGTACTGGTGAAGGTCGTGTTCCAGTAAGTCCATGGGGCCAGCCTGCTAAGGGCTATCGCACTCGTCGCAACAAGCGCACAAGCAATATGATCGTGCGTCGTCGTCCCGCGAACAAGAGGTAATGTAAATGGCACGTTCTATTAAAAAAGGCCCATTCGTTGACCTGCACCTGATTAAAAAGGTGGAAACTGCCCGCGCGGCGAACGACAAGCGTCCAGTGAAAACTTGGTCACGCCGTTCTACTGTGTTGCCAGACTTCGTTGGTCTGACAATTGCAGTTCACAATGGTAAGCAGCACGTTCCGGTATATGTGAACGAAAACATGGTTGGACACAAGCTGGGCGAGTTCGCACTCACCCGCACGTTCAAAGGCCATGCTGCGGACAAAAAAGCCAAGCGATAAGGTGAAGACATGCAAGTATCTGCTGTATTAAGCAACACTCGCCTCTCCGCCCAAAAAGCGCGGCTGGTCGCTGACCTAGTCCGTGGCAAGCCGGTAGAGCAGGCGTTGAACATCCTGGCCTTCTGCCCTAAAAAGGGCGCAGTTTTAATTAAGAAGGTTTTGGAATCCGCTATTGCCAATGCTGAGCACAATGAAGGCGCCGATATCGACGCACTCAAAGTGACCACAATTTTTGTGGATAAGGGGCCTTCTCTTAAGCGTTTCAGCGCACGTGCCAAAGGCCGTGGCAATCGTATCGAGAAGCAAACTTGCCATATCACATTGATTGTTGGCGATTAAGGAGCGACTATGGGTCAGAAAGTTCATCCGACGGGTTTTCGTCTCGCCGTCACCAAGAACTGGGCTTCGCGTTGGTACGCCAACAGTAGCAATTTTGCCGGTATGCTCAATGAGGACATCGCTGTACGCGATTATCTGAAAAAGAAACTGGCCAGTGCTTCGGTGAGTCGTGTCGTAATCGAGCGTCCGGCTAAGAACGCTAAAATCACTATCTACACGGCTCGTCCTGGTGTGGTGATTGGTAAGAAGGGTGAGGATATTGAGCAGCTTAAGAAAGCGCTGCAAAAAATCTTAAATGTGCCCGTGCATGTAAACATCGAAGAAGTGCGTAAGCCTGAAATCGATGCACAAATTATTGCTGATAGTATTTCCGCGCAACTTGAAAAGCGCGTTATGTTCCGTCGTGCAATGAAGCGTGCAATGCAAAACGCAATGCGCCTTGGTGCCCAAGGTATCAAAATCATGTCGTCAGGTCGTTTGAACGGCATCGAAATTGCGCGCTGCGAGTGGTATCGTGAAGGCCGTGTGCCTTTGCATACCCTGCGTGCTGATATTGATTACGCTACTTCTGAAGCCAAAACCACCTACGGTATTATTGGTATCAAGGTTTGGGTTTATAAAGGCGAAATGAAGCCGGGCGAAAAGGCTGCTGAACCAGCACCTGAAGCTCAGAAGAAAAACGCACGGAAGGGGCCACGTAATGCTGCAGCCAACTAGACTTAAGTATCGCAAGGTCCAGAAGGGCCGTAACACGGGTATTGCTACTCGTGGTAACAGCGTTGCTTTTGGTGTGTTTGGGCTCAAGGCCACAAGTCGTGGTCGTCTGACTGCACGTCAGATTGAATCCGCCCGTCGTGCGATCACGCGTTATATTAAGCGTGGTGGCCGTGTATGGATTCGTACGTTCCCAGATAAGCCAATCTCTACCAAGCCCGCTGAAGTGCGAATGGGTAATGGTAAGGGTAGCCCAGATTACTGGGTTGCTGAGATTCAACCAGGCAAAGTATTGTATGAGTTGGATGGTGTTGATGAAGTAGTTGCACGCGAGGCTTTCCGTCTTGCTTCTGCTAAATTGCCATTCGCGACTACCTTTGTCACTCGTCAGGCGGGACAACGATGAAAGCTGCTGAACTACATCAGAAATCTGTTGAAGAGCTGAAGGCTGAGTTGACCGCATTGTTGAAGGCGCAATTTAGCTTGCGTATGCAGCATGCGACGGGTCAACTGGCCAAGCCAAGCGAACTCAACCGTGTGCGCAAAGATATTGCGCGCGTTCATACCATCATGGCTCAGAAGGCGGCTTAACGATGTCTGAAGCTAAACTGAAGCGCGAACTGACAGGCCGTATCGTCAGCGACAAAATGGATAAGACTGTTACCGTGTTGGTAGAGCGTCTGGTTAAACACCCGCTCTACGGCAAGATGATGCGTCGTTCCAAAAAATACCATGCGCATGACGAAAGCAATCAATATCACGAAGGTGATTTGGTTACAATCGTAGAAATTCGTCCATTGTCCAAAACAAAAAATTGGGCTGTGACGACGCTGGTAGAGAAAGCTCGTAATTAATATTTAATACGTGCTTGCGCGGGTATTGTGCTTTATGTACAATGCCCGCTTTCTTATCCATATATAACACATGTTGTGTATGGAGTTCTTCCCTACGGGATCCAAAACTAGCTGCTAATGCTCGGTTTTGCCGAGCGACTCGGTCTTGCCGAGATTATAGGCGGAAAAAGTTGGAGGTTTGTTTCAATGATTCAAATGCAAACTAGGCTTGAAGTTGCTGATAACACTGGTGCACGTTCAGTAATGTGCATTAAGGTTCTTGGTGGTTCCAAGCGTCGCTACGCTTCGGTGGGCGATATTATTAAGGTTGCCATTAAAGATGCTGCCCCTCGTGGTCGTGTTAAAAAAGGTGACGTATATAGCGCCGTAGTGGTTCGCACCGCTAAGGGCGTACGCCGTGCTGATGGTTCGCTTATCAAGTTTGATGGCAACGCTGCAGTTCTCCTTAATGCCAAGCTTGAGCCAATTGGTACCCGTATTTTTGGGCCAGTTACTCGTGAGCTGCGCAATGAACGATTTATGAAAATCGTTTCACTTGCGCCAGAAGTGTTGTAAGGGGACGGGCATGAACAAGATTCGCAAAGGCGATGAAATCATCGTTATCACAGGCAAGGACAACGGCAAGCGCGGTACAGTGCTGCGCGTAATCCCGGCTGAAGATCGTGTCGTTGTTGAAGGCGTTAATGTGGTGAAAAAACACCAAAAGCCAAATCCAATGCGCGGTGTACAGGGCGGTATTGTCGAAAAGACTATGCCGGTTCACATTTCTAATGTTGCCTTGTTTAACACTGCAACGGGCAAGGCTGATCGCGTTGGCTTCAAGACTTTAGAGGATGGCCGCAAGGTTCGTTTCTTTAAGTCTAGTGGCGAAGTGGTTGGCGGCTAAGGGGTGATGAAAAATGGCACGTCTGCAAGAGTTTTATAAAGATCAAGTAATTCCGAAGCTGGTTGAGCAGTTCGGTTATAAGTCCATCATGCAAGTTCCACGTATCGACAAAATTACCATTAACATGGGTGTTGGCGAAGCGATTGCGGATAAGAAAGTGATGGATCATGCTGTTGGTGATTTGGTGAAGATTGCTGGTCAAAAGCCGGTTGTTACTGTAGCTAAAAAGTCGATTGCTGGTTTCAAGATTCGTGAAGGGTATCCGGTTGGCTGCAAAGTGACTTTGCGCCGCGAACGCATGTTCGAATTTTTGGATCGTCTGGTAACGGTTGCTTTGCCACGTGTGCGCGATTTCCGCGGTGTGAGTGGTAAATCGTTTGACGGTCGTGGAAATTTCAATATGGGCGTGCGTGAGCAAATCATTTTCCCAGAAATCGAATACGACAAGATTGACGCTTTACGTGGTATGAATATTACGATTACCACTACAGCTAAATCCGATGAAGAAGCGCGTGCTTTACTCGCTTGCTTCAAGTTCCCATTCAAGAGTTGAGGCAACCATGGCTAAAGTCGCAGTGATTAAGCGTGAGGAAAAGCGTCGTGCAACCGTCGCTAAGTACGCCGCCAAGCGTGAAAAGCTGATGGCGGTCATCAATGACCAGAATGCATCTGACGAAGAGCGTTTTGCTGCTCGTTTGCAATTCCAGCAGCTTCCGCGTAATGCAAGCCCAGTACGTCTAGTAAATCGTTGTTCGATTACTGGTCGTGGTCGTGGCGTGTATCGCAAATTCGGACTCGGCCGTATCAAGCTACGTGAACTCGCCTTTAAGGGTGAAGTTCCTGGCATGGTCAAGGCTAGCTGGTAATAGGAGAGATAAAACATGGCAATGCATGATCCTATCGCCGATATGCTAACCCGTATTCGCAACGCACAACGTGCGGACAAGGCACAAGTTACAATGCCGTCGTCCACACTGAAGTTAGCTATTGCTGGCGTGTTGCAAGATGAAGGTTATATCGAATCGTTTGAAGTCGCAGGTGAAGTTAAGCCTGTTCTGACCATCGAACTCAAGTACTACGCTGGTCGTCCGGTTATCGAGCGTTTGGACCGTGTGTCCAAGCCGGGTCTGCGCATCTACAAAGGTGCAACAGAAATCCCAACGGTGATGAACGGTCTGGGTGTGGCTATTTTGTCCACCTCCAAAGGCGTAATGACAGATCGCAAAGCACGTGCCAATGGTATTGGTGGCGAGCTTCTGTGCGTCGTCGCTTAAAGAGGTGAATCGATGTCTCGCGTAGCAAAAAACCCAGTAGTTATCCCGGCAGGCGTTGAAGTTCAATTCGCAGCTGGTGAAATCGTTGTGAAGGGCCCGCACGGCACAATGACGCAAGCACTTTGCGTTGATGTTGACGTTAAGGTTGAGGACAATGCCGTACAATTTGCCGCCAAGAGTGCATCTAAGCATGCTCGCTCTATGTCCGGTACATTGCGCGCGTTGGTAAACAACATGGTAGCAGGCGTTTCTAAAGGCTTTGAGCGTAAGCTCTTGCTGGTAGGCGTTGGTTACCGTGCTCAAGCTCAAGGCGATGTCTTGAACTTGACTCTCGGCTTTTCTCATCCAGTTGCGCATACAATGCCTGTGGGTGTGAAGGTGGAAACCCCGACGCAAACCGAAATCGTCCTCAAGGGCGCCGACAAGCAACTAGTTGGTCAAGTTGCAGCCGAAATCCGTGAATACCGTAAGCCAGAGCCATATAAAGGCAAGGGCGTACGTTATTCGGATGAGGTTGTCGTATTGAAAGAAACCAAGAAGAAGTAATCGAGGCTGAATCATGGACAAGAACCAAGCTCGACTCCGCCGCGCACGTAAAACCCGTGCAAAGATTGCGGAGCTCAAGATGTTGCGTCTGTCGGTGCATCGCACCAACAGTCACATCTACGCCCAGATCATCGACGAAACCGGTAGCAAAGTACTGGTTTCTGCTTCAACACTTGAAGCAGATGTTCGTGGCCAAATCAAGAATGGCGGCTCTGTTGATGCCGCAGTCGTGATTGGCAAGCGTATCGCAGAAAAAGCGAAAGCTGCGGGTGTCGAAACGGTTGCATTTGACCGTTCCGGCTTCAAATATCACGGCCGTGTTAAGGCCTTAGCTGATGCCGCTCGTGAGGGCGGCCTCGTCTTCTAATTGAGTTTGGAGTTGATATATGGCTAAGAACGATATGGAAGAACGCGGCGACGGCCTTCGTGAAAAGATGGTCGCTGTAAATCGCGTTACCAAAGTCGTCAAGGGTGGTCGTATCCTTGGTTTTGCCGCACTGACAGTTGTTGGTGATGGTGATGGCGGCGTTGGCATGGGCAAGGGCAAATCGAAAGAAGTGCCTGTAGCTGTACAAAAAGCAATGGAAGAAGCTCGCCGCAAATTGCAGAAAGTTTCTTTGAATAACGGTACTATCCAACACACCGTTTACGGCAAGCATGGCGCGACTACCGTGTTTATGCAACCTGCTGCAGATGGTAAGGGTATTATTGCTGGCGGCCCAATGCGCGCTGTGTTCGAAGTTATGGGTATCCATAATATTTCGGCAAAGTGCCATGGTTCGACCAACCCGTACAACATTGTGCGTGCAACATTAAACGGTCTTTCTAAGCTGCATACACCAGCGGATATCGCTGCGAAACGTGGTAAGAGCGTTGAAGAGATTCTAGGAGCTGCTAAATGAGCGACTCTAAGAAATTCAAAGTAACTTTAGTTAAAAGTCTGATTGGTCGACTGGAAGCTCACAAGGCTTGCGCCCGTGGCTTAGGTCTCCGTCGTCTTAACAGTAGCTCTGAAGTGATCGATACCCCAGAAAATCGTGGTATGGCTAACAAGATTAGCTACCTACTGAAGGTGGAAGGCTAAATGGAACTTAATAACCTGAAACCAGCTGCTGGTTCTACTCACGCTAAGCGTCGTGTAGGCCGCGGTATTGGCTCTGGCTTAGGCAAAACGTCTGGTCGTGGTCACAAAGGTCAGAAGTCACGTACTGGTGGTTTCCATAAAGTCGGTTTTGAAGGCGGTCAAATGCCTTTGCAACGCCGTCTGCCAAAGCGTGGTTTTGTTTCTCTCACACGTGGTGATACCGCTGAAGTTCGCTTGTCGGACATCAATGATTTGCCATTGAGCGAAATTACTTTTGAAGCGCTGCTTCAAGCTGGTGTGGTATCTCAGCGTGCTCTGCGCGGGAAAGTTGTACTTTCCGGCACTATTGAGCGTGCAGTTGTACTTAAGGGCTTGGCTGTAACTAAGGGTGCCCGTGCTGCTATTGAAGCAGCTGGTGGCAGCATCACCGAGTAATTCGGTAAACTGAGGATAAGGCAGTAATGGCAAATCCCGCTCTGGCTAGTTCTGCAAACAAGTTTGCGGATCTTAAACGCCGGATTTGGTTCCTCATCGGGGCGCTGATCGTATATCGAATCGGCGCACACATCCCGGTGCCGGGCATCAATCCAGCTGAACTGGCAAAATTGTTTGAGTCGTCGCAAACCGGTTTATTGAACATGTTCAATATGTTTTCCGGTGGTGCCCTCTCTCGCTTTACCGTGTTCGCTATCGGGATCATGCCTTACATCTCGGCATCGATTATTTTACAGCTCGCTGCCGAGGTGCTGCCATCTCTGAAGCAGATGAAAAAAGAGGGGGAGGCAGGCCGTCGTAAAATTACGCAATATACGCGTTATGCGACGCTGCTTCTTGCTACTGCACAGAGTTTTGGTATTGCAATGATGCTCTTTAAACAGCCCAATCTAGTAGTTGTGGCACAAGCTCAGTTTGTGTTTACAACGATCGTGACGCTGGTTACAGGCACCATGTTCCTGATGTGGCTGGGGGAGCAGATTACTGAACGAGGCATCGGTAACGGTATCTCTATACTGATCTGTTCTGGTATTGCTTCCGGCTTGCCTTCGGCAATCGGCAAAACTTTATCGCTGGCTAATCAAGGTGCATTACCTATTTTGCTTGTGTTGTTCCTCTTTGTTGGTGTTGTGCTATTAACTGCTGCGGTCGTGTTTGTTGAACGTGGCCAGCGTAAAGTCCCTGTTCATTATGCGAAACGCCAAGTTGGCAATCGTATGATGCAGGCACAGAGCACTCACCTTCCGCTGAAACTGAATATGGCGGGCGTGATCCCTCCGATTTTTGCTTCGTCAATTATCCTATTCCCTGCGACGTTACTGTCCTGGACTGGTAATAGCGATAAATTGTCATGGTTAAAATCGATCGGTGACATGCTGCATCCTGGTCAGCCGCTCTATGTATTGTTGTATGCGACAGCGATCATTTTCTTCTGCTACTTCTACACTGCTTTAGTCTTCAATCCGAAGGAAACTGCAGATAACTTGAAGAAGAGTGGGGCAATGATTCCGGGTTATCGCCCGGGTGACCACACTGCAAAATATATCGAAAAGTTGATCTTAAAGCTCACACTTATTGGTGCAGTCTATATCACGGTAATCTGCTTGATTCCAGAGTTTTTGATACTGAAGTGGAATGTTCCATTCTATTTTGGTGGTACTTCTCTGTTGATTCTGGTAGTTGTGACAATGGACTTTATGTCGCAGATGCAGTCATACGTGCTCTCACATCAGTACGAGAGTCTGCTCAAGAAAGCTAACTTCAAGGGCTAGGCGTAACAGGCTATGGCGAAAGACGAAGTCATTCAGATGCAGGGCGAAGTCCTAGAAACGTTGCCAAATGCAACGTTTAAGGTCAAGCTCGAAAACGGACATGTGGTTCTTGGTCATATTTCTGGTAAGATGCGGATGCATTACATCCGTATCCTGCCTGGAGATAAGGTTACAGTGGAGTTGACTCCCTATGATCTGACCAAGGCTCGCATTGTATTCCGAGCTAAATAACAGCTCGGATTTAATTTTGATCGAAAGGAAAGACGATGAGAGTTCAAGCGTCGGTCAAGAAAATTTGCCGCAATTGTAAAATCGTACGCCGCAACCGTGTTGTGCGTGTGATTTGCACCGACCCGCGGCACAAGCAGCGTCAAGGCTGATTGTTGCGACAATCAGTTTCTGATGTTAATATGCAAAGCTTTTTGAACCTGGGGTAAGAAAAGTATGGCCCGTATTGCTGGGGTTAATATCCCGAATCATCAGCATACTGTGATCGGCCTTCAGGCTATTTTCGGTATTGGTCGCACTCGCGCCTATGCCGTCTGCGCAGCTACAAGCGTTGAGCCTACAAAAAAGGTAAAAGATCTCAGTGATGCTGAACTAGATCTGCTGCGTGAAGAACTTGGCAAGTATGTTGTCGAGGGTGATTTACGCCGCGAAGTGACCATGAGTATCAAGCGTCTTATGGACCTTGGTTGTTACCGTGGTTTCCGTCACCGCAGGGGGCTTCCGTGCCGCGGTCAGCGTACTCGTACCAATGCGCGTACTCGCAAGGGTCCGCGTAAGTCCATCGCTGGCAAGAAGTAATAGCAAGGAATTGAAGAATGGCTAGAGCAAACACAGTACGTGTACGTAAGAAAGTCAAAAAGAGCGTGTCTGAAGGTGTTGTGCACGTGCACGCATCTTTCAATAACACAATCATTACCATCACTGATCGCCAAGGGAATGCACTGTCTTGGGCTACCTCGGGCGGTGCTGGTTTCAAAGGCTCTCGGAAAAGTACACCTTTTGCAGCTCAGGTAGCTGCAGAAGCTGCTGGTAAAGTTGCCCAAGAATACGGTGTAAAGAACCTCGAAGTTCGCATCAAGGGTCCGGGTCCGGGTCGTGAATCTGCTGTGCGTGCATTAAACGCACTCGGCTTCAAGATTACGAGTATTTCGGATGTTACGCCGATTCCGCATAACGGTTGTCGTCCGCCGAAGAAGCGTCGTATCTAATCCCGGAGTAAGTTATGGCTCGTTATATTGGACCCAAGTGCAAACTTGCACGTCGTGAGGGTACGGATCTTTTCCTTAAGAGCGCTCGTCGTTCTTTGGATAGTAAGTGCAAACTAGAACAAGCTCCTGGTCAGCATGGTGTGAGTGGCGGTAAGAAGCCATCACGTCTGTCCGACTACGGTGTTCATTTGCGCGAAAAGCAAAAGATTCGTCGCATTTACGGTGTATTGGAACGTCAGTTCCGTCGTTATTTTGAAGAAGCTAGCCGTCGTAAAGGCTCGACAGGCGAAAATCTGTTAAAGATTCTCGAATGTCGTCTCGATAACGTGGTTTATCGTATGGGTTTTGGCTCTACACGTGCCGAATCTCGTCAGCTTGTTTCCCACAAGGCAATTGTGGTAAACGGCAGTGTTGTAAATATTCCATCGTACTTGGTTAAGGCTGGCGACGTTGTTTCAGTTCGCGATAAGTCGAAGACTCAGGCTCGCATCCAGGAAGCTGTTTCCTTGGCTGAGGGTATCGGTTTCCCGAGCTGGGTTCAGGTAGATTCCAAAAAGCTTGAAGGTACGTTTAAAAGCATGCCAGAGCGTTCTGATCTGTCTAGCGACATCAATGAAGCGCTGGTTGTGGAATTCTACTCCAAGTAACATTCTGACCCGGCTAGCCAAGGGATACTGACTTATGCAAATCAACGCGAATGAGTTGCTCAAGCCGCGCATCATTGATGTGCAGGCTTTAAATGCTGCCCAGGCGAAGGTCGTGATGGAGCCGTTCGAGCGCGGTTACGGCCATACGCTCGGTAATGCTCTGCGCCGCATTCTTCTTTCTTCGATGTCTGGCTTCGCGCCGACTGAAGTTAAGATCGAAGGTGTGGTACATGAATATTCCGCACTGGATGGTGTACAGGAAGATGTTGTTGATATCTTACTGAACCTCAAAGGCGTTGTGCTCAAGCTGCATGGTCGGGACTCGGTTGTTCTCACCCTCTCAAAAGAGGGTGAGGGCGTCGTTAAAGCGTCCGATATTCAGCTGTCACACGATGTTGAGGTGATCAATCCAGATCATGTGATTGCCCATCTGTCTGCTGGTGGCAAGCTCAATATGGAGATTACGGTTGAGAAGGGTCGTGGGTATCAACCTGCCCCTAATCGCTTAGGTAAAGATGAAGGCCGTACTATCGGTAACATCATGCTTGATGCGTCATTCAGCCCAATTCGCCGTGTGAGCTACCACGTAGAAAGCGCACGTGTAGAACAACGCACTGATCTTGATCGTTTGATTATTGACATTGAAACCAATGGCGTAATTGAACCTGAAGAGGCAGTCCGCCAAGCTGCGCGTATGCTAATTGACCAGCTCGCCGTGTTCGCTGATCTTGAAGGCACTCCCGTAGAGGAAGAACAACCACAAGCGCCACAAATCGATCCGATTCTGTTGCGCCCGGTTGACGACCTCGAACTGACTGTCCGTTCGGCTAACTGCCTGAAGGCAGAGAACATCTATTATATCGGCGACCTGATCCAGCGTACCGAGACTGAGCTTTTGAAGGCACCTAATCTTGGGCGTAAATCGCTTAACGAGATCAAGGAAGTTCTTGCCTCTAAAGGCCTCTCGCTGGGCATGCGCCTTGAAAACTGGCCGCCTGCTGGCTTAGAAAAGCCGTAATAGCGGGCAAAAGGAAATCGACAAATGCGTCACCGTCAATCTAATCGCAAATTAAATCGTACGACGAGTCATCGTCTGGCGATGTTGCGTAATCTTGCGAATTCGTTGCTCCGTCACGAAGTCATCAAGACCACTTTACCTAAAGCAAAAGAACTGCGCCGTGTTGCAGAGCCTTTGATCACTTTGGGTAAAAAGCCTTCGCTTGCGAACCGCCGTCTGGCGTTCAATCGCACTCGCGATCGTGATATGGTGGTTAAGTTATTCGACGTGCTCGGCCCGCGCTACGCTACCCGTAATGGTGGCTATCTTCGCATTCTGAAGTGCGGTTTCCGTCAAGGCGACAATGCTCCTATGGCATTCGTTGAGCTTGTAGACCGTCCTGAAGAAGCGGAAGCGGTTGAGGCTGGCGAGTAATCGCTTGCTTTACAGCCTTTCGTAGTAAAGTAAAAAGCCAACCGTAAGGTTGGCTTTTTTATTGCCTGCTGTTTTGTTAGTTAACTTGTGGTAGCGTTGTTGCGACAGGGAGTACTGAAAACCATTGCCATTCATGTGCTGTTTTAAGGCAAACATTACGCACTAGGTTGTATGCCTGCTCGGTATCAAAAGATAATAGATTTGCGATGTTTATGTAGTCATCGGGTAGTGCGGGGTCTTGCCAGCTGTTGGCTAGGTGTCTTGCTGTTGATGTTGCAATAGTGACGGTTCTTACCCTTGGTTCATCTAAGTGCCGTTCATCCATGAGATGAGATAGCAGGCTGGGTAAATGCCAGCGCTGAGCTAACTCCGTTTGTAATTCATTAAAAGTAAAGCCTAGGATAAGTTTTTGCGCATCATGGCTGCGTGTTCCAGGTTTTTTTTGTAGATGCTGATTTATATTTTGAGTTAATTCTGGTGCGCTCAAACAAATTAAGATTTCTGCTAGGTCATGTAGTAATGATGCGGTTGTGACTTCTTCAGGATCTACATCATTTCTTTGCCCGCCTAAGCTTTCAGCGATTTTAGCTGCTAAATAGGATCGTGAAATAAGTTGTCTTACTCGCTGCAATGCCTCTGGCGTTGAATGTAATCTATTTTCAATGCTTTGCATCTTACCAAATTCACGAAAAAAGCCCCCCATTCCAATCATGAGTAGGACACGGTTAATCGTATTAACGTCAGTCAATTGGGTTGTGCTACGGTGCTCTTGCTGAAAACGTATTAATCGTAGCGTGAGCAGAGGGTCATGGCGAATAAGTTGAGAGATTTCTCTAATACTGATGTCGTCAATTCTTGACTGCAAATTATGCATTTGATCAAGCGTATACTGAAGGGTGGGTAGCTCGATTTGACTTAATTTAATGAGCCAATCGTTAAGATCTAGTCGTTTGTCTGCGATCATGGTCTTTATTCTGCTGGCTTAAGAGTATTTTTCATTTTAGCTGTTAATTGGATGAGTTATGGCACGATATGCAATTGGTGATGTTCAGGGCTGCTATGCTGAGTTAATGTCTTTGCTTAATGCCATGGCTTTTAATCCACAAAATGATCAAATCTACCTTGTTGGTGATTTAGTAAATCGTGGGCCATTTTCACTTGAAACACTTCGTTGGGCTTCTCAGAGTATGGGGATTTCGACTGTGTTAGGGAATCATGATTTACATCTGTTGGCCGTGTATGCGGGGGTCTCTCAGGTAAAGCATGGTGATACGGTTCAAGATATTTTGGCTGCACCTGATGCTGATGCTTTGATTGGGTGGTTAAGACAGCAACCTCTATTGATAGATCTGGGGGATGTTTTGTTGGTACACGCAGGCGTCAGCCCTAATTGGTCACTTGAGGATGCAAAAAATGCGGCTAGCGAGGTTGAAAATGCATTGCGTGGAGAGGGTTGGAAGTCCTTTTTATCTACAATGTATGGCAACCAACCAGCAAGCTGGGATGTAGCAATGCCGCTAGCAGATAGATTGCGATTTACTGTGAATTGCTTAACGCGGATGCGTTTTGTTACTGTAGATGGTTCTTTACAGCTGAAGTATAAAGGGGAACGGGATCATGCACCTGCGGGGATTTGCCCTTGGTTTGAGTCTAAAGATAGGCTACCATTGCCGCGCCGTGTGGTCTGTGGCCATTGGTCTGCGCTTGGTTTAATGCTTAAAGAGCAGGTATGGTCTTTAGATACGGGCTGTGTATGGGGTGCCGCTTTAACGGGGATCGATTTAGACAGTGGGCAGCTCTTTCAGGTTGCTGCCCGCTATGAGTATCAAGCACTGCTTGACTGAGGGTTTAATGCTTGGTGCGCAGTACAGATGCGTGCTTCTACAAATTGTGTAAGAGTGCGACGGTTTTCATGCTCCGTTGGAAATGGGGCAAGAAAGTTGATCTCTGCATGCAAAGATCGTGTGCCTAATATTCTCCACGCAGATTGGGCAATAGACATGTTGCCAATGTAAGTGGCGGCATCTGAATATTTTCCTTCGGCGTCGGTATAGCGTAAATAAACGGGCTGGATCGTTGCCTTTCCATCAATCGCTGCCTGCAGAAGTGAGGATCGAAAAGGTAGCAGCTGACGCCCACAGCCGGTAGTGCCTTCAGGAAATACTGTAATGCAATGTCCTTCGTTCAGAGCGGTCACAATAGCTTGGTTGACTCTGGCGGTATCTCGTTTGCGATCACGTTCAATGAACAATGTGCCAGAGCCTATGCAGAGTCTGCCGATAATTGGCCATGACTTGAGCTCGGATTTGGCCACGAAACGTGAAACGGTTACCGAGTCTAATACAAAAATGTCTAACCAAGAAATATGGTTGGCGAGTAGCATATGTTGACTTGGGTACTGTCCAGGTTCAATACCCTGCACGCGCAGTCTTACACCCAAAATTTGAGTAAATTGTTTTGACCATTTTTGAATGTAGTTGACCCTGTCTTCAAGTGCCATGCTTGGAAACCGAAAGGTAACTTTAAATAATCCTTTAGCAAAATGGCTAATTAAGCGGCACAAGCGACTAAGGCGTAGGCAGAACAATGGAGTGCGCATGCAGCTAAATTTCTATAGGAAAATTCTGAATGCTCTGAGTTTAGCTGTTTCTTGGGCCTTAGGCCAATTCCTATCTATGTGAAGATCACCGCATGAAATGTCTGGCATAGCGGATATCCAAGTTTTGCATTGGCAAAAGGATAAATAGGTCGGCCGTATTGAAATCAGGATCCCATGCAGGTTCACCGCAAATGAGCGCACCAGCACGTAAATATCCTTTGATGAGCGGCGGAATTTCTGTGTCTAACCGTTGATTTAGCGTTGCGATGGGCAGTGGGCAGCGCGGAAAGACGCGCCATTCAATAGGTGCGAGCTTTTCTTTTGCAAGCTTGCGGTACAGGCTAGCGGCAACATGGCCTCCGTCAGCAATAGAAATGCTGGCGCAGCCAATAAGGTAGTTATAGTTGTTCTTGCTCATATACTCAGCAAGGCCTGCCCAGAGCAGGGTTATCGTGGCGCCAGAGCGGTAATCTGGATGTACGCAGGAGCGGCCAATTTCTACCAACTGTTCGCGTAGATGCCCAAGTCGAGTCAAGTCAAACTCTGTGTCTGAGTAGTAGCTGCCCAGTTTACGGGCTTGATGAGGGGGTAGAATGCGATAGGTGCCAACTACTTCTCCAGTTTCATCGTCTTGAACCAATAAATGGTCACAGTAAGCATCGAACAGGTCACGATCAATGCCAGGTTCGCGGCATATCATGCGCGCACCCATTTCCTCTACAAACACTTGGTAGCGTAGTGCTTGTGCGGCGCAGATGAGCTCTTCACTGTGCGCGATAGAGGCGGAGAGTTTAGGTTTACGGCTAGGGGTGATCTGAGTTTGAAGCATTAAGTTTCCTCCGATGTATGAGGAAACTTAATGCTTGCAGATGACACTGCGATGACGATGAGATGAAGCTGGAATGACAGACTAACATTGCTTTAGTTCGGCAAAGAATCTACATCCTCAGGGCTGGTAATTGGAGCTGGAATGCTGTATTCCTCATTTGCCCAGCGTCCCAAATCAATCAGTTTGCAGCGTTCGGAGCAAAAAGGTCGGTTTGGATTCGTTGTGGAGTATGTATGTTGTTTACCACAACTTGGGCATTTGGTTTGAAATATAGGCGCTGTCATAGGTTGCAGTAGCCGAGTTGGAAGTCGATATCTGAATCAACGACCTTGGCGCGTTCTCCACTGGTTGAGGGGATAACAAAGCGAATATTAATGGCGTAACGGTTCGCAGATAGCTCTGGAACAGCGGCCAAATGTGCTGGCAGGCTTACTCTTAATAGTTGAACGGTTTTGCCCCCAGACATTTGCTGGAAGTTGCCATTTTTTGCTGTGTAGCTATTCTCACGCATGCTGTCACGCAGTAAGCGTAAGATAATATCGATGCCTTGTTTGATGGGGAGCAGGGGGGTGAACCATGCGTCAATATCTGAGCGGCGATATTCTGGGGTTTGCTGCTGCCAATAATGGTAGGAGGGAAGATCGAAAGCACAGGCCCCCCCAGGTATCGTTACACGTTGTTTAATGGCCATTAACCACTCGTTTTCACGTAGTGCCTGCCCAAATTTACCCGTCATATTCAACATCTTGCAATGCGTTTCTTCGATGTCGATCAAAACACGCTCGAGGGCGTCTTCGGATATCTGGGGATTATTTCGCAGGGCAGATAAAGCCTGTCGCTGGCGTTCTAATTCTTGCAATAAATCTGATTTCATATCCGCGCGACTAGCGACTTCCATAATCTCGAATAGGCCGAGTAGGGCCGCATGATGGTCGGTGGCAGAGTTTCTCCCCACATACTCTATGGTGCGGTTGTATAAGTGTTCGAGTCGCAAAAGGGTGCGAATGCGCTCGTTAATTGGAAATTCGTAGCTAATCACGATGCGTCTAACCGGCGAAGATATTCGATTTTGCAGCAAGAAATGGTTTATTAAAATCAATTACGTAAACCGACATATTTAATCCTGATATCGCTGATGAAGAGCGCTAACGGTAGATTGTAAATGAGCGAGCGTCGTTTCATTTAAAATAATATCATCTGCGAGTTCTATTCGTGCTTTTCTTGGACACTGGCTTGCAATAATCGCCTCGATTTCATGCTGACTTAGGCCGTTGCGAGCTTGAACACGGGCAATTTGCAGCTCAATAGAGCAATCCACTATTAAGCTGCGATCAATGATTTGGTTATAGTTCCCTGTTTCAAATAGCAGGGGTACTGCCAAAATGGCGTAGGGCGTTTGCTCTGGCAAAGCATCAAGCATCTGTATCGCTGTATCTTTGATCCGTGGATGGAAAATTGCTTCTAGCTTTTTTTTTGCCGTAGGCTCTGCATAAACATGCTGGCGCATTCGTACACGATCTAATGATCCATCCTCGCTTAAAAATTCTGGGCCAAATGTTTGGGCAATTTGCGCTAAGGCGGGCGATGGCGGAGTGCTAAGAGCGTGGGCAATTTCGTCTGTATCAATAACAGGCACGCCTTGCTCAGCAAAAAGCCGAGCAACGGTTGATTTACCACTGCCTATTCCTCCTGTGAGCCCAATAACCCGCATGCCATCTGCCCTCACTAAATGGCTCCACCATTAAAGATCATTTGTTGTAACGTGGTGCCAAAAATTAATGTGAGCCAGCCTGCAATACCTAAATAAGGGCCAAAAGGCATAGGCTTTCCCATGCCGCGTTTAGCAAGGATGGCGAGTGCAATGCCGATTACTGCTCCGCTAATTGACGAAAGTAATATGACGCTCGGCAGTGCTTGCCATCCGAACCATGCGCCAAGGGCTGCAAGTAGTTTGAAGTCACCATAGCCCATTCCTTCCTTGCCGGTAATGAGTTTGAATATCCAGTACACGCTCCACAGTACAAGGTAACCGGCAACGGCCCCAATTACAGCCTGATCTAAAGGTACAAAAACATTATTTAAGTTGAATAGAAGTCCTAGCCAAAGCAAGGGCAGCGTGATGCTGTCTGGCAGTAAATAGGTATCGGCATCAATAAAGACTAAGGCGATCAAAAACCATGTGAGTAAAATAGCTGCGATGGCTGTAATGGTTACTCCAAAGTGCAGCCCAGCAACAGCGGTAAGCGTTGCACAAAGTAGCTCGACTAAGGGGTAACGTGGACTAATGCGAATCTTGCACCCTCGACAGCGCCCCTTTAACATTAGATAGCTAATCACGGGAATATTTTCTAATGCACTTATTGCATGGCCACAGCTGGGGCAGGCTGAGCGAGGAACAATTAAGTTATAGCAAGTGGCTTGTGGCATCGGCGCGTCGATGGGGGCATCAATCAGCTGGCATTCTTGCCTGAATTGCTGCTCCATCATTTTGGGAATGCGATGGATTACGACATTTAAAAAACTACCAACCAATAAGCCTAGTGCGAATAAAAACCCGCCAAATATGGCGGGGTTATCTAAAAACAACTCAATCATTAACCGACAACCTCGCCCATTTTGAAAATTGGTAAGTACATAGCAACCACTAGACCACCAATCAGCGTACCTAAGACCACCATAATGATGGGCTCCATTAAGCTGGAAAGCGCTTCAACGGCGTTATCTACCTCTTCTTCATAATAATCGGCGACTTTACTGAGCATTGAATCTAATGCACCAGATTCTTCACCAATTGCGACCATTTGCATCACCATATTGGGAAACATATTGGTGCTTTGCATGGACAAAGTGAGGCTAGTGCCAGTACTTACTTCATTTTGAATTTTTTTGGTGGCAATTTTATACAGATAATTACCCGCCGCACCGCCCACCGAGTCGAGTGATTCTACTAATGGCACTCCTGCTGCAAACATGGTGGACAAGGTGCGGCACCAGCGCGCAATGGTTGCATTAAGCATAATTTGCCCAATGATTGGAATTTTTAGCAGTAAGCGATCCATCACGATTTGAATAGCTTCAGATTTTTTCCACGCTTTTAAGAAGCCCCAAATCCCACCAAAAATACCGCCAAATATGAGCCACCAGTAGGTAACAAAAACATCTGAAATTGCCATTACAACCAGCGTTGGTGTTGGCAGGTTTGCACCAAAGCTAGAAAATAGCTCCTTAAATGCGGGAATAACAAAAATCATAATGACTGCCGTAATCACAAATGCAGCAACAATCACGGCAGTTGGATAAAATAGTGCCGATTTAATTTTCTTTTTAACGCCAAGTGTTTTTTCTTTATACGTAGCAAGCCGTGCGAGTAGGGCATCCAAAATACCAGCTTGTTCACCCGCTTGAATTAAGTTGCAATACAGCGCATCAAATTCATTAGGGTGTTTTCTAAAGGCTTGAGTAAGGGACGATCCGGTTTCAATATCGTTTTTGATATCTAAAAGCAACTTGGTTACGGATGGATTGCTATGGCCTTTTGCGACGATATCAAATGAGGTAAGTAAAGGAACCCCTGACTTGAGCATGGTGGCAAGCTGGCGTGTAAACATGGTGATATCTTCGTCAGTAATTTTCTTACTGGAGCCCATGCGTTGTTTCTTTACTTTTAGAACATTAACACCCTGGCGCCGCAGCGTGTTTTTTACGACGTGCTCGCCACTGGCACGCATTTCGCCCTTAACTATTTTGCCGCCACGATCTTTACCTTCCCATACAAAAGTAAATTCTTTTACTTTTAGGGCTTTAGATGCTACTGCCATGATGACCCTCTTTGTGTTTTATTCATTCGTCACCGCCATAATTTCTTCTAATGAAGTGAGACCTTGCTTTACTTTACGTAAGCCAGACTGACGCAAATCACGAACACCGTCTCGCTTTGCTTGATCTGCAATATCAATGGCGTTGCCGTTTGTCATAATGATGCGGTTCATTGCATCCGTAATGGGCATGACTTGGTAAATCCCTACACGGCCTTTATAGCCTGAACCCTTACAAATATCACAGCCAACTGGCTTGTAGGGGCTCCAAGTGCCATCCAGATCTTCTTCTAAAAAGCCCGCATCCAGTAAGGCTTGGTGAGGGATATCAATGTGCGCTTTGCAACTGCACAGCTTACGAGCTAAGCGCTGAGCAGTGATCAAAATAACGGATGATGCGATGTTAAACGGGGCAATTCCCATGTTTAACATACGGGTTAGAGTGGTAGGGGCGTCGTTGGTGTGTAAGGTAGAAAACACCATATGCCCAGTTTGTGCCGCTTTAATCGAGATATCGGCGGTACCCAAGTCACGAATTTCCCCCACCATGATGATGTCAGGATCTTGACGCAGAAAGGCTTTTAGCGCCACGGCAAAGGTGAGCCCTGATTTTTCATTGACATTAACTTGGTTAACGCCAGGCAAGTTAATTTCGCATGGATCTTCTGCCGTAGAGATATTAATCCCTGGCTGATTCAGAATATTCAAGCAGGTATAGAGTGAAACTGTTTTGCCTGAGCCGGTTGGGCCTGTTACTAAGATCATGCCGTATGGGCGTTGGATGGCCTCAAGCAGAATTTCTTTTTGATCTGGATCGTAACCTAAGGCGTCAATGCCCAGCGTGGCAGAGGATGGATCTAAAATCCGCATACAAATTTTCTCGCCATGCATGGTTGGCATGGTGGATACCCGAAAATCAATTGCACGACTTTTAGACAGCACAAGCTTCATGCGGCCATCTTGAGGAACGCGCTTTTCTGAAATATCGAGCTTAGAAATAACTTTAATTCGAGATGCAAGTTTGTCTTTAATTGCCAGCGGGGGCTGAGCTACTTCGCGCAATACCCCGTCTAGTCGATAGCGAATCCGAAAGTACTTTTCGTAGGGCTCAAAGTGAATATCTGAAACGCCAGCATTAATGGCATCAAGTAAGATTTTTTGCAGATATTTAACAATAGGAGTGTCATCCACTTCCTTCGCTGCTGCGTCGTTTTGACTGACATCTTCTTCATCGCCGGCCATTTCTAGGTCGACGTCATCTAGCGACATTTTGCTTAAATTGCCACCTGCGGCTTCTATAAGTTTATCGAGTAATGATACTAACTTGCTGTCTTCAACCACCAGAGGTTGGACTTGCAAGCCGGTTTGAAAGCGAACTTCTTCAAGCGCTTGCAGGTTAGTGATGTCAGATAGGCCAATAAATAGCTTCGTGCCACGCTTAAAAAGCGGCACGATTCGTTGGATCTGCATTACTTTGTGATCTAAGACCCCTTGAGGGATATAGCTTGAATCAAGGTGATCAAGGTCGAGTAGCGGGTAGCCAAAGGCTTGCGACGAAAACTCAGCCACATCCCTCGCAGTCATTTTATGACTGCGTATGAGTTGCTCAATGAACGGCGTTTTACTGCTGTTGGCCGTAGCTTGCAAAGCCTCTGCGTCCGCTTCAATCAATCTTCCGTGCTGAACAAGAAGGCGGGCAAGACCAGATACAGGTGTGTTGGGAGCTGACATGGTCTTCAATATGTAATCGAAAAAGGGAAAAACAGCTAATGATTATTACATCCTTAGTTTAGCAAATAGCTTTTGAAATTGCGTTGCTATTCGAAGCTAAAGAAAAATATATTTATACTGCATATCAAATATTAGCTGCATAAAGCCGGACTACGCGAATACTGCGGTCCTGCGTTTGAACTATTTCAAGACGTTGGCCGGCCAAAACTAAGCACGTTCCCGCGTCTGGTATATCTTGAAAGTGTTCAAGGATTAGGCCATTTAATGTTTTGGGCCCATCTATAGGAAACGTTAATCGAAGCTTTCTATTTAACTCACGTAGGCTTGAAGCACCATCCAGTAAAATACTACCATCGGGTTGGCGCAACACTTTTGCTCCTTGCGTAGGGGCGTTAGTGGTGAACTCTCCGACGACTTGCTCAAGAATATCTTCAAGAGTAACTAGCCCTTGCATTTCACCATATTCATCAACGACGACGGCTATTCTACGTTTGTTTTCTTGAAAGTTTTGTAATTGCGTAAATAAGGGAGTACTAGATGGAATAAAGTATGGGGGGCGCATCATTTCACGCAAACTGCTTTGGTCTATTTCATCTTCTTTTAATGATAGAACTTTTCGACTATGTAAAATACCAATGATATTGTCAGGATTGCCTGAATAAACAGGGAGGCGCGTATGATGGCATGTGGATATTTGTTTGCGAATCTCATCCGTTGGCGCGTCTAAATCAATGCTTTCCATTTGGTGGCGCGGTGTCATTACATCATCAACTGTAATGCTCGCTAGCTCAAATAGGTTTAACAACATTGTATGGTGTTTTTTTTCCATATGTCGCCCAGATTCTAAAACCAATAAGCGCAGTTCTTCTGGTGACAGTGCTTGTTGATTGTCATGGTTTTTTTTGAGGCGTAATGTGTTAATTAACCCGGTAACAAATAAATTAACTAGCCAAACCGCAGGGTAAAGTACTCTTAATAGCAATAATAAGGGGGCAGAGGCGGTGTAAGCTAAGGGTTCTGGGTACGTTGCTGCAAGTACTTTGGGAGTCGCTTCAGAAAAAATAAGGATAGCAAATGCCACCAATAATGTAGCAATCGCTAAGGCGAAATCATTACCTGAAAATAATCGATCTGCAATAAGGGCTGATAATGTCGCTGAGGCGGTATTGATAACGGTATTGCCAATTAAAATGACGGAAAGAAGTTTATCCGTTTGGCTTAATAATTTTTGGGTACGGACTGCTGCGCGATGGCCTTGGCGCGCTTTGCTGGCTACTTTATAGCGATTAACCGCCATCATGGCGGTTTCTGCTCCAGAAAAAAAAGCGGATGTAAATAAGCAAGCAGCAAGCGCTGTGTAGAGAAATGCTAAGGAGAGCTGTTCCAAAATATTACATGGCCCGTGGTTGAGTGGGAGCGTGTTGATTATATACGGTGCAAGAGCGCCTCAAAAACAAAACGACTACCTATATACCCTAGGAAGAGTAGTGCAAAGCCAGCAAGAGTCCAGTTGGCAGCGAAGCGTCCACGCCACCCATATTTAAATCTTCCCCAAAGTAGTGTGCCGAATACGAGCCAAGCTGCGATGGATAAAATAATTTTATGTGAAAAAACAAGTCCATGTCCCCAAGCAAGTTCGGAAAAAAATATTCCTGAAAGAAGAGCAAAGGTCAGTAAAATAAAGCCCATGCGTACGCAGGCAAACATGAGCTTTTCTAATGTCATTAATGGTGGAAGTGTGCGTATTAACGACCCTGCTTTGGCTTGATGCAGTGTTTGATCTGCAAAACGCATTAGAATGGCAACTCCAGCGGCATTAAGCAGCATGCCGTGGGCGAACATGGCTAATAAAAAGTGACCACGTGATAATGGACTTAATGGATAAGTAATCGGATGCCCGGTGGGCAATAGTAGTGATAGCAGTAAAAATATCGCTGCTATGCCTAACATAGGGGGTTGTAAGCCATCCATTTTCCAGAAAAGTTGCCCACATACATAGATGCACAAGGTGGAAAACGCGCTAAGCGATAATGCTTCTGCCGCACCAAAGTGCAAGGTGCTTGCCCAAAGTAGGGAGGGGAAGAGGGCGGAGGCGTGTAGCAACAAGCCACTGATTAACAGTAGTTGCTCTAGAGTTGGCGTAAGCAGGCTTTTGGAGTGAGAGGAAGCCAGCCGGCTGCGGCAAAAATGCCAGCCAAGCAACAAATAAATGGTTAAGGCCGGCAGCGCTAAATAAGTCGCTGGGCTAACTTCAGGTAAAATGCTCATTATATAAGTCTATCAGAGCGAGGTCCCTCTTGGGGCAGTCGCCAAGCAAAGGATCAAGCATGTTCGAAAATCTTTCCAGTCGTCTATCTGGCGTCGTTAAAAATTTACGTGGCCAGTCTCGCCTTACAGAAGACAATATTCAAGACGCAATGCGTGAAGTGCGCATGGCCTTGCTTGAGGCTGACGTGGCTTTGCCTGTTGTTAAGCAATTTATTAACGACGTAAAAGTTCGCGCTCAGGGCCAAGAAGTTATTGGTAGTCTTACCCCTGGTCAAGCGGTAATTGGTGTTGTTTATGAGGAACTGACCAAGCTAATGGGCGCACAAAATGATGCGTTGAACTTAGCCGCCGTACCACCTGCCGTCATTTTAATGGCGGGTTTACAGGGGGCGGGTAAGACAACTACATCGGGTAAGCTTGCAAAATTACTTAAAGAAACACAAAAAAAGAAAGTTTTGTTGGTATCGACCGACGTTTATCGCCCCGCAGCGATTGAGCAACTGAAAACGCTGGCTGGGCAATTAGAGGTTGAGTGGTTTCCTTCTGATGTTGCGCAAAAGCCAGTGGATATCGCGCTTGCTGCACATGATTATGCGAAAAAACATTTTCATGATGTGTTGATTGTCGATACGGCCGGTCGTTTGGCGATCGATGAAGCCTTAATGGCCGAAATTAAGGCTCTGCATGCGGCCGTTAATCCGGTTGAAACTCTGTTTGTGGTGGATGCCATGCAGGGGCAGGACGCGGTTAATACTGCCAAAGCATTTAATGAAGCACTGCCTTTGACTGGCGTTGTGTTGACTAAAATGGATGGTGATTCGCGAGGTGGTGCGGCATTATCTGTCAGAAATATTACGGGAAAACCGATTAAATTTTTGGGTACGGGTGAAAAGCTCTCCGGCCTAGAGCCATTCCATCCAGACCGTATGGCTGGCCGTATTTTAGGAATGGGCGATGTACTGTCCTTGATTGAAGACGTGCAAAATAGCGTTGATCAAGAAGAAGCACTTAAAATGATGAAAAAAGTTAAATCCGGTAAAGGGTTTGACTTGGAAGATTTTAAAATACAAATCCAGCAAATGAAAAAAATGGGCGGTATGAGTGCCTTGATGGATAAACTGCCAGGCCAAGTGAGCCAGATGGCTAACAGCCAAGTGACTGACAAATCGGTGGCTCGGATTGAGGGCATTATTAATTCGATGACCCCAGAGGAGCGTCGCAAACCAGAGTTACTCAAAGCCAGCCGCAAACGCCGCATTGCAGCTGGGGCTGGAGTTCAAGTTCAAGAAGTGAATCGCTTGCTTAAGCAGTTTGAAGAAACGCAAAAAATGATGAAACAGTTCTCCAAAGGCGGTATGGCGAAGCTGATGCGTGGAATGAGTGGCATGAAGGGAATGTTGCCAGGTTTGTAAAACGATATTGCCCCAGACCCCGATCGTTGCTTGTTTGTAGAGGGGGGTATGCATCCCTTTGATGCACCTTATTTATTAAAATTCGCTCCTGACCGGCTGCCGAATATCACGTTAAGCTTTACAACGTGATTGTTTTTACTGTACTTTTGCCGGTTATTCTTGCGGGGTTTGAGTTTTTGTTTCATAATCGAACCCCTTTAAATTAATCTCCATTATTGGGTTTAATGCCATGGTTGTTATTCGTCTTTCCCGCGGCGGTGCTAAAAACCGTCCGTTTTACAACGTTGTTGTAACCGACTCCCGTAATCGTCGTGACGGTCGCTTTGTTGAGCGTCTTGGCTTTTACAACCCACTCGCTAAAGATGGCGAAGAAGGCGTGCGTCTAGCTATGGACCGCGTAAGTTACTGGGTAGGCGTTGGTGCGCAAGCTTCTGACTCCGTTGCCAAGTTGCTGAAGAGCTACAAACCAGCTGCTGTTGCTGCTTGATTCAAGCCGTGACTACGCAAAAGCGTGCTTCATTATCAGTGCCAGATGATCTTTTGATCATGGGTTACGTGAGTGGGGCTTTTGGTATTCATGGCTGGATCAATCTGGTAGGTGATACTGAAGATGCCGATAGTCTTTTTGACTACGACACTTGGTGGATCGGTCAGGAGGGTCAATGGCAAGCTTATACGCTTGTTCAAGGCCAAGTTCATACCAAGAAACTTGCAGCTCAACTTGAAGGTGTAAATGATCGCGATGCGGCATTTGCGTTAAAGAGTTGTAAAATTGCAGTTTCACGCAGCCTGCTGCCAGTACCTGCTGCTGATGAATATTACTGGGTCGATTTAATCGGTCTAGATGTCATCAATGAGCAAGGTGAGAAGCTGGGTGTTGTGGATAACTTGTTTGAAACCGGAGCTAACGATGTGATCGTTGTAAAAGATGGCCAGACCGAACGTCTGCTGCCTTTTGTACCTCATGTTGTGCTTAAGGTTGATCTTGCTGCTAAAACAATCTCTGTGGATTGGGGCCTTGATTACTAGGGCTGAGGTAAATCACTTTGATGTGATTACTTTGTTTCCAGAGATGTTTGAGGCGATCACTCGTCATGGAATTACTCGGCGAGCGGTTGAATTAGGTTTGTTTGAACTAATCAGTTGGAATCCACGCGATTTCACTATAGACAAACACCGCACTGTGGACGATCGGCCGTATGGTGGTGGCCCCGGTATGGTGATGTTGCCAGAGCCGCTAGAAAGCGCGCTGGAAGCCGCTAAAAATAGGCAGCGTGAGGCTGGTATTGCTATAACGCATACCGTTTATTTATCTCCCCAAGGGGCGACATTAACGCATGATAAAGTGCTAGAGCTAGCAAAAAAGCCGGGTCTGGTTTTGTTATGTGGTCGTTATGAAGGTGTAGATGAGCGTTTGCTAGATCGCCAGATCGACGAGGAAATCTCGGTAGGTGATTATGTGCTTTCGGGTGGAGAGCTGCCTGCAATGGTATTGATGGATGCCATCATTCGCCAATTGCCTGGTGTGCTTAATACCGCAGCGAGTGCAGAAGAAGATTCATTTGTGGATGGGTTGCTGGATTGCCCGCATTACACCCGTCCCGAAAATTATCTAGGTATGAACGTACCGGAAGTCTTACTTTCAGGAAATCATGCATTGATACGGCGCTGGCGCTTAAAACAGTCTTTGGGTCGAACGCTTTTGCGTAGGCCTGACTTGTTAAAAGAGCGACAGCTATCAAAAGAGGAAGCTCGTCTTCTGGCCGAATTTAAGGCGGATCTGGTGATAAGCCAAGATCAGGTGGTTTGACCACCTTTGAAGGAACAAGCTTCACATTGGAGTAATACCCCATGGATTTGATTCAAATACTTGAGCAAGAAGAAATCGCTCGCTTAGCTAAGACTATTCCTGAGTTCGCCCCTGGCGATACCGTGATCGTTCAGGTCAAGGTTAAGGAAGGTACACGTGAGCGTCTGCAGGCTTATGAAGGTGTTGTGATTGCTAAGCGTAATCGCGGCCTGAATAGCTCCTTTATCGTGCGTAAAATTTCTGCCGGTATGGGTGTTGAGCGTACATTCCAAACTTACTCACCACTGGTAGCTGGTATTGAAGTGAAGCGTCGCGGCGATGTACGTCGTGCTAAGCTTTACTACCTCCGTGATCGTTCAGGTAAATCTGCACGTATTAAGGAAAAATTGCCAGCACGTAAGATTGTTGCTAAAGCTGCGGCTTAATTTTTTAAGCAAACAGTATTTAAACGCGGGCCGAGTGCCCGCGTTTTCGTTTCCATAACAAAGATCGTTTGAGGTTGTTATGCGTATCGAAAGCATGGCTTATCATGCGGTTATTGCGAGCCCCGTCGGGCCTCTGGGGCTAGCCGAGCATGATGCACAGTTGATTTTGCTTGAATTTCTTCCTCCTTCTGCCCCTTTATTGGCGACAACAAGTCCCTTGCTTGTAGAGGCGGCACGTCAGTTAGCTTGTTACTTTCAAAATCCTTTGTTTGTCTTGGATCTGCCTTTTATGTTGTCGGTTAGTGCGCATCAACATAAGGTTTTGGCTGAGATTGCGACGATCCCTGTAGGAAATGTGCAAACCTATGGCGAAATTTCCAAGCGTATCCAGTCCAGTCCTCGATCGGTAGGAGGTGCTTGTGGTCGAAATCCTTTGCCTTTGTTTATTCCTTGTCATCGCGTTGTGGCGGCCAAGGGCTTGGGTGGTTTTAATGCTGGGCGAAATGGCGTGGATTGGTTGCCTATAAAGCGCTGGTTGCTAAATCATGAGCAAGCGCGGCATGGATGAACAATTACTTTTAATTGATGAATTTTTAGATGCTGTTTGGCTGAGTGATCAGCTTTCTAAAAATACCATTGATAGTTATCGGCGTGATTTGCTGATTTGGGCTCAGTGGCTGTTGGCGGAGCGGCAGTGTGATCTGCTGAATGCTGATCGGGAGTGTGTGCAAGCTTTTTTAGCTAGGCAGGCCCGCGATATGAAGGCGGCCACTTTGGCACGGCGTATGGCTAGCTTGCGCAAATTTTATCGACACTGGATTTTATCAGGGCAGGCAAGTTTTGATCCTACCGCTGAGCTGACCGCGCCTAAACGGATTCGCCCCTTACCTAAGGCCTTGGATGAGGATCGCATCAAGGCGCTTTTATTGGCTCCAGAGCTTGATCAGGCAAGTGGCTTAAGAGATCGGGCTATGCTGGAGCTGATGTACGCTACCGGTTTACGTGTGACTGAGTTAGTTACTCTGCCATTAGGGCAAATAAAATTACGTGAACGTTATGTGCAAATCTTGGCGGGTAAGGGCGGGAAGCAGCGTTTAGTACCGATGGGGGAGGTGGCTGCTGATTGGGTTGAACAATATTTGGCCCATTCTCGACCTTTGTTGGTTGGAGTGCATCAGGTGGCTGAGGCCTTTGTTAACCAGCGTGGGCATCCGCTTACTCGGCAAGGGTTTTGGTACATCATTAAGCAGTATGCTGCAGCGGCGGGTATTGATGCGAGTCATTTAAGCCCACACGTTTTAAGGCATGCATTTGCCACGCATTTGTTAAATCATGGCGCTGATTTGCGGGTGGTGCAAATGTTGCTAGGGCACGCTGATATCACAACTACGCAAATTTATACTCATGTTGCATCGGCTCGTTTGAAATCTTTGCATAAAGAACATCATCCGCGTGGTTCTCGTTCATAAGAATAATCTCTGTATGCTAATCTCATAGTCAATCCGCCGTTTGGCGGCTAGCGGAGATATAGAATGGATACAACTTGGGCGCAGAAGTATCAAGAACTTGCTATGGGTTATGTAACAGAGTTCGGGGTGAAAATCTTTGCCGCGATTGCTTTTTGGGTGATTGGTCGCTGGCTGATCGGTTTTGCCGTTCGTTTGGTGCAAAACTCTTTAAGTAAGCAAAGGGTTGATCCTACTGTATTGCGATATGTGGGCTCAGTCATTACGGTTACTTTGAATATCTTGCTCGTGATTGGTATATTGGGCTACTGTGGTATTCAAACGACAACATTCGCAGCGCTAATTGCCGCTGGTGGTATTGCAATTGGTATGGCGTGGTCCGGCTTATTGGCTAACTTTGCCGCAGGTGCTTTTATTATTGTATTACGGCCGTTTAAGGTGGGTGATTTTGTGGCGGTGGGAGGGATTGTAGGGACAGTAAGCGAAATTGGTTTGTTTTCTACTATGATTAATACGCCAGATAATGTGATGACTTTGGTTGGAAACAATAAGATTTTTTCTGACAATATTCAGAATTTCACTTTGAATCCATTTCGCAGAGTTGATTTAAAGGCTCAATTGGCTGGGAGTGCTGATCATGTTGCAGCAATGCAGGTGTTGCGTGATAAGATTACCGCCATCCCTAATGTATTGGCTGAGCCTAAGGTCGATGTAGAAATTCTTGAATTTAATTTGGTTGGGCCTGTCTTGGTAGTGCGCCCATATTGCCATAATGATCATTATTGGCAAGTCTATTTTGATACTAATCGCATGATTAAAGAAAGCTTGGCTGCTGCTGGATTTCCAGTACCAATGCCTGCTCAAACTGTTGTGGTACAGCAACAGGTGTAATTATTTGGCTTGGTTATGTAGGAATGAGGTTCATAAAAAGCCCCCCATCCAAAGCTGGATGGGGGGCTTTTTATGTCATAGATCTTAAGCTGGGATGGCTTCTTTATTGGAGATATCTAGGCTAACTTTTCCATTATCATCAATATCGATAGTCACTTCGCCGCCATGTATTAATCGACCAAATAGCAGCTCATCGGCAAGCGCTTTCCTAATGGTATCTTGAATCAGCCTTGCCATTGGCCTAGCCCCCATCATTGGGTCAAAGCCTTCGGCGGCAAGGTGCGTTTTCAACGCGGGAGTAAAGTGTGCTTCTACTTTCTTTTCCTGCAGCTGAACTTCAAGTTGAATGAGGAATTTATCTACAACTTGCATAATGATTTCGTGCGAAAGCGGTGCAAATGGAATAATCGCATCCAAGCGGTTGCGGAATTCTGGCGTAAACATGCGCTTAATTTCTTGCATCTCATCGCCCGTTTGCTTGCTCGTTGTAAAACCAATTACTGATTTTGTGAGTGTTTCCGCGCCGGTATTAGTGGTCATAACAATAACGACATTTCTAAAGTCAGCCTTGCGTCCATTGTTATCGGTTAACGTGCCATGATCCATCACTTGTAACAACACGTTAAAGATATCTGGGTGCGCTTTTTCGATTTCATCTAGCAGTAATACGGCATATGGGTGTTTGGTAATCGCCTCGGTGAGTAGGCCGCCCTGCTCAAAACCAACATAGCCCGGAGGCGCGCCAATTAAACGGCTAACCGCGTGGCGCTCCATATATTCGGACATATCAAAGCGTAGTAGTTCAATACCCATCGTGTAAGCCAATTGGCGGGCCACCTCGGTTTTTCCTACGCCAGTTGGGCCGCTAAATAAGAAAGCACCAATGGGTTTTTGTGGGTTTCCTAGACCTGCTCTTGCCATTTTTATCGAAGTTGCTACCGATTCAATGGCTTTCTCTTGGCCAAATACGACGTGCTTAAGATCACTTTCCAGTGTTTTAAGGGTGTTGCGATCGTTGGTTGAGACACTCTTTGGAGGAATACGTGCAATTTTAGCCACGATTTCTTCGATTTCGTGTTTGTTAATGGTTTTCTTTTGCTTGGATTTAGGCAAAATCTTTTGTGCCGCACCCGCCTCGTCAATGACATCAATTGCTTTATCGGGTAAGTGACGGTCATTGATGTATTTGGCAGAAAGCTCTGCAGCCGTTGTGAGTGCGGCCAAGGTGTATTTTACGCCGTGGTGTTGCTCAAATTTATCTTTCAAGCCTTTTAAAATCTCAATTGTTTGTTCGACGGTTGGCTCGGGGACATCAATTTTTTGGAAGCGACGTGATAAAGCGTTGTCTTTTTCAAAAATACCACGGTATTCGGTATAAGTCGTTGCACCAATGCATTTTAATGTGCCATTAGATAGGGCCGGCTTTAATAAATTAGAGGCGTCTAAGGTGCCGCCAGAAGCTGCACCGGCACCGACCAGTGTATGAATTTCATCAATGAACAGCACCGCATTTCGTTCTTCTTGTAGTTGTTTGATTACGGCTTTAAGGCGTTGCTCAAAGTCGCCACGATATTTAGTTCCCGCAAGGAGTGCACCCATATCAAGGCCGTAAACTGTTGCATCTTTAAGGATGTCAGGCACGTTTCCTTCAACAATACGGCGCGCTAATCCTTCGGCAATGGCTGTTTTGCCCACGCCAGCCTCTCCTACGAGCAGAGGGTTGTTTTTGCGACGACGGCATAGTGTCTGAATGACGCGCTCCAACTCATGCTCACGCCCAATAAGCGGGTCAATTCGGCCTGCAATCGCTTGCTGATTTAGGTTTTCAGTGAAGCTGCTGAGAGCTCCCCCTGTGGTTGTTTCTTCTTCGTGTTCTTCGTTTTGTTCTGTACGTGGAATGGGCTGCTGTGCGCTGGCCGATTTTGCGATGCCATGAGCAATAAAATTGACAACGTCCAAGCGTGTAATCGCTTGTTGATGAAGATAATAAACCGCGTGGCTGTCTTTTTCTCCAAAGATGGCAACAAGTACATTGGCACCCGTTACTTCTTTCTTTCCTGATGATTGCACGTGCAATATAGCGCGTTGTATGACGCGTTGAAAACCAATGGTAGGCTGGGTTTCAACTTCGCTATCGCCTGAAACGACCGGAGTATGTTCTTTTACAAAGTCGCCAAGTTGGCGACGTAGCTCATCCATGTGCGCGCCGCATGCGCGCAGCACTTCTGCTGCAGATGGGTTGTCTAGCAGCGCAAGTAAAAGATGTTCCACTGTAATGTACTCGTGGCGCTTTTGCCTCGCATCCGTAAAGGCCATGTGGAGGCTGACTTCAAGTTCTTGGGCAATCATTCGTTCACCTCCATTGTGCATTGCAGTGGCTGCTGATGTTGCCTGGAATATTGGCTGACTTCTGCGACCTTAGTGGACGCAATGTCTTTAGGAAAAATCCCACACATCCCGCGCCCTTCTGTGTGAACCTTAAGCATAACCTGCGTTGCTCGTTCACGGTTCATTCCAAAAAATTTTTCTAAAACATTGATGACAAAATCCATCGGTGTAAAGTCATCATTTAACAGCAGTACGCGCCACAAAGCGGGTGGTGGTGAGAGTATCGATTGCTGATTAAGTTCGGCATCGGTTTGATGCTGTGCAGGCATTTTGCTACCAATTTGTGTGGTTTGTAATCATTTTGGTCCTCCCACGCTCTTTTTCAAGCTCTGATCTGCATCAACGTGGGTGGATGGTGTGTTTGCTTGTTTTTGAGTGTGGTTTTTTATTTAATACGCGTCGCCACTTTTAGAATTTTACTTGACCTTCGGTGTAAAAGTCGCGTAAAAAGGTGGCTCGAGTTTGATGTACAAGTTTCTGCAGTACCGGTTTGGCCGTTTTGCTGGTCTTGGACCTCAAACCTCATGGTGCCTCTTAAAGAGGCGGTTCATGTTTTACAAGTTGATAGGAAAGACCCCAAATGGCTCTGGGCACTGTTAAGTGGTTCAATGATTCCAAAGGCTTCGGCTTTGTTACTCCAGACGAAGGCGGCGAAGACATTTTCGCTCACTTCTCCGCGATTAACATGCCAGGCTTCAAAACCTTAAAAGAAGGCCAACGTGTCTCTTTTGAGATCACCAACGGTGCTAAAGGCAAACAAGCCTCTAACATCCAGGCTGCTTAATCGTAGCTAGGTGATGGGTATCCCGCTTAGGCGGGTATTTTCGGACTATCCCTTGGTTGGGGCTCCATACTGGAGTAGTCCATGTTTCACTGTTTAGATAGGAAGTGCCAAAATGGCTCTAGGTACCGTAAAGTGGTTCAATGATTCTAAAGGTTTCGGCTTTGTGACTCCAGACGAAGGCGGCGAAGACATCTTCGCTCACTTCTCAGCGATCAACATGCCAGGCTTTAAAACACTGAAAGAAGGCCAGCGCGTTTCTTTCGATATCACCAATGGTGCTAAAGGCAAACAAGCCTCTAACATCCAAGCTGCTTAATTAGCTGCTGGTGATCAAAACCCCGCTAAGGCGGGGTTTTTTTGCGTCTGTATTTTCTGATTTATATGCTACAGCCAATAAAAACCCCACCGAAGCGGGGGTCTTAGGGCTGAATCAGTGATTACATACGTTCAATGATTGCCTTGCCAAAGCCTGAGCAGCTTACTTCTGTTGGATTGTCCATTAGGCGGGCAAAGTCGTAAGTAACGATCTTATCCGCGATGGTTTTTTCCATGGCAGTAATAATTAAGTCAGCCGCTTCTTTCCAGCCCATGTGACGTAACATCATTTCTGCGGATAGCAGCAATGAGCCAGGATTTACCTTGTCTTGGCCGGAGTACTTTGGCGCCGTGCCGTGTGTAGCTTCAAACATAGCAACGCTATCCGACAAGTTTGCACCAGGAGCAATGCCGATACCGCCAACTTGTGCCGCGAGTGCATCTGAGATGTAGTCGCCATTCAAGTTTAATGTGGCGATAACATCATATTCGGCAGGACGTAACAAGATTTGCTGTAAAAATGCGTCAGCAATGACGTCTTTAATCACGATGCCATTTGGTAGCTCAAGGTATGGGCCGCCATCAATCTCTACACCGCCAAATTCTTTTTTGGCTAATTCATAGCCCCAGGTGCGGAACATGCCTTCGGTGTATTTCATAATGTTTCCCTTGTGAACCAAGGTAACACTCTTGCGATTGTTGTCGATTGCGTATTGGATAGCTCGACGTACAAGGCGCTCAGTACCATCTTTGCTTACTGGTTTGATGCCAATGCTCGATGTTTCTGGGAAGCGAATTTTTTTCACGCCCATTTCATTTTGCAAAAAGTTGATGACTTTTTTCGCGCCTTCAGATTGAGCATCCCACTCGATACCGGCGTAGATGTCTTCGGTGTTTTCACGGAAAATGACCATTTCGATCAATTCTGGATGCTTCACTGGGGATGGAACGCCTTGGAAGTAGCGAACTGGACGCAGGCAAACGTAGAGGTCAAGTTGCTGGCGCAGTGCTACGTTGAGTGAGCGAATACCGCCGCCAACTGGAGTTGCTAGAGGGCCTTTGATCGATACTACGTATTCTTGCAGTGCGGCCAAGGTTTCGTCTGGCAGGTAAGTGCCATCCGGATACAATTTAGATGCTTTTTCACCGCAATAGATTTCCATCCAGTGAATCTTACGGCCACTGCCGTAACATTTCTTTACCGCAGCGTCGACAACGTCGATCATCACGGGGGTGATATCTACGCCAATGCCATCACCTTCGATAAATGGGATAATTGGATTATCTGGAGTCGCAAGGTTTTGGACGATTTTCGCGCCATCCTGCGGAACTTTGATCAGGCTCATCTGTTCATTCCTGTTGTGTCGAGTGGTTTGTCGCGTTTTGTCGGCTGGTATTGTGAATTTCTTGTGGAGCGCCAACGAAAAAACAGCCTATTATCGCTGTTTTGTAGCAATACTGCCAAGTCGCTATGCCAAAGCTTATTCTTTTAAATAAACCTTACGGGGTGATTTGCCAGTTTTCACCTTCGCCGCCGCATGCTTCGCTGGCTGATTTTGTTCCTATTAAGGACGTTTATCCAGCGGGACGTTTAGATACTGATTCTGAAGGCTTGTTGCTTTTAACAGATTCAGGGCCATTGCAGGCTAAAATTGCTGACCCCAAACACAAGCTGGCAAAAACTTATTGGGTGCAGGTAGAGGGTAGCCCGACTGAGTTGGATTTGCTGCCTTTATTGACAGGCGTTAATCTGGGGGATTTTACAACTCTACCGGCTCAAGTCAGAATTATTGAAGAACCTGCGCAATTATGGGTGCGAGTACCGCCGGTACGTTTTCGTGCAAGTGTGCCGACGACGTGGCTTGAAATCATTATCCGCGAGGGCAAAAATCGTCAGGTGCGACGCATGACTGCCAAAGTAGGGTTTCCTACCTTGCGATTGGTACGCTATGCAATTGGTGATTGGACTTTAGATCATTTGCCTTTGGGTGCATGGCGTGAAGAGTTTGTTGTGGCCCCTCGGCAACATCACCCAGCCGAGGTCACGACAAAACCTAAGCAGCGTGGCCGTCGCGGTCCGAATAAAACGCGCTAATAACGAATGAATGCAGGAGCTGCAATGTGGAAGCCTAATGCCACCGTCGCCGCAGTCATTGAAAAAGACGGGCGCTTTTTGTTGGTGGAAGAACTTATTCACGGCGAGTTAAAACTTAATCAGCCTGCGGGTCATATTGAATATGGGGAAAGTATTGTTGATGCTGCCATTAGAGAAACACTAGAAGAAACGGCGCATTATTTCGAACCTCGAGCCTTGCTTGGTATTTATCAATGGTCGCCGCGCGAACAGCCGGAGTTAACATATCTTCGTTTCTCCTTTAGTGGTGTCGTAATTGGGGTTGATGAAGGACGAGCTTTGGATTCAGATATTGAACGAGCTGTTTGGTTGACGCGTGAAGAGATTGTGGCTCGTGTTAGCCAGCATCGCAGTCCCTTATTGCTAGAGTGCATTGATGATTATTTGGCGGGACGCCGTTATCCGCTAGAGATTTTGCGTGATTTTGATCGCTGAAACGATCGTAGTACGTTTACTGGAATATGAGTATGTCTGACAAAATTGTAGTAGGGCTTTCTGGTGGGGTAGATTCCTCGGTGACAGCGTGGCTCTTAAAGGAGCAGGGCTTCGACGTAGTTGGCGTCTTTATGCAAAACTGGGAAGACGATAATACTGATGAGTATTGTTCGATCAAAGAAGACAGCCTGGATGCAATCTCGGTTGCGGATAAAGTAGGGGTTGAGATCGAGCTGGTTAATTTCGCCCAAGAATATAAAGAACGAGTGTTCAGCTATTTTTTGGCCGAGTACTCGGTTGGTCGAACGCCAAACCCAGATATCTTGTGCAATAGCGAAATTAAATTTAAGTGCTTTCTTGATTACGCGATCAAATTAGGGGGCACTAAGCTGGCAACGGGACATTACGCTTCAAATCGAGTCCGCTCAGATGGCCGTACAGAGCTGCTTCGCGCTAAAGATTCCAGTAAAGATCAAAGTTACTTTCTCTATAAGCTCAGCCAAGAGCAAGTTGCTCATGCTGTTTTTCCGCTGGGCAATATGCTGAAAACAGAAGTGCGTGAGTTGGCAGAGAAAATTGGCCTGCATAACGCCAAGAAAAAAGACAGCACCGGTATCTGCTTTATTGGTGAGCGTCCGTTCCGTGAGTTTCTTAATCGCTACTTACCTAAAGTGCCAGGGCCTATGGTTACTCCAGAGGGTAAACACATGGGCGAACATATGGGTTTGATGTATCACACTATCGGTCAGCGCCAAGGTTTGGGTATTGGCGGGGAGGGTGCACCTTGGTTTGTTGCTGGCAAGGATATGGCTAAAAATGAGCTGATTGTGGTGCAAGGTCATGATCATCCATTGCTACTTAAAAGTACTTTACAGGCGCAAGACCTTTCTTGGGTCCTAGGTGAGTCACCAGCGCTAGGTCGCTATACTGCAAAAACACGCTATCGCCAGCAAGATGCTGCATGTGAGTTGCTCTGGATAGAAGATGGCCGTTGTGAGTTGCGTTTCGATGAAGCGCAATGGGCAGTCACTCCTGGGCAATCAGTAGTTTTATACGATGGTGAGGTCTGTTTGGGGGGCGGCATCATCGCGTAGATTGTTTGTTTTGTAGCTAGTGTTTCTGCTTACAAATACAGCTTATTTAAATCAACCACTTAGCCTATTACTACGCTTTTTTTGTGCGGTAGTGGTTGACCTCACAGGCCAAGGCCCGTATATTTCGGCCTCTCGCTGCAGCACACACAGCAACACGGTGTTCTAGCCGCAGCGAATGATCTTTAAAAAAATACAGTCGATGAGTGTGAGTGCTTGATTCGGAAGCGAAACAAGTGCTTGCATTAGTAAGGCGCATTCAGCGATGGATGTGCCGAATAAAGTAAGCCAGTAAGTACTAGCTTAGCGATTAAACTAAAGAGTTTGATCCTGGCTCAGATTGAACGCTGGCGGCATGCTTTACACATGCAAGTCGAACGGTAACAGGGTGCTTGCACCGCTGACGAGTGGCGAACGGGTGAGTAATATATCGGAACGTACCTAGTAATGGGGGATAACTATCCGAAAGGATAGCTAATACCGCATACGCCCTGAGGGGGAAAGAGGGGGATCGCAAGACCTCTCGTTATTAGAGCGGCCGATATCAGATTAGCTAGTTGGTGAGGTAAAGGCTCACCAAGGCGACGATCTGTAGCGGGTCTTAGAGGACGATCCGCCACACTGGAACTGAGACACGGTCCAGACTCCTACGGGAGGCAGCAGTGGGGAATCTTGGACAATGGGCGCAAGCCTGATCCAGCAATGCCGCGTGCGTGAAGAAGGCCTTCGGGTTGTAAAGCGCTTTTGTTCGGGAGGAAATCCTAGGGGCTAATACCTCTTGGGGATGACAGTACCGGAAGAATAAGGACCGGCTAACTACGTGCCAGCAGCCGCGGTAATACGTAGGGTCCAAGCGTTAATCGGAATTACTGGGCGTAAAGGGTGCGCAGGTGGTTGATTAAGTGTGATGTGAAAGCCCCGGGCTCAACCTGGGAATTGCATTGCAAACTGGTCAACTAGAGTATGGCAGAGGGGGGTGGAATTCCGCGTGTAGCAGTGAAATGCGTAGAGATGCGGAGGAACACCGATGGCGAAGGCAACCCCCTGGGCTAATACTGACACTCATGCACGAAAGCGTGGGGAGCAAACAGGATTAGATACCCTGGTAGTCCACGCCCTAAACGATGTCTACTAGTTGTTGGGGAATTCGTTCCTTAGTAACGCAGCTAACGCGTGAAGTAGACCGCCTGGGGAGTACGGCCGCAAGGCTAAAACTCAAAGGAATTGACGGGGGCCCGCACAAGCGGTGGATGATGTGGATTAATTCGATGCAACGCGAAAAACCTTACCTAGCCTTGACATGTCAAGAATCCCTGAGAGATCGGGGAGTGCCGCAAGGAACTTGAACACAGGTGCTGCATGGCTGTCGTCAGCTCGTGTCGTGAGATGTTGGGTTAAGTCCCGCAACGAGCGCAACCCTTGTCCTTAGTTGCTACCATTTAGTTGGGCACTTTAAGGAGACTGCCGGTGACAAACCGGAGGAAGGTGGGGATGACGTCAAGTCCTCATGGCCCTTATGGCTAGGGCTTCACACGTCATACAATGGTCGGTACAGAGGGTTGCCAAGCCGCGAGGTGGAGCTAATCTCATAAAACCGATCGTAGTCCGGATTGGAGTCTGCAACTCGACTCCATGAAGTCGGAATCGCTAGTAATCGCGGATCAGCATGTCGCGGTGAATACGTTCCCGGGCCTTGTACACACCGCCCGTCACACCATGGGAATGGGTTTCACCAGAAGTAGGTAGGCTAACCGTAAGGAGGCCGCTTACCACGGTGGGATTCATGACTGGGGTGAAGTCGTAACAAGGTAGCCGTAGGGGAACCTGCGGCTGGATCACCTCCTTTCAAGAGAAGTCTTTTGGATTGAGTACTCACACTCATCGGCTGTAGAAAAGAAGATACGAAATCACATTGGGTCAGTAGCTCAGTCGGTTAGAGCATCGTCTTGATAAGGCGGGGGTCACAGGTTCGATTCCTGTCTGACCCACCATTCTAATCCGCACTAGCCTGCGTGATGCGTCGTCATAAAATAACTTGTGTACTGAAACGTACACGGCGTTATTTTATTTCTAGCCTCACTTGACTATTGCGGCCAGAAAGGTGATTGCTTAATGAATTTATTGAGCAGCCAATTTGATTTGAGTATGTGCGGAATTATTGGGGGCTTAGCTCATCTGGTAGAGCACCTGCTTTGCAAGCAGGGGGTGAACGGTTCGAGTCCGTTAGCCTCCACCATTCTTTTAGAGTGGTGGAAAAATGAAGTTCAGAAAATAGAAATAAATCACTGTCTCAAGAGAGATTCATCGCTTGAGACGATCATTTATTTCTGGTTTCTAAAATCAGCAAGACGTATCTTTGATCTTTAAAAAAATAGAAGAAGTAATACTCAAATTTAGAAATAAATAAGGGTAGATTGTATCAAAACTTAAATCTCGAAGTCAGAACTGAGGTTTAAGTGTCGCAAACAAAGCGAAATCAGATACTTTGAATTGTATTAACTTTGTTAATACGTGTTTGAGGTTATAGGATCAAGCGACTAAGTGCATCTGGTGGATGCCTTGGCGATGATAGGCGAAGAAGGACGCGTTAGCCTGCGAAAAGCACGGGGGAGCTGGCAAATAAGCATTGATCCCGTGATATCCGAATGGGGAAACCCGGCCCTTTTGGGTCACTCATCACTGAATACATAGGTGATGTAGAGCGAACTCGGCGAACTGAAACATCTAAGTAGCCGAAGGAAAAGAAATCAACCGAGATTCCCAAAGTAGTGGCGAGCGAAATGGGAAGAGCCTGCATGTGATAAATCAAACTTTAGTGGAACAGTCTGGAAAGTCTGGCGACAGTGGGTGATAGCCCCGTACACGAAAGAGATTGGTTGGTACTAAGCATGCGACAAGTAGGGCGGGACACGAGAAATCCTGTTTGAAGATGGGGGGACCATCCTCCAAGGCTAAATACTCATCATCGACCGATAGTGAACCAGTACCGTGAGGGAAAGGCGAAAAGAACCCCGGGAGGGGAGTGAAATAGAACCTGAAACCGGATGCATACAAACAGTGGGAGCCCTTGCAAAATGGGGTGACTGCGTACCTTTTGTATAATGGGTCAGCGACTTACGTTCAGTAGCAAGCTTAACCGAGTAGGGGAGGCGTAGGGAAACCGAGTCCGAATAGGGCGCATAGTTGCTGGGCGTAGACCCGAAACCAAGTGATCTATCCATGGCCAGGATGAAGCTGCGGTAAAACGCAGTGGAGGTCCGAACCCACTAATGTTGCAAAATTAGGGGATGAGCTGTGGATAGGGGTGAAAGGCTAAACAAACTTGGAAATAGCTGGTTCTCCTCGAAAACTATTTAGGTAGTGCCTCATGTATCACTGACGGGGGTAAAGCACTGTTATGGCTAGGGGGTCATCGCGACTTACCAAACCATGGCAAACTCTGAATACCGTCAAGTGCGAGCATGGGAGACAGACTGTGGGTGCTAACGTCCATGGTCAAGAGGGAAACAACCCAGATCGCCGTCTAAGGTCCCAAATAATCAGTTAAGTGGAAAACGAGGTGGGAAGGCATAGACAGCCAGGATGTTGGCTTAGAAGCAGCCATCATTTAAAGAAAGCGTAATAGCTCACTGGTCGAGTCGTCCTGCGCGGAAGATGTAACGGGGCTCAAACTGATAACCGAAGACGCGAATATGCACGATGTGCATATGGTAGAGGAGCGTTCCGTAGGCCTGCGAAGGTGTCTTGAGAAGGATGCTGGAGGTATCGGAAGTGCGAATGCTGACATGAGTAGCGATAATGCGGGTGAAAAGCCCGCACACCGAAAACCCAAGGTTTCCTGCGCAACGTTCATCGGCGCAGGGTGAGTCGGCCCCTAAGGCGAGGCAGAAATGCGTAGTCGATGGACAACGGGTTAATATTCCCGTACCGATATAAAGTGCGATGGGGGGACGGAGAAAGGTAGGTCAGCCCACTGTTGGAATAGTGGGTTTAAGCGAGTAGGCGTGTGGCTTAGGCAAATCCGGGCTGCTATAACGCTGAGACGTGACGACGAAGTCCTCGGACTGAAGTGATTGATCCTATGCTTCCAAGAAAAGCCTCTAAGCTTCAGCTTTATATTGACCGTACCGCAAACCGACACAGGTGGGTAGGAAGAGAATTCTAAGGTGCTTGAGAGAACTCAGGAGAAGGAACTCGGCAAATTATCACCGTAACTTCGGGAGAAGGTGAGCCCATATTAAGTGAAGGCCCTCGCGGCTGGAGCTGAAATGGGTCGCAGAGAAATGGGGGCTGCGACTGTTTATCAAAAACACAGCACTCTGCAAAGTCGAAAGACGACGTATAGGGTGTGACGCCTGCCCGGTGCTGGAAGATTAAATGATGGGGTGCAAGCTCTTGACTGAAGTCCCAGTAAACGGCGGCCGTAACTATAACGGTCCTAAGGTAGCGAAATTCCTTGTCGGGTAAGTTCCGACCCGCACGAATGGCGTAACGATGGCCCTACTGTCTCCTCCTGAGACTCAGCGAAGTTGAAATGTTTGTGAAGATGCAATCTCCCCGCTGCTAGACGGAAAGACCCCGTGAACCTTTACTGTAGCTTTGCATTGGACTTTGAAGTGGTTTGTGTAGGATAGGTGGGAGGCATTGAAGCGTGGACGCTAGTCTGCGTGGAGCCGACCTTGAAATACCACCCTGACCCCTTTGAGGTTCTAACCTTGGTCCGTTATCCGGATCGGGGACCGTGCATGGTAGTCAGTTTGACTGGGGCGGTCTCCTCCCAAATTGTAACGGAGGAGCTCGAAGGTCGCCTAGGTACGGTCGGACATCGTACTGATAGTGTAATGGCATAAGGCGGCTTAACTGCGAGACAGACAAGTCGAGCAGGTGCGAAAGCAGGACATAGTGATCCGGTGGTTCTGAATGGAAGGGCCATCGCTCAACGGATAAAAGGTACTCCGGGGATAACAGGCTGATTCCGCCCAAGAGTTCACATCGACGGCGGAGTTTGGCACCTCGATGTCGGCTCATCACATCCTGGGGCTGTAGCCGGTCCCAAGGGTATGGCTGTTCGCCATTTAAAGTGGTACGTGAGCTGGGTTCAAAACGTCGTGAGACAGTTTGGTCCCTATCTGCAGTGGGCGTTGGAAATTTGAGGGGGGCTGCTCCTAGTACGAGAGGACCGGAGTGGACAGATCTCTGGTGTACCGGTTGTCACGCCAGTGGCATCGCCGGGTAGCTAAATCTGGAAGAGATAAGCGCTGAAAGCATCTAAGCGCGAAACTCGCCTCAAGATGAGATTTCCCCAAGGCTTTAAGCCTTTTAAAGGGTCGTTCGAGACCAGGACGTTGATAGGTCGGGTGTGGAAGTGCAGTAATGCATTAAGCTAACCGATACTAATTGCCCGTAAGGCTTGATCCTATAACCTGAAGCGCGTGTGTGCGACGGTATAATCTACCCAGATTAGAGTTAAATTTGAGACCGCAACAAAGTAATCTATTACTTCTTCTATTGAACTGAACGCGTTGTGGAGCAATACACACAACGAGTTAACCCGTTAAAGTCTGGCGACCATAGCGAGGTGGCCCCACTCCTTCCCATCCCGAACAGGACAGTGAAACACCTTAGCGCCGATGATAGTGCAGATTACCTGTGTGAAAGTAGGTCATTGCCAGACACCCTAAGCCGTAAACAAAACCCCCGTACTCGAAAGAGGCGGGGGTTTTGTTTTGGGCGGAAAAAAGGCGCCCTAGCGTAATGACTAAGCACCTGTGGTTTGCGTGTTGGGTTACGCGATAAAGCTACTAACCCAACCTACGTGAGATTAACCTCGCACGCAGACTGCTAACCACAACCTATGCGAGATCAACTCATACATCTAGCCGCTAAGCCGATCTACATGGCTAACTCGATCAGCGTGAGGTTCGTTTATGCTTGAGCTTTTAATAAGCACTGTGAATGATCCTTAGTAGCGTACACTCATTTCTTAATACGCCAGCTTGGCGTTAGGATGATGTATGACCGCTGGAAAAGTAACAAAGAAAGCCAAAACTCAAGTTTTGGAGCATCTGCCCAGCCTTGTTGTTCCGCTAGACACTCCCTCCGCTGTTTCTTTCCCCATTGTTGGTATTGGCGCTTCTGCGGGTGGTTTGGCGGCGTTTGAAGCGTTTTTTTCGGGAATACCCGTAGATGTTGATATGGGAATGGCTTTTGTATTGGTGCAGCATCTTGCTCCGGATCATAAAAGCATTCTCAGCGATTTAGTTCAGCGCTACACCCCTATGCAGGTCTTTGAAGTTGAGGATGGCATGGTGGTGCAGCCCAATTGTGCTTACATTATCCCCCAAACCACGATATGGCCTTTTTGAATGGTGCGCTGCATTTGCTTGCGCCTGCTGAGCCACGTGGGCACCGCTTACCCATTGATTTTTTCTTCAGCTCATTGGCGCAAGATCAGCATGAGCTGGCCATTGGCATTGTGCTATCTGGATCAGGCAGCGACGGTACTGTAGGTATTCGGCAGATTAAGGGTGAAGGTGGGATGGTCATGGCGCAGACGCCGGCCTCTACCGAGTTTGATGGTATGCCAAGCAGTGCGATTGCCACCGGTTTGGTTGATTGCACGCTCAAGCCTGCGGACATGCCTGCTAAGTTGATTGCCTATGTGGCTCATGAATTTGGCAAGTCAAGCAGCACAATCGTGAAGCCTATTGCCAAGGATGAAAACTCGCTCAAGAAAATTTTTATTTTATTGCGCACACAAACAGGCCACGATTTTTCTCAGTACAAGCCGAGCACGATCCTAAGGCGGATAGAGCGGCGTATGGCGGTGCATCAGCTTGATACAACTGAGCAGTATGTTAAATATTTGCAAAAGATGCCTGATGAAATAGAAGCTTTGTTTTGCGATATTTTAATTGGCGTCACGCATTTTTTTAGAGATTCAGAAGCTTTTCTGGCGCTTGAAGAGCAGGTGATTCCCCTACTCTTTAAAGGGAAGCCTGCTGGGGCGACGATTCGTGTTTGGTCGACGGGCTGCTCTACTGGCGAAGAAGCGTATTCCATCGCTATTTTGTTGCAAGAGCAACAAGAGGCATTAAAGCAGAATTACACGCTACAAGTTTTTTCTACCGATATGGATCGCCGGGCGATTGCCACAGCCCGTGCAGGACTGTATCCAGCAACGATTGCTGCTGATATTTCCCCACAAAGGCTAGCGCGTTTTTTTACCGCTGAAGCTGATGGTAGTGCCTATCGCATTCATAAAGGCATCCGCGATATGTTGGTTTTTTCTGAGCAGGATGTGATTAAAGATCCGCCTTTTTCTAAATTAGACTTAATCAGCTGCCGCAATCTGATGATTTACATGGGGGCAGAGTTACAGAAAAAGCTGATTCCCATGTTCCACTATGCACTGAACCCAAGCCGGTTTCTATTTTTGGGAACTTCAGAAACAGTGGGTGAATTCTCTGATTTATTTGCTGTCGTGGATGCTAAATCTAAGCTTTATCAGCGAAAACAAGACGCTTATGGCAGGCAAAAGGCATTTCAGCCTCCAATAGCGATGAGCGAAGTAGCCCTTCCTCCGGCAGCAAGCAAATTAAGCCCGGCAAAGCGCTCTTTACGTGAAGTCACCGAGCAAGCGCTCTTGCAGCAGCTGGCACCGGCTGCTGCCTTGGTGAATGAGCATGGCGATATTCTGTATTTGCATGGGCGCACGGGCATGTATTTGGAGCTGCCCGAAGGCGAGGCGGGGATTAATAATATTTTGAAGATGGCGCGTGAAGGATTACGCCGAGAGCTAATTGCCACCTTGCATAAATCAGTAAGCAAAAATGAAACGATCCAGCGGCTTAATTTGAGCGTTAAAACCAACGGGCATTTCACGCCGGTTAATCTGACGATTCGCCCAGTCGCGATGGGGAAGCCTACGGAAGGGATGTTGTATTTGATTGTTTTGGAAGACGCAACGCTGCTTCTTAGCCCCGCTTTGCCGATTAGCGTAGCACTGCTTGAAGGAGGGGAACACAGCAAGATCGATGCACGGATTGCCGCTTTAAATGAAGAGCTTTGCGCAAAAGATGAATATCTTCAGGTGAGCAATGAGAAATTAGAAACCATTAATGAAGAGCTCAAATCTTCTAATGAAGAAATGCAGTCAGTGAACGAAGAGTTGCAATCGACCAATGAAGAGCTGGAAACCTCTAAGGAGGAAATGCAATCGATTAACGAGGAATTGACCACGGTAAACATGGAATTACAGACCAAGGTGGCTGATTTATCCCGCGCCAGTAATGATTTAAATAACCTGCTGGCTAGCACCGGCATAGGCACTATTTTTGTTGACCATGCGCTGCATATTCTGCGTTTTACCCCTGCCGCGACCAAGATCATTAATTTGATTTTAAGCGATGTAGGCCGGCCAGTTGGGCATACAGTGACTAATTTACGGGGCTATGGGCAGCTGGTCAGCGATGTGCAAGCCGTGCTCAATACCCTGATTCCAAAAGAAATTGATGTACAAACCGAAGCGGGTAAGTGGTACACGATGCGTATTCAGCCCTATCGCACGCTGGATAATATGATTGAAGGTGCGGTGATCACCTTTGTAGATATTACTGAAATGGTGCAAACCAGAGATGCGCTTCGCAAAGCCAATGAGCTGCTGCGTTTAGCCGTGGTGGTACGAGACGCGCATGATGCCATTACGGTGCAAGATTTAAATGGCCGTATGCTGGCCTGGAACCCAGGCGCCTCGCGGATGTATGGCTGGAGCGAGGCCGAGGCGCTGTTGATGAATGTGGCGGATCGGATCCCCGAGCCCTTGCGAAAAGAAGCCTTGCTGCAAGTTCATCAGCTTAGCCAGTCAAAAGTTCTGGAACCCTACCACACCCAACGTTTGAGCAAGAGCGGTGATATTTTAAAAGTGTCCATGACCTCTACGGCCTTGGTGAATGCGGCAGGCGCAATGTATGCCATTGCTACTACCGAGCGGGCAACAGATACGCAGGATGGAGGGCAAAAACATGGCAAATAAAAAGGAGGTAGCTTTGGCGGCAGAACTCGCTTTACGCGGGCAAGCCGAAGAGCAGGTTCGTGAGAGCGAGGCAGAATTATTAGAAGACGTCGATACCATGTCGCTACAAGAAACACAGCGGCTGCTGCATGAATTACGCGTGCATCAAATTGAATTAGAAATGCAAAATGAAGAGTTGCGTCGAACGCAGATTGATTTAGATGCGGTGCGCACACGATATTTCGATCTTTATGATTTGGCACCTGTGGGCTACTGCACCATCAGTAAAGAGGGGCGTATTCTGCAAGCCAACCTCACGGCGGCCACGCTTTTGGGGACCAATCACAGAGCCTTAGTGAATCAGCCATTTAGCCAATTTATTGCAAAAGCAGATCAGGATATTTTTTACCTATTAGGCAAACAGCTGCTGGAAACGCGTGAGCCGCAGATTGGCGAGCTGCGTATGCTAAAAAACGATGGCCTGCAATTTTGGGCGCATTTGGTCGCCTCTGCTCCTGCCGATCAAGAGGGCAGCCCTGATCTACGCATCGTGCTGAGTGATATTAGCGAGCGTAAGCTGGCAGAAGAAGTGCAGCTGAAAGAAGGCAGTTTGCAAAAGGCGATTTTCAATAGCGCTAATTTTTCGAGTATTGCGACCGATGCGCAAGGCGTGATTCAGATTTTTAATGTGGGCGCAGAATGCATGCTGGGCTATACGGCCGAAGAGGTGGTGAACAAAATTACCCCTGCTGATATTTCTGATCCACAAGAAATCATTGAGCGGGCCAATGCGCTGAGTGTTGAGCTGGCTACGCCTATTTCCCCCGGCTTTGAAGCGCTGGTATTTAAGGCTTCCCGTGGGATAGAAGACATCTACGAGCTGACTTATATCCGCAAAGATGGCAGCCGTTTCCCCGCAGCGGTATCGGTGACGGCTTTGCGGGACGCAAGAGAAACGATTATTGGCTATCTCTTGATCGGCACGGATAACACTGCGCGTAAATTGGTAGAGGCTGAACGAACGCTGCTTGATCAGGCCTTGCAACTTAAAAATACCGAATTAGAGCGCGCTACCGCCGTGGCCGAAAAAGCCAATTTAGCCAAATCGGATTTTCTTTCCAGCATGAGCCACGAGTTACGCACGCCGCTCAATGCCATTCTTGGCTTTGCCCAAATTTTGGAATCGGGTTCACCCGAGCCCACCGATTCTCAAACGCGCAGTATTGATCAAATTTTGAAAGCGGGTTGGTATCTGCTGGAGCTGATCAATGAAATTCTTGATCTGGCCTTGATCGAGTCTGGCAAATTGTCTCTCTCGATGGAGCCTATTTTGTTGACCGACGTGATGCGTGAATGCGAGACGATGATAGAGCCGCAAGCGCAAGGTCGTGGCATTAGCGTGGTGTTTCCACCTGCCAACTTGCCCTACTTTGTATATGCCGATCAGACTAGGCTGAAGCAGGTGCTGATTAATCTGCTTTCTAACGCAATTAAATACAATAAAGAAGGCGGCTCGGTGGTGGTTGAATGCACCTTAAGCCAGCCTGATTCTATTCGTATTAGCTTGCGGGATACCGGCGCGGGGCTGGCGCCAGAGCAGCTATCACAGCTGTTTCAACCGTTTAATCGTTTGGGGCAAGAGGCGCATGTAGAAGGAACCGGCATTGGTTTGATTGTGTGTAAGCGCTTGGTTGAATTAATGGGCGGCGTGATTGGAGTGGAAAGCCACTTTGGTGAGGGAAGCACTTTTTGGCTTGAATTGAGCTTGGTTAATGAGCCGCTACTGCTCGATCATTTGGAAGAACCCATGATCGTTGCAACGCCACCCTTACAAGGCGCGTCGTACACCATGCTCTATGTTGAGGACAATCCGGCCAACCTGATGTTGGTGGAAAGCTTGATGATGCGTAGGCCAGATATTCGCTTACTGAGTGCGAGGGATGGCAAGCGGGGCATTGAGATTGCCCGCGCATCGCTGCCCGACATTATCCTTATGGATATTAATTTGCCAGGAATCAGCGGTATCGAGGCATTACAAATTTTGGCCCAAGATCCAAATACCGCACCTATTCCAGTGGTGGCGATCAGCGCCAATGCGATGGTTCGTGATATTGATAAAGGCTTAGCTGCGGGGTTTTTCCACTATCTGACTAAGCCCATCAAGCTGCATGAATTTATGGAAACTTTAGATCTCGCACTGAATTTTGTAAAAACAGAAGCTATTCGGGTGAATAAAAAGGAAAAATCATCATGATTCATCATTCTGAAATCCTGAATGCCAGCATTCTGATTGTTGATGATCAAGAGAGTAATGTCAGCTTGTTTGAGCAATTATTGAGCGATGCTGGCTATACGCAAGTTGCCTCAACCATGGACCCAACTATGGTCTGTGAGCTGCATAGAAAAAACCGTTATGACTTGATTTTGCTTGATTTGCAGATGCCCGTAATGGATGGCTTTCAAGTGATGGAATGCCTTAAAACCAATGAGGAAGACGCTTATTTACCGGTGTTGGTGATTACTGCGCAACCGGGGCATAAGCTGCGTGCTTTGCAGGCAGGGGCTAAAGATTTTATTAGCAAGCCTTTTGATTTAGTGGAAGTTAAAACCCGTATTCATAACCTGCTGGAAGTACGCCTCTTATATAAAAAGCTGGAAAGCTATAGCAAGGAGCTGGAAAGCACAGTAGCAGAGCGAACTGCCGAATTACGCGAAAGTGAGGCGCGCTATCGCAGCCTGACCGAGCTGGCCTCTGACTGGTATTGGGAGCAGGACGAGCAGATGAACTTTACCAAAGTATCTGGCCCTGTTTTAGAAATGCTGGGCATTCGAGTGGATGCTTTAGCTGGCGATGTAGAAGAAGCGATCGAAGAGGGCTGGAATGAAGATGAGCGCCAAAAATTACAGGCCACCATCAATGCGCGACAGCCTTTTCTAGACTTTGTGTTTAGCCGTGTTCATCCCGATGGATCAGCGCAAAAGTTTCAAGTCAGTGGCGAGCCCATGTTTGATCGATCCTGCCGCTTTATTGGCTATCGGGGCATTGGTGTAGAGCTGACTTCTAAGTGAAAAAATTTCTTTCGATGGTTCCCTATGCCAGCAATACATAGTCCTCAACAAAATCATCTGCTTGCTGCCTTATCAGCGGCCGAGCTTGAATTATTAGCCATACATTTGGAATTAGTGCCGATGCGGCTCGGCGATATGCTTTACGGGCCGGGTGAGCAATTGCGTCATGCTTATTTTCCAACCTCCTCGATAGTCTCACTGCATTATGTAATGGAATCGGGCGCTTCAGCAGAAACGGCCGGAGTTGGCAATGAAGGTGTCGTGGGCGTCTCTTTATTTATGGGAGGGGACACCACGCCCAGCTCAGCGGTGGTGCAAACGGCGGGTTATGCATATCGACTACCTCGTCAGGTTTTAAAAGATGAATTCAACCGTGGGGCGGCTTTACAGGGTTTATTACTGCGCTATACCCAAGCGCTGATTACCCAAATGGCCCAAACCGCGGTGTGCAATCGGCATCATTCCGTCGAGCAGCAGCTTTGCCGCTGGCTATTACTCACGTTGGATCGCCTCAGTGGCAATGAACTGATTATGACGCAGGAATTGGTGGCCAATATGCTGGGTGTACGGCGGGTAGGGGTGACGGAAGCGGCTGGAAACTTGCAACGTGCAGGTTATATCAGCTATCGCCGTGGCCATATTGCGGTGTTAGATCGCTTGGGGCTAGAGCAACACACTTGTGAGTGTTACGCCGTGGTCAAAAAAGAATTAAGTCGGCTTTTGTCTGATGTGTCCGACGCATCCAGCCACTAAGCAGCGATTAAATATTTTTCATAATGCTTGAGTAGCTGGTTTTGTCGGCTTCATAGCATTGGCAAGCGGCCATTTTTAAGCCCTTTCGGTCGAGTATCGTGATCTCGCCACGGCTATAGCGAATCAGTTTGTGATTTTGCAAAGTGGTGGCGGCCGTGGTGACCCCTACGCGGCGCACGCCCAGCATATAGGCTAGAAATTTTTGCGTAATGTGAAAGGTATCTGAATGCGCCCTATCTGTGTGTCATTAAAAGCCAGCGCGCCAATCGTGCTTCAATCACATGAAAGCGAGCGCAAGCTGCGGTTTGTGCTAGCTGCTTGATGATCACATAGAGGTAGCGCGGTAGGATATATTGCAGCGCCTTGCTGTGTTGCAACTCTTCGCAAAACCTCTTGGCCGTCATGCGTAGTACTGTTCCTTGCCCCTGCACCAAAGCATGCAGCGGTGAAATCTCCACTCCCAAAGCAAGCGAGGCGCCTAGCATGCCTTCATTGCCGATTAATCCCACTTCCAGCGTGGGATGCCCATCCATCGACGCCAATAAAGAAATAAAACTTTCTAGCGGAAAATAAACGTACTGGACGCACGCGCCAGGCTCAGAGAGCACGTCGGAAAATTTCAGTTCGAGCACTTCGCAGCGTGCTAAAAATCGTTGCTGATCTTGGCTTGGTAAAGCGGCTAGCAAACGATTGTCGCTGAGCGCATGCAGTGGAATTGGCATGAATTAATCTCTCCCTAGAATGGCAAGGAAAATACTCAGAAGGCCGAGCAATGTTCACGCCGATTGAAATTTGACCCACCCTGCCGATCGAATTTTGACCCAGGGCCGAGCGTTGCTTTTTATCGGAGCAACTGTGCATAAGTCTAGCAAATAGCGGGCCACTCACCCGCTATTTTTACGCCTTCAGGTTCGGCTTAAAACCGCTCAGCCTCGGTACGCGCTTCCTCCTTTCTGCTTTGCTCCCTTTGTTTTATCTTCGTTTTTGCTGCTAAGCTGCTGTGCTGGAAACGGTAGGAGTCATTCCCCGTTTCTACAATGTGGCAATGGTGCGTCAGCCGATCCAACAACGCCGTCGTCATCTTGGCATCGCCAAATACACTCGACCATTCCGAGAAGTTCAGATTCGTGGTGATGATGACGCTGGTGTGCTCATAGAGCTTCGACAACAAATGAAACAGCAATGCGCCTCCGGCCTGACTAAAGGGTAAGTAGCCCAGTTCATCCAAAATCACCACATCCACTCGCATCAGCGCGAGTGCAATACGACCTGCTTTGCCTTCACGTTTTTCTTTTTCCAGTAAATTGACCAAATCCACGGTCGAATAAAAACGGCCGCGCTTGCCGTGATGCGTGATCCCGCCGATCGCTAACGCCGTGGCCAAATGTGTTTTACCCGTGCCTGGGCCGCCAATCAGTACGGTATTTTGTGCCGTGTCGGTAAAGGCCAATGTCGCCAGTTGATTGACCAGTGCTTGATCTGCCTTGCTCGCGCTAAAGTCAAATCCCGCTAAATCACGATGCACGGGAAACTTCGCTGCGCTCATTTGATGCTGAATCGAGCGCACCTTACGATCGCTGTGTTCTGCTTGCAATAAATGCTCAATCAGCCAGCCACACGTTTCCATACTCTGGCCGCCCTGGCTCTTCAGATCCAGCCAAGCGGCCGCCATCCCATGCAAGCGCAAGGCTTTGAGTTCAACACTCATCTCATGCATGGCTCGACTCCTCGTGGTCGCTGTCGAACTCGCTCGCTGCACGCAAGCCGTCGTAACGCTGGGTGTTCGCCTGCGGTTCTTCTACTAATTGCAGCTGCGTTTCAGCGCTAATAGCGGACGGTGGGTCATTCAATCGCGCCACTACATTTAAAATGTGTTCAATGCTGATGACGCCTGACTCCAGTACCAACTCAACCGCAACCAGTACTGCATCCAAACCCGCCACCGGAACCGTGGCCAGCACTTGCGCCATCACCTTGTCTCCCCCGTTACGCCGTAACAACCTTTCCTTGAGCTGCAATAAGGGCGCAGGCATCGACGTAAAGGGCGCACCATTGCGTAAGGCCCCCGGCTTACGGGCAATCAGCGGAATATAGTGCAGCCAATCAAAGCTCACCTGCTGTTGCCCCGTCAGCCGCTGATGTCGGGCCATGATTTCATTATTCGCCACCACCACAACTTGCGTGGGATACAAGCGCACACTCACACGCTGCCGCGACCATTCACAAGGCACCGAGTAACGATTGCGCGCGACGGTGATTAAACAGGTGCTGGAAACCCGAGCCAGATGCTCAACGTAACCATCAAACGGGGTCGGCATCGGCATCATTTCTAAACGCTCTTGCTCCAACATCTCGGCAATGCTCAGACCTTTGAATTCGGGATGCCTGAGCACGCCCCATAAGACGCGACAACGCTCGGCCAGCCACGCATTCAATGCGTCAAAGGTACTGAACTTGATGCTTTGCGCCTCCAGCCAGATTCGCCGCCGACTATCTTGGACATTCTTTTCAACCACGCCTTTTTCCCAGCCAGAGGCGACATTGCAAAAGTCGGGATCAAACAAATAATGGGCGCACATCACCGAGAATCGGGCATTCACGATCCGGCCTTTGCCTTTCAATACCTTATCAACAGCGGTCTTCATATTGTCGTAAATGCCTCGGCGCGGCACACCCCCTAAAGCCGCAAAGGATCGAGTATGCGCATCGAACAACATTTCATGCCCTTGACTGGGATAGGCCACTAACCAGAAGGCGCGACTGGCACACAATTTCAGATGGGAAACTTGAATGCGCCGATAAATACCACCAATAAGTAGATGCTCCTCACTCCAATCAAATTGAAAGGCTTCGCCCAAAGCAAATTGCAAGGGCACAAAACCCTGTGGGGTCTTACCGGCTTTGCCCCGCCAAGCACGAACGAAATCAGTGACGCCACTGTAAGCCCCTGTATAACCCTCAGCTTGAATCTGCTCAAACAAGGCTTTGGCGGTGCGACGATTCTGCTTGGATCGGAAGGAGTCGGCAGTCAGGGCTTGTTCTAGAGTGGCATGATAGGGCGTCAGTTTGCCAGGCTTACGCTGCCGTACGTATTGCGGCTCAGCCTTGGCAGCGGGTTTGCGAACCCAAGCGCGAATAGTGTTACGCGCCAGCCCCGTGCGCTTGGTGATTTCGTGCAGCGACAGATTATCGCGAAAATACATCCTGCGGATTTTGCCCATCATTTCCATGGTGATCACCTTTTATCCTCTGCTCAAGAGTTAAGCAGAATAAGTAAAGCACCTGGGTCAATTTTGGATCGGCAGAACTAGCTGTGGTGGGTCAGTTTTCGGTCGGCGTCAACACCGAGCAAGGGCTCTTGCATGGTTATTTTTAAATAGAGAAAAACCTGAGTTTCTCTGCTGCCTCGCCCTTTTCTTTATCCCCATTGTTTTATTGAGAGGTATTGCTTTGAGAGCTGCTATTTGGGGCGCTTTGCGAGTAGGGCAGAGATAAAAATGCATTGAATTAATATAGTGCTTTGAAATAGCAGGATTGTCTGAGCGTTAACGTACAGAGGGTGGTGTTTTTTTTAACAAATTAAGCAATGAGTTAGATGGCAATCGGGGCGTTTTAATAGCTTTCTAAGCATGACAAAAAATAGCGCTATGTGCGTCAGCGTACCGATCGAGTACAAAAATCAGCTTATAACAGGGGCATGTGGGGAAAAACCCATTCACAGTTTAAAGAGGAACATCATGCCAACAAAATCAAAACAATGGCTCAAGCTCTTGGGCATTAGCGCCGTTTTACTCATGGCCGGTTGTAGCAGTATGAAAACACCTGCTACTGCCGATGTCGCCGTATCTGATGCTGCCGTTGAAAATGCAGCAGGAGCGGGCGGGGCTAAATATGCGCCCGTAGAAATGAATATGGCGCGAGAAAAAATGCAGCGCGCGCATAAGGCAATGGCGGCTAAGGATTTCAAGCTCGCTGCAGAGCTAGCTAATCAGGCTGAATCGGATGCCAAACTAGCACAAAGTAAAGCGAATTCGGGCAAGGCAGAAGTCGCAGAGCAAGCACTACAGGACGATATTAGAGTGATGCGCGAAGAGCTAAACCGCGCAAATAAATAATCAGCTCGCCCCGTTTCTTGATTATGAAAATGCTTCATCTTCACGCTTAAGCACTTTCGTAATCAGGCCCTACTCTGTTGATTGTATTTTGCTACGCAGATGTACTGTGTGGCTTCAAGGATTTCATCATGAATAAGAAAATTGTTACGCCTATATTATTGGCAATCGCCGTGTTGATTGCTGCTTGTGGAACAGCACCTACAAGCACAGGTTTATTGGATCAAACACGGATAGATTATGTGGCCATACAAAATGATCCGGCGGTATTAACTTATGCCGCTGTAGAAATGAAGCAGGCGGGGGATGCTTTAAATAAAGCGAATGCAGCGGCGATCAATAAAGATAGTGAGAAAGAAATTGATAATCTGGCCTATTTGGCAAAACAGAAAATTGCGCTAACACAGGAAGTAGCCAAGCAAAAAGCCAGCGAGGCTGGAGTTGTGAATAGCGCAAAAATAAGAGATCAAGCGCGGCTAGAGCAGCGTACCAAGGAGGCCGATCAGGCTAAAGTGGAAGTGCAGAATGCTAAAGCCCATGTCAGCCAGCTTGATCAACAATTGGCAGACTTAAAAGCAAAAAAAACCGAACGTGGCATGGTGGTCACTCTAAGTGACGTGCTTTTTGGTACAGATCTATCGCGCTTGAATGACGTGGGGATGCAAACGGCTAAAAAATTAGCCGATGTTTTACAGCAAAACCCAAATCGCACTGTCCTCGTTGAAGGCTTTACCGATAGCACTGGGGCCGCTAAGCACAACCAAGGTTTGTCTGAACGCCGCGCTACAGCCGTGCGCAATGCTTTGCAAGAATTGGGTGTTGCAGATAGCCGTATTGCCATTCATGGCTATGGCGAGGCTCATCCTGTGGCCTCAAATAAAACAGCCGATAGCCGTCAACTCAACCGACGCGTTGAGATTATTCTTTCTGACGATACTGGCCGAGTAACACCACGTTAAGCAGCGTCACATCCTATTTTTCTGTTCTTTTTTAAATCGAGAAAAATCATGAGTGATATTACAAATATCTATCCAGGTATTGATATTGAGGAAATAAGAGCGGCAGCTAAAGATATTAGCAATGGCGCGGTCACTGCGGGGTATCAGGGCAACCGCCAGCAAGTGGTGGCGATGCTGAATGACGCTTTAGCCACAGAATTAGTCTGTGTTTTGCGCTACAAGCGGCATTACTACACTGCCAGCGGCTTGCTAAATGGGCCCATTCGGGCGGAGTTTTTGCTGCATGCACAAGAGGAGCAAGCCCATGCGGATTTGCTAGCCGCACGGATTGTGCAATTGAATGGTAAGCCGGATTTTAACCCCAATACCCTTACGGCCCGTAGCCACGCTGAGTATGACGACTCAGACAATATTTTGGCCATGATTAAGGCCAATTTGATTTCTGAGCGGGTAGCGATTGAATCTTATCGCCAGATGATCAAAGACCTCGGCGATACCGATCCAACAACTCGTCTCTTGCTTGCCGGAATTATGGCGAAAGAGGAAGAGCACGCCGATGATATGCGGGATCTACTCGTAACCTGATTGGGCTTGCCCCTGCTTAAGCCTAGTTATATTTTCGGGGCCGATTTTTTACCTATATGAAGGAATTAATTATGTTTGGAAACCATACAAAGCCGCTTAATACCGATGTAGCGAGCCTCGTTAAAGATGCGCAAGCACTGTTGCAATCAGCAAGATCATTGACTGGTGAAAAGGCGGATGAGGCGGTTAATCAGGGCATGCTGCGGCTAGATCGCGTTCTACTCATGGCACGGGATGTGCAGGGAAGTGCTGTGGAAGCGAGTAAATCCATCGTGTGTTCAACTGGGGAGTGTGTAAAAGCTAACCCATGGCGCTCGGTGGCAGTTGCTGCTGGCACAGGGCTATTGCTAGGCGCTATCTTGGGCCGTAGTAGTAAGTAATATTTCCAGACGGGTACTCAGCGCTTATTTATTAGTAGCAATAGTTTTGCTGGGCTTTTATCTAAACTGGAGCGAGTTGTTCTAGCTTGGGCAAAATTGCGCACGCGTTAATTAAAATTGTTTTTGGTTTTAAGTTTTGCCGTTTTATTGGCATGGTTCGCGATTGCGTATGGCACTATTTTGATCGTCTACCTGACTTGGGAGAGCCTGGGGTGTTGGATCTGGTGCATTTTGTGCTTGATTTTTTACAACCTAAGCATTGAGTTCGGTTTATTGGCTGCGCTCTATGCTTTGCCTTTGCGTACTTACCTCTAGTGCGGGATACATTAGAGGTGAAACAGGATCGCCTCATAAGATCAGCAATTGGAAGTAATAAGGGTAAACCGCTGGCAAATGACGCCCCTTACCTTGAGAAAGTTCGGTAGCAGCAAGAGCATTAAAGAAGGGGCTTGGCATATATGCTAAGCCCCTTTTGTGTGTTTATTGAAGGACGGGGGGCGAGTTAAAAGGCCATGGCTTTTGTTGTGGTGCTGGGATTACGCAAGTTTTTGCAGGGTAGTAGGCGATCAAATTCTGTTTTAACGACGGCATAGCATTCGCAGGCCCTTTTTTCTAAGCCTGGACGATCTAGTACCGCAATACGGCCACGGCTGTATTCAATGAGTTTGGCTTTTTGTAAATTACCTGCCGCTTCTGTAACGCCTTCTCTACGCACGCCCAGCATATTGGCAATTAGCTCTTGGGTCATGATTAGCTTATTAAGAGGGCAGACGATCCAAGCTTAATAATAGCCAGCGGCAGAGTTGTTGATCTAATGAGTGATGGCGGTTGCAGACCGCGGTTTGTGCCATTTGAGTGAGCAGTGCTTGGGTGTAACGCAGCAGTAAATGTTGCAAGGGGCCGGCTTTATCAAAGGCGGCGTTAATTTGTTTTTTGCCTAGCCGATAGGCAAAACCTGCACTTTGTACAACAGCCCGACTCGGTGTGCTATTACCGCCCATAAAGAGTGATATTCCCACAAGGCCTTCGTTGCCGACGATGGCTATTTCGGCGGATGCACCACTTTCTAAAACATAAAGTAAAGAAACGATGCTGTTGGTTGGAAAATAAACATGCTGCATTTGTGCTCCAGATTCATAAAGCACATGGCCCAGCGGCAGGTGAATAAGCTCTAATAGCGGTGCTAAAGAGGCATAGTGAGTTGCCGGTAAAGTGGTAAGAATAAGGTTTTGGCAAGGGAAATGAAGTTCTGTCATTTGAGTCTCCAGCTTGGTATTTATTCAATAAAGAGCTAGGTGCTGCAAAGTGAATGAAGTACTTACCCTTAGTTATACCGAATTACTTGCTAATACTATGTTCTTTACCGAACATATATCGTCAATAAAAAAGTGGTAAAAGTAAAGTTTTTATAGTTTTTTTTGTAAGTAATTTGTTGTTTAAGTGTCAGTTCTATGTGTTGAAGCGTTTAAATGACGAGCTGCATTAGCCAGATCAAAAGCTCGGTGTTTTGGTTTATGAGGTTTTGTTTTTTTCAAGCACTTGAGTGAGGAGCTTAATTTGCTCTTGCTGCATTGAAACCAGCTCGGACCATTGTTGATCGCGCAAGACGTCAATTTTTTGGTGCAAAGCCAGCACTTCTAGTTCTGATTTTAAATTCACTTCGTAATCATGCTCGGCCGCGGCACGATCTTTGGCGGCATGCCGGTTTTGCGACATCATAATCACAGGGGCTTGTAATGCTGCCAGCATGGATAAAATCAGATTAAGGAAAACATAAGGGTAAGGATCAAAGGATTTATTAGCCAAGATCAGCGTGTTGAGGACGATCCACGCAAAAAGTATGCCTATAAAAATAAGAATAAATGTCCAAGAGCCGCCAAAAATAGCGATTTTATCGGCCAGTCGCTGGCCCAAAGTTAAAGAGTCATCAAAGTTCTTATTGGTGTTATGGCTTATATGTAGGCGTTTTGTTAAACGCTCCATGACTTTTTGCTCGCTTTCCCCTGCATCTTTGCAGGTTTTTAAAAACTGGCTGGCGAGCTGCTCGTTTGAGTTGTTCATGATGCGGAGTGTCCTTGTTGGGGGGGGGCTGTAGAGAAAAAGGCTTATTTGGATAGCGGATCCAATAATGTAAAAAAGGACCACCAGCCCATTGAGGCCGGTGATCCATTAATTGGGAATAAATGTAATTAAAGGCCGATGAGCCCCTTGGCTTCTACACGCTTCACGCCACGTACATTTTTTGCCAGCTCGATGGCTAAAGAGCGCTCTGCACCGCTGGCTACTTTACCACTGAGTGTCACCACGCCGTGTTGTGTACTCACTGAGATATCTGTGCTTGGCACGTTTCGGGAATATAGAAAGGTGGAGATGACTTTGGTGGTGACCCAGCTATCACTAATGCTTTGATCTGCATCGGATGCAGTGCTTTTGACGCTATTAATAACCTGGGTTTTAGCCCCATCCACCACAATTTGGTTATCTACCGAAACCACGCCACGGGTGTTCATGGCCAAGTTGCTGGCCAGTATTTTGGATTTCACAGTGTTGGCTGTACCCGCTAGCCGCACCTTACCTGCATGGCTCTCTACCGTTGTGCTTAGCCCATCGGTATTTTTACTCCAAAGCAACTTCGATTTAATCGCCGCGCTGATGTTCACATCGTCTATTGCTTCGCCATAACTACGGCTTGCGCCTTCTTTGACTGGTGCGTAATCCGCCTGAACCACAATCTGATTATCGACTTCTTTAATTCCGCCAACGCCTAGGGCGATTTGTTTGGCTAAGTCTTTATTGACCTCTTCATCTACTTTTCCGCTCAGCACTGCTTTACCGTTTTGCACAGATACTTTGAGATCACTGGCTCGCAGATAAGGGCTTAAGGCATAGGTGGTCCAGATCTGGGTTTCCTGTTTGGCATCGCTGATTTCCTGGGGAATGCTTGCCGCAGCAAGCGGACCGCTAAAGACAGTGAGGGCAGCGGCAAGGCTTGAGGCAATCAGTAGTTTGTGGGCGTTTAAATGCATCTTATTTCTCCATCAGAAAAAAGTGGGTTATAAAAATGGCGATCAACCGTGGTATTGAGCTGTTGATGCGCTTTAAATAGGCTTTTCTCAGTGCACCCGATACTAGCAAGCATGCCAAGTAGCTTGCTTAAGAAGGGGGTAAGTGCTTAGGCATAAACAATGCGTGGGAAGAAAAAAACTGTCTGTACGCTAGCGCACTTAAGTGGCTTTTTTATTCCAAGATCATTGCATTGGGCTCGGTGGATTTGAGCTGCGGGCTTGCTGCGATGGCGGAGAGGAAGTGGGCTAGGGAGAGAGGCTAAAAGATTAAATACGCTTATGTTCGCCAGCGCACCGACCAAGTTTAGACATCTGCTTTAATCTGGTTCTGTCATCGATAGTTTTCGCACCAAGCATGGCTTGGCTGCATCTCTAGAAGCTCATGTTTAGCATCATCAGGCGGCATGTAGTTGATGAAGTGTTCGATGTAAAAAGGGGCTGAAATGGCATCATGCCATTTGCCTCCTAAACACAAAGGAGCTTGATATGAATTGGGATATCGCCGAAGGCAACTGGAAAGAATTTAAGGGCAAAGTGAAAGAGCAATGGGGCAACTTAACGGATGATCATCTGGATGTGATTGCGGGTAAGCGCGACAGGCTGGCAGGCCAAATCCAGAAAGCCTATGGCATTACAAAAGATGAAGCCGAGTTGCAAATTACCAAGTTTGAAAAGCTCAATAAAGATGCCCCACCTAAGCATCTTCCATAGTTTTGCTTAGCCCTCAGGTTTGCTTGGCGGATGAGTCGTCAGCAAGCACCTAGCCAGTGCCGGAGAACAAGATGTTGCTCTTTCCCTTGATGATGCTTGGTCTAATTGCAGGTTTTATCATTAATAAGATACTGACCACGATAAGCCAAGGGGTGGTGCTGGATATGATCTTTGGCGTGCTGGGGCTTTTTGGGGCTGCTGGGCCGTCATTTCCTTAGGCTATGAGGGTATGAGCGAGCTTAGCCTTTACAGCTTGTTTATTACTGTAGCGGCTACGGTTGCTTTAATCGTTGGTGTTCGTGCCATTTTGGGGGCGCTCTTATTGCTGCGAATCTCCCGAGAGCTGGCTCGTCACAGGTTCTGAGGCTATGGGTGAGTTGCGCAGCTTTATAAGCAAGACTGCTTGCGTGATGGCAAGCAAAAAATAACTCGTTTGCTCTGATCTTGAACATTTTCGTTTTCTTATCCCTTTTGGAGAATTAGCCATGAAACACCTCGGCAAGTATTGTGCAGCATTTTTTGTGGTGACCGCCTTATTGTCTGTGGCCGCTTGTTCATCTGCGCCAACGCAAGAAGGTACGGGCGAGTATCTAGATGATAGCGTTGTCACTGGTAAAGTGAAGTCGACCATTTTTGGTGACCCTAAGCTGAAATCTATGGAAATCAATGTAGAAACATTTAAAGGCGTAGTGCAATTGAGCGGTTTTGTTAGCTCACAGGCCGCTTCAGATCATGCTGAGCAGCTGGTTAAAACAGTGAAAGGTGTGAAGTCAGTTAAAAATGATATGCGAGTTAAATGATCGCATATTGAGTCGTCTTTTTTAGATTTTCATACAAGCAGCCTGTGAGGGAAGTTGCCAGGCTGCTTGTAGATGAAAAGCGTGATTGTTTCCTGTGTTTAGTGAGTGCCGTTTATTCAACTCAATAAAGGATTATTCGTCATGAATATCATTACAACATCTGATCATACTGAGCTTTTTGTTAAAGACAGGGGCTCAGGTCAGCCTGTTATTTTATTGAGTGGCTGGCCATTATCATCCGCCAGCTGGGAAGATCAGGCGATGGTGCTTGTAGAAGAAGGCTATCGCGTGATTAGTTATGACCGCCGCGGTTTTGGTCGCTCATCCTAGCCTTGGAATGGCTACGATTACGATACTTTATCGGATGATCTGGCCACGGTGATTCAGCAAACGGGAGCCGTTGATGCAACGCTAGTGGGCTTTTCAATGGGAGGGGGGGGGAGTTGCCCGCTATATGTCTCGCCATCAAGGCAAGTCTGAAGTGAAAACGGCACTGATCTCTTCGGTACTGCCCTTTATGCTGAAAAAGAACAATAACCCCGATGGTGAAGAACAAGAAGTATTTAACAATATGATTGAAGATCATAAAAGCAGATCGGGCAAAGTTCTTTGCTGGGTTTTTTAAGAAGTTCTTCGGTATTGGCATCATTGCGCCCAGCCAGTGAGCGATGAGCTTATGCATTGGATGCTGAGTATTGCGATGCAAGCCAGCTTGAGAGTCACACATTGAATGTGTGAAGTTATTCTCAATCACCGATTTTCGTGATGACCTTAGCGCGTTTAATGTGCCCACTCTTATTATTCATGGCACCGATGATAAAACTGTACCCATCGAAATATCTAGCCGAGAGGCCGCTCAAGGTATTCCACAGGCCACGTTGATTGAGTATGAGGGGGCGCCACATGGATTGTTTGCTACAGATAAAGACATGCTGAGCCGGGATTTAATTAGTTTTCTTCAACAATAGCACTCGCAGTTTTATCCCCCGCAGAGTTGCCATTGGAGCCTCTGGGAGAGTCGTGTTCGCGGCCTAGTACCGGATTAAATTAACTTTTTTTAGGGGAATATCATGAGTGTAGGAACCATATTATTGATCGTGCTGATCCTAATGCTAATCGGGGCCATCCCAAGCTGGCCACACAGCAGAAGTTGGGGTTATGGCCCAAGTGGCGGTTTAGGCCTTATTGTCATTGTTGTTGTCGTTCTATTACTTTTGGGGTGCTTGTAGAAACAGTCGTCAGCAATGCTCATACATGCTTGGTTATAGAAGGCCGTCCAGGTGACGGTCTTATTTTTGAGCTTTTTTCTGAGCGTAACTGTGGCATGACTCCTTGCTAAAAAAGAGATCAGATCTCTGTGGCTTAAAAATACAAAATAGCCCCTCATAAAATCAAAGACTTAGTCACTTGTTGCGTTTTATCTCGTTTCACGGGTTGACGGGGCTGGGGGATGGGGGTATATTTCGGCCTCTCGCTGCAGCGCACACAGCAACACGGTGTTCTAGCAGTAGCGAATGATCTTTAAAAAAATACAGTCGATGAGTGTGAGTGCTTGATTCGGAAGCGAAACAAGTGCTTGCATTAGTAAAGAGGGGCCAGCGATGGTTACTCTGAATAAAGTAAGCCAGTAAGTACTAGCTTAGCGATTAAACTAAAGAGTTTGATCCTGGCTCAGATTGAACGCTGGCGGCATGCTTTACACATGCAAGTCGAACGGTAACAGGGTGCTTGCACCGCTGACGAGTGGCGAACGGGTGAGTAATATATCGGAACGTACCTAGTAATGGGGGATAACTATCCGAAAGGATAGCTAATACCGCATACGCCCTGAGGGGGAAAGAGGGGGATCGCAAGACCTCTCGTTATTAGAGCGGCCGATATCAGATTAGCTAGTTGGTGAGGTAAAGGCTCACCAAGGCGACGATCTGTAGCGGGTCTTAGAGGACGATCCGCCACACTGGAACTGAGACACGGTCCAGACTCCTACGGGAGGCAGCAGTGGGGAATCTTGGACAATGGGCGCAAGCCTGATCCAGCAATGCCGCGTGCGTGAAGAAGGCCTTCGGGTTGTAAAGCGCTTTTGTTCGGGAGGAAATCCTAGTGGCTAATATCCATTGGGGATGACAGTACCGGAAGAATAAGGACCGGCTAACTACGTGCCAGCAGCCGCGGTAATACGTAGGGTCCAAGCGTTAATCGGAATTACTGGGCGTAAAGGGTGCGCAGGTGGTTGATTAAGTGTGATGTGAAAGCCCCGGGCTCAACCTGGGAATTGCATTGCAAACTGGTCAACTAGAGTATGGCAGAGGGGGGTGGAATTCCGCGTGTAGCAGTGAAATGCGTAGAGATGCGGAGGAACACCGATGGCGAAGGCAACCCCCTGGGCTAATACTGACACTCATGCACGAAAGCGTGGGGAGCAAACAGGATTAGATACCCTGGTAGTCCACGCCCTAAACGATGTCTACTAGTTGTTGGGGAATTCGTTCCTTAGTAACGCAGCTAACGCGTGAAGTAGACCGCCTGGGGAGTACGGCCGCAAGGCTAAAACTCAAAGGAATTGACGGGGGCCCGCACAAGCGGTGGATGATGTGGATTAATTCGATGCAACGCGAAAAACCTTACCTAGCCTTGACATGTCAAGAATCCCTGAGAGATCGGGGAGTGCCGCAAGGAACTTGAACACAGGTGCTGCATGGCTGTCGTCAGCTCGTGTCGTGAGATGTTGGGTTAAGTCCCGCAACGAGCGCAACCCTTGTCCTTAGTTGCTACCATTTAGTTGGGCACTTTAAGGAGACTGCCGGTGACAAACCGGAGGAAGGTGGGGATGACGTCAAGTCCTCATGGCCCTTATGGCTAGGGCTTCACACGTCATACAATGGTCGGTACAGAGGGTTGCCAAGCCGCGAGGTGGAGCTAATCTCATAAAACCGATCGTAGTCCGGATTGGAGTCTGCAACTCGACTCCATGAAGTCGGAATCGCTAGTAATCGCGGATCAGCATGTCGCGGTGAATACGTTCCCGGGCCTTGTACACACCGCCCGTCACACCATGGGAATGGGTTTCACCAGAAGTAGGTAGGCTAACCGTAAGGAGGCCGCTTACCACGGTGGGATTCATGACTGGGGTGAAGTCGTAACAAGGTAGCCGTAGGGGAACCTGCGGCTGGATCACCTCCTTTCAAGAGAAGTCTTTTGGATTGAGTACTCACACTCATCGGCTGTAGAAAAGAAGATACGAAATCACATTGGGTCAGTAGCTCAGTCGGTTAGAGCATCGTCTTGATAAGGCGGGGGTCACAGGTTCGATTCCTGTCTGACCCACCATTCTAATCCGCACTAGCCTGCGTGATGCGTCGTCATAAAATAACTTGTGTACTGAAACGTACACGGCGTTATTTTATTTCTAGCCTCACTTGACTATTGCGGCCAGAAAGGTGATTGCTTAATGAATTTATTGAGCAGCCAATTTGATTTGAGTATGTGCGGAATTATTGGGGGCTTAGCTCATCTGGTAGAGCACCTGCTTTGCAAGCAGGGGGTGAACGGTTCGAGTCCGTTAGCCTCCACCATTCTTTTAGAGTGGTGGAAAAATGAAGTTCAGAAAATAGAAATAAATCACTGTCTCAAGAGAGATTCATCGCTTGAGACGATCATTTATTTCTGGTTTCTAAAATCAGCAAGACGTATCTTTGATCTTTAAAAAAATAGAAGAAGTAATACTCAAATTTAGAAATAAATAAGGGTAGATTGTATGAAACCTTAAATCTCGAAGTCAGAACTGAGGTTTAAGTGTCGCAAACAAAGCGAAATCAGATACTTTGAATTGTATTAACTTTGTTAATACGTGTTTGAGGTTATAGGATCAAGCGACTAAGTGCATCTGGTGGATGCCTTGGCGATGATAGGCGAAGAAGGACGCGTTAGCCTGCGAAAAGCACGGGGGAGCTGGCAAATAAGCATTGATCCCGTGATATCCGAATGGGGAAACCCGGCCCTTTTGGGTCACTCATCACTGAATACATAGGTGATGTAGAGCGAACTCGGCGAACTGAAACATCTAAGTAGCCGAAGGAAAAGAAATCAACCGAGATTCCCAAAGTAGTGGCGAGCGAAATGGGAAGAGCCTGCATGTGATAAATCAAACTTTAGTGGAACAGTCTGGAAAGTCTGGCGACAGTGGGTGATAGCCCCGTACACGAAAGAGATTGGTTGGTACTAAGCATGCGACAAGTAGGGCGGGACACGAGAAATCCTGTTTGAAGATGGGGGGACCATCCTCCAAGGCTAAATACTCATCATCGACCGATAGTGAACCAGTACCGTGAGGGAAAGGCGAAAAGAACCCCGGGAGGGGAGTGAAATAGAACCTGAAACCGGATGCATACAAACAGTGGGAGCCCTTGCAAAATGGGGTGACTGCGTACCTTTTGTATAATGGGTCAGCGACTTACGTTCAGTAGCAAGCTTAACCGAGTAGGGGAGGCGTAGGGAAACCGAGTCCGAATAGGGCGCATAGTTGCTGGGCGTAGACCCGAAACCAAGTGATCTATCCATGGCCAGGATGAAGCTGCGGTAAAACGCAGTGGAGGTCCGAACCCACTAATGTTGCAAAATTAGGGGATGAGCTGTGGATAGGGGTGAAAGGCTAAACAAACTTGGAAATAGCTGGTTCTCCTCGAAAACTATTTAGGTAGTGCCTCATGTATCACTGACGGGGGTAAAGCACTGTTATGGCTAGGGGGTCATCGCGACTTACCAAACCATGGCAAACTCTGAATACCGTCAAGTGCGAGCATGGGAGACAGACTGTGGGTGCTAACGTCCATGGTCAAGAGGGAAACAACCCAGATCGCCGTCTAAGGTCCCAAATAATCAGTTAAGTGGAAAACGAGGTGGGAAGGCATAGACAGCCAGGATGTTGGCTTAGAAGCAGCCATCATTTAAAGAAAGCGTAATAGCTCACTGGTCGAGTCGTCCTGCGCGGAAGATGTAACGGGGCTCAAACTGATAACCGAAGACGCGAATATGCACGATGTGCATATGGTAGAGGAGCGTTCCGTAGGCCTGCGAAGGTGTCTTGAGAAGGATGCTGGAGGTATCGGAAGTGCGAATGCTGACATGAGTAGCGATAATGCGGGTGAAAAGCCCGCACACCGAAAACCCAAGGTTTCCTGCGCAACGTTCATCGGCGCAGGGTGAGTCGGCCCCTAAGGCGAGGCAGAAATGCGTAGTCGATGGACAACGGGTTAATATTCCCGTACCGATATAAAGTGCGATGGGGGACGGAGAAAGGTAGGTCAGCCCACTGTTGGAATAGTGGGTTTAAGCGAGTAGGCGTGTGGCTTAGGCAAATCCGGGCTGCTATAACGCTGAGACGTGACGACGAAGTCCTCGGACTGAAGTGATTGATCCTATGCTTCCAAGAAAAGCCTCTAAGCTTCAGCTTTATATTGACCGTACCGCAAACCGACACAGGTGGGTAGGAAGAGAATTCTAAGGTGCTTGAGAGAACTCAGGAGAAGGAACTCGGCAAATTATCACCGTAACTTCGGGAGAAGGTGAGCCCATATTAAGTGAAGGCCCTCGCGGCTGGAGCTGAAATGGGTCGCAGAGAAATGGGGGCTGCGACTGTTTATCAAAAACACAGCACTCTGCAAAGTCGAAAGACGACGTATAGGGTGTGACGCCTGCCCGGTGCTGGAAGATTAAATGATGGGGTGCAAGCTCTTGACTGAAGTCCCAGTAAACGGCGGCCGTAACTATAACGGTCCTAAGGTAGCGAAATTCCTTGTCGGGTAAGTTCCGACCCGCACGAATGGCGTAACGATGGCCCTACTGTCTCCTCCTGAGACTCAGCGAAGTTGAAATGTTTGTGAAGATGCAATCTCCCCGCTGCTAGACGGAAAGACCCCGTGAACCTTTACTGTAGCTTTGCATTGGACTTTGAAGTGGTTTGTGTAGGATAGGTGGGAGGCATTGAAGCATGGACGCTAGTCTGTGTGGAGCCAACCTTGAAATACCACCCTGACCCCTTTGAGGTTCTAACCTTGGTCCGTTATCCGGATCGGGGACCGTGCATGGTAGGCAGTTTGACTGGGGCGGTCTCCTCCCAAATTGTAACGGAGGAGCTCGAAGGTCGCCTAGGTACGGTCGGACATCGTACTGATAGTGTAATGGCATAAGGCGGCTTAACTGCGAGACAGACAAGTCGAGCAGGTGCGAAAGCAGGACATAGTGATCCGGTGGTTCTGAATGGAAGGGCCATCGCTCAACGGATAAAAGGTACTCCGGGGATAACAGGCTGATTCCGCCCAAGAGTTCACATCGACGGCGGAGTTTGGCACCTCGATGTCGGCTCATCACATCCTGGGGCTGTAGCCGGTCCCAAGGGTATGGCTGTTCGCCATTTAAAGTGGTACGTGAGCTGGGTTCAAAACGTCGTGAGACAGTTTGGTCCCTATCTGCAGTGGGCGTTGGAAATTTGAGGGGGGCTGCTCCTAGTACGAGAGGACCGGAGTGGACAGATCTCTGGTGTACCGGTTGTCACGCCAGTGGCATCGCCGGGTAGCTAAATCTGGAAGAGATAAGCGCTGAAAGCATCTAAGCGCGAAACTCGCCTCAAGATGAGATTTCCCCAAGGCTTTAAGCCTTTTAAAGGGTCGTTCGAGACCAGGACGTTGATAGGTCGGGTGTGGAAGTGCAGTAATGCATTAAGCTAACCGATACTAATTGCCCGTAAGGCTTGATCCTATAACCTGAGACGCGTGTGTGCGACGGTATAATCTACCCAGATTAGAGTTAAATTTGAGTATTGAATTACTTCTTCTATTGAACTGAACGCGTTGTGGAGCAATACACACAACGAGTTAACCCGTTAAAGTCTGGCGACCATAGCGAGGTGGCCCCACTCCTTCCCATCCCGAACAGGACAGTGAAACACCTTAGCGCCGATGATAGTGCAGATTACCTGTGTGAAAGTAGGTCATTGCCAGACACCCTAAGCCGTAAACAAAACCCCCGTACTCGAAAGAGGCGGGGGTTTTGCTTTGGGCGGAAAAAATGGCGGCAGTGGTAAGAATGCACTAATTTTTATCTGTATGTGTTTCTCGATATCTTCAGCCGAAAAATGGTCGGCTGGCAGGTGTACGCATGTTGACGCCGACCGAAAACTGACCCAGGTGCTTTACTTATTCTGCTTAACTCTTGAGCAGAGGATAAAAGGTGATCACCATGGAAATGATGGAAATCACCACGCGCACAGGGCTGGCGCGTAACACGGTAATCCCCCATTTTTAAGCTCACTTAAAAGTAGAGGCTAGGCATGTAATGCCAGTTTTTGTTTCGGGGTGATGCCGCCCAATCCCATGTGCGGACGCTCGTTATTGTAAGTCCAAAGCCATTGCGTTGCGGTTTCTTGTACTTCAGCAAGACTTTCAAAGTCATCGCAGGCCAGCCATTCATAACGCACAGTCCGATTATAACGCTCAATATATGCGTTTTGCTGTGGATTGCCAGGCTGAATATAAGCCAATTCAATCGATTGTTGCTCTGCCCAATTTTTCAGCAGATGGCTGATATATTCTGGGCCATTATCGGACCTGATTCGTTTTGGCTTGCCGCGCCATTCAATAATTTGATTCAGGCTGCGTATGACGCGCTCTGCTGGCAAAGAGAAATCGACTTCAATGCCCAATCCTTCCCGATTAAAATCATCAATCACATTAAATAAGCGAATACTGCGGCCATCGGCCAATTGATCGTGCATAAAATCCATCGACCACGTTTCATTTTTTGCCTCTGGCACAGCTAATGGCGCTGGGGTTTCACGATCTAAGCGTTTTTTAGGCTTAATCCGCAGATTTAATTCTAAATCGCAGTAAATCCTGTAGACCCGTTTATGATTCCAGTGCTTTTTCTTTACGTTTCGCAGATGCAAAAAACAAAGGCCAAAGCCCCAGTTGCGATGCGTTTCCGTGAGTTGAACCAATGAGTCAGCGATTTGGGCATTTTCTGCATCCAGCTTACGAACATAGCGATAGCAAGTCGTGCTAATCGCAAAGCTGGCGCAAGCTGCACGAATAGAAACGGCCTTGGTTTCAACGGCCCATTGAGCCATCTCACGACGCTGAGATGGCTTCACTACTTTTTTGACATGGCCTCCTTGATGATATCCGCTTGCATCTGGGCTTCGATATACATCTTTTTAAGGCGCTTATTTTCGTCCTCCAGCTCTTTCATCCGCGTCATCATCGAGACGTCCATGCCGCCAAACTTAGCGCGCCATTTGTAGAAAGAGGCAGAACTCATGCCGTGCTCGCGGCACAGATCGGGGACGGTTGAACCGGCTTCCGCTTGCTTTAAAATCGCCATAATCTGGCTGTCAGAATAACGTGCTGCTTTCATGTAGAGCTCCTCAAAGACTACGAGAAAATTCTACTTAAAAATGAGCTGGTTTTGTGGGGGGATTACCACACCATTCGCGCTTGGGTTCGCAAACTCGCTGCCAAGGCTGAGTCGCAATACCGAGGGCTGCGTCAATCACGGACACCACGCTTTGGGTTTATTCCTGATTTGCTAGCTCAAATTGCTTGGCAAATACTGCTGGCTCTTCATCGTTCAAACGTGAATGACGGCGAATTCGGTTGTAAAAAATTTCAATATATTCGGTGATTTCCTCCTGCGCTTCCACTCGTGTTTTGTAGCTACGGTGATGAACCAATTCATTCTTCAATGAGCCCACTTTCCATTGGCGCATTGTCATAGCAGTTCCCTTTGCGTGACATAGACCCCCGCAAGCCCGCCAATGCCACTTGCCTGGCTCCCTCGATCCGAATGTAAAATCAATCCTTCCTTAGGTCGCTTTTGCGCCAAGGCCAGCTTCAATGAGGCACTCACCAACTCTTTTGTCATTCGACTACCCATCGCATAACCGACGATTTCACAAGTAAACACATCCTTGATTCCAGCCAAATAAAGCCAGCCTTCTGTGGTCGGAAGTGGAGTAAGAGACGGGGCGTAGTCGTACTATTTCCCCGTCTCTCCTCTCCGAACCGGACTTGCACCTTTCAATGCATCCGGCTCTTCATCTAAGTGCTGCTCATCGCAAAGGCAACCTCACCATACCTCGACTCCATGGTGCTGATCGGCTCGTCGTGCAATATGAATGGATTTTCAGTCAAGGTTCGCCATTTGAACCGACTCTTCCGGCTTGTAATCAGCCGCCGGAGTGTGAGGGCTCCATACTAGCCATGAGTGTTTTGCCCTCCAATCAACCAAGTTTTAGCGACACCGTTTGCTGGCGATTTAACATAATCTCGCATGAGCGATCTAAAGCCGCGTCGGTATTTACGCGCCAGCCAATAGCCAAACTTCCAGAAGATGGCGCGATCTAACTTGCTGAATAAAGTGGCAGTAAAGTCGGTGTATTGGTGAAAGTTTGCCCACCCAGTGAGGTGTCGGTTAAGACTCGCCAGCATATCCATTCGATTCGTGCTGTAATTACTCGACAGTTGCTTTACCAACTTCTCGGTAAAGCGCCGATATTTATCCCATGGAATTGTACTCACCACCCGCATCTGACCGCGCGCGCCACGCTTACGAATGATTCGATGCCCCAGAAACACAAAGCCATCGTTAACATGCGGAATGTGGGTTTTCTCAAGATTCAGCGTCAATTTAAGCTGATCTTCAAGAAATGCTCGGCAGTCTGCGCGCGCAGTTTCAGCTTGCGCTTTGCTGCCTTTGACAATCACAACAAAATCATCAGCATATCGACAATAAGATATTGCCGGTTTCCACTGGCGCTGCTCCCGTACCGCAATGGGCGCTGGTTTTGTATGCCAAAGTTCCATGCCCAACGATCTTTACGTACTTTCTTGTTAAGGTATTTCGCTTCCATCCAAGTATCAAACTCATGCAGCATGATGTTTGATAACAAAGGTGAAATAACCCCACCTTGCGGTACGCCTTCACTTGCCGCCCGAAATAAACCGCGATCTACACAGCCCGCTTTGATGAACTTCCATAGCCAGTAAACGCGGGTCTGCGATACGCTTGCGCATTGCTTTAAGCAGTAATCGATGGTGAATGGTATCGAAGTAGCTGGCCAGATTGCCTTCAATAATCCAGCGCCCAGCTGTGCTTTGTTCTCCCCCATCCTGTAGCTGTAATTTCACCGTGCGAATGGCGTGATGTACGCTGCGCGCTTTTCTGAATCCGTATGAAACGGTATGGAAATCACTTTCCCATATCGGCTCCATCACCATCAAAATGGCACGCTGTACAATCCGATCACGCAGGCAAGGGATGCCCAAAGGCCTCATCTTGCCATTGCTTTTTGGAATTTACACACGACGGGCGGCTTGTGGCTGAAACGTGCCAGCAAGTAGCTCGGTGCGTAAGGTTTCAAGTTCATGCTGGAGATGATTTTCCATATAAACCCGAGTGACACCATCGATTCCCGGTGTCTTTGCTCCACTTGACGCCAGCGTAGTGTGAGCAGCTTCGCGTAGCCAGACCGGTTCAGCAATGAGCCTCAGCAGACGATCGAACTTGCGTTCTTTATCCTTTGAAGACCATATTGCCAGCTTGCTTTGCATTTCACTGATTATCAAAGGTCTTCACCTTATTGTGGTCAGTTAGTCGACCCAGCAAACCACTTAAACTGCCTCCCTTCGCCATGTAACTGGCTTTCCCAGTTTCGGACTACTACGGAGGCTCCGCCAACTCGCACATCATCGGGGGCACACTCCCTTGGCATTTGTGCAAGCCTTCCCCAGTTCACATGCTGGACTCAACGCATGGGTGAGGTTGCCTATCGCAGTCTTTATCCTTGCTTTCCGCAAGTCGATTTAGATGCCATGGTCTAGCTACACACTCCCCATGACTCCATACAGACCAGTCTACATTTCTGGCTACAATCGCGGCATCAGTGGATATATGTCACTGATACCAATCCAAATCCAGCCTGTTAAACGGTGTAGGCCGTGGTGACATTTCAATCCTCAGATGCGGTTTAATAGGTACGTGTTCCTCAACCGTCCCATGCTCAGCCTAGAGGTTCATCTTGGCGTAACCGCTTCGCCGCAAACCCCGTTTCCCACGGACTTCGTCACCCTGCCAGTGTCAGCAGGTCACCGCCGCTTCGGCTCACTTCCCCTTGTAGCAGAAGAAGGGCATTCCCCAGCGCAACATCAACGACTTGCTGGGATACTGCATTCCAAACATGCTCAAGCAGCATCACCCCAATCAATGCAGGCTACGCTGGCTGGGCGTACTGTAACTAATATCGCTCACCCACATTTCATTCGGCTTGACCGGTTCGAAACATTGCCCGAGTAAATTCTCTTTCACTGGCAAGCTATGATTTGAATGGGTCGTCGCCTTGAATTTCTTCGCTTGAATGCAGCGCAAACCCAGTCTGCGCCTCAAATAGCGCAATTGACTCAAGCCAATTTGTACCTCATCAGCCGCAAGCTCTTTCTGTAAACGTCGTGGCCCATAAGTCATTCTGCCGTGCGCATGTGCTGCACGTATTTTGACTTCCAGCAGCAGGCGATGCGCCTGCTTTGGTGCTGATTTGGACTGTAGCCAGTTATAAAATCCGCTGCGCGACAGGCCAAGCCATTGTGCCATTTGTGAAATCGGATACTGCTTTCTTTGCTGTTTCATGAACGCGTACTTAGCGTGAATTCCTTGGCAAAGTACGTGGCGGCCTTTTTTAAAAAAGCGCACTCCATTTTGCTTTCGGCCAGTTCTCGTTTGAGCCTGGCGACCTCGGCGCTGAGCTCGTCGACAGGCTGAACGCGATGTTGATCCAGGCCCGCTAGCTTGCCTTGCTGTGCCAATTTGACCCACTTATCCAGCGTCTGTTTGGGCATCGCTTGCGGCACATTCAAGTGTTGTTCGAGTACTAATTTAACGGCTTCTGCACGAAATGCAGTGGTGTAACTACTGGCCATGACTTACCTCCAGAGAAGATTTTATCTCAATTGAAGGTGTCCATAATTAGCAGCCTACTTCACCTAAAGGCATTATAGTTTTTCCGTACATTTCATTTAATATTTGGGCCATCGCTGCATAAATGGCCGATGCGCCGCAAACAATTCCTTCGATTCCCGCTATTTGTTTAATGGTGGCGCTGCCTGTGTAGTCGCCAACGGCTAAGAGAGCAAAAAGAATGGTGAGCGAGCCAAAAATAAATTGTGTGGCTTTATTTAACTTAAGCGTGCCAATAAAAAGAAATGCGGTAAAGATTCCCCACATGGTTAGGTAGGCGGTCATGCTATTGACTGAAGCGGACTCTGCAAGCCCTAGCTTAGGAAGTATCAGTAGGGCAACTAGCGTGAGCCAGAACATGCCGTAAGAGGTAAAGGCAACGGTACCAAACGTATTGCCTTTCTTCCATTCTAAAATCCCTGCAATAACCTGAGCAATGCCTCCATAGAATATCCCCATGGCTAATATCATGGCGCTAAGCTCAATGGCGCCTGCGTTGTGTAAATTCAGTAACACGGTGGTCATACCAAAGCCGAGTAGCCCTAGTGGAGCAGGATTAGCTGTTTGGTCTTGAGTGTGATGGCTTTGGGGCATATTGATATCGGTTTGAATTATATGGAGGCGTGATTATACCTAGCCTTGCTGTTGAAAAAGTGGGCTTAGATTAACATGGCAGTATTTACGAGTTTAAAGCACTTAGCTGATTGTTTCTGTAGGATAAATTACAATAGTATTACTGATTTATGTTGAGCTTAGTCGCCACTATTTACTGGCGTTATGGCGGAGAAAAATAATGATGACTACAGCTCTATTACGCTAAGTTGGGACATGACAAGTTGGATGCTGTTACGATGAAGTCGCTGTTAAATAGGGAGATAAAGATGATTAAGAGCATTATTTCTGATATGGATGGTGTGATTTATCGTGGTAAGCAACTCATTCCAGGCGCCAATGAGTTTGTTCAGCGTTTATTAAGTACTCAATTGCCCTTTCTGTTTTTAACGAATAATGCAGAGCAAACGTCTCTCGATTTAAAATTAAAACTAGAAGCGATGGGTATTCATGGCTTAACTGAGGGTAATTTCATTACTAGCGCTATGGCGACAGCTATGTTTTTACGTAGCCAGAAAGAGCGTGCCACGGTATTTATTATTGGTGGAGGTGGCTTGATTAATGAGCTTTATAATGTTGGGTTTTCTATTTCAGAAAGTAAGCCTGATTATGTTGTTGTCGCCAAATCAAGTAGCTTTAATTTTGAACAAATGAAAAAAGCAGTGCGCTTTATTGATGGCGGTGCCAAATTTATTGGTACCAATCCAGATATGATTGATCCGGTGGAAGGAGGGAGTGAGCCTGCCGCTGGGACTATCTTGGCGGCGATTTCGGCGGCGACCGGTAAGAAGCCATATATTGTCGGCAAGCCTAATGCACTAATGATGACACTTGCAACGCGTAAATTGGGCGTACACCCAGAAGACACCTTGATGGTGGGCGATCGGATGGATACGGATATTGTTGGTGGGATGGAGGCTGGAATGAAAACCGCCTTAGTGCTTTCTGGCGTATCAACTATGGGAATGATTGAGCAGTTCCCTTATAAACCAGATTATGTCTTTAACCATGTTGGTGAAATTGATTTCACCAATCTTTAAGCGCTTGTGCTTGGTTTGTAGCTGCGCAGAAGCGTTTAGCAGCCAAGGTGTTGGGCTCGCCTTGGTCGCACTCTGGCGTAGTCTTCGGTGCTTAATGTTTTACCGCTAGCAAACCTTCAGTAGCCAATTCGCGAATTTTCTTAATGGTTTCTACATCATTTTGCTGCCATGCAGCTTTCAAAAATTTTGTATATTCCGCTTCTTCGCCTTGATCATCTTGAGGTGTCTGGTAATGAAAGCGCACAAATAGCATGTCGGTTTCAGGCTCTTCGATCAGCATCAGTAGTGTGCCGCCGCCATGTTGCTCATTGGGCTCGGTATCGTAGCGGATGTGCTGTTCGTGCACTAAGTGGATGCGATCTTGGATATGCATTGCGCCGATAATCATTGTTCGCAGTAGATGTACAGCGCTGCGCTCAATGATTTCAACGTGGTCGACGTGCGACATAAAGATGTCGGGGCATTCGGCGCGTATTAATAGCCCTTTCCAAAGCTCGGCGCGAGTTAGAACTAAATCGTTGGATGGATCGTTAACCGCGACAAGGTGTTCGAGTTGCAAAATAGTTCTCCTTCAAAATGGCTAGTATAGCTAATTGTGTTGAGGGTGGCGGGGTATTGCTATGTGTTATAAGGGAGGAGTGAGGCATGCAATAGATGAAAAAAAAGGATTTCAGGCTAAGCCTTGAAATCCTTAATTTATCATGTACTTAACGAGTGGTGCCCGGGGTCGGACTCGAACCGACACACCTTGCGGCGAGGGATTTTGAGTCCCTTGCGTCTACCAATTTCGCCACCCGGGCTCGTTCAGTGCAGGAGTCGAATTATGTAGGAACACTTTTCCGCTGGCAAGCGTTATTTACAAAAAGTAGATTTTGTTTTCTAGGGTATTACATAGTGTATTGATATAAAAGATTATTTTTTATATCAATCTTGCTGCTGCATTCGCCAATGCTGAATAAAAAAAGCGGTAAATAGATGAATGAGTCAGCAAGCCCTGTGTTTAAGCCGAAGGTTCCTTGCCTTTTGCGCTGTTTTTTAGCTCTAATGCACGTTCATAGAGGGCATTTTTAGGTGCCCCGCTAATGGATACTGCTAGGGCAACTGCTTGTTTGAGCGGTAGCTCGGCAATTAGAGGGAGTAATATTTTGTCATAATCTGCGCCATTTGCTTTTTCTGCTTTTGGGGCGGCATTCACCACAATCACAGATTCACCACGTTCTTGATTACTATCGCTGGCCACCCATGCTGCGAGTTCGCCCAGTGGTAGGCGTCGGATAGTTTCGAAGGTTTTGGTGATTTCACGGCAAAGTACGGCTTCACGTTCTGGGCCAAACACTGCGGCCATATCGGCTAAACAATCAACGATACGGTGCGGGGCTTCATAGAATACAGTGATGAAGCTTTGTTCTTTAAGCTCCGCCAGTGCATCACAACGCTGTTTAGTTTTTGGCGGTAAGAAACCATAAAACAAGGCGTGTGGGGATACAAAGCCACTAGCAGAAAGAGCGGTAGTCAATGCTGAGGCACCTGGTACAGGAATGATCTTGCATCCTGCGGCATGGGCTGCTGCGGCGAGCAGTGCGCCAGGATCTGATACTGCGGGGGTTCCTGCATCGGATACTTGCGCAATTGTTTCACCCGCAAGCATGCGGGCGATGAGTTTTTCAGCCATGCTGTGTTCATTGTGCTCATGCAAAGACACCATCGGCGTTGAAATATTAAAGTGTTTAAGTAACTGCCCAGTGACTCGGGTATCTTCCGCTGCGATCACATCGGCACCTTTTAAGGCAGCAATGGCGCGAGGCGTCATGTCGTTAAGGTTACCGATAGGGGTTGCGACCACATATAATGCGGACTTAATAATAGGAATGGATTCGGTATGCACGCCAAGGCTCTCCTTTTTGCTTCGGAATGGCGCAGTGCGCTAGGAGCCGTACTATACGGTGCTCTTCTCTTAACTGCCATAGCTGGCTGCGCAGCTGCTCCTGTTGTACCTCATGCAGAGAATAAACCAACGTATTCGATTGCTACTGCTGTGGTGAGCGCTGTTGAGCAAAAAGGTGTGCCCGTAAACACAAGTGTGCAAACCAAGCCCTTGGAGGGGGCTGGCTTTATCGCGGTTTTATTACCAGGCAAAAGTAAGGTGATGCGTCCAGCTGTAGATGCGATTAAGGCTGGGGTCTTGGCTGCAGCGACGGCCAACGGAAATGCTGAATTGCCTGTGGTTAAAGTTTTTGATACCGATGATGTGCCGGCGGAGGTATTTGAGCAGTTTCAGCGCCTGCACGATCAAGGAGCGCTCGCAGTGATTGGGCCTTTAACTAAGCCTTCGATTAATTACTTAGCGGATATTGGTGATTTTGATATTCCGGTGATTGCTTTAAATTCATTTGATGAACGCACTTTGCGCCGCGCCCACCTCTATAGTTTTTCTCTCTCTATAGAGCAAGAGGCACAGCAAGCGGCTAGGCAGATGTTTGATGAGGGCTTGCGCATGCCCTTGGTATTGCAAGGTGATAGCCCGCTATCCGCTAGGATGGTGCAGGGCTTTGTGGATTCTTGGAAAGAAATAAATAGCGTGCTGCCTAAGGTTTTTATGCTGAAAGACGCACGTAGCCAAGCGCAGGATTTGCGTAATCAATTAAAAGATGGCGAGCATGATTCAGTGTTTTTTGCCGCCAATGCACGACAAACACGCCTGTCTCGGCCTTTTATAGGGAATGAGCGTCCCGTTTTTGCCACGAGCCAAATTAACCCTGGCAATTTAAGTAAAATGGCGATGGTGGATATGAGTGGTATTCGTTATTTAGAAACGCCTTGGATTTTACAACCTGATAATAGCGAGTATGCCTTGCTGAATCGCATCCGATCCCCATCCAACGATGTGGAAAGATTATTTGCACTGGGGGTGGATGCTTGGAAGCTGGCTATTTTATTAAGCAGCAAAGCAGAAATTAATTTTGATGGGTTAAGCGGGCATATCAGTATGGGAAGCGGAGGGTTAATAGAACGGGAGCTGGTGCTTAATAGCTTTAATAGTGGCGATGATCGCCCAGCAGTTAATCCTGCTCCATGAATACTCTAGGGCTTGCTGCTGAAAATACGGCGGTGATTTTCTTGCAGCAGCAGGGCTTAAAAATCATTGCACGTAATTGGCAATGCAAACGTGGTGAAATTGACATAGTCGCTAAAGACGGTAACACCTTAGTATTTGTAGAAGTACGGCAGCGCCGTAATACGCGCTTTGGCGGAGCGGCTGCCAGCATAGGCCCAGCAAAACGCGCTAAACTGCGAGCAACGGCTCAATATTACCTATTAAAAGTTTCTCCTTTGCCACTTTGCCGCTTTGATGCAATTTGCATTGAAGGGGAAACAATCAACTGGCTCAAAAACTGTATAGACGCCACTGAGGGATAAAAATGGATTTAGCACAACGTATTCGACAGCATTTTCTAGATAGTATCGACGCCAAACAAATGGCGATGGAATTGCTCTCCCCCGGTATTCGAATTGGCGCAGAGAAAATGGTGCAAACCTTTATCTCCGATGGGAAAATTTTAACCTGCGGTAATGGGGGCTCAGCCGCCGATGCTCAGCATTTTGCTGCTGAAATGGTCGGGCGTTTTGAGCGTGAGCGTCCGGGTTTGGCTGCGGTGGCTTTATCGACAGATACCTCCGCAATTACTGCGATTGCCAATGATTACGACTATGACTTGGTTTTCTCTAAGCAAGTGCATGCACTAGGGCGCCCAGGTGATTTGCTGATTGCGATTTCTACATCGGGTAATTCGGCCAATGTGATTTCCGCCATTCACGCAGCTCATGATAGGCAAATGAATGTGATTGCTTTTACTGGGCGCGATGGTGGGCAAATTGGCGAGATCTTATCTGGCGATGATGTGCATTTGTGTGTGCCGGTACAGCGCACCGCCAGGATTCAGGAAGTACACATCACCATGATTCATGCCTTATGCGATACGGTGGACTATATGCTGCTAGGTGGCGAATGATGCGGCTAAAAAACGCACTACTCGCAATGGGGCTGGCAGCGTCTTTATCTGCTTGCGTGCCTATTTTACTGGTTGGTGGTGTGGCGGTGGGTGCAATGGTTGGCTCGGATCCGCGTAAATCTGAAATTATCAAAACTGATTTTGACTTAAGCTCACAAATTAGTAGTGATTTAATTGATACGTGGAAAGACAAAGCGCATATCAACGTCAGTGCTTTTAACGGCGTGATTTTGTTAACTGGCGAAGTGCCAGATGAAGCCGCCAAAGCAAAGGCGTACGAGATTGCCCAGCGGCAAGCGAAAGTTCGCAAAATCCACAATGAAATCGTGGTTACAACACCTTCTACCGCTGCAAATCGTCTTTATGATACGCAACTCACGGCACGGGTTAAAAGCGCCTTGCTGACCGATGCAAATGATGCTGATGCGTTGCACTTGCAGGTGATTACTGAGCGCAGCGTGGTTTACCTGATGGGAGTGAGCAAACCCGAGATTGCAGACTCTGCTGCACGTGCGGCTAGTCGCGTATCGGGTGTGCGCCAGGTGGTGAAGTTGGTTGAGCCATTAACCCTTAACTAGAGATAAGCCGCCAGCTATTAGGTGCGCATCATTACCGATAGTCAGCTGGATCAGGGCTCCTTTGTTTGTTTAAGCGTTTAGCTTACAAGGAAAGGGCCGTGTTTAAGCTCAGCATGCTAAAATTAGCCACTGTGAATTTGTGCTTTTATGCCAATTACAAGCCAGCCTTCCCTATTACTTTTTGGAGCCTCGGATGACATCCTCGATTTTTGCCGCAGTAGAAATGGCCCCCCGCGACCCTATTTTGGGTCTGAATGAAGCCTTTAATGCCGATACACGCGCTGGTAAGGTTAATTTAGGTGTGGGTGTGTATTACGATGACAATGGCAAAATCCCATTGCTGGCTGCGGTAAAAGCGGCAGAAAAAACCCATATGGATGCACAGCCACCACGTGGCTACCAAGCGATTGAAGGCCTTGGTTTATACAATAAAGCGGTGCAGGATTTGGTATTTGGTGCGACAAGTGAGTTAGTCGCATCGGGCCGAGTGGTCACGGCAGAAGCTTTGGGCGGTACTGGTGCTCTGAAAATTGGCGCTGATTTGCTCAAACGCTTAGATGCCAATGCCAGTGTTTATATCAGCGATCCAAGCTGGGAAAACCATCGCGCTTTGTTTGAATCGGCGGGGTTCAAAGTTGAAAACTACGCGTATTACGATGTAGCGACTCGTGGTGTTAATTTTGTGGGCATGAAGGCCGCTCTGTTAAGTATGCCTGCAGGCTCTATCGTGGTGCTGCATGCTTGCTGCCACAATCCAACTGGCGCGGACATGAGTGATGCGCAGTGGGCCGAAGTCGTAGACGCCTGCCGTGAACGTCATTTAGTACCGTTCCTAGATATGGCTTACCAAGGTTTTGCCGATGGCATTGAGGAAGATGCCATTGCAGTGCGTTTGTTCTCTGCTTCTGGTCTGCAATTCTTTGTTTCCAGCTCATTTTCTAAAAGCTTCTCGATGTATGGCGAGCGCGTAGGCGCTTTGTCTATCGTGACAGAAAGTCGTGAAGAGGCTGCTCGTGTGCTGAGCCAACTGAAACGTGTGATTCGTACTAATTATTCCAATCCACCGATCCATGGTGGCGCGGTAGTGGCGGCGGTATTGGCGAGCCCAGAACTACGCCAGCAATGGGAAGACGAATTAGCCGGTATGCGTGATCGCATCCGCGCCATGCGTACCAGCTTGGTTGCAAAACTGGCTGAGCGCGGCGTAGCGCAAGACTTTAGCTTTGTAGCGGCTCAGCGCGGTATGTTCTCCTATACCGGCCTGACAGCGGCGCAAGTTGAAGTGTTGAAAGACGAATACGGTATTTACGCGGTATCGACTGGGCGTATTTGTTTGGCTGCACTTAATACTAAAAATATCGATTACGTAGCGGATGCGATTGCTAAAGTTTTGTAATTTAGCCTTGCAGCCTGTCGGACTTAAGCGATCGTAGCGAGGGAAAGCCCGGTTTGAGGCAGATTTAACGGATTTTTGAGGCGAATAGCTGGCTCTGGCTATTCAACGAAAAAATGCGTTGAATATGGCCAAATCCGGCTTTTCCGCAGTAGATCAGTCTTAAGTCCGACAGGCTGCTTGGCCCAATAAAAAACCCACGAATCGATTCGTGGGTTTTTTATTGCTGAAAATCGTAGGGGCTCGGCAGTCACGGTAAGTCCCCTTATTCAGCCGCTGCTCCAAGAAAAATGCCGCTTACTTTCTTTTTTTTATGGGTAAAAATTAGCCCACCATAGATGCTACCTGCTACAAACTGATTGGAGTCACTCTCCTCTTCATTCCAAAAAGGTTTGTAGGCCTTCATCACCTCTTGAGTGGAGCTGCCAATGCGGATGCCCCGCTGGGTGCTTAAAGTACTAGGGGCAATTAAGGTAATTGCGGCAACTTTTTTTGCGCCTCGTTTTTTATCTGAAACCATATCAAGGATAATACCACAATCGGCATAGGCCCACTCCTGATGATAGGCCCCATCTGCCCCCCATAATTTATCTGCCCCTCGTATTTCCTTGCAGCTGATGGCTTTTTTGACTTCTTTCTCAGGAAGATCAATCCGTAGATTGCCTATCTTCTCTTCTCGCAGCAGGTCAAATCCATCCGCAGCCCAAGAAACATGACAAATAAATCCAAACATCATGCCCACAATGATTTTTCTTAGCAGCTTCATTGATATCTCTGTTTAACGTGAAATGAGCTGGTGGCGAGCAAGGGGAGGGTAAATCCGCCTAACGATGATTTACTAATCCGTAATCGCCTTGCGTGAGAAGTCTTTGGGTCTAAAGCCCAAGGCAAAGAGCGATGCAAAGTAAGTCCCTGCACCTGCGACCACCAAAATACTGAGCCAGCCAACTCGGACCAGCTTACTCATTTCGGCAAAAGCCGGCATAAAGTGCAATAGCACGAGTAGCAGGGCGCTCATGGCGATTACGCCGCATAGGATGCGCAGCATAAAGCCCTTCCATGCGGCTTGTGGCGTGTAATAGCCTCGTAAACGCAGCGTGCGGTATAGCAAGCCTGCATTCAGGCATGCACCTAAGCTCATCCCCAGCGTGAGCCCTGCGTGCTTAAAAGGCAGGGTATACAAGAAGATTAGGTTGATCGCTAGTGTGACGAAGAGCGTGATGATGCCGATACGCACCACGGTTTTAATTTCCTGCCTTGCATAAAATGCAGGAGCGAGGATTTTAATCAGGATCAGCCCAATTAAACCCACGCTATAGCCCACCAGCGCCTGCTGGGTCATTAAGGCATCGTGCATAGAAAACTTGCCGCCTTGGAATAGGGTAAGCACCAGAGGCTCGGCAAGGATGGCTAAAGCCACCGTGGCGGGCAGGCAAAGCATGATGCATAGACGCAAGCCCCAATCCAATAAACGATCGTAGCTGACTTGATCGCCGCTAGCATGGCTGCGGGCTAGGCTGGGCAGTAGAATCGTCCCTAGCGCAACGCCAAGCACGCCAGTTGGGAATTCCATCAGCCGGTCTGCATAGTAAATCCATGAAACACTGCCTGAAGCCAAGAAAGAAGCGAGGTTAGAATTAATAATCAAGCTGATTTGCGCCACCGATACACCAAAAATAGCCGGGCCCATTTGCTTGATGACTCGCCATACCCCTTCATCTTTTAAATCTAGCTTGGGCCACATCAGCATCCCCAGCTTGGCTAGATGTGGCAGCTGATAGCAAAGTTGGGCCACACCACCAATCAGAACGGCGATCGCAAGCGCAAAAATGGGCCGATCCATCAACGGGGCCAGCCACAGTGCGCAGGCAATAAATGAAATATTTAAAAGCGTGGGGACAAAGGCAGGAACAGAAAAACGGTTATAGGTATTGAGAATACTGCCGACCAAGGACGATAGAGAAATCAGCAAAATATAGGGAAACATATAGCGGAGTAGCTCGACCGCTAGATTGAATTTATCTGGGTTTTTGGCAAAACCTGCCGCAGAAAAATAAATAATCGCAGGTGCTGCTAAAACACCGAGCAAGGTGATTAAAACTAAAACCAATGTCAGCACACCAGCAATTTTAGCGACAAATTCTTTGGTTTCTTGTTCGCCTTTACGTGTTTTATATTCTGCCAGTGTAGGGACAAAGGCTTGTGAAAATGCACCTTCAGCAAAAATACGCCTCAGCATATTGGGCAGTTTAAAGGCGGTAAAAAAGACGTCGGTGGCAGCGCCTGCACCAAATACATGGGCAATAATGGTGTCGCGCACAAAACCTAATATGCGTGAAACTAGCGTCATGGAGCTAACTGCGGCCAGTGCTTTAAGAAGGTTCATACCGGAGGGTTTGAGTAGTGAGGGCGTAATTATAAGGCTGGATCTTATCTGTGTTGCAAGCTATGCGAATGCTGGTGGAGTTTACTAGAAAATGAGGCGTTTTTTTTGCGTGTGGTGCTTTGTTGATGCTCGCTGGTTAGAAGTGCTTGCCAGAATCTAAAAGTGGGGCTATCATCGCCGGTTTCCGAATTAGCCCGCTTTTTGGGCAAGCCCGTCTCAGGAGTTTCAAAACATGGCTAACAGTGCCCAAGCTCGCAAGCGTGCACGTCAGGCTGAGAAAGCCCGCCAGCACAATACCAGCCAGCGTTCCGCTTTCCGCACCGCGATCAAAAAGGTGCTGAAGGCTGTGGAAGCAGGTGATAAAGCTGCGGCTCAGACTGTCTTCCAACAGTCCGTCAGCATCATCGATCGTATCGCTGATAAAGAAATCTTCCACAAGAACAAGGCAGCTCGTCATAAGAGCCGTCTGTCTGCAGCAATCAAGGCTATGGCCTAATTCTGTAGATGTTCGAGTGAAGAAAACCCCAGCCTCGGCTGGGGTTTTTGTTTGTCTGTGCCTTAAATTATCGGCGTAATGGCGGCATTCTTAGCCTAAATGCGGGCATTAAGCGCTGGTAATCTACTTCTTCAAAAATAAATAAATGTTCGGTTTCGTTGTCGCTCGTTACTAAGCTAGTAAGGCGTACAAAACGCCCAGCTTCTTTCCAGATGGCTGCCGCGAGACGCTCGCAAAGCCATAGAGGGCTATCAGAGCTGATGTATTCAGCGCTAAGGTTTAATAGGCAGGTGTCACGACTTAAAGAGCGCTGCTCATTCCATAGGGTTACAATGCCTTCACGTGCCAAGCTGCGAAGGCAACATTTCGCTTCAAAGTATGTTAGTGGGGCGATGCTCAGCTGAAGCTGCAAATTTATGTTCATAATGCCCGCTCCTTGTGGTCTAGCCTGAATCTTATAGGGTTTAAGGTGGAAGGTTTTACCGTATATCGGCAGAGCGTATGCGTTTATGCTAAATTCTATCAACGATGTAAGATAGGTCTGATTAGATGTCGCTAGTGGATTCAGAACACTTTCCTTTGCCGCGCATTCTTGTCGTGGATGATTCTCGTATTGTGCGCGCAACAATCAAAAAGCACCTTGGCATTGCTTACGATGTCATCGAAGAGGCTGATGGTGAGGCGGGATGGCAGCGTCTTTTAGACGATGAAAGCATTCAGGTACTCATTTCTGATTTAACCATGCCGGAGCTCGATGGCTTGGGTTTATTGGCCCGTGTGCGTAGCGCTGGTGATGGTCGGTTGTATTTGTTGCCCGTGATTATTATCTCGGGCGAAGAAGACGACGCCACCAAGCAAAAATGTGTTGAATGTGGTGCCACAGATTTCATTACAAAATCAACTGATAAAACTGAAATGCTAGCACGTGTTGCGGCTAATATTCAATTGGCCGCAGTTCAGCAAGAGCTAGTCATCGCTCGGACGGAAAAAGCGCAGGAAATCGCTCGGGATAGCACGACAGGGGTTTCTAGCTCGAATTTGCTGATGTTGCAAATGGAGCAATCTATGGCCTATGCGCTACGGCATAATTCTGAAGTCACTTTACTCTTATTAGAGATCGATCATTATCAGCCACTAAAGCAAAAGCTCGGTGAGCGCTTAGCAAGTCAAATGTTGAGTTTGTTGGCTAAGCTATTGGCAGCAAAATTGCGCCGAGAAGACACCTTGGCACATGTGGGCGGGCCACAGTTTGCGATTGTGGCGCCTGGCACATCTTTATCAGAAGTACGAGTTATGGCCGATCGCTTAAGGCAAGGCGTGGCCGCAGCAAGAATTAATTATCGGGATGAGCGTTTAACGGTGACCGCTAGTGTGGCGGTGGCAAACTCTTGGCATGACGATACTCATTCGGCTCCTGCTTTGTTTAATAAGGCCACGACAAGGCTGTATGGCTCTATTGGCTCTGATCGTATTTTAATGCCGGATGAGAATGTAAACCGGCTGCCGGTATTATCGCTAGCAGATGCTTTATTGATGCTGCATAAGGGTCAGCAAGCCGAGGTTGCGCCACATCTACCTGCTCTGCTAACGAGTTTGCAGCCTCTGCTTGATTTAGCGAATGCAGAATATGGCGTGGATTGGTCTTTAGGTTTTTTGTCTGATAAGGTATAGAGGGCGCTTTTCTTTGGCTAACTCCCCGCTTAAAGCGAGAGCCCTGCGCTTGAATGCTCTACTTTGCGCTGCTCTACAAACAAGCTGTTTCCCTGTTTGCTTTTGGCTAGATGCTTGGCGTGGGTGGCAGCAGCAGCAACTTCGTGGTGGGTAAGGTAGCGATCTTGCCGTGCTTCAATTACCCCAATAGATAGGCTGCTGAGTGGGAAATTCTGCACCACACCACGGCGATCCTCACTGCTATAGTCTTTTCTAAAACGTATTCAGGCTTAAACAAGCTTTTTACCCTTTGCTCAAATTATTTGAGTCAGCGCTGGCAGCGGTTTTTCCAGTATGGGGAGCGAAACAGCACCATAAAGTCATCGCCGCCAATATGGCCCATAAAATCAAGCTGTGGGCCGGCAATGCCAAGTAGTAATTCTCCCAACATCCGAATCATGCTATCGCCACGGGCATAGCCGTATACATCGTTATATGGCTTCGGGCGCTGCTCTGTAAGTCGCACTTTCATATATTATTGAATGGACACATTGCCTGGCAATAAGGTCAGTGGATTGGCGTGCGGCGCGGATTTGTAATTCAGTAATGGCCTGCGGTGACTAATTGGAATAGCTTTTGCAGGCCGGTGGAGCGCTCCACAATCAGTGGGGCGCAATCCATAAGTGTTTTGCAAGGCTTGTTCCCGTAAAGCTTGTGGGTAAAAGGGCAGCCAAAGTATTTGATGACTTCATGGTGGCGTAATAGTCCGACCGGATGATGGTCATCAATCTCTGGCAGCGCATGAATTTAGGGATGCTTATTAAAGATACGGCAGATTTTTGCGCCGCTTTGCCTAGACTCCGTTGACGTTTGTTTCCCAGCTCAGCGCAATTGCGAATGAAACGTCAACAGACCCTAGCGATATGGAGGGCTTAAATCAATTGTGCTTCTTTTAATTCGTTCTTTAAATAGGCGTAGAAAATGGGCGCAGCCACAAGGCCTGGCAGGCCAAATATGGCTTCCATCAATAGCATGGCTAGAAGTAGCTCCCAAGCAAAAGCATGGATACGTCCACCCACAATGCGCGCATTTAAAAAATACTCAAACTTATGAATGATCACTAAAAACGCTAATGAACCTGCCGCTACCGAGGCGGAAACGCTCATGCTAACGGCCACAATGGCAGTGTTAGAAATCAGATTACCAATCACAGGCAGTAAGCCCGCTAAAAAGGTAATGACAATTAATGTCTTGGTAAGCGGCAGCGAAACGCCGCAGGAAGGTAAAACAATGGCCAAGTAGATCAAGGTGAAAAATGTATTAAGTGCAGAAATGCGTACTTGGGCAAAGACGATTTGCTTAAAGGAATGAGCCAAGCGGGCGCAGCGGCTTTGTAGGGCATCGAGCAAGGGGGCTTTATCTTGGTTGTTGTGGTGTAAGGACAGCATGGCCCCAATCACCATAGCGATCAGCATTTGCGCCAGCGTATGGCTGGTGCGGGCACCAATTTGCTGCAATTGGGCGATGTGCTTATCTGACCATTCGTAAAAAGCGGTTTTCCACGCCGTTACATCTTGTGGCAGGCTTTCTAGCATCCAAGCGGGTAGCCAGTTAGCTAGCTCATGATGCAAGGCTTCGGCAATTTCGCCTGATTTACGCATAATGCTGGGCATGGATGCCGATTCGCCATGGAATACGGAGGCTAAGCTAAAGCCCAGTAAGACCAGCAGTAAGATAATAAAGGCGGAAAAGATAACTAGGGCAACAGGTTTGGCACGTTTGGGGGCAGGCGGCAAATAAAAGGGGCTTGGGCGGCTTGGGCAACCAACTCATAAACGAGTAGGCCAACGAGTAAGGCGGGAAGTAGGTGATTCAACATGACGATAAGTAGAAATAACCCAATTATGAAATAACTGGCAATACGCGTGTAGCGGTCTAGCTTAAGCATGGGTCATCCAGAGTGAAGTTTGTTGGGGCACGGCATGCCGTGCCCTGGGTTTTTTACATCGAAAAACGGTTGGTAATGGGCATGCGCCAGTCTTTGCCAAATGCGCGGTGGGTAATGCGGGGGCCTACCGGTGCTTGTCGACGTTTGTATTCATTGATGGTCAGCAAATGCACCACGCGATCTACATCGGCCTTGGCAAAACCCTTGGCGATAATCTCTGCGCGGCTGAGGTTTTCTTCCACATAGGCTTGCAAGATTGCATCCAGCGTTTCGTAGGGAGGCAATGAGTCTTGGTCGGTTTGATCTGGGCGAAGTTCCGCAGAAGGTGGGCGAGTAATGATTCGCTCTGGAATCACCATGCCTTGGGTATTGCGCCAGCTAGATAGGCGATAAACTAGCGTTTTTGCCACGTCTTTTAGCACCGCAAAGCCGCCTGCCATATCGCCGTAAAGAGTGGCGTAGCCGGTGGTCATTTCTGATTTATTGCCGGTAGTGAGGACCAGTTTGCCGGATTTATTGGATAAAGCCATTAGCAAGGTGCCGCGTGCGCGCGCTTGCAGGTTTTCTTCGGTGGTGTCCGCAGCTTGGCCCTCAAATTCATCGCTCAAGGCATACATAAAGGCTTCATAAATCGGCCAAATTTCGATTTCTGAATATTTGCAGCCCAAGATTTTAATCATTTCGCGCGAATCGTCCACGCTGATATCCGCGGTATAACGTGATGGCATCATCACGGCGTGCACTTTATCTGCACCCAGTGCGTCCACAGCAATCGCCAGCGTGAGCGCTGAATCAATCCCGCCGGATAAACCCAGCAAGATGCCTGGGAATTTATTTTTGCCAATATAATCTTGCACGCCGAGTACCAGCGCCTGATAGCTGCTGGCTTCATCGCTTAAATCTGCAGTAATGGCAGCGGGCTTCAGATTGCCTTGTTGGTAATCAATAAAGGCGAGCTCTTCCTTAAACGCTGGTAATTGGGCTACCAGCTCACCAAATTTATCCAGTGCAAAGGATTGGCCGTCAAAAATCAGCTCGTCTTGGCCGCCCACCATATTGCAATACACCATCGCCATGCCCGTTTCTTCCACGCGCTGGCCCACCACTTCTCGGCGGGTGGATTGCTTGGCTTGATTGTATGGGGAAGCATTCAAAATTAATAAAAGCTCTGCACCTTCGTCATCCGCAGCAGAAGCCGGTTCTACGTCCCAGATATCTTCACAAATGGCGAGGCCAATCTGCACGCCTTCTTGCTCAAATACCAAGGGCGAATAGCCTGGCGAGAAGTAGCGTACTTCGTCAAAGACTTGGTCATTAGGTAGCAGCAGTTTGTCGTAGCGGCCAAGTACATTGCCATCCCGAATCACGATGGCACTATTAAAGCGCTCACCACCACTGGCGCGCGGATAGCCCAAGACCAAGGTGATGCCATCTAGCTCATCAATAAAACGGCCGACGGCGGTGGCGCACTCCGCCAAAAAAGCTGGGCGTAGCAATAAGTCTTCTGGCGGATAGCCGCATAGCGCCAGCTCTGGGGTCAGCAAAATATCCGCGCCCTCAGCTTTGGCCTGAGCGGCAGCAGCAAAAATCTTGGTGGTATTACCGGCAAGGTCGCCGACAATAGGGTTGAGCTGGGCAATGGCGATTTTCATCGTGGCGGCGTCGCGTAAGAGAAAAAAAGCTATTTTAAGGCAGAACGCTATGGGGATGGGAAAGTGTGTGAGTAAGCTGCGGCTGTCATCTGCCTGTGCTAGGGTATTTTAAGCAAGCAAGTAGGATGGCTTAGGCGGTTTATTCAGCATAAAGCATCACCATCTAACTCAATATAATGACTACGGCGCTACCGCATCTAGCCGACAGCTGCCCACAATGCCATGCGCATTCGGGCGTATCGTACTAGGCTGATACAGGGCGATTAGCTAATAGGGATGATTGTATGCGTAGTGTAAAAGGTATGTTTTTGACGGTGGGTGCATTAGCGGCTTTTACCTTACTGCTACTAATTAAACTCGGCCATTTTACTGAAGCAAAGCGCCGATGCGCTTAGCCAAGCAGAGTTACAGCGTTATAACTCTTATTTGCTGGCGGATGGATTACGGCAGAGCTCGGATGATCTCACTCGCCTAGCGCGAACCTATGTGATTACGGGTGATGCTAAATATGAGAAGCAATATTGGGATGTGCTGGATATTCGTAATGGCAAGAAAGCACGGCCACAAGATTATCAGCGGATTTATTGGGATTTTATGGCGGTAGCATTGCGCCAAGGCCTAGTGAAGGCAGTATTTCTTTACAAGATCTAATGAAGCAGGCTAGCTTTAGCAATGAAGAGTTTGCAAAATTAAAGGAAGCTCAGGCTAATTCTGATGATTTGGTTAAAAGCGAAACGATTGCCATGAATGTAGTAAAAGGACGTTTTGTTGATGACGCAGGGCAATTTACCAAGCAAGGCAAGCCAGATTTAAAACGCGCTGCCGATTTAATGGAGCTTGTAAATCTTTCTGTGTAAATGCCTTTGGAATGACTGGTGGCCGTTCAGCCGGTCACCAAATTCTATAACGAAACGATTCAGCGCCATCCGCCAGCTTTGAATCGGCATCGTCCATTTCTTTGAAGCTTGTTCGATCGCAAGGTAAATCACTTTCTTCGCCGATTAATCGCTTGGCTTAACGTTGGGCTGATTGCAGGGCTTGCCATCTCCAAAATGCTAAGGCGATAGCCATGAGGGCATGAATGGCGCTGATGAGAATACTGGCGATTGAGCTTGGATGGTTGATTGGCATAATTAAATAAGCCACGCTCGGTAAGTCGCTGCTATGGGCCAAAAATGGAAGTAGGCCATTAATCAATGCTAGATAAAGCAGGCTATTAGCGACGCCACGCTTGGGGCCAAAGGCAAGGAATACGCAAACGGCACTATCTCGTAGTAACATCAACGCAATGGAGAGCGGAGCGGTGGTGATGCTGGAAAGCTCGCTTGGAGCGGCCCCCGTTGCGAGTAAGGAAAACGCAAATGAGAGTATGAGAGTAGTAGGCCAGAGCGGTAAGTTAATCAGTGCCCCATGCCAGTTTTTGGCTTGAATCCGTTGCTGGATGCGCTGCCAAATGGTGATGCTATTAGGCTCAGAAAATAGCGTTGCGTAGGTCATGCTGCTGCTAATAATTAGGCCGAGCATCGGCAGATTTTCGTGATTAAACCCTGCTAAAAAAGCGGTGAGTAGGCAGGCAAATATTGGCCAAGCCCAAGGCTGTGTGCGCACTTGCAAGGCATTTTGCATGAGTCGCCAAGCCGCAAATATGCTGCAAATAGCAAAGAAACTGCCCGCTAATAGCTGAAATTGCAGTGGCATAAAGCTGATATCCCACCAAGTGATAGGGGTTTCGCTGAGCTCAAATAGGCTGGGCATGAAAAAGAGGGCTGGAATCGCGAGGAGTAGATTAAAGCTGCCACGGCGATTTTGGGTGAAATCTGACTGGCCTAGCTGTAAGTTCATCACTAGCGCTGCGCCGTGGAGCAACAGGCTCATAGCGATCAGCGATAGCGCTTTGAGCAATGTATTAATTGGGTCTTTGGCAAGATCGCTAATCAGCAATACCAAGATACAAATCGCCCCGCCGTACCAGTTAAATAAGGTTGCACCCAATAACTTGCCCCACGTCATTGCCCACGGGCTGAGCGCACTCATTCTTTGCTGATCCCAGGTGTGATCTCTTTGCTCATCACCGATTGCTGCTGCGGCGTTTTTTGTGCCCCATAGCCAAACAATGCCAACAAACAGCATCGCAGCTGAACTGCCTACGTGATTGGCTTGCCCGTTCATTGCCACGGCTAAAAAAATTAGCCCCAAAATAGCGGGCATGCCGATTAAGCGGTGCAGAGAAAAGTTGAGCCATAGATTGCGTTTGAATTCTGGATTCATGATTTTCCACCTTCTATCGAGCGCAAATAAGCTTGCTGCAAGTTTTGTTCACCAAAGCTCGTAATCGCAAGGCCCGCTTGGATGAGTTCGGCCAGTAACCGTGCTTGCTCTGCGCTATTGCCATTGAAATCAAACTCGGCGTGCAAGGTATCGGCTTTGCTGAGATTAATTGCGGGGTGGGCGCTTAAAATCTCAATGAGCTTATCGTTGGGGCTGGCAAGCCTGAGCTGTAATGCTTTGCTGGCTAGGCCTTGGTGCAGGGCGCGGTGTTCAAGGATTTTGCCATCCCTAAGTACCAGCATATGACTGGAGTAGGCTTCTAATTCGGCTAAAATATGTGAGGACACCAAAAGCGTCATGCCGCTGGCCTGCAATTGGCGAAATAAAATCGCCAGCTCATTGCGTGCTTCAGGATCGAGCCCAGATGCGGGCTCATCAAGCAGTAAAACTTGCGGAGCATGAATAATCGCTTGGCCAATTGCCACGCGTTGACGTAAGCCGCGCGATAGGCTGCTGGCTTTTTGCTCTAGCCTATCACTTAAAGATAGGCGCGCTGCAGTCGCACTGATTGCATCAGCAATCGCATCCTTGGCTAAACCTTGCGATGCTGCGGCGTATTCCAAGCACTGAGCCACGGTGAGCTCTTGGTAAAGGCCAAAAAAGTCAGATAAATAGCCCATCTGCCTATGCACTGTGCGTGGTTGCTCTTGCACATCTAGCCCCACCACGGTGATTGAGCCTGCTAACGGTGTTTCTAGGCCAGCGATGCAGCGCATCAAGGTAGTTTTACCTGCCCCGTTTGCCCCAACTAGTGCGGTTACGCTGCCACGCTCTACCTGTAGATTGAGCTGATTGAGCGCCCGATGGCCGGTGTAATCAAATGTGAGATCAGAAATTTGAATCATTGAATTCCCTAGGGGGATCTGATGTTTGTACATAGCACGATCGCTTGCTAATCGCTTTCAGCTGGCATCATACTTCATCCCCGCTTGGGGCAATACAACGAGGGAGGTAAAGTGATGAATGCTGTGTTGGATCGCAATCAGTTTTTTGTAAAAGAGCACTTGGGCATTTTTAAAGCGGCCAATGATTTTGATATTTTAGATCCAGAGAACGGGCAAGTTATTTTGGAGTGCCGTGAGCCAAATTTAGGCATGCTCACTAAAGTCTTGCGTTTTACAGATTACAAACGCATGACGCCATTTGATGTACAGATTACACAGCCAAGCGGCGCTTTATTATTATCGGTGCGGCGTGGGGTGAGTATTTTTCGTTCCAATGTTGAGGTTTTTGATCATCAGAATAAAAAAATTGGTGAGTTTAGACAAAAATTATTATCAATTGGCGGTAAGTTTGAATTGCTCGATGCCAATGGGCAATCGCTTTGTTGGTTAAAAGGAAGTTGGACTAGCTGGAACTTTAGCTTTGACCAAGATGGCAAGCAGCTGGCGCAAGTGAGTAAAAAATGGGCAGGGCTAGGTAAAGAGCTGTTTACTTCGGCAGACAACTATATGCTCTCTATCGATACTAGCGTGGCAGGAAATGATCCTTTGCGGGCATTGATTCTAGCTGCGGTAATGTGTATTGATATGGTATTAAAAGAGTAATAATTCTTTATTTATGTGGAATAAAAATGGCAGAAAACTTAAGTATTCAGGGCAATAGCAAAGAAGAGCTGTATCAAAATCTGATTCCGCAAGCTTTAGCTTTGATTGAGGGCGAAAGGGATTTAATCGCGGCAATGGCCAATGCCTGCGCCGCGATACACCACACTTTTGGCTGGCTGTGGACGGGCTTTTATATTGTAAAAAATAATGAATTGGTGCTGGGGCCGTTTCAAGGGCCGATTGCCTGCACCCGCATTCAAAAAGGGCGCGGTGTGTGTGGTAGCGCGTGGCAACAGGCCACAACGTTAGTGGTGCCGGATGTGGATGCCTTTGCTGGACATATCGCCTGCTCATCGTTGGCTCGCTCAGAAATTGTATTACCACTGATAAATAGTGAGGGTGTGGTGCTGGCTGTGCTGGATGTTGATTCCGCCGAATTGGCCACTTTTGATGAGATTGACGCCCGATATCTGGCTCAGTTGTGCCAAGCTTTGGCGCGCTTATTTTAAGCTATGATGTTATGCAGCTAAACCCCAAATTTTGAACCACGGAGAGCATGGGGTTCGACAGAAAAAATGTTGAGTTTTAGCGGGAGGAGCGCAGCTAAATCAAGGGGCCAAAGGCTCTTAAATGAATGATGTTGCTTTGATTTGATATCTCAAACGGACGAGGCAATCCCCCTACCGATCAGCGGCGGCCTCGTCCGTGGTAAAATCCGGCCGCTGTTTTACTTCCTAGGTCTTTCTCATGCTGCATCTCTTAAATACCCCGCAACGCGAAGCTGTGGTTTATCTTGGCGGCCCTTGCCTGGTTTTGGCGGGTGCTGGCTCGGGTAAAACGCGGGTGATTACGCAGAAGATTGCGTATTTAATTGAGACGGCGGGCATGGATGCCAAAAACATCGCCGCGATTACCTTTACCAATAAGGCCGCACGCGAGATGGAGGAGCGGGTGGGGGCGCTCTTACCCAAAGCCATGTTGAAAGGGTTGACGGTATCGACCTTCCACTCGCTAGGGTTAAAAATGCTGCGTGAAGAGGCACGGCATTTAGGTTATAAGCCCAAGTTTTCTATCCTAGATTCGGCAGACGTAGCCAAGATTATTGCCGATCAACTCACCACCACAGATAAGCAGCTGATCCGTAGCAGCATGAGCCAGATTTCTATGCTGAAAAACGATCGTATCTCGCCCGATAAGGCGCAAAATATGGCGGAGTCTGAAGGTGAGCTGCAGCTGGCTAAGCTTTACCGCTCTTATCAAGACACGCTGTTTGCTTATCAAGCGCTAGATTTTGACGATCTGATTCGCCTGCCGGTGGATTTATTTGAAGCGCATCCAGAAGTCTTAGAAAAATGGCAAAACCGCCTGCGCTATTTGCTGGTCGATGAATATCAAGACACCAATACCACCCAATACCAGTTGGTTAAGCTTTTAAGTGGCGTAACCGGTCTGTTCACCGCCGTTGGCGATGATGACCAGTCTATTTACGCTTGGCGTGGTGCCAATGTGGATAACTTACGGCTGTTGCAGGAAGACTTTCCTAAGCTGCAGGTCATTAAGCTGGAGCAAAACTATCGCTCGATGGCGCGGATTTTGCGCTGCGCCAATGCGGTGATTGGCAATAACCCAAAATTATTTGAGAAAAAACTCTGGTCTGATCTGGGGATTGGCGATCCGATCATGGTGATTGAAACCAAGACCGAGGAAGAAGAAGCGGCCATGGTGTTGGATCACCTAGAATCGAGCCGCTTTTTAAATAATGGCAAATATTCTAATTACGCCATTTTATATCGGGGTAATCATCAGGCACGAATTATTGAACAGCAGCTCTGGGGCCGCCGTATTCCCTATGTGATTTCGGGCGGGCAATCATTTTACGATAAGGCCGAGATCAAAGACGTGCTGGCCTATTTGCGCTTGATTGCCAATGAAGATGACGATCCCGCGTTTATCCGTGCCGTCACTACTCCTAAGCGCGGCGTGGGTAATGTCACCCTAGAAAAGCTGGGCACTTATGCCGCCAATCGTAATGTATCGCTGTTTGCGGCGGTGTTTGAAGAAGGCTTTATTCATCAGGTGCAGAGCACTCAGTACGAGCCCCTCAGGCTATTTGCAGAATTTATCAACCGTATGCAAGATCGCGCCCCAGTAGAGCCAGCAGGGCAGTTATTGAATGAGCTGCTGCTTGCTATCGATTTTGAAACATGGCTCTACGAAAATGACGACCCACGGCCTGCCGAGGCCAAATGGAAAAACGTACAAGATTTAGTGGCGTGGATTGCCAAAAAAGGCGTGGAAGACGATAAAAGCTTGATTGATATCGTGCAAACCATTGCGCTGATCACTATGTTAGAAGGCCGCGATGAAGAAGAAGTAGATGCGGTGAAACTATCCACTCTGCATGCGTCTAAAGGGTTGGAATACCCACATGTGTTTTTGATTGGCTGCGAAGAAAACATCCTGCCGCACCAAAACTCCATTGAGACCAATATGGTAGAAGAAGAGCGGCGGCTGATGTATGTGGGCATTACTCGTGCTCAGCGCAGCTTAACAATTAGCTATTGCGGCAAACGCCGCCGTGCCGGTGAATGGCAAATTACCGAGCCAAGCCGCTTTTTAAAAGAGCTGCCACCTGATGATATTACGATTAGCGGGCGTTTGGCAGGTGATAAGCCCAAGCCCGCCATGACGAAAGAAGAGCGCAAGGCGAAGAATGCCGAGTTAATGGCGCGGATTGGTAAATAGACTACAGACTTGCTGATTTGGATCTAAATACCCTGATGGAGATGGCGTATGCTCATGCTTACTGGCATAACAAACGCGCCTTTCGTTATTTAGATTTAGCCGCGTAATCGACGGGGATTACCACAATAGGCTCAAGCAGGAATATGTGCTTGGGCAGGGTAAGTGTTTTGTAGGTATGATCGCGATCAAAACCAAGAAATAAGAAAGCAATACGGGCAAGCGCCCGATATTTGATGTTTTCCTTGATGTGCAGATTTCCCTTATTCAGGAGTATTACCTAATGATTAGAGGCACAAAGATTGTTGCAACGCTCGGCCCAGCTTCCAATGACCCTAAGGTTTTGGAAAGGCTGATTGTGGCTGGGGTAAATATGGTTCGCCTGAATTTCTCCCACGGCACTGCGCAAGACCATACGGACCGTGCTAATTTGGTTCGCTCTATTGCAGAGCGCCTTGGCCAATCTGTGGCGGTTCTTGCTGATTTGCAAGGCCCAAAGATTCGCGTTGGTAAGTTTGAGCACAACAAAATTGAGCTGGAAAAAGGCGCAGCGTTTACTCTGGATGCGGCTTGTGAGCTGGGTAATCAGGATTATGTTGGCCTCGATTATAAAGAATTGCCAAATGATGTAGAGCCTGGCGATATTTTATTACTGGATGACGGCAAGATTAAGTTGGAAGTCATCTCGGTAACGGGCGTTAAAGTATTAACCAATGTTTTGGTGGGCGGTACCTTATCTAATAATAAGGGGATCAATCGTCAAGGGGGTGGCTTAACGGCCCCAGCGCTGACTGATAAAGATATGGCCGACATTAAAACAGCTGCTGCATTGCAGGCTGATTATGTGGCGGTGTCTTTCCCAAAAAGTGGCAGCGATATGCATTTGGCGCGCACTTTGCTATTGGCTGCAGGTAGCCAAGCGGGCTTGATTGCTAAGATTGAGCGTACTGAAGCCATTACCAATCTAGAAGAAATCTTAGAAGCTTCTGACGGCATTATGGTGGCGCGTGGCGATTTGGCGGTTGAAGTGGGCGATGCTGCTGTACCTGCCTTACAAAAACGCATGATCAAAATGGCCCGCCATATGCGTAAGCTATCCATCACCGCAACACAAATGATGGAATCAATGATCAGCAGCCCAGTGCCAACTCGCGCTGAAGTGTCTGATGTTGCTAATGCGGTATTGGATGGTACTGATGCGGTGATGCTGTCGGCTGAATCCGCTGCGGGTAAGTACCCAGTAGAAGCAGTAGAAGCGATGTTGCGCGTTTGCCAAGAAGTAGAAAAACACGCTGATATGCAAAGCGATAATGATTTTATTACCGCCGAAGGCGTAGAGCGCATCGATCAAGCGATCTCTATGGCGGCAGTATATGCGGCTAGTCATTTGCCGATGCGTGCCATTGTGGCGCTGACTGATTCGGGTACTTCAGTGCTATGGCTGTCACGCTATATCAGCGCCGTACCTATTATGGCGGTGACACAAAATGTTGCAACTTACCGCAAGCTGGCGTTGTATCGTCATGTTCAGCCGATGCTGATGCCAGAATCGGTTGGTAATGAGCGCGATGCACAAATTGCCCACGTAAAAATGGCTTTGGTGCGTGACGAGCGTGTCAATGTTGGTGATAGTTTTGCTATGACTTGGGGTTCGCAAGCGGGTTTAGGTGCAAATACCTTGCAAATTATCGCGGTAGAGAAGCCACGCACTTAATTGTAGAAGCACGGCATGCCGTGCTTAATACCGTTAAAGAATGCATAAAGGGGCGTGGGAAACCATGCCCCTTTGCTATTAACGGCTCAAACTGCCATTCCGTAGATCATTGTTAGCTCTACATAATTAGAGCCTTGGCATTTTTATCGTTAAAGTCTAAATTAAACTCGCCTAAGTCATAACTCTTTAAGCTATTAAGCGCATTGTAAACGCCGCTACGGCTAGGGTTTTTTCCTGATCGCCTGATCGCTTCAACGGTGATTCTGGCCCTAAAACTGCAGCCAATGCAGCCGCGAATGAAACGTCAACAGAACCTAGCATGGGTATGAAAGATATAAGGGTGATTGCGAATAATATCGGCACTCGAATGCACCCCAATTAAGGCTATATTGACTCTTTCTAATGTTTTAGATTTGATGAGTTCCGAAGTATTGTTTGTGCCATAAAATGACACAAGTGCAATTGCATTTTGCTTATCGATTAGCTCTTGATTATTAGCAATAGTACGTTTCGTATGATTGCCATCATCCCTGATCTGATGATTAATTGCCTCAACGTTCATTCCGCCGTTAGCATTTACTCTAGAGAAATAAAGTGTTGCGCCAAGTGCTAATGCCTTCCCCGTCTCAGTATCAACGCCGGTAGTGGGAACAGATTGACCAATTGCAATTTAAGCCTGACACAATGGTGCAATTAGCAGACTAATGCAAAGCATGGCTTTTATCATGACGTCGCTCCCTATTTTTATTGGGTTATAACTGCGAGTAGATATTAGTTTATTGTTTGTCGGTGTTATAGTGGCACAAACTTTTAATATAGGAAGTCATACCCATGCGTAGAGGGGTATATGCAGGTAGTTTTGATCCAGTCACCAATGGTCATCTATGGATGATTGAACATGGTGTAAGGATTTTTGACGAAATGATTGTCGCAATTGGCGATAATCCAGATAAATCTTACACATTTAGTTTGGCTGAGCGTTTGGCTATGCTGAGAGAAACCACTGCCCATTTACCTTCTTTACGGGTGGAATCATTTGAAAATTCATTTTTAGTAAATTACGCTCGTGAACAAGGTGCGCATTTTATTTTGCGAGGTATTCGCGAAGCGGCTGATTATGAATTTGAGCGCAAAATGCGTTATGTAAATGCTGATTTGGCCCCACATATTGATACGGTATTTTTAATGCCTCCGCGTGAAATAGCCGAAGTCAGCTCCACCATGGTGAAGGGCTTGGTTGGCCCTGCGGGTTGGCAGGGCGTGGTGCAGCAATACGTGCCAGAGCCGGTGTTTAATCGCTTTGTGGCTCTAAGAGCGCAGATGCAGGGCTGAAGCTACTTAAGCGGCTGATAATTTTTCAGTTGCAGAGAGTAGGGGGCACAAAATCGGTGCCCGCCTTGCAAGGTGTTACACTTCTGCTTTTATGTGCTCAAGATTTTAAAAAATGGCTGATATCGCTAGCTTTCGTAACCGCCTTGCCAAAAATGTAAAACACTGGGGTAAGTGGGCCCGTCGGCAGGGAATTACTTGCTACCGTGTGTACGATAAAGATGTACCCGAGTTTCCTGTCATTGTTGATTTTTACGAAGGCCGTATTCACTTGCAAGAAGTGGCCACTGGCTGGATGGAAAGTGATGAAGACCATGCCGCATGGCTGGAAGACATCCGCAATGCCTGCGCAAGCGTGTTTAATATTACAGAAACCAGCGTGGTGCTGAAGTTGCGCCAGCGGCAAAAAGGCTTGCAGCAGTATGAAAAGCTGGAAGGTGAGCTGTCTGAAGACTTTGTGATCGAAGAAAGTGGGCTTAAATTCTGGGTGAATTTAGGTGCGTATCTTGATACAGGCTTATTTTTGGATCACCGTAACACACGTAAACGTGTGATGGAAGAAGCCAAGGGTAAGCGGTTTTTGAATCTATTTAGCTATACAGGCTCATTTAGTGTTTACGCCGCAGCCGGTGGAGCCACCCATACCACGACCGTGGATATGTCTAATACCTATTTAGAGTGGGCAGAGCGTAACTTCGCTTTAAACGGTATGGACCCCGCCCGCCATCAGCGCGTGCGTGCCGATGTGTTTGAGTTTTTGTCGGATGCCTTAAGCGAAACTACCCGTTATGATCTGATCGTGATGGACCCGCCATCGTTTTCTAATTCCAAAAAAATGAACGGCATTCTGGATATCCAGCGTGATCATTCATGGTTGCTAGAAAGCGTGCTGGGCTTATTAAAGCCGGGCGGCGTGCTGTATTTCTCTAATAATCTACGCACCTTTACTTTGGATGATTGGCTTAAGCCGATGTGTACTGACGTATCCAATGAATCTGTGCCAGAAGACTTTAGAAACCGTAAAATTCATCAGTGTTTTAGATTTGTGAAGCCCTAAGGCTTCAGCCGTAAAAAATTCTGTAGGCACAGAAAACACGAAGGGCACAGAGCGCACAGAGCGCACAGAGGAAAAACGAAACGTAGACATTGGGTTTTTCTTAGCTCAGCGCCTTTCAGTGAGCGCCGTGCTTTCTTTTTTTTCTGTGTCGACAGGTTTTTGTAGCCTTTGGTTTTTGATATGAACAATCCCTATTTTTCCTTCCCCCTTGTGCTGGTTGATCTGGAAACCACGGGTGCGAATCCTCAGCGTGATCGCATCACTGAAGTGGGCATTGTGCAGATTGATGAGCAGGGCAGCCGCAGCTGGTCGCGCTTAGTTAATCCTGAGCAAGTAATCCCTGAGTTTATTCAAGAATTAACCGGTATCAGTAATGAGATGGTGGCTGATGCGCCGCTGTTTGCTGAGATCGCAACTGAAGTGTTAGATCTGCTGCAGGGGCGGGTGTTTGTTGCGCATAACGCGCGTTTTGATTATGGTTTTTTAAAACAAGAATTTAAACGCCTTGATATGCGTTTACAGGCGCAAGTGCTGTGTACGGTAAAGCTCTCTCGTAAGCTGTATCCAAACGAGCACAAACATAGCTTAGACGCGTTGATTGCCCGTTATGGGCTGACCTTCAGCGGCGGTCGGCATCGCGCTTTAACCGATGCAGAGTTATTGCAGCAGTTTTTAGACGTGGCACTCAAAGACCATGGCGCGGACGTGCTACATCAAGCCATTGCTGATTTATTACGTCAGCCCGCTTTGCCTCCTGCGCTAGACCCCGCGCAGATTGACGAGCTGCCTGAATCATCCGGCGTTTATATTTTTTACGGCTCGGACGATGTGGCTCTTTATATTGGCAAAAACCACAATATCCGCAAACGTGTGTTGGCTCATTTTAGCGATGGCAATCCTAAAGAAGTGCAGCTGGCTAAGCGCACTCAACGCCTAGCTTGGCATGAAACTGCGGGTGAGCTAGGTGCCTTATTGCTGGAAACCAGCCTTGTTGCTCAACTAGAGCCAAGTTACAACCCACCACAGCGGCGTATTAAAGAACTAGGTGGGTGGCGCTTAGTTTCCAAAGACGATGTGTTGCAGCCCTACTGGATTCCGTGGGCTGAGGTAGGAGAAGAGCCAGTATTTGGCCCATTCCGCTCGCGCCGCGAAGCCGCTAATGTGCTGAATAAAATGATTGATGGGCACGGCCTGTGTCGGCAGGTTTTAGGTTTGGAGCCAAAGCCAAAATCCTTGGCTCCTTGCTCGGCGTTTTTAGAAAGCCGCTGCCGTGGCGCTTGCGTGGGCCGCGATATCACCCACAATGCTCGTTTTTCTGCTGCGATGGAGCGCTATCGCTTTTCCACGTGGCCGTACAAGGGGGCCGTTGCACTGGCAGAAGGCCCTGAATGGGCGCCAGTGCTACAGGTGTTTGACCAATGGTGCTATTTGGGTGCCATCAACCATATCGACGAGCTACCCTCCCTGATGAGCAAGCCACGTCAGTTTGAATTAGATGTATTTAAGTTGATTCAGAAAGAATTTAAAAAACAGGGGCATAAATTACTGAGGCTAGGAATTAGGGAGTAGATTTTACTCCCCATTTTCCACTCCCTACTCCCCGTTTTTGTTTAAGCAGCGTAAATTACAAACACTGTCGGGCGTTTGTGTAGGTCGGGTTTAGGGCCGCTTTTCCAGTCTGCGGCAGTTTTGCTGACGATAAATTCGTTGGTAGTGGTTAAATCACAAGCCACCGTGAGCTGGGTGCTGCCTTTTAAACCTAGCAAGAGTGCATCAAATAATGCGCCGTTGCGGTAAGGCGTTTCAATAAATAACTCTGCTTGTTTATTGCGGAAGGAATCGTTTTCTAGTGCACGAATCGCTTCAAGGCGTGCGGGGTCTTGCGCTGGGATATAGCCATTAAAGCGAAACTTTTGCCCATTAGCACCCGCCCCCATCAGCGCCAGCAGAATAGACGAAGGGCCAACGAGTGGTGCAACTTTAATGCCTTTACGGTGCGCTAAACGAATCAGGTTTGCGCCTGGGTCGGCCACGCCAGGGCAGCCCGCTTCGCTCATTAGGCCTACATCGTGGCCATCCAGTAGCGGCTTTAGCAGCGCGCTCAACGCGTCTTCTTTGGTGTGCTCGTTCAGCTCTTCCATCCACAGGCTGCGCAGCTCATGCGGGGTGCCAAATTCCTTTAAAAAGGCCCGCGCAGTCTTGGGGGCTTCCACAATAAAGTGCGTTAAGCGCTGCGCTGTGGCCAGCACATCTGCGGGGATGACGCTGGCTAAGCTGTCGCTGCCAAGGGGGACGGGAATTAAATACAGAGTGCCGCTCATAGCAGTGGAAATCCTTCATTTTTTAACATAGTAATCAGTTCAATCAGCGGCAGGCCGATGATCGCTGCAGGGTCGGTGCCTACAATTGCGGCAATCATGACGATGCCAAGGCCTTCCGTTTTAGCGCTACCTGCGCAGTTATATGGCTTTTCACGCTGTAAATAAGTCTCGATTTCGGCATCGGAGTAATCACGCATGGTGACACGGGTAATATCAACAGCATGCTGTTCACGGCCAGTGGTGGTGTTGTACAAACAAAGTGCGGTGTGAAACGCCAGTGTATGGCCACGCATTTGTTGCAACTGATGAACGGCACGATCGTGCGTGCCAGGCTTGCCTAGCTGCTCATCCCCTAAAAGCGCGACTTGATCTGAGCCGATAATTAGGCTGTTTGGATAAAGATCCGCCAGTACTTTTGCTTTGGCAATCGCGAGGCGCATGCTGGTTTCCCCTGCGGTTTCACCTTCTTTGCGGCTTTCATCCAAATCTGGCGCAGCCGTTTCAAAAGAAATGCCAAGGCGCTCAAGTAGTTCTTTGCGGTAAGGCGAGGTTGAGGCGAGGATTAATCGAGGTAAGTACATGGATTTGTTAGACTCTTACGTAAATGACTTTGACAGGGTAGTGCTCTAGATTGTATCATGCGCGGTTTCTTGTATTCGTTCTGGTTCCTTATGATTGTTATTCACAGCGGTCAATTCGCGCTTGAAGGCGAAAAGATTGAAGGATTGACGCCGCTGTCTGAGTTAGGCCGCTTACATGATCTGCTTGCTAGTACTGAGGGCAGCATGGTCTGGAAGTTGTCTAGCGGCATTGATAAGTTAGAGCGGCCGTGGTTGTTTGTTGACGTGGAAGGCGAGGTTCAACTCGTTTGCCAACGCTGCTTAAAACCCATGCCCTTTTTTGTTAATGTGGGTAGCACTCTCGTACAGTTTCCGGACGAGGCCCATCTTGATGATGCGGAAAACGCAGATGAAGATCTCGAAGGTATCGTTATCGATCCCGAGCTCGACGTTATTGCGTTGATAGAAGATGAAATTCTGCTTGCCTTGCCTTTCGCGTCTAGACACGAAGATTGTGGTGCAGATCGTATTGTTTTAAAAGATTCAAAACCGAATCCGTTTGCTGTCCTGGCTCAGTTGAAAACCAGGGAAGCGGAATAAACTGTCAATTAAACTGGTTTTCAAGGAGCTACAATCATGGCTGTTCAACAGAATAAAAAGTCCCCGTCTAAGCGTGGCATGCGTCGTGCACACGACTTCCTGACCGCTCCGGCGCTGGCAGTTGAAGCGACGACTGGTGAAGCACATTTGCGCCACCACATCTCCCCAAATGGCTTTTACCGCGGTCGTCGCGTTATCAAAGCTAAGGGCGAGTAATTCTCTTTATAACCTTTTGGTTATAATATGCGGCGCAAGCGGGCAACCCTTGCGCCGTTCGCCGTTCTGGATTCCCCAGTCTGTGCCTTTTTTGGAGTTGTGATTGAAGCGTGCTTTTAAGCTTGGGTATTTAGCTTGGATATTGCTCTCCTGCTCCTTACAGGACTTGTAGCCCCCGATGGATATCACAGTTGCCGTTGATGCAATGGGCGGCGATCATGGCACGCACGTTACTGTGCCTGCAGTGCTTCGCTTCCTAAAAGAATTTCCCCATGTAAATGTTGTGCTGGTTGGCCTGCCCGACGTTCTTGCTGTTGAATTAAAAGCTAGCCATGCCACGGTAGGGCCCCGCTTGCGTATTCACGCTGCCAGTGAAGTGGTTACGATGGATGAGTCGCCTCAGTCTGCAATGAAGAATAAAAAAGATTCTTCGATGCGTGTCGCCATTAATTTGGTGAAATCAGGCGAGGCCAATGCTTGCGTTTCAGCAGGCAATACTGGCGCGCTGATGGCGACTGCACGCTTTGTGCTTAAAACCATTCCAGGTATTGATCGCCCTGCTATTGCTAAGATGATGCCATCTAGCCGTAATGAAACTTGCGTGCTAGATCTGGGTGCGAATGCAGTATGTACGCCACATAATATTTTGCAGTTTGCGATTATGGGCTCGTGTTTGGTGGCGGCAACTCGTCATATTGAAAACCCAACGGTTGGCTTGCTTAATATTGGTTCAGAAGATCAAAAAGGCAATGAAACGGTTAAAGAAGCCTCTGAGTTGCTGAAAGCCTCTCAGCTTAATTTCCAAGGCAATGTAGAAGGTAATGATATCTATCGTGGCTCGGTGGATGTAGTGACTTGTGATGGCTTTACCGGCAATGTGGCGCTAAAAGCTTCGGAAGGTTTGGCGAAGATGTTGGCCGAATTCTTAAAACAAGAATTTACCCGCAGCTGGTGGACGCGCATTATTGCGCTTTTGGCGTGGCCGGTACTGGCTCGTTTTAAGGCTAGAGTGGATCCGCGCCGTTATAACGGAGCCTCCTTACTAGGCTTAAAAGGCATCGTGGTGAAGAGCCACGGTAGCGCAGACAAAGTGGCGTTTTATTGGGCACTGAGGCAAGCGATGGATGAGGCTCGCTCGGGCGTAATTCAGCGTATTACCGAGCAAGTTCAAGATCAGCTTGCAGAGTTTGCGGTAAAAGAAGCCGCCACAGAGTAATGGCTTGTGATTGAACTACGCTCTGCGTGATTCAGCCGCATTGGCGAATAAGTTATCAGCTTGTAAAGTTTGCAGATAAGCCAGAGCCATGCACCTGTGTGGCTTGGTGCACCGCTGAATAGCTTGAAGATCAGTCGCAGAATTGGCAGCTAAAAAGACTGCCATCGAATAAGGGGTTATGCATGTACGCTCGCATTGTTGGCACAGGTTCATATTTACCGGCTCGTATTCTTACTAATCAAGAGCTAGCCGAGCGCGTTGAAACAAACGATGAGTGGATTGTTTCGCGCACGGGTATTCGCGAACGCCATATTGCCGCTGAAGGTGAAATGACGTCTGATTTGGCCTTAAAAGCCGTTGAGGCTGCGATTGCTGCGGCAGGCGTAGCTAAAGAAGACATTGATTTACTGATTGTGGCTACCACAACTGGCGATCAGATTTTCCCTTCAACGGCATGCATCTTGCAAGATAAATTGGGCGTGCATGGCTTTCCGGCATTTGATGTGCAGGCGGTGTGTGCGGGCTTTATTTATGCACTGAGCACGGCAGAAAAATTTGTAAAAACGGGTGCATCTAAGTGTGCGGTGGTGGTGGGGGCTGAAACGCTGTCACACCTCGTGAATTGGGATGATCGTGGTACATGTATTTTGTTTGGCGATGGTGCGGGAGCCGTGGTACTGAAGCCTTCCGAGGAAACGGGGATTTTGGCCACAGAATTGCGCGCAGATGGCCGTTATCGCCATATTTTAAAAGCCGACGCAAAAGTAAAATACGGCAGCTTGACGGGTAGCCCGTGGCTCTACATGGAAGGCAATGCGGTCTTTAAATTTGCGGTAAGAGCGCTGGCTGATGTGGCAGGTCAAACGCTAGAAGCGGCGGGTTTGGCGCAATCTGAGATTGATTGGCTTGTGCCGCATCAGGCTAATATTCGTATTATTGAATCCACCGCAAAGCATCTTGGCTTAAGCATGGATAAAGTAGTGGTTACGGTGGCTGAGCATGGTAATACCTCTGCCGCCTCTATTCCTTTAGCTTTGGATGTGGCTGTGCGTGATGGACGGATTAAAGCAGGGCAGAAAGTGCTCATGGAAGGAATTGGTGGTGGTTTTGCCTGGGGTGCGGTTATCGCCCAGTTTTAATCAGCATAACGGCGCAGCAATGCGCCGTTTGACTATCTGACATTAAAATAACTGTTTGAATTTTACAGCGCCGTAAGGATGGGGTAAAAGCACCCTTAGCACGGTATGCAGGAGTAAAAAATGGCATTAGCATTTGTATTTCCGGGCCAAGGCTCGCAGTCAGTAGGTATGATGAACGGTTGGGCAGATTTGGCGGTAGTAAAAGCCACTTTTGATGAAGCTTCGGCAATTTTAGGGCAAGACTTGTGGCAGATGGCCGCTGAGGGCTCTATTGAACTCTTGAATGCCACTATCAATACTCAGCCTTTGATGTTAACTGCAGGTGTGGCGGTGTGGCGTGCTTGGCAAGCGCAAGGTGGCACCCAGCCTACTGTTTTGGCTGGACATAGTTTGGGTGAGTACAGCGCTTTGGTGGCGGCAGAAGCATTATCTTTTGGTGATGCCTTGCAACTGGTGCGTTTGCGTGCCGAGGCGATGCAAGAAGCCGTACCGGTTGGCACAGGTGCTATGGCGGCTATTTTGGGTTTGGCGGATGATGAAATCATCGCGGCCTGCCAAGAGGCAGCCCAAGGTGATGTGGTTGCAGCTGTTAATTTTAACTCGCCGGGGCAGGTAGTGATTGCAGGTAGTAAGGCGGCTGTAGAGCGTGCTTGTGATGCTTGTAAGGCGCGTGGCGCTAAGCGAGCGATGTTATTACCAGTGTCTGTACCGTCTCATTGCGCTCTAATGCGTCCTGCTAGTGATAAGTTGAAACAAAAGCTAGATACAATTGTTATCAGTACGCCTGCGATTCCTGTCTTGCATAATGCAGATGTGGCCGCATATAGCGATGCAGCGCAAATTAAAGATGCCTTGGTTCGCCAGCTTTACGAACCCGTCCGTTGGGTAGAAACGATCGCCAAAATGGCGCAGGATGGGGTGACCGTGATTGCGGAGTGTGGCCCTGGTAAAATATTAGCAGGCTTAAACAAGCGCATCGCTAGCGATGTTCAGCAAGCCGCATTAGTTGATACTGCTGCACTACAAACATTAAAAGCAATGCTGTAAGCGATTGCTACGCAGATTTAACGCTGCTTGAGCAGTTCGCTTGAATAAACAGGAGTTTTGCATGAGTTTTGAAGGTAAAGTTGCACTCGTAACGGGCGCATCACGCGGGATTGGTCAAGCGATTGCGCTGGATTTGGCGCGTGCGGGTGCGGTAGTGATTGGCACTGCAACAACAGATACGGGCGCAGAGGCGATTACAGCTTATTTGAAAGAAGCGGGTAACATTGGCTGTGGCTTACGTTTACAAGTGACTGAAGAGGGCGCGTGTGAGGCGATTGTTGACTCAATTACCCAACAATTTGGCCCAGTGACTATTCTTGTTAATAATGCCGGTATTACCCGTGATAACCTCCTGATGCGAATGAAAGATGAAGAATGGGATGCCGTTATGGCAACTAATCTGCGTCCGGTGTATAAGCTATCCAAAGCAGTGATGCGTGGCATGATGAAAGCGCGCTGGGGCCGCATTATTAATATCGCTTCAGTGGTAGGGGCCACAGGTAATCCTGGTCAGGTGAACTACTCTGCAGCAAAAGCCGCCCTATTTGGTTTTACTAAATCACTTGCGCGTGAGATCGGTTCACGCGGGGTTACAGTGAATGCTGTAGCGCCTGGTTTTATTGATACGGACATGACAAAGTCGCTGCCTGATGAACAAAAGGCTAAACTGGTCGAACAAATTGCCTTAGGATGCTTGGGTAATCCGCAAGATATTGCAGATGCGGTGAGTTTTTTGGCGTCAGATAAAGCTGCTTACATTACAGGCAATACCCTGCATGTAAACGGCGGAATGTATATGAATTAGCGTGGTATCCATGCTGTACGCAGAAGTTGTTTTGCAGCTCAGCGTGGTTTTTTGGTTGTGCATTTCACCGAAGTTACTCGACAAACGTATGCTGTGACTGTTTTTTTGGTAGAATGCCGACGTTTTTTTTAGTAATTAAGACAAGGCTTGGGACATAAATTCATGGAAAACATCGAACAGCGTGTTAAGAAGATCGTTGCCGAGCAACTTGGCGTGCCGGAAACAGACGTTAAGATTGACTCATCGTTTGTAAACGACCTCGGTGCCGATTCTCTCGATACCGTTGAACTCGTCATGGCACTGGAAGAAGAATTTGAGTGCGAAATTCCTGACGAAGAAGCCGAAAAAATTACTACCGTTCAGCAAGCCATTGACTTCGTCAATGCCAACCTGAGCAAGTAATTCGTTTTTCTCGAGGCCCCTACGATGGGCGCGTAAGCGTTTATTGTGGGGGTCTTGTTCCATCTGGTTTCGGCAAGCCTGCTTGAACCATCTTACGGAGACTGCCCCGTGTCTAAACGCAGAGTAGTTGTCACCGGCCTGGGACACGTCTCACCGGTAGGCAATGATGTCGCCACTGGCTGGGCAAATTTGCTCGCTGGTCAGTCTGGCATCGCTCAAATTTCTCGTTTCGATGCTAGTGACTTAGCTTGCACTATTGCTGGCGAAGTTAAAGGTTTCGATATTACCGAATACATCTCGGCAAAAGACGCACGTCGTATGGATGTATTTATCCATTATGGTATCGCCGCTGCCTTGCAAGCGATTAAAGATGCAGGCCTTGATGATGTTGCTGATTTGGATAAAACCCGCGTTGGTGTGAATATTGGTTCTGGTATCGGTGGCCTTTGGTCTATTGAGCAGACCAGCGCTGCCTTGCTTGAAGGCGGCCCGCGCAAAATTGGCCCGTTTTTTATTCCAGGTTGTTTAATTAATCTGGTTGCAGGCCATGTAACTATTTTGAAAGGCTATCAAGGCCCAAGTTACGGCATCGTATCTGCGTGCACTACAGGTGCACATAGCATTGGCGATGCGGCTCGTATCATCCAGTACGGCGATGCCGATGTGATGGTCGCTGGCGGTGCAGAAGGCGCGATTTCCCGCCTTGGCATGGGCGGCTTTGCCGCAATGAAAGCGCTATCTACTCGTAATGACGATCCAGCTACAGCATCCCGCCCTTGGGATACCGGCCGTGATGGCTTTGTAATGGGTGAGGGCGCGGGTGTGTTGGTACTGGAAGAGTACGAACATGCTAAAAAACGTGGCGCAACCATTTATGCGGAGTTGATTGGTTTTGGTATGAGCTCAGATGCTCACCATATTACTTCGCCAACGGCAGAAGGCCCAGCGCGCGGCGTGGCCAATGCCTTGAAAGATGCAGGCGTTAATCCGGATGAAGTGGATTACGTTAATGCACATGGCACGTCTACCCCACTAGGTGACGCTAATGAAACCAATGCGCTTAAAATTGCCTTTGGTGATCATGCTAAGAAGTTGGCGGTGAACTCGACTAAATCCATGACTGGCCATTTATTGGGTGGCGCGGGTGGGGTGGAAGCGATTTACTCTATTCTTGCTCTGCACAACCAAGTTTCCCCGCCAACCATTAATATCTTCGAGCAAGATATTGCTGGCGGTTGTGATCTGGATTATGTAGCGAATACCGCAAGAGACATGAAGATTGGCGTTGCGATCTCTAACTCCTTCGGTTTTGGCGGCACGAATGGCACGCTGGTATTCCGTAAAATTTAATTAAGAATATCAAGCATAAAAAAAGGCTACTTCGGTAGCCTTTTTTATTGCAGCTTGTAGCGCGTTAATCATCTCGCTGCAAAGTGTAATTGAGCTTACTGATATCAAATCCCTGCTCTTTGGCAATGTCTAGCGCATCATTTAGATCTTGGTTGTTGATGGTCTGGCTGCGGGATAATAGCCACAGATATTTATGGTTGGGGTTCCCCACTAGGGCCCATTGGTACTCATCGCCCAAGCCAAACACCCAGTAGTCGGCAGAGAATGGCCAGAAGAAGCTGACTTTTAATTTTGCGTTGCCACTATGTGGCACAACACTAGCGTTACCGTTAGCTTCAGCAAAGCTACCGTCTTGCTTGCGGCAGCGATTAACCACGGTGATTTTATCTTCGCTTTGCTTGCTGTATTCCGCCGTAGTGTCCGCCACGCACATCCGTTGAAAATACATAGGAAAGCTGGCGATTTCGTACCAACGGCCTAGATAACGTTCTATATCCAGCGATGGGACAGCATTAGCAGTGGTTTCAGCATAAAGGCTGCTGCTAAGAGCGAAGGTGAGTAATGCGGCAAATATGCGCATAATTGTTTCCCCTTTTTTTATAGGCTATTGATATTTTATTTCTAGCAGCCTGTCGGACTTAAGCGATCGTAGCGAGGGAAAGACCGGTTTGAGACAGATTTCGCGGGTTTTTGAGGCGAATAGCTGGCTATTCAACGAGAAAATGCGTGAAATATGGCCAAATCCGGCTTTCCCGTGGTAGATCAGTCTTAAGTCCGACAGGCTGCTAGCCATGAATCAGCGGTTAACAGCCCCACGGTGTTGTTATATTTTAGCGCTAAAAATTGCCGTCTTTGTCATTCTTGCTGGGTATTTAATCCGGCACTACCCCTTGTGTGAGTGTTAAGGTATAAGGCAACTCTCTTTGTTAGAAAACGACCTATGTACTGCTTATCTCTCCACACTACTCCAGACCTATTGGCGCTGCATGCCAGTGATCCTGCACGTTTTCCTGCTTTGGCTGAAACAGGCGGTGGCCACGCGGGTTGGGACATCTTATTTGCCCTGCCTCGGGAGGTGCGTATTTATGCTGCGGGAGAAGGGGATGCGTTTGTCCGTGATTTGCGTGAATTATCGCTTAATCCAGATTTAGCTCGCCCTGAAGATTTACCCGCTGATGCGCCCTTTGCCGGCGGCTGGTTTGCCTACGCAGGCTACGAGCTGCTGTCTACTTTTGAGCCACACGTGGCGCATAGATTGGAGGCGGATTTCCCGCTTGCGGCGTTATTACGTATTCCGGCAGCAATTGTATTACAGCGCCCATCCGGCCTAGCTTGGTTAGTCGCTGAGACTTTAGAAGAGCTGGAGATGCTGGCTGAAAAGCTAGCCGCCTGCCGCAAATTTACCCCTGCTTTGCCACAAGTTGCATCCATTAGCGAGGATGAGCCAGCGGCCTTTTTACAAGGTGCAGAACGGGCGCTTATATATATAAGAGAAGGCGACGTTTTTCAGGTGAATTTATCGCGCGGCTGGGATGTGCAATTGGCCGAGCCATTAAGCCCGGCCGAGCTGTTTGCCAGCCTGCGGGTACGCAACCCTGCTCCCTTTTCTACCCTACTAGATTTAGGCGTGCATGGCGCAGTGGTGAGCTCATCTCCTGAGCGCTTGGTTAAAGTCAGCGGCGATCAGGTCGAAACTCGCCCGATTGCAGGGACGCATCCTCGATCTACCGATCCTATTGAAGATGCAGAGTTAAAAAATCGCCTACTTGCCACACCAAAAGAGCGTGCTGAGCACATTATGTTGGTCGATCTAGAACGCAATGATTTAGGCCGCATTTGCCAGCCAGGCACGGTAAAAGTGGATGAGTTGATGGCCGTGGCCACCTACGCCTTTGTGCATCATATTGAATCCAATGTTCGTGGCACTTTAACGTCAGGCCAAACGCCGGCAGATATCTTAAGGGCGTTGTTCCCGGGGGGGACTATTACAGGTTGCCCTAAGGTTCGCTGCATGCAAATTATCAGAGAGCTAGAAGATAGGCCGCGTTATGCTTACACCGGCAGTTTGGGTTATATCAATCTAGATGGGTCTATGGATCTCAATATTCTGATTCGTACCTTCTTGCAAAAACAAGATCATCTTTACTTTAGAGCCGGTGCAGGGATTGTGATTGATTCAGATCCTGAACGTGAGTTACAAGAAACTCGGCATAAAGCCCGTGGCTTGCTTCGTGCCTTGGGCGTGCAAGAGTAGCAGCGTCAAAACCCAGACCTTGAACTACGGACCACACAGAGAGCAGGGCGTTTCACAAAGAAAACCTTACTTAAAATAGCGAAGCATTTTCTATTACTTGTTCTTAAATATGTTCCGTGTGCCGAAGATTTGTATTTAGTAAAAACATGATGAATAAATTGTGCGTTTTAGGGTGTAAGAATGCGATTACTTAATGGACAGCCACAAGACGTTATCAGTATGGCTGATCGGGCGTTTCAATTTGGTGATGGTGTGTTTCGCACCTTGCGCTGCGAAGGTGGGCAGATTGAGTTTTGGCAGCGGCATTACGCCCGCTTACAGCAAGATTGCGCCGCCTTAGGAATTAACTGCCCAGCTGAGGCAGTACTGCTCGAAGACTTACGAATAATTACGCCAGTTGACGCGGCAATTAAAATAATAATTACACGTGGCGAAACAATTCGTGGGTATGGAACTTCTGATTTTCTGACGCCAAATAGAATTACTCAGTGTGCGGCACTGCCCAACTACCCTAAAGATTTACATCAACAAGGGGCCAATGTGCGTGTATGCAGCACAAAAGCAAGTTGGCAACCTGCCTTGGCAGGGGTTAAGCATTTGAATCGCTTAGAAAATGTTTTAGCGCGACGCGAATGGCAAGACCCAAGTATTTTTGAAGGGCTGATGTTGGATCGAGATGGCTGGGTTATCGAAGGCGTGATGAGTAATGTGTTGGTTTTATGCGACACCCATTTATTTACCCCAAAACTGGATCAAAGTGGGGTAAATGGAGTGATGTGCGAGGTGGCTTTTGATGCTGCGTTGCAGCATGGATTCGCTGTCGAAAAACGAGCTTTAACACTGGATGATGTCAAAAAAGCAGATGCAGTTTGGTTAACAAATAGCCTAGTGGGATTATTGCCAGTGGCCAATATATGCGATCGGAATTTTATGCCGCACCCCGCGCAGGCTCTACTATCGAAGGCGGTGAACCACTTGCGCCAGCTAGAAAAATTTACGATTGTTGAATCACCGGATATGCCGAAGGGGTAATTTTTACTGGGGTGGACGAGACGCTTGGCCTTATGCTGGCGCTCCTTGTAGGATCAGAACGCAAAAACGGCAAGCCCGAAAGCTTGCCGTTTTCACTGATTCTGGAGGAGAGAGGGGGATTCGAACCCCCGATACTCTCGCGAGTACGCCTGATTTCGAGTCAGGTACATTCAACCACTCTGCCACCTCTCCAAAGAGGAGACGAATTCTAGCGCAAATTTTACCCAAGGCAAAGCAATGTTTGTGCTTTGGGGAGGAATTAGTGCAGAATGCGGCCGGTATCAACAAACGGGATGCGCATGAAACATTTGCTCATGGCTCTAGCAACAGTTGTCCTAACGGGTTGTGGCGATATGCCGCAGCAATCTTCCAACCAGGTTCTTCCTTGGGCAGAATCACAAGAACTCGTCGTGCTGGTACAAAACGGTCCGACCACACTCTATGTCGATGCTGAAGGCAATTACGCAGGCTTGGAGTACGACCTCGTTACTCGCTTTGCAGCAGCAAATGGGCTGAAGGTGCGTTTTATTGTGACCAACAGCTATGCCGAATTGTTATCTAGGCTAAAGCAGCATGAAGCGCACTTTGCAGTGGGCGTGCAAAAAGATTTTGAAGGAGCAGGCTTGGCATTTGGGCCTGCTTACCAAAGCATTGAACCTGTCTTGGTTTACCCAAGCAGCCGCTCTGCCAGCAGTGTTTTATCCGAGCTGACAGCGGGTGAGGCTTTGATTAGCACCTTGCCACAGTATGTGATGGCGCTGAATAAGCTAAAAGTAAGCAAGCCCAATCTCAGCTGGCAGATCGTCGAAGATGGCGATAGCGAAGATCTGATTGAGCGCGTGGCTAATGGTCAGCTTAGCTACGCTATGGTTGATTCACACGCCGCAGATGTTGCGCAAAATTACTTTCCTAAGGTGGCAATTAGCCGCGAAATGGGCTCTGCTCAACAACTGGCTTGGGCCGTACCTGAGAGCGATAGCGAGCTATATGGTTTGTTCCAAGGCTTTTTTAGCAAAATAGCTAAAAATGGCGAGATGCACAGCCTACTTGATCGATATTACGGCCATGTGAATCGCCTTGCACCCGTTGATGCCATGGCGTTTTTGGATAAGCGTAAAGCCACTTTGCCACGTTATAAAAAGTGGTTTAAAGAGGCGGAAACAAAAACTGGTTTGGATTGGCGCTTAGTGGCCGCGCTGTCTTATCAAGAATCAATGTGGGACCCTGAGGCGGTGTCGATGTCGGGCGTGCGTGGCATGATGATGCTCACAAACGACACGGCAGAGCGCTTAGGGGTGAATCGCCTAGATCCCTACCAAAGTATTCAAGGTGGGGCGCGTTATATCCAGACGATGAAAGACAGCTTGGCGGAAAACATTACTGAGCCGGATCGTACTTGGCTGGCCCTTGCCGCATACAACGTAGGGCTTGGCCACTTGCTCGACGCGCGCGCTTTGGCGGTGAAGCTAGGCAAGAACCCAGATAGCTGGGTAGACGTGAAAACCACGCTGCCGCTGCTGCGTAATCCGCAGTACTTTAAATCGGCAAAATATGGCTATGCCCGTGGTGGCGAGCCCGTGATTTTTGTTGAACGTCTACGTACGTATTACGACATCCTCGTGCGTTTTGAAAGCCCTGTACAAAGCACTATGCCGATGCTTAGCGAAAATATCGTGGTGCAAAACCCAGATAACTTGCAGTTAAATATCAATAATCGTGTGTTGGCTGCTCAGCAGGTTCGCACTGCTGCTTTATAAGGCTGCTAGCAGCCTGTCGGACTTAGCATCAGTCAGCTGCAAAATCACCTGATCGGCCTATATTTCACCAGATTTTTGACCAATAACTCGTTATTGGCGCTGCAAATCCGGCAAAATCTGGTCTTGACCATGCGATTTTTCGCTTCGACCGTCTAAGTCCGACAGGCTGCTAGGCTCTTTTTATGTCCATGCGTTTAGTCGCTGTGCGCTCGTGTAAGTAAGTTGAGGTTTTTGCCTAGTCTAAAATAAAAAGGGAGCCAAGTGGCTCCCTTTTTAATTTCTTACAAATTAAACCTTACTTTAAGCGCTCATAGCCTGGCAAGGTCAGAAACTCAACAAAATCCTCGCTGGTGGTCAGCTCGTCAAACATCTGCGCGGCTTCATCGAGCGTGCTGGCAAAGCGGCCGGTGGTGTGGATTTTGGCGACTTCTTCGGGTAGCCACTGGCGAAATAGCGCTGTGCTTACCTTGCGGCCATCGTCCAGTACACCTTTGGGCGACCTGATCCATTGCCAGATTTGTGAGCGGCTGATTTCTGCGGTGGCGGCATCTTCCATCAGATTATGAATGGGTACGCAGCCAAGACCAGAAATCCATGCCGCCAGATATTGCACACCTACGCTAATATTGCCACGCAGGCCAGCTTCGGTAATCGGTGCGCTTGGCTGAAAATCCAGTAAATCGCTGCCTGCAACGTGTACATCAGGGCGTTGCTTACTGATTTGATTAGGCTTACTGCCTAGCACCGCATCCCAAGCCGCTTGAGCGATCGCAACCAGCCCAGGGTGAGCAACCCAGCCACCATCGTAACCATCGTTGGCATCACGCTCTTTATCAGCGCGTACCTGCTGCATGGCTTTTTCGTTGGCGGCTTCGTCGTTTTTGATTGGGATGACCGCGCTCATGCCGCCCATCGCTGGCGCATTGCGATGGTGGCAGGTTTTGATCAGCAGCAAGGAATAAGCACGCATAAAGGGTACGGTCATGGTAATCAGGCTGCGATTGGCGAGGCAGAAATCCGTATTGACGCGGAATTTCTTAATGCAGCTAAAGATGTAATCCCAGCGACCGGCATTTAGGCCTGCCGAGTGCTCACGCAGCTCGTAGAGGATTTCGTCCATTTCAAAAGCGGCCAAAATGGTTTCGATCAGTACTGTGCCCTTGATGCAGCCGTGTGGTGCGGCTAACTCTGCTTCGGCCCAAGTAAAGACATCGTTCCAGAGCCGTGCTTCTAAATGCGATTCCATTTTTGGTAGATAGAAATAACACGATGTGCCTTGGCTAAGGCGGTATTTCAGGTTGTGAAATACGGCAAGGCCAAAATCAAATAATGAGCCCGCCATGATTTCGCCGTCAACTTCAAGGTGTTTTTCCATTAAATGCCAGCCGCGTGGGCGCAGAATCAGCGTGGCGATTTCAGGGTTTAATTTGTATTCTTTACCTTCGGGCGAACGGTAGGACAGCTCTTTACGATAGGCGTCTTTTACATTGATCTGGCCTTCAACTTGGTTTTCCCAAGTGGGCGTATTGGAATCCTCAAAATCGGCCATAAACGATTTAGCGCCGGAATTAAGCGCATTAATCATCATCTTGCGCTCAACGGGGCCGGTGATTTCGGTGCGACGATCGAGTAAATCGGCGGGCAGGGGCGCAATACTCCAGTTGCCATCACGGATATGCTGGGTATCAGCTAGGAAATCGGGCACTTCACCGGCATCTAGCCGTGCTTGGCGTTCGGTACGGGCGACCATTAGCTCACGGCGGCGCGGCTCAAAACTGCGGTGCAGCTCAGCTAAAAAAGCCAGTGCATCGGGGGTAAGAATAGGGGCAAAAGCAGGGCTGATATGGCCGAGAACTCGAATACCTGCAAGCGTGATTGTCATATTGTTCCCTCATTTATCGTCGGGTGGGTTAGGCCGCTCTTTGAGGTCATCTTCGCGCTGATATATTTCGGCCGCGTACCCATCATGGCGCTACGGCGGGTACGCGGCCAAGATACGACAGCGCTTATATCTAGTACATTTTACTGGCCTAACCCACCCTAAGGATTACAGATCTTTTGTAAGTTTTAGTGGAACTGTTCTTCTTCGGTCGAGCCTTTCAGCGCGGTGGTAGAAGACTGGCCTTGCTGGATCACTTGTGTGACCGCATCAAAGTAGCCTGTGCCCACTTCGCGTTGGTGTTTTACTGCGGTAAAGCCACGGTCGGCGGCGGCGAATTCTGCTTCTTGCAGCTCAACAAAGGCACTCATACCACGGCGGGCGTAGCCGTGGGCCAGATTAAACATGCCGTAGTTCAGTGCGTGGAAGCCTGCCAAAGTGATGAACTGGAATTTGTAACCCATCTTGCCAAGCTCAGCTTGGAACGTGGCGATGGTGGCGTCATCCAGATTTTTCTTCCAGTTAAACGATGGCGAGCAGTTATAAGCCAGTAATTTTCCAGGGAACTGAGCGTGAATTGCGGTCGCAAATTTGCGTGCGTATTCCAGATCCGGCTTGCCGGTTTCACACCATACCAAATCAGCATAAGGCGCATAGGCAAGGCCACGGCTAATGGCTTGCTCTAGGCCCGGTGTGGTTTTGTAAAAGCCTTCTGGTGTGCGCTCGCCAGTGCAAAATGGCTGATCGTTAGCGTCTACATCAGAAGTGAGTAAATCAGCCGCTTCGGCATCGGTGCGCGCCACAATTAGCGTTGGCACGCCCATGATGTCGGCAGCAAAACGTGCGGCAACCAGTTTTTCTACCGCTTCACGCGTTGGCACTAATACTTTGCCGCCCATATGGCCGCATTTTTTAACCGAAGCCAGTTGGTCTTCAAAGTGAACACCGGCAGCACCCGCTTCGATCATGGATTTCATTAACTCGTGCGCATTCAGCACACCACCAAAGCCCGCTTCAGCGTCAGCGACGATTGGGGCGTAAAAATCGATACTGTCGTCGCCTTCGGCGTGGTTGATTTGGTCGGCACGGGTCAGTGCATTATTGATGCGGCGTACCACCAGTGGTACCGAGTTCGCTGGGTATAGCGATTGGTCTGGATACATTTCACCGGCGATGTTTGCATCAGCGGCAACTTGCCAGCCTGAAAGGTAGATGGCTTTCAAGCCAGCTTTAATTTGTTGCATGGCTTGATTGCCGGTCAAAGCGCCTAGAGCATGCACATAGGGTGTTTCGTTCACTAAGGACCACAGCTTTTCTGCGCCACGGCGGGCTAGTGTGTGCTCGACTTGCACATTGCCACGCAGGCGTTCAACGTCTGCAGCGGTATAAGGGCGGGTGATGCCTTTCCAGCGTGGATTGGTGTCCCAGTCTTGCTGGATGGCGGCGATCTTTTGTTCCTTTGTACTCATAACAATACTCCCTAATGGGTGATGGGCTGCATGTCTAAGTAAAGCATTTTATAGCCGTGTTGCAGAGTTATTTTGCAGTGCACCATTCGATTGTAGTTGTAAAATATTGACTACATATTGGGGCTTTCATGTACTTTTTTTTCCGTAAGAATTAAGTAAAGTAGTAGTCAATAAGTGCTTGAAATGACCAGCGAATATGCTTTGATTTTATCTACCTTAAAACGACTGTTTTAAAAGCATAAAGTTGCAAAATATGCGGAAAATGTAGTTTTTAATCTATTTTTATTTGTCAGCTACATGCTGTTAAACAGGTGTTTGAAGAAAAAACTGCGTAGGAAAAAATTGAATTTTTTGAGCGTGTTCGTGGCAGATTAGCTAAAAAATGTCTGAAAAAAGGGATAAAAAATGCTCAAGCCGCAGTGCTTTGTAGCGTATTGAGTTGATTTCCTAGGCTAAAACAGCAAGCTCTTGCAATCTATGCACTTGAAATGCCCCGTGATAACCCCATCTGCCTTTGCATGTTTGAAATAGTTTTGACTGGAGTTCCCTATGAGCAACGAAACCGAACAAGTACAGAATGAAGATGTGTTGGCCGCTACCGCTGATGCAGGCATTGAGGCCGCGAGCGAAGGCATTACTTTAGAAACACAGTTAGCCGCTGCAACTGCAGATATTGAGAAAGCCCGTCAAGACGTGCTGTATGCCAAGGCAGAGGCAGAAAATAATCGCCGCCGTGCACTTGAAGAAATCGACAAAGCCCGCAAATTTGCGGTAGAGAAATTTGCGATGGAATTGCTGGCGGTAAAAGATTCGCTAGAAATGGCGCTGAGCGATCAAACTGGTGATGTAGATGCCCTGAAAAATGGCGTGGAGCTTACTTTAAAGCAGCTCACTGCGGCGTTTGAGAAATCGCAAGTGATCGAAATTAACCCAATGGGCGACAAGCTAGACCCGCATAAGCACCAAGCGATTGCGATGGTGCCAAGCGATGCAGAGGCCAATACCGTGGTGCAAGTTATGCAAAAAGGCTATGAGTTAGCTGGCCGCGTAATTCGTCCTGCGATGGTTATGGTTTCCGCCGCTAAATAATCTATAGGGGCAAGCTAGACGCGTCTTATAGCGGGTAAATGTTTTGTTGAACATCGCATATCGTGCCCCTACTTGAAAATATTTCTGGCATCCCCATTTTGTAAACATGGTTGTTAATTTACCGCTGCCTAGAGTGGCGAAGATAAGGAATTTTAAAAATGGCAAAGATGATTGGTATTGACTTAGGCACAACAAACTCTTGCGTGGCCGTGTTTGAAAATGGCCAACCTAAAGTAATCGAAAACGCAGAAGGCACACGTACCACGCCGTCTATTATTGCTTACCAAGAAGATGGTGAGATCTTGGTTGGTGCGCCAGCTAAGCGTCAGGCTGTAACCAATCCAAAAAACACGTTGTACGCGGTAAAGCGTTTGATTGGCCGCAAGTTTGAAGACAAAGAAGTACAAAAAGACATCGACCTGATGCCTTTTGCCATTGTAAAAGCTGATAACGGCGACGCATGGATTTCGGTGCGCGACAAAAAAATGGCTCCGCCACAAATCTCCGCAGAAGTACTGCGCAAGATGAAGAAAACCGCTGAAGATTATCTTGGCGAAGAAGTCACCGAAGCAGTTGTAACCGTACCTGCTTACTTTAATGATGCACAACGCCAAGCTACTAAAGATGCTGGCCGTATTGCGGGGCTGGATGTAAAACGTATTATCAATGAGCCAACTGCCGCAGCGCTGGCTTTTGGTATGGATAAGAAAGAAAAAGGCGACAGCAAGATTGCTGTGTATGACTTAGGTGGCGGTACATTCGACGTATCCATCATCGAAATTGCCGATGTAGATGGCGATAAGCAATTTGAAGTATTGGCCACGAACGGCGACACATTCTTGGGCGGTGAAGATTTCGACCAACGCATCATTGATTACATCATTGATGAATTCAAGAAAGACTCAGGTATCAACCTGAAGCAAGACGTAATGGCGCTGCAACGCCTGAAAGAAGCGGCAGAAAAAGCCAAGATTGAGTTGTCTTCTACTACCACAACAGAAATCAACTTGCCGTACGTAACAATGGATGCGACAGGGCCTAAGCACTTAACGCTGAAAATCACCCGCGCTAAATACGAAAGCTTGGTTGAAGATTTAGTTGCCCGCACCATCGAGCCTTGCCGCATTGCTCTGCAAGACGCTGGCCTGAAAATTACTGATATCGATGACATCATCTTGGTTGGCGGTCAGACCCGCATGCCTATGGTGCAAGATAAAGTTAAAGAATTCTTCGGTAAAGAAGCGCGTCGCGATGTAAACCCAGACGAAGCGGTTGCCGTGGGCGCTGCATTGCAAGGCTCGGTATTGTCTGGCGATCGCACGGATGTATTGCTGCTGGATGTAACCCCGTTGTCCCTCGGTATTGAAACCATGGGCGGCGTCTTAACTAAGCTGATCAAGAAAAACACCACGATCCCTACCAAGGCATCGCAAGTGTTCTCTACCGCAGAAGACAACCAAACGGCCGTAACCATTCATGTATTGCAGGGTGAGCGCGAAAAAGCATCTGCAAACAAGAGCCTTGGCCAATTTAACTTGGGCGATATTCCGCCTGCAGCACGTGGTGTGCCACAAGTTGAAGTGACTTTTGATATCGACGCTAACGGTATCTTGCACGTAGGTGCTAAAGACAAGGCCAGCGGCAAAGAAGCGCGTATCACTATTCAAGCTTCTAGCGGTTTATCCGAAGCTGAAATCGAAGCGATGGTTCGCGATGCTGAAATGAATGCTGAAGAAGACAAAAAATTGTCTGAATTAGTAGCGGCTCGCAATCAAGCGGATGGCATGGTTCACTCCGTGAAAAAATCACTGGCTGAATTTGGCGAAAAGATTGGCGCAGACGAAAAAGCTAAGATTGAAGCCGCTATGGCCGAAGTGGAGCTAGTACTCAAAGACCACAGCGACGATAAAGAAAAGATCGAAGCGGCGACTGCAACGTTAACAGAAGCATCGCACAAATTAGCTGAGCAAATGTACGCACAGCAACCTGAAGGTGCCGCAGCAGCTGGCGCAGCAGGTGCGGATACGCATGCAGATGCTAAAAAAGAGGACGGCAATGTGGTTGATGCTGAATTCACCGAAGTAAAAGATAAATAAGCCCAGCTTATTTAAATGAAAACAGGCCCGCTTGATGCGGGCCTGTTTTTTTTAGCGCTAAGGCTCAGCTGTAGACGTTCAGCTTAGTTTAAAGCGGCTAATAGATTGCTTTAGGGAGGTGGCAAGTTTCACCAGATCATTGGATGAGTTGGCAACCTCTTCAACGGCGGCACGGTTTTCTTCCGCCATTTGGGCGATTCGCTCTACATTTTGTGCTAGATCGGTGCTCACGGAGCGTTGTTGTGCAAGCGCAGCAGAAATATCTTTGATCGACGTTTGTACTTTAAAAGAGCCCGTTTTAATTTGCTCCATCACTTGGTTGGTGCGCTCTGATGCCGTAGATACTTGGCTTACGCTTTGCTGGCTTGATTGCATACCGCTTACCGCAGCGCGTGTGCCTTGTTGAATGGTTTGAATCATGCCGGTGATTTCTTGCGCCGAGCTGGTGGTGCGCTCTGCTAATTTGCGCACTTCATCGGCCACCACGGCAAAGCCCCGGCCCTGCTCACCCGCTCTGGCCGCTTCAATGGCGGCGTTCAGGGCCAGCAGATTGGTTTGGTCGGCTACATCTTTAATCACGGTGGCGATATTGCCAATATGGGTAGAGCTTTGTTCCAAGCTGGCAATCTGCGTGCCGGTGCTATTAACGTTTTCTAAAACGGTATCGATGAGTGAATTAGATTTTTTAACCTCTTCGCTGCCAGAATTAGCCAGTAATCCAGCGTCGCTGGCTTGTAGATTGGCCTCGGTGGCGCTAGCCGATACGCTGTCTATGCTAACCGTTAGCTCTTCCACCCCCGCTGCTGAAGAAGATGCGGATTCGGATTGGGTTTGCGAGCTAATCGCCACTTGTTGCGATGCACTGGCCAGCAGATCAGCCATGCTAACCAGCTCAGAGCAGTTGTTATTTATGCTTTGAATGGTGGTTTTTAAATCACTCTGCATTTTTAATAGATCGGTTTGCATGGCTGCCAGCTCATCTTTGCCTTCTATATCAATGTGCTCGCTTAAATTGCCTTCACGGATTCTTTCTAAAGACAGGCGTACATGGCTGATAGGCGTGGTGATGCTTCTGGTTAACATCAGCCCAAGCACCACCGCTGACAACACGGCAATCACAGTCAGAATAGTCGATCTGGTTTTGGTCGTGGCCAGCTCTTGCGTGCTAAGGTCCATGTTGTGATCGGATATTTTTTTATTCATATCAACCAGTTCGCTTAATATATCGTCATAGGGCTGAAATGCGCCCGCTACCGAGTTGGACATCAGCTCTGCAGCCAGCTTAAAGTCATTGGCTTTACCGGCAGCCATTGCGGGTTTGGCTGCTTCTAAATAGGGGAGCCATAGGCGATCTACTTTTTTGAGTAGATCTGCTTCTGGTGGGGTGAGTGAGGTAGCTCTGTATTTATCTAGCAATTCTTTTAGCTTGCTTTCATTGGCTTTCATGCCTTCTTCAATCTTGGCCATTTTCTTGTCATCGGTTTCCAGTGCAATCGCATACACGGCACGGTGATGATAAATGGCCTGCATATTGGCGTTGGCTAAATCCAAAATCGGCACAAGCTGATTATTGTGCATATCTTCGGTCAGGTCTTGCATGGATGCCGCACTATGATAGCCAAGTATGCCTAGAATTAAGGTGATGATGGCACATGATAAGAAGCCAGCAAGCAATCTGCCGCCTATAGAGAATTGATTCAGGATGTTCATGACATACCTTTAAGATGCAGGTGTAAGAAGCGTGAATTATTCATAGCTAGATAATCGGCCGCATACAAGGGGAATCTGAGAAAGAAGAGTGAGGGGCTTGTAGATTGAATGCTTCGCCCCCATGTGCAAACAGTTGATGAATTCCGTGGGGCGCGGCCTCCTGTGCAGGATTAAAAAGATGGCTAAAAAAGATTTTTACGACACGCTAGGTGTGAACCGCGATGCGGGTGATGACGAGATTAAAAAAGCGTATCGCAAACTGGCAATGAAGTACCACCCAGACCGTAATCCTGATGCAAAGGATGCGGAGGAAAAATTTAAAGAGGGTAAAGAAGCCTACGAGGTTTTATCCGATGCACAAAAACGTGCTGCCTACGATCAGTACGGCCATGCCGGTCTTGATCAGCAATCAGGCATGGGCGGTGGTGGCGGTGGAGCAGGCTTTGGAGATGCGTTTTCTGATATCTTTGGCGATATTTTTGGCCAAGGCGGCGGTAATCGCGGTGGGCGCTCTAATGTATATCGTGGCGCAGACCTGCGTTACAACTTAGAAATTAGCCTTGAAGAAGCGGCGCGCGGTGTAGAGCGCCAGATTAAGATCCCTTCGCATGAAGAATGCGGCAGCTGCCATGGCAGTGGGGCGAAGGCAGGTACGCAGGCTAAAACTTGCCACACCTGTGGTGGTCATGGCCAAGTGCGTGTGTCTCAAGGCTTTTTTAGCCTGCAGCAGACTTGCCCAACGTGCCACGGTAGCGGCAAGTATATTCCTGATCCATGCCGCCCTTGCTCAGGCACGGGCCGTGTTAGCACGCACAAAACACTGGCAGTGAAAATCCCTGTGGGCGTGGATGAAGGCGATCGTATCCGCTTAAGTGGCGAAGGCGAAGCGGGCGTCAATGGTGGGCCATCTGGCGATCTTTACGTGGTGATTCATGTGAAGGCGCATTCGGTGTTTCAGCGTGATGGCAATGATCTGCATTGTGAAATGCCGATCAGCTTTACCATTGCGGCTTTGGGTGGGGAGATTGAAATCCCAACGCTGGATGGCAAAGCGCGGATTACTATTCCTGCAGAAACGCAAAGCGGCCAGCAGTTTCGCCTACGCAGCAAGGGGATCAAGGGCGTACGCAGCGCCATTACTGGCGATTTAATGTGCCATGTGATTTTGGAAACGCCGGTTAAACTAACTGCGCGTCAAAAAGAATTGCTAAAAGAGTTTGAAGAAATTAGCCAAGGCGATTCCGATAAGCATAATCCGCGGGCTAAATCGTTTATGGATAAAGTAAAAGATTTTTTCGCATCATAATTAGGTGGAATGGATAGATTACCCACTTACACTTAATAAAAAGGCCAGCGCTTGAAAATGCACTGGCCTTTTTGCTTTAAGCGCTTATTTGATTAAGCGAAGTACATAAGGCAGGCGGTAGGCTTCGCCTTTACTGGCCGTGATGGCGGCAATAATGCAAAACACCACATTGGCCAGCCCAAGTAAAAATATGCCTAAAAAGCCCACTAAAATAACGGTTAATACTGCACTAATGGCATAGCCTATCATCACCGTAATCGACCAATTAAGCGCCTCTTTTGCATGCTCTAATACAAAAGGATCGTCTTTTTTAAGTAAAAAAACGATGAGTGAAGGGATAAAACCAAAGAAAATTCCCCCTACCCAAGTTAGCGCCGCAATGGTATTAGAATCTGACTTGACGGGTGTGGTAACTGGAAATTGATTGTCATCCATATTGGATCTCGATCACGAGGCAGAAAAGTCATTCTAGCCTATGCCATGTTTACATGGTTTAAAAGCTAAGGCGGTACTGTTGTTATCAGATTATTTTGTTTTGATGGATTAACGTTTTGCGAGTAGAGGGCCAAAATTAACTAAGAGCACTCCAACAGCAATAAACACTGCACCTAAGATGCGCAGGCTGCCAATTTCGCGCATAGGCAGGCCTAAAATGCCGAAGCGATCAAAAAGTAAGGAGGCGATAATTTGCCCCGCCACAATTAAGGAAACCATCGCCGCCACGCCAATTCGAGGCGCAAGCAAGGTGGTGCCAAAGACAAACAATGCACCCATTAAGCCTCCGGTAAGCTGCCACCAAGAAACTTGGCCTAGTTGGCTTAATCCTGCCCACTTTTGCCCGCTTAAAATAGCGCATAGCGCCAACGTGAGTGTGCCTATAGAAAAAGACAAAAGCGCCGCCAGCAGCGTGCTGCCACCAATGATGCCTTTTAATTGATTGTTGACGGCCGATTGCAGCGGAACAATGAGGCCAATGATAAGGGCGAGTAGAAAGTAAGGGAGTTGCATGGGATTTGTGGGCAAGGAGTAAGGCAGGCGAGACTAGCATGTTTTTTTGGGGTGAGGCGGGGAGTCGATAGTCGATAGTGGGGAGTAGGGGCGTGGCGGGTTTGATTTTCCGACTCCCCACTCCCCTGCTCCCCACTCCCTAAGCTCTTTTAATTAAGCCTTGTGGTAAACCTCTGCGCCTTTTTTGATAAATTCAATCGATTTGGTTTGCATGCCGATCTGATTGGCGTCCGCTTCGGCAATCCCTTGCTTGGCTGCAAATTCACGCACGTCTTGGGTGATTTTCATTGAGCAGAAATGCGGGCCGCACATCGAGCAAAAGTGCGCCACTTTGCCGCTGTCTTTTGGCATGGTCTCATCGTGGTAAGCGCGTGCGCGATCCGGATCTAGGCCCAGATTAAACTGGTCTTCCCAGCGGAATTCAAAGCGCGCCTTGGATAGCGCGTTGTCGCGAATCTGCGCGCCGGGGTGGCCCTTGGCAAGATCCGCAGCGTGTGCTGCCAGCTTGTAAGTAATGATGCCTTCTTTCACATCATCTTTATTGGGCAGGCCCAAATGCTCTTTCGGCGTGACATAGCAAAGCATGGCGCAGCCGTACCAGCCAATTTGCGCCGCGCCAATGGCGGAGGTGATGTGATCGTAGCCGGGGGCGATATCGGTAGTCAGCGGCCCTAGGGTGTAGAAGGGCGCTTCATGGCACCAATCTAGTTCTAAATCCATGTTTTCTTTAATCAATTGCATCGGCACATGGCCAGGGCCTTCGATCATCACTTGTACATCGTGCTGCCAAGCGATTTGCGTCAGCTCACCCAGTGTTTTTAGCTCGCCTAGCTGCGCTTCATCGTTGGCATCCCAAATCGAGCCAGGACGCAGGCCATCGCCCAAACTGAAGGCCACGTCGTATTTTTTCATGATTTCGCAGATGTCTGCAAAATGGGTGTAAAGAAAGCTTTCTTGATGATGAGCCAAACACCATTTCGCCATAATCGAGCCACCACGGCTAACAATGCCAGTCATACGGCCTGCGGTCATTGGCACGTAGCGCAGTAAGACACCCGCGTGGATGGTGAAATAATCCACGCCTTGCTCGGCTTGCTCGATCAGCGTGTCTTTAAAAATTTCCCAAGTCAGATCTTCGGCCTTGCCATTTACTTTTTCGAGCGCTTGGTAGATAGGAACAGTGCCGATCGGCACGGGGCTATTACGTAGAATCCACTCACGCGTTTCGTGGATATTTTTGCCTGTGGATAGATCCATAATGGTGTCTGCACCCCAGCGAATACCCCAAGTCATTTTTTCTACTTCTTCACTAATGCTGGAGCTGACGGCAGAGTTGCCGATATTGCCGTTAATCTTGACCAAGAAATTACGGCCAATAATCATCGGCTCTGATTCTGGGTGGTTGATGTTATTGGGGATAATGGCGCGGCCACAGGCGATTTCGCTGCGTACAAATTCTGGGGTGATTTCATCCGGCATCACTGCGCCGTAGTTTTGCCCCTTATGCTGACGATTCATCATCGCCAGCATTTTTTCGCCGGTTGGGCTGCTGTCACGCAGGCTTTGCAAATAGGCCGCACGATTCATGTTTTCACGAATCGCCACGTATTCCATTTCTGGCGTGATGATGCCTTTACGGGCGTAATGCATTTGGCTGACGTTTGCGCCATCTTTGGCAACGCGGGGCTGACGTTTTAATTCAAAGCGTAATTCATCTAGCTTGGGATCGGCCTCGCGCATGCGGCCATATTCGCTGGTGAGCTGGCTAAGTCGCTCAGTATCATTGCGTTCGCTAATCCATGTGCTACGAATGGCTTCAAGCCCTTTGCGCACGTCTACCTTTGTATCTGGATCAGAGTAAGGGCCGGAGCAATCATAAACAAAGATAGGTGGGTTTTTTTCTGTTGCGCCGCTGATACTCATTTGTAGCGGGGTGTCGGCCTGGCTGATTTCACGCATAGGCACACGGATGTCGCTGCGTGAGCCGGTGACGTAAATTTTGCGTGAATTGGGGAGTGGCTGGATGGCTGCGTCGTCGACGACGGCGGTTGAGGCTAAAAACTGTGCTTTTGCGTTCATGCTCTACTCCACAAAGGCGCGGGTTGAGCGGAATGAGGGCAACCGCTCGCTTCCCTACGCCGGTATTAACCGAATCAGGTTCAGAGGGTATTTCTCATCCGCGCCTAAATCTGGCACAGAACCCCTAGCGATAAAGCAGAGAAGGTATATAAAAAACCAGCAAACAGCAAATTTAAGATAGGGCGCTGCTGATTTGTATCAAGGTTAGTGGGGAGTGGGGAGTGTGAGTGTGAGTGTGAGTGGGAGTGGGAGTGGGAGTGGGGGGGGTGGGGAAGTCGTCATCCTCGAGCGTTTTTATCGGGGATCCAGTCATCCCGCTGGATTTCCGCCAAAGGCATGCGGGAATGACGCTGTTATTTACTTATCTTTGTTCTTATCCGCTCGTGATCTTAGGCTCTATAACCACACTGGGCTTGGTCTGTGGGATAATTGCAAAAATTTTCAAACGCTGGGTTTGATCCCAGCTCGCTTTGAGGTGATAAAAATGGATTGGGAAAACGCACGTTATTTATTAGTAGAGCAGCAAATTCGCCCTTGGGATGTGCTGGATCAAAAGGTGCTCAACCGTGTATTGGCGGTGAAGCGCGAAGACTTTGTGCCGCTCGACAAAAAAGAGCTGGCCTTTGTAGATATCGAGCTGCCGCTGGCAAATGGCGCACAAATGCTGGCCCCTAAGATGGAAGCCAAGCTGCTGCAAGATATCGATCCGCAAGTAAGCGATAAGGTGTTGGTGGTGGGCGCAGGCACGGGTTATTTGATGGCGCTGGCAGCGGGCTTAGTGGCGCATGTGTATGGCGTAGAAATTGATGCGGCGCTAGTAGAAACCGCCCGCGCCAATTTGGCGGCGGCGGGGATTAAAAATGCCACTGTAAGCCAAGGCGATGCTCTGGCAGCGGCACAAAAGCAAGGCCCATTTAATGCAATTATTGTCACGGGGTCTTTAGCCGAGGTTCCTGCTAGCCTAAAAGATCAGCTGGCGGTGGGCGGGCGTTTGATTGCTGTTGTGGGTGAATTACCAATTATGTCGGCAACGCTGTTTACCTGTGTGGATCAGGGTAGTTTTGCTGAAAATAAATTATTTGAATACAATTTGCCACGCTTAAAAAATGCTGTAGAAAAAACAACATTTGCATTTTAATAAATTGAAAATAGTGCGGTCTAATTGGCCGCGTTATTTATATCAGGGGCTTATATGCAACAGATTAACCCGCTTGAGTTATCTCAATGGCTAAGCGATACCTCGCGGCCAAACCCATTGTTATTGGATGTGCGTGAAGCCACTGAGTATGAGATTTGTCATATTGATGGCAGCCAATTAGTTTCAATGAATACTATTCCTAGCCGCTTTAACGAGCTGGATGATGAAGCGACGATTGTAGTGATTTGTCATCATGGAATGCGTAGTTATCAAGTTGCTTCTTTTTTGGAACGCCAAGGTTTTGCTAATGTCATTAATTTGAATGGAGGGATTGCGCGTTGGGCTGAAGAGGTGGATTTGACCATGGCAAGATATTAATAAGGTTTACTTGAAATGAAAATGAAGTCGCAAAAGCAATTTATATATGCCATATGAATTGTTTTTAAGTCTCAATGGCTTCCATAGAGTACGTTGAGTTGTTATAGTCTCCCCGCTTGTTTGTCCGCACCCCTTGCCTTTCATAAGACATTACTAACCATGAATTTATCCAGAAGCTCCGCTGTTATTTCACTTTCGCTGCTTTTAGCGGGTCCTGCGTGGTCTGCGACGTGTTTATCAGGCTCTGGCGATTGCCAAACAATGCCGGATGATCCGTCTGCATTAATGAATCAAAGTGCGTTGCCAAGCCAAGGTGCTACCTTGGGCTATCCACAGCAGGGTGTGCCGCAGAATCAGCAGAATCAGCAGGGGCAGCAAAATCAGCAAAACCCGCAGAGCAGAAATTTTACCCCGCAAATGCCAATGGCACCGGTGAGCTGTGATGATGTGAGCGGCAAGTTCACTTTGGATAAAAATAGTAAATACAAGGCACCATCGCTGCCGTTGAATGATTTCCAGAAATACCTCTGTAGCAGTGCCAATCTGCCGCTACCGATTTTTGGCCAGCAAATCTTTCAGATGCAGCAAGCTAGCTATTCGCCTTTTGAAGCCGCACCAGTTTCAGCAGATTACTTGATTGGTGTAGGTGATAATTTTTCAGTTCGCCTTTGGGGGCAGCTCGATGCTGATTTACAGCTTAAAGTAGATCGCTCTGGCGCGGTGTTTATTCCGCGTGTTGGCAATGTCAGCGTGGTTGGCATTCCGTTTGGCGCGCTTAAGCAGCATTTAAGCCGCGAAGTGGGCAAGGTTTATCGTAATTTTGATCTGGCCGTTACGATGGGCCAGCTTAAAAGTGTGCAAGTTTTTGTGGTGGGTTTTGCACAAAACCCGGGCAGCTATAGCCTTGGATCGCTGTCTACGGTGGTGAATGCGCTGTTTGCTGCGGGCGGGCCATCCGCCAATGGATCTTTACGTAAGATTCAGGTGAAGCGCGCTGGCAAAGTGGTGAATGAGTTCGATTTATATGATTTGCTGCTGAAAGGCGATAAGAGCCACGATTTGATGTTGCAAGGTGGCGATGTGGTGTATGTGCCGCCCGTGGGCGGACAGGCCGCGATTTCCGGTAGCGTAAAAGTACCGGCCATTTATGAAGTGAAGGCAGGCGAGAATCTACAAGATTTGATCTCTTGGGCCGGTGGTGCAGGTAATTTTGCGCTAGATGGCAAGGTCTCGATCGAGCGTGTGGTTGCGCAAAAATCACGCAAAGTAGAATCCGTTGAGTTAGCTAAAGCTGCTGGTTTTGTCGTGCGCGGTGGCGATGTGGTGCAGCTCTATGCGCTCAGCCAAAAAATTGACGATATGGTTTCTCTGCGTGGCAATGTGGCGCAGTCGGTGCGTATGCCGTGGTTTGAGGGTATGAAGGTGAGCGATTTAATCACCAGCAAAGACATGCTGATCGCGCCGCGCTTCTGGGAAAATAAATATCAGGATAAAACCGCCAGCAGCAAAGATATTCAGGAAGAAGAAGACCAGCAAGAGCTTCAAAAACAGCAGCAAAGCATGCAAATGCTGAATCCTCAGAATACTTTTAACCAGCAACAAACACTGCCCAAGCGTAAAGTAGACCGCACACTTTTAGGCGCTTTACGCGGCAACCAACAGGAAATTAACTGGAATTACGCTGCGATCGAGCGCACGAATGAGCTGGATAGCACAACAACACTGGTGCCGTTTAATCTGGGGGCGGTGGTATTAAAACGTGATGCGTCACAGGATAAGCTGCTGGCGAAGGGGGATGTGATTCATGTTTTTTCTAAGACCGATATCCGCGTCTCTACCCAGCAAAAAAACCGCTTTGTGCATATCGAAGGTGAAGTCGGTACGCCAGGTATTTATCAGGTGAGCGAAGGCGAAACGCTGGCGACCTTGATCGATCGCATCGGTGGCTTAACGTCCAGTGCTTATCTTTATGGTGCAGAGTTCTCGCGTGATGAAGTGCGTAAGAAGCAACAGGATGAGCTCGAGCGCTTGGCCGATTATGTGGAGCGTAATGCGCAAACATCGGCAGGGCAGCAGGCGCAAAATGCTTTGAATGAAGGTGGCGTAAAAGCAGCAACGATTCAGGCTGATCAGCAAAAACTCCTCGCGCAGAAAATCCGTACCACTAAGGCCGATGGTCGCGTGGTGCTGGGCTTAAACCCAGAAAGCGGCAAGGTTGCAGATATTCCTGAAGTAGCGTTGGAAGATGGTGATCGGGTCTTTATCCCTTCGAGATCGAGCACTGTGGCGGTGATGGGTTCGGTATTTAGCCGCAATAATGCCTTTATCTTTAGCAAAAACCGCAGTGTGGGAGATTACCTTGCGCTGGCAGGCGGACCGACCGAAAGTGCGGATAGCGACAGCATTTTTGTGGTGCGTGCAGATGGCTCGGTGGTGAGTGCCAAGCAGTTTGGCTTACTTTCGCGCTCATTCAAAAGCGTAGAGTCCCTGCCGGGTGATGTAATTGTGGTGCCAGAGAAGTTTGACCGTACTGGTTTTGTGAAGAATGCGCTGGATTGGACGCAAATCTTGGCTAACTTTGGTACTGGCTTGGCGGGGATTAAAGTATTAGGTGATTTATAGACGGCTAGGACGGAGGGAATCCCCCTTTTATCTACTTAGCCATTTGTCGTGCTACGGCACAATGACAAAGATTGAATCATTGTAGGGCGGGTGAACCCAGCGTATTTTTCAGCTTTGTTCGCGGCTTGCACCCGTCCTACGAAAACAACAATAACGATTAGAGCCCATGGAAAACAAAGTAATTACCCAAGAAAACGATCAGGACGATGAAATCAGCCTGATTGATTTATTAATCGTACTGGCCAAGCATAAAAAATTAATTTTTGGCCTGCCTATTGTGTTTGGCATTTTAGCTTTAGTGTATGGCTTAGTCGCCACGCCTATTTTTGAAGCCAAAACAACTATTTTGCCACCACAACAACAGCAGTCTTCTGCATCGGCGATGTTGGCATCATTGGGTGGATTGGCGGGGGGCGCAGGTGCGGCGTTGGGGATGAAAAGCCCGAATGATATTTATATCGCCATGATGCAAAGCCGCCGTTTGGAAGAAAAACTGGTCGAGCGTTTTAAGTTGCAATCGGTATACGAAACTGAAACAGCGGGTGAAACCTTGCTTGCCCTTGAGGGCAGCAGCAAGATTGCTAGCGGTAAAGATGGTTTGATTTCGATTACGGTAGAGGATAAAGACCCAAAACTGGCGGCTGCCATTGCTAATGCCTATGTAGAAGAGCTACGTAATTTAAGTAAGGTGTTGGCTGTGACTGAAGCAGCGCAGCGCCGTCAGTTTTTTGAAGGGCAGATTGTTACGGCTAAAAAAGAGCTGGCCGACGCAGAAGTTGCCTTAAGGCAGTTACAGGAAAAAACCGGTGTGTTGCAGCTCAATGAGCAGGGCAAAGTGGCGATAGAAGCAGTTGCTGCTTTACGTGCCAGAGTATCGGCCAAGCAAGTGCAGCTGAATGCCATGCGTAATTTTGCTACTGAGAATAATCCTGAATTACAAAGAGCCAAGGCGGAGCTTGATAGCCTGCAAACCCAGCTGGTAGATATGAGCAAGGGCGGGGATGAGAATGAAGATGTGCTCATCGCTAAGAGCAAAGCGCCAGGAATTGGTTTGGATTACATTCGCAAAATGCGTGATGTGAAATACCAAGAAACACTATTTGAGTTGATGTCTAAGCAATATGAAATTGCTAAATTAGATGAAGCCAAAGATGGTGCAAATATTCAGGTATTAGATAGCGCCATTGCCCCAGAAAGAAAAGCCAAACCTAAACGTGCCATTTTAATTTTACTGGCCTTATTTGCGGGCTTCTTTTTGGCTATTTTGGCGAGCTTTATCCTAGAAGCAATGAATAAAATGGGTACAAATCCAGAGCAAAAACAGCGTCTGGATTTATTAAAGAACACATGGAAGGGCGTAGCATGATTTTAGTCACGGGTGGTGCAGGTTTTATTGGTGGTAATTTTGTATTGGATTGGCTGGCCCAGTCTGATGAGCCGCTTATTAATGTAGATAAGCTCACTTATGCTGGCAATCTAGATACCTTAGCCTCATTAAAAAACGATGCACGGCATATTTTTGTGCGCGCAGATATTGGCGATAAAGCCGTAATCAGCGAATTACTGGCCAAATATCAGCCCCGTGCTGTGATTAATTTTGCCGCTGAATCGCATGTGGATCGATCCATTAGCGGCCCGGGCGAGTTTATTCAGACCAATGTAGTGGGCACATTTAATTTGCTAGAAGCCGTGCGCGGCTATTGGACAGATTTAGCTGCGGATAATAAAACTGCTTTTCGCTTTTTGCATGTGTCTACCGATGAAGTTTATGGCTCTTTAGCGGTTGATGACCCTGCCTTTACCGAAACCAAGGCTTACGAGCCAAACAGCCCGTATTCCGCATCTAAAGCCGCATCCGATCATTTGGTTCGAGCGTGGCACCATACCTATGGACTGCCGGTATTAACCACCAATTGCTCCAATAATTACGGCCCTTATCATTTCCCTGAAAAGTTGATCCCGCTGGTGATTCTGAATGCCCTTGCTGGTAAAGCCTTGCCGATTTATGGCGATGGCCAGCAGATTCGCGACTGGCTGTATGTAAAAGATCATTGCAGCGCCATTCGCCGCGTGTTGGAAGCGGGCGTAGTGGGTGAAACTTATAATGTAGGCGGCTGGAATGAAAAGCCGAATTTAGATGTAGTCCACACCATCTGCCAGATTCTTGACGAGCGACAGCCGAGAAGTGATGGCAAGGCTTACGCTGAGCAAGTCACCTATGTAACAGATCGCCCCGGCCACGATAAGCGCTACGCCATTGATGCGAGTAAGCTAGAGCGAGAGCTAGGCTGGAAACCTGCGGAAACCTTTGAAACAGGTATTGCTAAAACGGTAGATTGGTATCTGACTCACCAGGATTGGGTGCAGAATGTAAGTAGTGGTCATTATCAGGACTGGATTGATCAGCAATACGGGGCTTAAAAAAATGGCAGAAGTGACGCCGGTTTTGGATAAGAAACTGATTGATGCGGTAGTGGGCATTATTTTGCGCCATTTAAATCCAAGCAGAATCTGGTTGTTTGGCTCACGCGTGGATGGTGAAGCCAAGGAGACCAGTGATTATGATTTTGCCTTTGATGATGCAAATGCCAGTTCTGAAAGCATGGCCATAATTCGTGCAGAAGTGGATTTGTTGCCAACCTTAATCAAAATTGACGTCGCTAATATTGCCCATGCTGAGCCGCGTTTTTCTCAAAGGGTGAAAGAGACTGGGCGGGTGTTATTCAGTGCCAGCAAGCAATTGCGTGCAGAAGACGGCTTATTGTATTTCTCCAGAGCGTTGCGACGTTTACGCTTGGTGCAAGAAGAAGCGATTGCCTTACGCCAAGAAGGTTTTGGCGATGTGGTCTTGGATATTAACGTGCAGCGTTTCGAGTTTACTTTTGAAATGTCTTGGAAAGCATTAAAGCGCTATTTAGATTTTGTGGGAATTGATAGCAAAAATCCCCGCGCTATTTTTAAAGACGCTTTTGCTCAAGGCTTACTTCAGGATGAGGCTCTTTGGCTAGACATGATAGAAATGCGTAATTTATCCAGCCATGTTTATGACGAGCGAGAGGTGTCTGCTTTATTAGGCAAAGTAGGCGCTTATATTGGTGCATTTAATCAATTAGAAGCTAGCTTGCAAGCTGCTTTAGCCAGTGAAAAGTAGATCCCAGTGAAGAGTAGGTCAAAATGAAGCAAACTATTCGTATTCTATTGACCGGCAAAAACGGCCAACTCGGTTTTGAGCTGCAGCGCAGCCTAGCCGTGCTGGGTACGGTGATTGCGGTTGATCGGGATGGTTGTGATTTAAGTGATCCAGCAGCGATACGAGCACTGGTCGCCAGAACACAGCCACATGTGATTGTGAACCCTGCTGCGCATACGGCAGTGGATAAGGCCGAAAGCGAGCCAGAGCTAGCGTGCGCAATTAACACGATTGCCCCACAAGTTTTTGCAGAGGAAGCGGCTAAGATTGGCGCTTTGCTGGTGCATTACTCCACCGATTATGTGTTTGATGGCACAAAAGACGGCTGGTATAGCGAGACTGACACGCCTAACCCGCAGTCTGTGTATGGAAAGACTAAGTTAGCCGGAGAGCTGGCGATTGCCGCCGCCAATCCACGGCATCTGATATTTAGAACCAGCTGGGTGTTTGGCGCGCACGGCGGCAACTTCCTGAAAACCATCTTGCGCTTGGCGGGTGAGCGGGAGGAGCTAAAAATCATCGCCGACCAACACGGCGCGCCGACTGCGGCAAGCTTATTGGCCGATGTGACCGCTCATGCGATTCAGCAAATTTTAGCCTCGGAGCAATCCCTAACTCCCGACTCCCCACTCCCTGTCTTATATGGTACTTATCATCTAGTTGCCGCTGGAAGTACAACGTGGCATGGCTATGCAGAGAGCGTGGTTGAGCGAGCAAAAGCGGCTGACGTTCAAGTTAAAGCTACACAAATTCTCCCCATCCCAACCAGCGCTTACCCCTTACCCGCACCAAGGCCAGCAAATTCACAGCTAAGCACAGAAAAGCTACAAGCCGCCTTTGGCCTTTGTCTGCCAGATTGGCAAGACGGTGTGACGCAAGTGATGACCTTGCTGAGCAAAAACTAATGTCATTGCAGCGCTTGCAAACAGCACTGGAGCAGGCCACTAAAGTCAGCTTTGCTGTTTTAGTGGGCAGCCGTGCCAATGGCAGCGCCCATGCGGAGAGTGATTGGGATATTGGCATTGCATTTGAATATGGCATTGACCCGCTGGAGCGTTACCAGCAGCTTGGTGATTTGCAAGTGCAGTTGGCACAAGCCACGGGCCTGCATCCAGATCAGCTGGATTTAATTGATATTGCCCAAGCAGGCCTTGCTATGCGTGAGCAAATAGCGAATTACGGCGTGCTACTAAAGGGAGATAACACGCTGGTTTGGAGTCGTTTTTTAACGAAAACATGGCGCGAGCTGGAAATGTTTCAGTGGGAAAAAGAGCATGAAGTTTAATACCTATCAAGCTGAAACCGCTGCCCATGCGGCAAGGCAAGCTTTAATTTTGCAGGAAGCAAAGCAGCGCTTGCAGCAAAATCATAGCCTCAGCGCATTGGAGTTTTCTGGAGTCGCTCATGCGCTACAGGTGATTACAGAAAGCGCAATTGGCAAGGCAAAACATTTGCTAAAAGCACAGGGACAAGTTGCGCCAGTGAGCGCATATGATTGTTTTGCCTTGCTGCATCAATTGCGCTTGCAAACGAGTGAAGAGTTACAAGCTTGGCAAAGGGCAGTAGGACTGAGAAATAGAATTGTGCATGATTATTTGAATTTAGACAGCAGGGTGATTTATCGTTTGCTTGAAACGAATGCCTATCAATTTATGCTGGATTTTTTAAATACCCCATTTCAATGTAATCCTGATGAGGTGCGTGGCATTAAAGGATGAAAATGATCCATGTTCGATCTGCTCAATATCTGGATGGCTATCGTATTGCATTGGAATTTAATAATGACGAGCGCGGAATTGTAGATTTAAGTGATTTAATCCAGCGCTATCCAATTGCTTGGCCGCTAAGAGATCAAACCTTATTTGCTCAATTTTACTTGGATGAATGGCCGACCTTGGTATGGCATTGTGGCTTTGATGTATCGCCAGAAACACTCTATGAGCGAGCAAGTGGCAAGACGATCGCTTGGTTAAAGCAAGCATAATGAATTTGTAGGGCGGGAGAAACCCGCCAGATAACCGTAAACGAGAAAAATATGACAACTTCTAATACAAGCACATCAACTCGCAAAGGCATTATCTTAGCCGGTGGCAGTGGCACTCGTCTTTATCCGGCCACCTTAGCCGTGAGTAAGCAGCTGCTACCTATTTATGATAAGCCGATGATTTACTACCCGCTTTGTACCTTGCTGCTGGCGGGCATCAAAGAAATCCTGATTATCTCCACCCCGCAAGACACCCCGCGCTTTGAGCAATTATTGGGCGATGGTAGCCAGTGGGGTATTCAGCTGCAATATGCAGTACAAGCCAGCCCAGACGGCCTTGCCCAAGCCTTTATTATTGGGGAAGAATTTATTGGCAAAGACAATTGCGCTTTGGTGTTGGGTGACAACATCTACTACGGCCACGATTTTGCTGGATTATTACAAGACGCATCGGCCAAAACCAGCGGTGCCAGCGTATTTGCCTACCGCGTTACCGACCCTGAGCGCTACGGTGTAGTGGAGTTTGATGAGCAAGGCAAAGCCGTTAGCCTAGAAGAAAAACCACTCAAACCGAAATCAAACTACGCCGTAACGGGCCTTTATTTCTACGACAATCGCGTAATAGAAATTGCCAAGGCGATTAAACCGTCCCCTCGTGGAGAACTAGAAATCACCGATGTAAACGCTGCCTACTTAGCCATGGGCGAGCTAGACGTACAAACTATGGGCCGAGGCTATGCTTGGCTAGATACCGGCACCCATGAGTCCTTGCTAGAAGCCAGCCAATTCATCCAAACCATCGAATCGCGCCAAGGTCTAAAAGTATGCTGCCCCGAAGAAATCGCCTACCGCTCAGGCTGGATTGATGCTGCACAAATAGAAAAACTAGCCCAACCTTTAAAGAAAAATGCCTATGGGCAGTATTTATTGAACATGCTAAAAGACAAAACATTCTGATGATTTTTTGTGGTAAGCGTGGTTTACTAGCCAACCACTTGTGTTGAGCGTTTTTTGTCGATAAAGAAAATCATTCTTACATAGGAATAAAACCCGAAGAATGGGCTAAGCCCATCTTTGGTGTGAAAAGTACAATATGAAAATCATTGATACCGCAATTAGCGATGTAAAAATTATCGAGCCGCAAGTCTTTGGAGACGAGCGCGGTTTCTTTTACGAAAGCTTTAACCACGCCAAATTTGAAGCCGCAATTGGCCAGAAAGTTGAGTTTGTACAAGACAACCATTCCCGCTCAGTAAAAGGGGTATTGCGTGGTTTGCATTATCAATTGCCACCGCATCCCCAAGGCAAATTAGTGCGCTGTACTTTGGGGGAAGTCTTTGATGTTGCCGTAGATATCCGCAAATCGTCACCTACTTTTGGGCAATGGGTGGGCGTTACACTGAGTGCCGAAAACAAGCGTCAGCTATGGATACCAGAAGGCTTTGCGCATGGTTTTGTCGTGGTGTCAGAGGTGGCAGAGTTTTTATATAAAACTACAGATTATTGGTACCAGAACCTTGAGCAATCTATACGATGGGATGACCTAAATTTAGGAATTGAATGGCCAGATTGTATGACAGCAGTTCTGTCTAAAAAAGATGAATTTGCGTCCCCGTTTTTAGAGGCATCCATATTTGATTAATAAATAGTTAACCTTTCAACGAATAAGATTTAAAAGTAGTGTTTTAGTAAGGTAGTTATTATTGATATGCACTAACACTTAGTAAAGTTGGTCTATAGAAATTTTTTGAGGTCTTATGAGTACAGAAAAATATATTGTTGGTGTTGTTGGTGCTGGCGTAATGGGTACAAGTTTGGTGCAGTTATTGAGTATGTCAAATGCGGTGGAAACTGTTTATTGGCGTTCTGCACGTGGTGCCGATCTAAATGAAAGGATGGAAGAGATCTTTCGATATTTGGATAAACTAGCAAAGAAAGGCAGGATATCCGCTGAAGTGGCAAGTGCTGCAAAGAATAAAATTGTAAATGTGAAATGTTTTGATGAATTTATACATTGTGATTTCGTTCATGAAGCGGCTGAAGAATCGTTAGGAGTTAAAGCTGGTGTAATCAATAAATTAAATTTAGTTGAAAATTCAAAATATATTATTGCATCTAATACTTCATCTATTTCAATTACAGATTTGTCTCAGGCAATGATTGAGCCAGAGAACTTGATTGGGATGCATTTTTTCAACCCCGCTCCATTAATGAAGCTCGTTGAAGTTATACGAGGTTACCATACCAGTGATCGTGTAGAAAACGCTGTCAAAAAATATGCAGAGGCAATAGGGAAATGCCCTGTTGTTGTAACTGATTCGCCAGGTTTTATTGTCAATAGAATGCTAATTCCCATGATTAATGAAGCAGTTTGTATCTTGGCTGAAAATGTTACGGATCGTGATTCCATTGATAATGCAATGAGATTTGGGGCAAATCATCCCATAGGTCCATTGGCACTATCAGATTTAATTGGCAATGATGTTGTTTTGTCGATAATGGAAGTTTTATATAGTGAAACGGGTGATCAGAAATATCGTCCTCATCCATACTTAAAAAAAATGGTGAGAGCAAAAAGGTTAGGTAAAAAAGTGGGTAAAGGGTTTTATGATTATTAATAATAAGGGTGCCATATGATTAAGGTTGTTGGCAAAGGGCGTGTAGAAATTGGGAAAAATTGCAATATTGGGGAAGATGCCGTTGTGATTTTTAAGAATGAATCATTATTATCAATTGGAGATTATGTAACGATCGGTAATGGTGTAAAGATTATAATTGAAAATGGGAATGTCACAATTGGTGATTGGTCTACAATTCACGCAAATACGTTATTGCTATCAACTGCAGGCCTTTCTATTGGGAGGCATTGTTGGTTTGGTCAAAATTCAATTTTAGATGGTACGGGTGGGTTAAGTATTGATGATGGTGTGAGAGTAGGGATGTACTCACAAATCTGGACTCACGTTGCTGCCGGTGAACAGATTGAAGGTTGTAAACTATTTTCTAGCCGATCTACACGAATTGGTCGAGATGTTTGGCTTGTTGGGTCCTGCACTGTTGGTTCAGGTATTGATATTGGTGAAAGAGCGATTTGCATGAATGGTTCAAATATTACAAAGTCGATCCCCGCCCATGCTGTAGTTGCTGGAATACCTGCCAGAGTTCGAGAGGGGGTTAGTTTTTATAAAAATATCAGCTTAAGTGAAAAGTTCTCATTGATGCTTGGGTGGGTTGATGAATTTTGTAATTTGTTCAATTTTACTCACCATGTTGTAAATGATCATTCAATTATAATTAACGGTGAAAGTGAATTGATCATTTATTTATATGAGCTTAATTTTCAAGACAGAGAAGAAAATTTATCTTCTGTAGCATTTTGCATTGAAAATAAAAAATACGAGAAGAAATTTACTGAAACAGAAGAGAAGTTCATTAGATTTTTAAGCGGTAACAAAGCACGTTTTTATCCAATCCAATAAATGGAATAATGTTTATGCTTCCCTTAATTAAAGTCGGTATGCCGGACCGCTCAAAACTGATGCCAATGCTGGAAAACGTTTTATATAGTGGGATGTTGGCAGAAGGCGAAGCTGTTTATGAGTTTGAGCGTCGTTTTGCGCAGCATTTTGGACTGGATAGGGCTATAGCAATGTCTAGTGGTACTGCTGCGTTACATGCTGCATTGGTTTTGGCCGGGGTCAATGCGAATGATGAAGTAATTACAACGAGTATGACTGCTGAGCCAACAAATGTGGTTATTTTGCAGGTGGGGGCAATACCCGTTTTTGCAGATGTAGATGTCAATTCTGGTAATTTAGATCCTAAAGATATAGAACGTAAAATCACAGAAAAAACTAAAGCGATTGTCGTTGTTCATTATGCTGGAATTCCAGTTCGCTTGGCTGAAATTGCGGAAATTGCTAAGAAACACCATATTCCTTTAATTGAAGATTGCGCCCACGCATTGGGTGCTCGATATGCAAATCGAAGTATTGGATGCATAGGTGACTTTGCTATTTTTTCCATGCAAGCAATCAAGCATATGACGACCGTAGATGGTGGCATTCTTACATTTAAGGATGAAACATTACTGCGATCCGCCAAGAAGTTTCGATGGTTTGGGTTAGAAAAAGGCATACCACGCACCGAGGTAGATATAAATAGCGTGGGTTATAAATATAATATGCATAATGTTGCTGCAACCATTGGCCTAGCTCAACTGGATGTTATTGATGGCCTGATTAGTCGTCATATTTCAAATGGTCGCTATTTTGATGAACACATTAGCAAAATTCCAGGACTCTCAGTTCCTTTTTTTGATGAGGTTGCTAGCCCAAGTTATTGGCTATATACGATATTTTCGGATGATTCCAGTAATATAGAAAAGCTACTTTCAAATATTGGTGTTGCAGCTAATAAATTACATCGGCCAAATCATTATCACAGTATATTTAAACCATTTGCTGGTGTGTTGCCGGAATTAGAAAAGTATTATCAGAATATGATTCATATACCGTGTGGTTGGTGGGTTAGTGATGAAGATCGCGATAGAATTGTAAATGCATTGCAAAGAGGTTAGGCATGATGAATCTTCCATTATTTGGGGTTGTTAATTCCGCTGAAATGGAGCGCGTTGTAGTCGATGTGTTAAGAAGCGGAAAAATTGCCAGTGGAGAATATGTAACTAAATTTGAAGCTGGACTTGGAGAATTATTAGGGAAAAAAAATGTAGTTACAACCGTCGACATGACAAGCGCAATGCATTTGGCGTTGTATATTGCGGGGGTGGGGGTGGGTGATGAAGTCATTACAAGCCCATTTTCTTGTCTTGCTACCAACTCCCCAATAGCTACACTTGGTGCGACTCCAGTTTGGGTAGATTTACTTCCAGATTCAGTATTAATTGATGTTAAGGCATTTAAAGCATCAATTACGCCCAAAACTAAAGCGGCGATTGTCTACCATGTCGCTGGATACCCTGCGCCAATTGAAGAAATTGCTGCTATATGTAGAGAGTATAAAATTATTCTTGTTGAAGATTGTGATAACGCCTTATTAGCAACAGTCAATGGAAAGCAGGTCGGCTCATGGGGGGACTTTTCAGTCTATTCGTTTTACCCTAATCGGCAAATAAATGCATCTGAAGGCGGTGCATTGGTTTGTCGTTTAGAGCAAGATGCAATTAAAGCAAAACGGTTACGAAGATTTGGAATTAACAGTTCACAATTTAGACGTACTGATGGTGAAATTAACCCACTGGAGGATGTCAAAGAGGCCGGGTGGGCTTGTACATTAAATAATTTATGTTCAGCGCTAGGCTATATGCAGTTGCCTGATGTTCATCGCCGGGTTGATGCAGCGAGAAGAAATGCCAAATACCTAGATCAATATTTTTTTGGTTCAAAAAAAATTGTTCCAATTAAACCAATTGATGGATCAACTCCATCGTATTGGGTTTACTTAATTGTTTCCTCTAACCGAGATGCATTGCTTGCAGGACTAAAAGAACTTGGCATTTTTGCGTCAATATTACATCAGAATAACCATATATATAGTTGTTTTGCAAAAAATGCTCATGAACAAGGGCTGAAGAATGCAAATGAATTACAAAAAAATATAATTGCCTTGCCATGTGGTTGGTGGCTGGATTCAGATGATATGCAAAAAATTGCAACTGCTGTCTTGGCCTTGGCATGAGTTTAAGGATGAACAAAGTTATTTCTGCTTTTAAAAATAGAGAATTATTCAACTTAGTTATGCTTTTTTTTAGTAAGGCTGGCGCCGTGTTGGTAGGCGTTGTTTTTTTGCCGCTGTATAGCCACCTTTTAGGTGTAGAGCAGTTTGCTGTTTTAGCGGTAATATTGTCATTCCAAGCTTTGCTATTAATGTTAGATTTTGGAATGTCAACAGTTGTAGGTAGAGATTTAGCCTTACACCAATACAAAAATGAGGGTGTAAGTACATATATTAGCGCACTAATTTTTGTGGTTCTTATATATTTTTTATTCACCTTAGTATTCGGTGGATTATATTATTTTTTTGACTACTTGCTATTTGATAGTGTTGCACAAAGTGGATTGGCTATTCTATTTTTTATGCTGAGTGTTTTGCAAAACATTATCACGACATCTCTTGTTTCGACCTTGCAATATAAATCAGCTAGTAGCATTCAAGCTGGAGCAGTTTTGATTAAGGCAATATGTGCCTGGCTGGCAATGGTTTACATACAAGCTTCAATTGATACATTTCTAATTGTGCATTGTCTTTTAGGTTTCATACATTTAGTTATTTTGCATAAATTGTTTCATAAGACAGTTCAAAGATCATTTTTTGATAAGAATTTAATAAAGATTAAGACTGTTTTTAATTCAGCAAAACCGTTATTTTTATTTGGTGTGGCAGGTGCGGTTGCTTTACAGTCAGATAAAATAATTATTTCAAAATTTATGACTGCTGAAGCCGTATCATCATATTTCTTTGCGATGACATTTTGTATGACTCCACTGGCAATTTTAGGTGGCCCTATAACCCAGTATTTTCAACCTAAAATTATTTTAGCTAATGCAGGTGCGGATAAAATATATTCTTTTAAATTGATCAAGTATTTTGTATTGATTTTGGTACTGGTTTCATTGATTTTTTCTGCCTTTTTAATATATTTTAGAGAAGAATTACTGTTTTATTGGTTAGGTATTTACCCACATAAATCGGAGGTTGCAAATTACATAAAAATATTAATGCCTGGCTTGGCGATTGGTGCTTTAGGATATATTCCATTTGTAATGCTTACTTCAATAAAAGACTTTCATTTTCAGGCCAAGCTATCAATATGTCTAACAACAATTCTTGTGGGCTTTGTATTTCTAAGTGCAAGACTGGGGCGATTAGATCTTATTTGCATATGTTATGCTTTATACCACTCAGGTTCAACGGTATCATCGTGGTTACGAAGTGTTTGTGTGCGTGAAATAAAAGAGCATTCAATCTTTGCCGCAAAAGTAGCTATCTTTCCGGCTATTTTTTTTCTTACAATATGTTATTTTCTGTGAAATGTTATTGATGGAGCAATGAATATGTTTGACGATAAAGTGTTAATGATCACTGGTGGTACCGGTTCTTTTGGAAATACCGTTTTAAGTCGATTTTTAAATACCAATGTGCGTGAAATTATCGTTTTTAGCCGCGATGAAAAAAAACAAGAAGATATGCGTATTGCAATAGGCAATAGGAAAGTAAAATTTCATATTGGTGACACTCGTGATTACAATAGCATACGCCAAGCAATGACAGGTGTTGATTATGTATTTCATGCAGCAGCTTTAAAACAGGTGCCGTCCTGCGAGTTTTACCCAATGGAAGCAGTCCGTACCAATGTGATTGGCACAGAAAATGTACTAAGTGCAGCTGTTTCTGCCGGGGTAAAGAGAGTTGTATTACTGAGTACAGATAAAGCAGTTTACCCTATTAATGCGATGGGGATTTCTAAAGCAATGGCAGAAAAAGTGCTTGTTGCAAAATCAAGAACAGTTCCTGAAGGGGGGCCCGTGATGTGTGCTACCCGTTACGGAAATGTAATGGCTTCTCGCGGATCGGTTATACCTTTATTTATTGAGAAAATTAAAGCGGGCCTCCCATTAACTGTTACCGATCCTAATATGACACGATTCTTAATGTCACTTGAGGATTCTGTTGATTTAGTTATGCATGCCTTTGCTCATGGTGAACAAGGTGATATTTTTGTGCAAAAAGCACCTGCTAGTACCGTGGGTGATTTAGGTATTGCAATTAAAGAATTATTTAATAGTGATGCTCCGGTTAACATTATGGGTACACGTCACGGTGAAAAGCTTTACGAGTCATTGGTATCGCGTGAAGAAATGGCAAGAGCTGATGACATGGGGCGTTATTACCGTATCCCTGCTGATAATAGAGATTTAAATTACGATAAATTTATTATAGAAGGCCAGCCGGAGGCAAATCATATTGATGACTACACTTCCCACAATACGGAAAGACTAAGTGTAGATCAAATTAAAGAGTTGTTACTAACATTGACATATGTGCAAGAGCAGTTGGGGGCTAAGGTTTAACGTGAGTAAATTGCTATCAATTATAGTTCCCTCGAAAAATCGGCAAGAATTACTTATGGCCATGATAAATCACTACAATTGCCTGTGTCGTGAGGGGGTAGAGATTATTATTTACGATAATAGCAGCTTACCAGTTCAGGATCTCAGTATATTTGGTGGAGGAATTAGATATATCCATGATTCTGAGCAGCTTTCTGTTGGAGCAAATTTTTCAAAGGCTATTGATTCAGCAAATGGTGAGTTTTTAACTATCATTGGTGATGATGATGAAATTTGTCTGAAGAATTATGATAAATTATTATTGCAACTAAAAGATACGAATTTTGATGCAATTTCTGCTCCTATTTTTGATATAAAGTTTTGGCGTGGTACATCTACTAAATTTACTGGTGTATTTACAGAGGACACTCTAATCTCTCCAAATTTTATTGGAAAGTCATTGATCCGTATAGTCTTCCTAGTTTCTTCCCTCTTTAGGTCAAGGATGTCTTCCTTTTGGATTATGGCTCCAGATTTATGGGCACATCCTAAAGCGTATTTTGGTATAGTTAGAAAAAAATGTTTAATACAAGGGCTGGAAAATAATGGAGAAAGGGCGGTTTATTTGTCTCCGGATGCATATTTAATGGGCAGGATGTCAAGGTTTGATAATATTAAAATCTTGACGGAGCAGTTGTTTATACCTGGTACATCGCAAAGTTCTACTAGCCATTTAAGTAACCAAAGGTCTCATATTGGCTTGATATCTGAGCAAAAACATTTCGATATTAACGACCTTAAAAAATTACCAAAAAACGTTCCTGATTCATTTTTACCTGAGGTGATTTGGGCAGCTTCTTATGCAGCGGGGGCTGGAAAAGATACTTTATCTAAGTATAGGGTTAGGCTGATAGGTAATTATCTACGGCTAAAATATGGTAAGAATATTCCTGCATCATTAGGCGGTGGTGTTTGGTCCTATTTTTCTAGCTCTGGCATGCTCGCTTTTACATACTTTGCTTTGAACCGTTTTATGGTGCTATTAACAGTTCTTGGGCGTTATGTTTTTTCTAAAAAAACAAGGCTTACTTGAGCAATTTATAACTGACTCCAGTTATTCGGGGGACGTGTGTTTATTTTTAAAAAATACTATTATTTAATTGTAATTTTCGTCCCTTTACTTATCGCATTGTTTGCAAAGAAATATTTATTTCTATCTACATTTAGTCAAGTTGTTTTTTTGTCTCTATTTGTTGGTAGTTGTTTTTTCTCAAGTGAGCTATTTAATCGGCGAGTGCTTTTTTTTCAATTTTCTTTGCTAGTGCTGGTTTTTATGGGCTGTTTATATAATGATAGCTCATTTATTTATGCATTTAAAAATGCTATATATATATTAATGCTTCCGTTTCTTTATAGAATGGTAAAGAAAGGTTTTTCTTTAAATTTGAAATTTGTTTGTTGGCTTAATTTCCTTGCAATAGCTTGGTATATCATTGACCCGTCTTCATACATTACTGATTCACTAGGCGGATCTGCAAGGATGGTAGGCTTTGGTATCAATCCGAACGTGTGGGGTTGTTTATCAATTTTGTTTGCCAGTGCTATTTTTTCAATTAAAAATAAGAAATTTGAAGACTGGGTGTCTTTATCAGGTTTTTTATTGTCAGCTTTTTTTTCTGGCTCAACTACAGCAATGTTGGTTTTACCTCTTGTTTTTTCTCGTTCTTTTAAGTATGTGATTGTATATGTATTAATGTTAGTGCTTGGTGGGGGCTATTTATTTTTAATGTTTGAAAATATTTCTTTGTTTGTTCCTTCGCTGTTTGCAAGGTTCGAGCTATGGAAAATTGCAGCAGAGTCGATTTCTCTGCACACTTATATAATTGGAAATGGATACGACTACTTTGGTGCTGGAATATCTACTGTTGATTCGTCTACCGTTAGAATAGTTGATTCATTTTTTGTTTCATCGTTTGTTTCTGGTGGTGTTTTTACATTGCTATTGATTTGTTGGTTTTATTTTTATATTCCTGCACATTATGCAGCAAAGAATAATGATTTAACATTGCTAGTTTTTGTTTCTATTTTTTTTATATGTAATTTTATGGGTAATTTTCTTGAGAATGGTTTCCCAATAAATCTTGTGTATGTTGTGTTGATTTTCCAGAGACTAGTAAACGATAAAAGGAAATAGGTGTGGGGATTACTATTATCAGCCTCGGTTCAAAGTTTAGCGGGGGGGGCTTGTCGTTCAAGAAATTATGCATAATATTTTATCAGCAGGCTTAAAGGTAAATCATAAGTCATATCCATGGGCTTGGTGTAAAAATCATCGCTGGTTAGAGAGAGTGGCACAAGTCTATTGGTTGATTTTTTGGCCTCTTCATGTTCTAAGAGATGCAAATACTATTGTAGTAGCGCATTCATTTTTTGTTGCTAATCCCTTGGTTTATTTTATTCGTAACAAAAAAATGTATAATTTATTTCAAGGCGAAGAGTTCTTATTACTTGCTTACCCATTTAACAAAATAGTTCAATATTTTTTTTACAAAGAGGTCAAATTTTTTTTAACATTGCCTACAAATAAATATTTGGCTCAGCAAGTTGTCGATCGTGGAGGTGATGTTTATTTACCAGTAGTAAGCCTTGGCCCCAAGAGGTTTTTCTATAAAAATAATCCAGGAAATATTGCTTCAAAAAAAATAATTATTTTCGCTCGTGATGGTGCTAATAAGGGGGTGGATTTAGCAATTGAACTTTATAAAAACAAACATACTGTTTATGAGTTTGTTTTTATTGCGGCCGGTGATCTTTCCCGAAATAAATTAAGTATTAATGGCATTAATTATTTGGCTGATTTAAAACCCGAAGTAGTAAGTGAAGTATTGAGTAGTGGACAAGTTTTGTTTCTTCCGAGTAGTTATGAAGGGCTATCTTTGCCAATGTTAGAGGCTGTTGCAGCGGGTATGATGGTTGTAACTTGCACCGATGGTTTTCCTCGTTGGGCTGCTACGCAGTCAAATAGAATCATTTATGTAGAAGATAAGTCATTAAATAAAATTGAAATCGCTCTGTCTAAAGCCTTTTTAAATTTAGGTGCTACAGGTTCTTTAGGTCGTGATGAAGTTTTTCATGTCGAAAATTATTCATTTGAAGGTTTTTGTAAAGATATTGCTGCTGAAATTGTTTCTTCATCGGCATGAGCATATTTTTATTTAAACGGATGTTTTTTTGCAAATATTTTATTGGTTTTTAAAAATGAATGAGCTTAATAATTTGAATGGTAGTAAATTTTTAGTTTCTTACTCCATTGTTAGCCATGGTCAAGGACAGTTGATTGAGGCCTTACTGGCAGACTTTAGAGAAGTTAAATATTTACATGAGTTAATAATTACTATTAATATTGCCGAGGATTTAGATTTTTTAGCTAAATTTAATGACTTACCAATTATTTTAATAGAGAAACTGAATATAAAAGGATTCGGTGAGAACCATAACTCAGCTTTCGAAATTGCGACGGGTGATATTTTTATCATAGTGAATCCGGATATCAGATTGCCAAAGTATGATGAAAATATATTGTTGGATGTCTTTAAACAAGAGCATGTTGGTGCAGTAGCGCCATTGGTTTTAAATTCATCCGGAGGCGTAGAGGATAGTGTTAGAAGGTTTCCGACTTTTTTTAGATTGTTCTGTAGAACAGTATTTAGGATAAAAAAATCTGACTATGTTTGTAATGATATTATCGAAGTAGACTGGGTAGCCGGTATGTTTGTTGCATTTCGAGTAAAGGCATATAAATCAGTGAATGGTTTTGATGAAAAATATTTTATGTATATGGAAGATGCAGATATTGCTTATAGATTGAAGAAAAAAAATTGGGCTGTAAAAATTCAGCCCAATACATCTGTTGTTCATGATGCACAAAGAGCAAGTAAGAAGAAGTTAAATCATCTTTGGTGGCACATAAATAGTGCAATTAGATATCTTCTAAAAAACTGGTAATATTAAAATATTCTATAAAAAGGCTTTATACTTTAAGTAGTAAATCTTAACTTGGGCACATCCATGCTTTATCTTGTATTAGCATTCCTAACCTCCGTCATCGTCACCATGCTCGTGATCCGTTTTGATCACTTGCATAGCCATATCTCTGGTGATCATGATTTAGGTGGGGTGCAGAAGTTTCATTCTCATTCGGTACCGCGGATTGGTGGGCTTTCTATCATGATGGGGATGCTCGCGGTTTTATTGGCTGGGGCGATTAAAGAGACTCATTGGTTTCCGCAGTTTGCTATGTTGATTGTGGCTAGTTTGCCTGCTTTTTTAGGGGGGCTGATTGAGGATTTAACTAAAAAAGTAGGGGTGTTAATGCGGCTGGGTTTAACCATGCTGGCGGCTTTATTAGGATACTTTTTATTGGGTGCAGGTATTGTTCGTTTAGATGTGCCTTATATTGATCTAATTATGCAATTTACTGTTGTTTCATTGCTTTTTACCATGTTTGCAGTGGCGGGCGTGGCAAATGCTTTTAATATTATTGATGGTTTTAATGGTTTATCTGCCGTTGTGGCAATTATGATTTTTTCTGGGCTGGCTTATGTTTCATTTGCTTTAGGTGATTGGTTTTTGGTAATTGCTAATATGGGCATGATTGGTGCCTGTTTTGGGTTTTTACTTTGGAATTACCCCAGAGGGTTAATCTTTTTAGGTGATGGTGGGGCGTATTTTGTTGGCTTTATGGTGGCAGAATTATCCGTATTGCTGATGGCAAGGCATCCTAGTGTTTCTATTTGGTTTCCGTTCTTGCTTTGTATTTACCCAGTATTTGAAACGCTATTTACTATTTATCGTCGTAAATTTGTAAAAGGTGTTTCTCCTGGTTTGCCTGATGGCATCCATTTGCACACGCTTATTTATAGGCGAGTAGTGCGTTTGCAATTAGGTGAAGATGTGGCGCGTTATAAAGTGCAGCGTAATGCTTTAACTGCGCCATATTTATGGGCTCTATCATCTTTTGCGGCTATTCCAGCAGTTATATTTTGGGAGAGCCCGTATATTTTATTAGGCTTTGTTTTATTGTTTATTGCCAGTTATATTTTGCTGTATAAAATGATTGTTAATTTTAAAATTCCACAATGGATGGTAATTAACAAAGATAGTTAGTAAAGCAAGCTTGATATTGGAAGAGAAGGGGAAGGCAAGATGCTTTCCTCTTTGCTTTTTACCGTATGTATGCCAGTTTTAATTTCTTTGTGGTATCTTTCTGCCAAACTTTGCCAAGATAGTTCATTTTTTATATATTCTGCAGTTTTTCTTGTTATTTTATCTAATTGTATATCTGTTAGCGTTAGTGTGTTCTTTATTGTGTCGGTTATATTTTTTATCTTTATATAATGCACCCCAGTCTCAAACCTCGTCCCCTCACCCCAAACTCAGTACTAATAATTGGCAGCCCTGCCGCTGCATATTCAATGAGTTTTAAATTAGATCCAGAACCATTTAGCATTGGGTTGAGTCCGATGGAGGTGATTTGTAACCAGAGTTGTTTTTCTGCTTGGCTGACTACGCCTAAAAAACGCACATTATTGGGTATTTTACGTTGCTTAAATGCATCGGCTACACTGCCTAAAATAATATATTGCAGGGATATATCTTGTGCTGCGGCGATCAATATTTTCTCTACAGCTTCTAAATTGGGGCCGTGATTGCTGCCCATAAAGAGGGATATATTATTTGTGGATTCTAGCCCCATTTGCATGCGTATTTCTTTGCGACCTGCTTGGTCTAAATACTTAATATTTTGAGTGTCAGCGCCATTGGCAATTACGCTGAATTGATGATCAGGGATTTGATACAGGGCTTGCATACGCTGGCTGTCTTCATTGCTGCAGCAAATTATATGAAGCGCGCCCATGGCACATTGGAATTCTAATTCTTTGATTTTTTGCGCTTCATTAGGGTGCTGCTGATATATTTGTGCCTTCAGGTCGGCTTCTACATTATGCGCTTCATAGAGCCATTGCTTAACGCCAGCCTGTATCATTGCCGGATATGCATAAGGATGGCTGCAGATAACCACGCTGGCCCATGGGGCACGGCGTTTAATCTCGGTTTGCCATTCTGGTAATAACTCAGGATGTGCGGCTGCTAGCCAATCAACGCAGGATATATTTAATCTTTTTTCTTCTGCGCTTAGTTTTTTTCTAAATTCATTGCCTACCGGTATTAAGACTTCAATAAAGTTCTCATTTAAGTTTCTGCTTTTAATGATTCTGGTATTAAAGTCTAAGTTAAGTATCTCTACCGAATAGCCAAGCATTGATAGCTCTGAATACAAATGATAAAGCCGTGCCTGCCCACCGCTGATAACGGGGTAGATGGGATAGGTATTGAGTACCAATATTTTGGGCTGATATGGTACGTTTACATTTAAAAGCTCTTTCGCTAATGTTGGCCAGTTTATATCTTTAACCGCGTTATGCGCTTGTTGGCCAAGCTGATAGCTAAGTGATGGGTTTTCGCAAAGTTGTTTAATTGCTTTTGCGATTTCATCACAATCTGGTTCTATAATAAGGCCGTTTTCCATATGTCTGATTAATTCTGTGGCGCCTCCGCTATCTGTGCAGCTTAATACAGCTTTTCCTGCAATCATGGCCTCATAACTAATTAGGCCAAAGTCTTCGTGCTCGGGAATGAAAGGCACAAAAATAGCATTGGCATATTCTTGCGCTAATTGCTGCTCGGATATATGCCCAAGCAGGGTAATTGCAGCATTGGGGGGATTAGTTTTTGTAATTCAGTACCTTGTGGGCCTGTACCTGCAATTCTTAAAGGCGTTTTAACCCCCGATTTACAGTAGGCTTTAATGAGTAAATCAATTCTTTTAGGTGTATCGAGCCGGCTGGCGGTAAAAATGGCCGGGGGAATTTGCGTATCCGCTATAACCCCAGCTTGTGGTAGCGAGCTTGGGTGGTAAAGCACATCAGGTTTAATACCATCAGGAAAGTATTCTTTGCGATTGGCAACTTCATGGGCAATCGCTGTATAGCGAAAAATTTGCCCAGGAGCTAAGGCGACAGCATCAAGAAAATGAATAATTGCACGTAATAGCGGGCCGGGCAGAGTAATATCTTGCGGGCTCAGGATTTGTAATTCTTTAATGCGTTTTAATTCTGCAAAGAATTCGATAAGATGGGTTCTGTTTGGTTTTTTTATACTTAGCTGGCGGTATAGGGCAGGTAATTTTTGTGCCAAATGGTTAATATTTTTTGTTAAATTTGTTGGATAAGTATCGTATAAGCCGCGCAGCGTGTGTTGCATAAATAGAATATGCCGAGGATGGGCAATCATCCATGCTGGATATTTAGTACTAATGACTAAATCAAAGTGATTTAAATCGAGTTCAGCAAAATTTTGATAGCTTTGAATAATGGCCCAAAAATCATGCTCCGGGCTGGGTAATTTAATCAGCTCAGCCGTAATGTTTTCCTGCTGATTTAATGTCAGCCACAGGCCTTTCCAAATGTTTTCAGCACCGCCCCACACAAAGGGCACTCCGCTTGGGGCAACAATAGCGACTTTCAATTAGCTCTCCAGTAATTTGCTGACTACGTTATTCCAGCTTATGCCTAATTTAGGCCATGCTGCTTTTGCGGTTTTACCCATTTCTAGTGTCTGACTTGGGTGCTCTGCAATCCAGTTTAATACCTCTGCTATGGACTGAGGATTGGGGGGGATAATCCAGCCGGTATGGCTGTGCTCAATAAACTCTAATGGCCCACCAGAATCGGTGCAGGTAATTACTGGCTTGCCGGAAAGCATGGCCTCATGGGTGATATAGCCATAATCTTCATCGAAAGGAGCAAAGAATACAGCGGTACAGTGGGCGTAATAGGCTATTTTCTCGGCTTCGCTAATTGCGCCTAGCATTCTCACTCTTTCGTATAAGCCTAGCTGATTAATTAATTGTTTAAGTGATTCCGATTGTCCGCCAGCACCTGCAATCACAATAGGTAAAGATTTAGGAGCCAGTGCAAGTGCTTTGATTAATAAATCTTGGCGCTTTAGAGCTTCTATTCTACTGGGGCAAAAAATATAGCCTAAATCTTCTGCACGATGAAATGCTTGATAAGCGGGGGGGGATGGTAGAGTGGCTGGGCTTTTAAATCATTGTATTGATAAAGGCGCTCTGCAACGCGTTTAGAGTTAGCAAAACGCTGGGTGCAGTGGCTCAATGCATATTGATCAAACTCTATAATGGCATCTTTAAGCTGGGCGAGCTGAGGGTTGCTATTTTGTGGTGAGTAAAGCTCATATACGGCGCGGTGCTGGTGCATAATCCAAGCGGTATGGCAATTGTGCTCAATGCCATAGCATGGAAATTGTAGGCTAATTAATCGATCAACCCTATATCCATTGGGTTGATTTAAATTTAATTTATTACACCATTGCATTAAATCAAGAATGGGTTGCTCGGGCTGAAAAGTAAAGGGGAGGCGTAGTGTTTCTACTTTACAGCCTGCATTTATTAATGCATCTGCGGTGCCTTGAATATGGTAATCCGCTCCGCCGTGCAAAAAAGGCGTGATATTTGCGGCAAGCATGATGTTCATTGCTTATTTCCAGCGCGTTTAGCAATCAGTGCATAATCTTGTGGCCCACATAGATGGCCATTTACCCGCTCGGTGAGTAAATCATTACCTGGTACTTTAGCTGACTCTGGATAAGGATTTAAACGTAGTATTTCGCAGTCTTTAAATCCATGATATTCAGCTAAAAACTGTAGACTATTTGGAGTTACTGGATTTTTATGGCTAAAATCATGATAGAAGGTATGGCTGCCTACTAACACATTTTCTGGATTAGGCGTTTCTAAAATAAGGATACCACCAGGGCTTAATACTCGATAGGCTTCTTTCAATAACCGAAATAGTATTTCAAATGGCAAATGCTCTACAACATGAAATGAGCTAATAGCACCAATTGATTTCTCTTTTAGATTAGATAAATAATCTAGTGCATCCGCATGTACTACAGATAAATTTTGCTCACGACAATGGCGAATCATTTCTTCACTTTGATCTACACCTTGGGCTTTTAAACCTTTTGTGTTCAGTAATTTAATCCACTCGCCACGGCCCATACCTATATCTAATAAAGGGAGTTGGCTGGTCCTTAATATATCTTCTACATACGGCGTATATTTTTCTAGTTTTCCAGTGATTTCATCTTCTGGGCCACGAAACTTTGCTTCAAATGCAAGGTAGTAGGCATCCACCTCGATATCTTCTACGTGAAGGGGTATTTCATAAGTAGCAGGTTGCGGATTCCCTGCCATTTTTTTTTAAAATTTGTTCGTTTAAATAGAGCGCTGTTTTACCATTATTAATCATACCATTACTGATAAAGAGCATTTTTTCCTCTGTATCGACAAGTGATTTATTAATAGCAGATAAATTATGTGCCAGTTCTTGCTTGATCTTCTCTTGGCTTATATTTAGGGTTTCAGAAAAACTATCAATGATATTGTTAAGACCATCAGTTTGCTGCTTAATGCTGCCGCGCACAAAATCTCTTACGTCATGAGCATTTTGTATTTTCTGCTCGAATAATTTATTGTATTGATCGTTTAATTCTTGATTTGCATTATTTAGTGAAGCTGTAAGATTGCTCTCTATATTAATTAGCTGCTGATTTACGGTATATGCTATTTTTTTATTGATGATTTCTAAATCGTGGCTTTGTTTGGCTAGTATTGCACTATGCTGAATCGTGGCTGTATTCATGCTGCTTATTTTAATGAGCTGATCGTGTATACGACCAACTAGGCCTGCGCCACGGCGGCCACCCCATATGGTTAGTATTTTATTTTCAAGCGCAATAATATAGCGGTCCAGCCGGTTTGTTTTTAATAAATGATCGTGATGTTTAGATTCAGTGCTGCATAACATTTGTAATGCAAATTTACGTAAACTGAGTCTGCCTGATGATATTAAATCATGGTAATTACGTGCGCCTTCTGTATCTGGCGCTCTACCTAAAATAACTTGGTATGAAAAAAATATAAATAAATGTGGGTTACCAATTGCAATTAGTTCTCTTAATGATTGTGGCAACCATGGCAATTGATATCTTTCAGTGCTATCTATTTTGTTAACTGCCAATAGCGTTGGCTGTGTATTTTGGCTAAGTGCATAAGATTGAACACGATTAATGATTGCATCTAGATTATGCATGGGCCTATACCTTTTACTCATTGTTTTCAGATTCAATGCAACTTTGCAAACTCAGCTCTATGGGGCTGCCATCTAAATAAGCCGCATCAAGCCTTACTACTCCCGCAAATACTTCATCAGAAATGACAGTAATGGTGGCGGCATGATCCCACCAATCATAGTTTTTAATTAAATGGTGATAGGAGGAGTGTAATGCAATACTCAAGTTATAGCTGCCAGCAGCTAGTCTAAAATCTGCAAGTTCAAAAATTATTTGAAATTTCTCACCTTGCTTAAGAGGTGGTTTTTTCTGCATTAAAAATGTATTTGATCCAAACACTTCATTGCCCACTCTATCTTTAATTAAAAATCCAATAGTTAAATCTGGTATTTTTTGTACTACTTGATAAGTTACATGTATTTGTATTTTACTGCCAGAAAGAACTGCCTGAATTTTTTCATTGTCTTTATATACGTCAACAGCAAGAAGCTTGGCTTCACCCGTCCCTGATCTAACCCCTTCATCGATACATATTTTATTATTTTCGCTATTTGAAATTAGTGCATTATAGTAATCAAGAATGGCAGCTGGGCTATCGTCGGCAAGCATCTTTCCCTTATCTAATAAAATAGCTCGATCACAAAGTGTTTTGACCGCGAGTGGGTCGTGCGATACAAATAAAAGCGAAGTACCAAGAGCCTGAAATGCTTTTATTTTATCAAAACATTTATGCTGGAAATAAGCATCCCCTACAGAAAGCGCTTCATCCACAATCAGTATTTCTGGCCTAACGGCGGTTGCTACGCTAAATGCCAAACGCATTTGCATTCCACTTGAATATTTTTTTAATTGAATATCAATATATTCTGCAAGCTCTGAAAAGCCAATGATGCTATCAATGTGCTGGTCTATTTCATGCCGGCTCATACCGAGTAGTTGGCCAGAGATATAAACATTTTCTCTACCACTCAATTCCTCATGAAAGCCGATACCAAGCTCTAATAAGGCACCAATTCTGCCATTTACTGTAATAAGGCCTTCGCTTGGGCTAAGCGTTTGGCAAATAAGCTTGAGCAAAGTGCTTTTTCCAGAACCATTGCGGCCAACAATCGCAATAGATTCGCCTGCTTCTATAGAGAAAGATATTTCTTTAAGTGCCCATTTATTAATGCAGTGCCGACTAGCATCTATGCCTAGCAAAGCTTGCAGCTTATGACGACGTAGTGGATATATGCTAAAAACTTTGGATACATTTTCAACAGAGATCAAGGCCATGCTTATAGATCATCCATGATTTTTTGAATGTTTTTAGAATAAAATATATAAAATATTAAAAATAAAGTTACGGAAAGGATGAGTGCGTAAAATAGCCAATTCCATGCAATTGGCCAGCCAAGTATAACCTGTTGCCCTAATTGCGAAACCCAGTAAACGGGGTTGAGATAAATATAATTTGCGGCCCATGTAGGTAAAATTTGTGGAGCATAGACTATTGGGGTTGCCCAAAATAATAACTGCATAATGGCATCAACAAATTGCCCTACATCTCTAATATAGGCATGGGCAAGTGCCAGTAGCCCAGATAAACTAAAAGCAAACAGGGTAATCACGGCTATTTGTAAAATATAAACCGCTATAATTTCAAAGCTGAATGATCCTAGTATAATTAAAAATATAAAATAAAACCCCGCTAAGACTAAACTATTAACAAGCGCAATGACTACTACTGATAGTAGTGGGATTATCTTTGAAATTTTATTTTTTCTAAGTAGGCCTGCATTTTCAACTAAAAATAATTTACCTTTGGCTATAATTTCGGAAAAATACTGCCAAACTAGCATGCCGCTGGTTAAATACATTGTATAAGCGTAATGACTATTTATACCTGGCAAACGAGATTTCATTAAATCTGCAAAAACTAAGCTATAGGTGAGTATCATTAATACAGGTGCAAAAAACAGCCAAAATATACCAAGTAATGACCCACTATATCTTGATTTAATTTCTCTACTTACCATTGCATGCAATAGCCAGCGGCCGGCGAGTATTCTTTTAATGATTTCCAAAAAAAGCCCCCCATACGTAGAGTAATGTCATTGAGGAAATAATACCGGTGGTGTTGGCTAGCTGGTCATAAATACAACATTTTCTACCTGTTAATGGTTGCAATATTTCAATACTTGTTCCCATTAAAAATAAAATGATAAATGTTTTTGTGTAGGTAAAATAAGGTGCTATGAGTAGACTAAGAAAAAAGTAAGCAATAAAATGGATAACTTTATCATTTTTAACGGGAGAATATTGTTGCAAATTATAAAATGAACCCACAATAATGGTTATGATTGTGGATGATATTAATACACCATTTAATAATGATTCGCCCATACATCCCTATATGTGTTAAGAGTTTTAGCGGCACATCGATCCCAGGTAAAGTAATTTGATCTAATTAGCCCTTCGGTGATGTGATCGCTAGCGCATTCAGGGTTGAGGGCTAGATTGGTCATATGTTCTGCCAAGCCCTCTATATCACCGTTATTAAAATAAAAGGGGGCGGCTCCACCAATTTCTTGGATCGCTCCGCCTGCGGTGGTAATCACCGGCGTACCCACGCTCATTGATTCTAATACGGGTAAACCAAAGCCTTCATAAGCCGATGGATAGACCATGCAGCGTGCGCCAGCCAAAAGGGCGGGCAAGTCTTCTTCAGTTACATATTGTAGCCAATGAACATTCTTACTCTTTTTTATTCTGTTTAATAGATCTTCACACTTCCAGCCAGCTCCGCCAATAATAATTAATGGAAGTGTGGTTTTTTTGTTTTGAACTAGCATTTGATAGGCTAGTAATAGGTCTTCAATTTTTTTTCTAGGCTCAATGGTGCCCAAAAATAGAAAGTAGTCTTTGCTTGGTAGATTATATTTTTTTAATATTTGGCTATTGTAAGATTCAGGCGAAAACTTATTATGGTCTACGCCGTTATAGGTGATGTGTAGTTTATTTGTTACCTCGGGCATCCAATTGATCAGCTCTTTTTGTACTGATTTCGATACCACAAAGATGGCTTCTGCCTTTTCTAGTGTGATAGGGAGGTGATCATTTAAAAAGCGAACTCTTTCGATTGGGTGCCATTCTGGGTTAATAATATGGGATAAGTCGTGAACGGTTACTAAATATGGGTATTGTAATACCGTTGGAATGTAATTAGGTTCGTGATAGATATAGTTTTTATTCTTAATGGTGTGTGCACCACGATTGCTATGATATTTTTTTCTAAGATAGCATTTTAATGCTGGAAATCGATTCACGAAATTTCTTAGCTTAGAAAGTAGATACTCATTATTGGTTTTTTTGCTAACACGGCCAAATTGATAGTAATTTAGGTCAATATCTGTTTCAAATTGCTGCATCGCCCTAGATAAGCTGGTTGCATAGCGGCCTATCCCCGTGAGTGGTGGGATCATGCCTTGGGCCGAAAATAAAATATTTATTTTATCCATTGCTCAGCTTTGTTTGGGTGGTTTTATGAGCAAGCAGCGCCTAATTACTATGTTGCTTGGTTTTTTTCGTGGAAAGTGCTTGTTCGCTATTTAATATTTCTGTGTCAAATGCTTTTCGGAATGAAAAAATTTCAGTTTGCATCACAGCCATACTGCTTGCTTGATACATTTGTATCGTTTTTTTTACCATTTTTTCAGCGGTTAACTCTTGCTCAAATCTTTTTCTTGCGTAGACGGCCATATTATTTCGCAACTTATCGTCTTGGCAGAGCTTATTTATAGCATTAGCTAATGCCAGTGAATCTGCAGGAGGGACAATTAAGCCAGATTTTTCATGCTCATTAACCCAAGCCACCCCAGAGCCAGATATATCACATGAGATAACTGGTTTGGAAAAGCTCATGGCCTCTACTTGCACAATGCCGTAGGCTTCTGATCTTAAAATAGAAGGCAGACAGAATATATCGCAGGCACTGTAATATGAAGGCAATTGTTGATCTGAAATTTCACCCAATATTTTAACTTTATATTCGAGTCCTAGTTTTTGTATCAAGTGGCGGAAACTCTCTACACCTGGTCCGCCAATTAACACTACGATATCATCATTAGTATATTTACAAGCTTCAATTAAGTGGATGATGCCTTTATATATGGCTGATCTGCCGATAGATAAAACAATTTTTTTACCTAAGTATTCGCTGCGTATTTTGTTTACAAGTTCCTGTGAGGCAAGCTGGCTTTTATCTGCAACACCAATAGGGATAATGGAAACTTTATCTATATTATGGCTAAGCCATTTCGATGAGTTTGCATATTGCTGTGAGGTAGCAATAATGCCATCGGCACGATTAATGAGCCATTTTAGCCATGGGGCATAGAGCTTGAGCATATGTTTTTGTTTAACAATATCACTATGCCAATGTAGATAAACCTTACATTTTGGCTTAATTAGCCACATGGCCAAATTAGCCATTGGATTAGGTAAATGAATATGAATCGCATCGTATTGGTGGACACGATTTTTTAGTTCAGTAATTAACTTTATAGATATTGATGTCGAATTAATAACCGCCAGTGTACCCGCTCTAATTACATGGTAGCGCGTATTATTTAGATCTATTCTAGTTTCCGTACCTTTATTGCTACAGAGTACATCTGCATTCACACCTTGCTGGTTAAGGCCTTCAACTAAATCGAAGGTTACTGTTTCAATCCCACCGTACTCAGGGGATAAAACTTACCAAGGTGGATTATTTTCATAAACATAGCTCTTGTATGGTTGTTATTTTATTCAGTTTGCTATTTTGATGGGGGTATAAAATTTGGGCAGCAGGTAGGCGATGCACGTGATTAATTCTATTTTAAGCTAGGTTTGCCCCTGTTTTCTTACATGCTCGATATGTTTCGGCTGTTTTTATACTAGTAATTGAATTTAATAATTACAAGAAAATTTCTTTCAATCTTGTCAGGAGCCTAATGCTGCTTGTGGCGATGTGGATGGTTTTTTGTAATTAAGTCTTTGTTTCTTAATGGGGTTTTTGATTTGTTTTTGCTTTGTGTTTTAGTGTTTCAAATAATTTTTATTGTGATTTTTTTATTAAGGCAATTACTCAATTGAGATCTTTCCTTTTACTATGCTTTGTAGACGTTCTGGTTCTCGCAAAATGAGCATTTTCCGATCTTTTTCTGCAATACCAGTATTCAGTAGCTGGCCTATGGCTCTAGATACGGTTTCACGGCTGCAATTAGTCATTCCTGCAAGTGATTGCTGAGGCGGTAGTTCGATGACTTTTAAATTACTAGGTAGGGTGCGTATTAATGTGGTTAACACGGTACATATGCGCTGAAATGGGTTTTGTATGCTAAGCATGGCTCGGTTTTGTGACGATAAGCGTACTAAGAATGCGAGCTTTTTCATTAGCCGTTCAGCCAAAATGGGGTGGGAGTAAATCAGCTGAAGCGCAGTGGCGCGGCTGAGCACCAATAGCTCGGCATCGGCAATTGAAACTACGCTTGTTGAACGGGTTCCGCCATCTATGACCGCTAGCTCACCAAAGTACTCCCCTTCGTGAATGATGTGAATGCAAAGCTCCCGACCGTCTTCTGTAACGTCGACGACTTGTAAACGGCCTCTAATCAAAAAAAACAACTCATCGCCTAGAGAGCCCTTGGTAATCACTTGCTGGTTACGGATGGCTGTCCTAAGCTGAGATTCGTGCGCAATCGAATTTAAAATGCTTTCTGGTATCCCAGAAAAAAATTCTAAAGAATAAATGGGATGGCGTGTCATAAGCATCTCCCGAAGGTTGGTGTTGTAAGGAGTGATCCAAGTGCTCAAGCGATTAAATTTATGTAGGTTGGTGCTTGCTGTTTTTATAAGTGTGCCGTCTATTGTTCTAGCACAAGATTTGGCAAATATGGGTACAGTTATTGCAGTGCTTGGGCAGCCGATGCTGTTGAGAGCGGGGCAGCTTCTGCCTTTAGCTAAGGGTGCTGCCCTGCGTGAGGGAGATGAATTACAGACTGCAGAGCAGAGTAGTGTGTATTTACGCACCTTTGATCAAGGCTTTATTGCCGTGCGGCCAAATAGCGTACTGCTGATTGAAAAATATCACTTAGGTAAGCAGGGGGCGGCTAGCCAATTTAAATTTGTGCTTAAAACAGGCTTGATGCGTTCGGTAACAGGCAGCGAGGTACAAAAAGATAAAGATAAGTACCGGCTAAACACGCCTGTGGCTGCGATTGGCTTGCGCGGTACTGATTTTGTGGTGCATGCCAATGAGCAAACTACTCAGGTAGCCGTGCAAAAAGGTGGGGTCGTTGTAGAGGCTTTTTCTAGCGCTTGCAGTATGGAGCAAGGCGGGCCTTGCCAAGGGGTTAATTCTCGTGAGTTATTTGCATCCACTGCGCATATGTTAGAAGTGGTTCGTGGGCAGGCGGTGCCGGTGCAAAAAGACTCTTCACCGGTATTGCAAAAAGAATTACAAAAAGAATTACCTAAAGATGTGGCTAAAGAAGCGGTCAAAGATTCAAAAGAAGTCGCTAAAGAGGGGGGGAAAGAACCAAGTAAAGCCGTTGCTTTGGGAGCGGAATCCTCTACATCGGCGGTGGATTTAACCAATGCCGTGGCCAAAACGCTGCTTGATGGTTCTAAGATAAAAATTAGCGAGCCCATTGTTGTGGCGCCTACACCCGCACCTAGCCCTATTGCCCCTATTCCAACACTGCCAGAGCCGACAACACCCCTGCCTAAGCCTAGTGAGCCGGTGGTAGTGGTGCCCACTATTCATTGGGGGCGCTGGCAAGAATTGGTTAATTTACCCTCAACGGCTAGCTTTAGTGATGTCTATAAAGCGGGGCAAGAGGTGGTGAATGCAGGGATTTATTATGTGATGTCGCGTGATAATAGCAATCTGCAATATGGCCCGGAATTAGGCGTTGTTAATTTTCAAATGGCTAAGCACGATGGTATATTAGTCAATACCGCTAGCAATTCTATTATTCCTACTTTGGCTAAAGAATCAGCTTTGCAAATTAATTTTTCAGCTCAAAGCTTTAACACTCATCTTTTATTAAATGCTGCAGGTAGAGAAATCCCAATTAATGTAAAAGGTGCAATAGAAAGTAATGGTGTATTTCTAAATGGTGCCGTGAGCGATGTGCAGCTGCGTGGTGTTGTTTCTGGAAAAGATGCCGCTGAAGCAGGTTATATTTATCACACCGTACCAGGGGCTAATGAAATATTAAACGGTGGAACGTATTGGTTAAGGAGACGTTAATTTAATTTTTTTGTATTTATTTGCTGCTAGATTCTATATTTTTCTATAAATAAAAAATAAATATAAAGGTTGTGGCGGCCAAATGATGATTTACTTTTTGAGCGGAGTTAAGCAGCCCTAATGGCGGATTTTAAAACCATTTGGCGTAAGCTGCGGTTTATTTGGCTGGGGCGGGTTTTATTCTTTTTACTCAGCACCCTGCTGGTGGTTTGGTTGGCCATGCCTCGTGGCCATGCTTATCCTTTTCCCTTTGATTTATTAGATCGCCTGCATGATCAATTAATGAGCCAAAAACTAAGCGATCAGCCAGAAAAGCGCATTGTTTTGGTGGATATTGATGAGGCTTCTTTGGCCCAATATGGGCGTTGGCCTTGGTCTAGAACGCGCTTAGCTCAATTACTACAGCAATTAGATGCGCATTACCAAGTTGCACATATTGGCTTGGATATGATTTTCCCTGAGGCTGGTGATGTTTTAGGGGATCAAAAAATTGCGGCAATGGCAGCTTCTCGGCGGCTGAGCTTGGCGCAGACTTTTGGTTTCGATCGAAGCCAAAGTATTCGTGTAGGGGAGTTAAGCGCAGCAATCCCCATCGGCAATATCCCTTCCACCATCGCATTTGGTTATTTAGGCAATCATGCCATGTTGGCGCAAAACGCCCCATGCGTCGGCCATATTGCCATTACTGCTGATCCTGATGGCGTGGTGCGGCATCAAAGCATGCTGGTGCAATATCAGGGCAAACTTTACCCTGCATTTGCGCCCGTATTATTGCGTTGTTGGCTAGGGCAGCAAGCGCAATTACAGAGTCACTCTGGGAAAATTGCATGGCTGCAAGGCTTATCTGCGCAACAAAATATTGCAGAAGATGGCATGGCCGCGATTCCGTTTTTACGCAAGGCCGAGGCTTATATAGCGATTTCTGCCCGCGATATTTTATCGGGGGAGGCGCCAGCAGCGCTCTTGAAGAATCGCTTGGTGATTGTGGGGTCTAGCGCATTGGGCTTGGGGGATTATGTTGCTACTATTTTGGGGGGGCGCACGCCTGGCATGTTATTGCATGCAGAGTGGCTTTCAAAAGCCTTGGATCAGCTAGAGCAAAATCAGCCGGTTGAGGTGATTAGTTTTTTTCCTATTATGGCGGTTTGGGGGGCTTTATTGCTGGGGGTTTCTCTGCTGCTACATCATAGCAATACCCTGCGGCTTATTTGGGGATTTACGGTGATGATGGCGTGGCTGCTATGGCTGCATTACACCACGCAAGAAGTGGCGGCGAATGCTTTGGCGCCACTGGTGGGGGGTGTGGTCTTGCTGATTTTAGAAGGGGGCTTGGAGTGGTGGTATGCCCAGCTTGGGCGGCGGCAGCTTTATCAAGCCTTTCATCATTATGTGCCGCCAGCGATTATCGATCAGCTGATTAGCAGTAATAGCCAAGCGATGATGCAGCCTCATCGGGTAGAAATAACCTGCTTATTTGCAGATTTACAAGGCTATACCGGCATTGCCGAAAGATTGCCACCAGAAGAATTGGCCAGTTATACCCGGCATGCTTTGATGCTGCTGACTCAGGCCGTATTAGATCAGGAAGGCACTTTAGATAAGTATATGGGCGATGCCCTATTTGCATTTTGGGGCGCGCCAGTGGCCCAAGCAGACCACGCCAAACGTGCCGTGGATGCGGCGATAGCCATGCAGGGCGCAGTTGAACTGCATAACCAACAGGCGGCTTTTGGCAAGCAAATCAAAGTGCATATTGGCATTCAAACAGGGGTGGTGGTGGTGGGGGATATGGGCACACCCTTTCGCAGTACCTATACGGCCATTGGTGATGCGGTGAATGTGAGTGCTCGATTACAAAATTTAGCTAGTTTACATAATGAGAAAATTTTGGTTGGGGAGGATACCGAGCGGCGTTTAGCCTATTCACCGCTACAGCTTTATGGAACGGTTGCCCTCAAGGGGCGGCGTGGGGTGCAGCAGGTTTATCGTTTGCCAGGATAGTTTGGTAATGGATGTGTTGTAGTCGCCCTTATTTAATGCCTGTTGTTCTCCGCGAAACGCCGTGTTCACCGTTTGGGCTTTGTTGTGTAATATCAGTTCTTTGAGATAAAGTCAGAATCCAGCAAGTAAATTTATAGATTTGTGATCGTGAGCATATACAATTAATTTATGCGTCTGATCCCTCCCGCCATTCTATTGCTTTTGCTGGTCTGCCCGTCTATTGCGCAAGCGCAAACGGCAGATGCACTGTATCAGCAAGCTATTGGTGATATCGCTCAGCAAGACTGGCAAGAGGCCAGCTGGCTGTTAGAAGAGGTGCTGCAGCTTAATCCCCATCACCAAGGGGCTAAGCTAGATCTGATGCTGGCCTATTGCCAGCTAGAGGATTACACCAGAGCGGCGGTTTTGCAGCGGCAATTGCAAGCTTTACCGGTACTACCGCAAGCCATTAGTGATTTAATTCGGCAAAAAACCGAGCAAGGTTGCCGTGAAAAAACGCTGTGGCAGGGGCAAATACAAAGCTGGGTGGCAAGCGATAGTAATCTGGATCAAGGTAGCTCTAAGCGCTGGCTAGAAATCAGCTTACCCGATGGCGTGTTTAATTTAGAAGTAGACCCTAATAGCCTGCCGCAAGCCGGCTATTTAGCTGGATTAGAAATCCAAGCCATTGCCACACCACCGGGTGGGCAGCAATGGGCATTGCACGCTGGCGCGGTGCAAAGCTGGCCACAAAGTAGCCAAACGATGCGCTGGTTTGGGGGCTTTTGGCAGCCGCAAGCGCGCAGTGATTGGGGTGTAGGTTTACAGCAGTTTTGGCTACAAAATGAGGCCTACCAAAGCAGTGCTTTGTTGGAGTATCGGGGTTTACCAACGCTAGCCGGTGCTCAGTCTTTGCTTAGGCTAAGGGCGCAAATGGTGGATATTGCCCCTCGCTATCAAAGCCTGCACAGCGAATGGCGTGTACAGCATATTCAAAAGTGGCGAGGACTCTGGCTAGATAACCGTGCCGCGCTGGCTTTTGAGCTGGCTCCGCAGCGCCCAGGTGGTAATCAATTTAGTGGCGAGCTGAGCAGCCGGCTGATCTATCCCCAAGGCGCCCATCAGCTTGAGTTTCAGCTACGCGCCAGGGTGATGGAAGATAGAGAGGGTTATAGTCCATTGCTGGAATACAACCAAAAACGGCAAAGCCTGCAAAGTAACTTAGGCTTGGCTTATCAATGGCAAAGCCCTTGGGCCAGTAAATTGCGTTTGGAATATCAATACCAAGAGCAAAACGATAGCTTACCCTTGTTTTCATGGCAAAAGCAGCTGATTTCTTTATCTTTTAAGCAAGATTTTTAAGGGCGTGCAGCTTGTATTCTTGGGTGAGTGCTTGTGTTAGATCGGCCAGAATATCATCGATATGCTCGATGCCAATTGAAAGCCTTACCATGTCTTCGCTTACACCGGCTTGTAGCAATTCTTCTGGTGATCGCTGGCGATGTGTGGTGCGAGCAGGGCGGAAAGCCCGCGATTTGGCATCGCCAATATTGACTAAGCGGCTAATAAGCTACAGTGTGTCTTGGAATCTAGCCCCACCCGCACTGCCATCTTTCAGCCCTTCGGGTTTAGCCCATTTTTGGGGCGGAACGAAAGTTAAAAATCGCTCATGGTACTCGTACCATGTCGCAATTTTCTCCTTGTTCAGCCCCAAAAATGGGCCAAACGCAGCCGAGAATGAAACGGCAACAGACCCTAGATGATGGTCTGCTAAGCCTGCGTATTTTACCCAGCTTACTTTGCTATGTGCGCCACTTTCAGTGCGTTTTCTACATGTCTATCCATGCGCAAAGCCTGTGTTTCTAAGCCCTGCAGGATTAAACAATAAACCGCCAGTCCGACATGCACTGCAGCCATACCCCGCACCGCACCTGCAAATCCCCCATCCATCCTTGATAAAAACCTCAGCATGACGAAAAAAGGAAGGGGCGTTTAGAGGGGGGGCTTGGCCCATATGGTGGTAAGAATATTCTCATGTACTAGATATATTTTAAAAAATATAGTGGGGAAACTATCTAAAAAGTGTATATGTATGGAAATCATTTCTCAGCGGCCGGTCTTTTCAGCACAAAAACAACCGGCTCAGGTCAAAGATAAAGAATCCTGTATTAATTCAAAATTGAGTACGTTGACAAGTAATAAAGAGGAGGTGATCAAGCTTTCAGGTCTGGCTCCTCGACATTGCCCGGGTCTGCAGAAGGTGGCCACTGAGAGTGGTTGTATTATTGCTTTCAGGCCAGTAGAGGCTGTTTCAACTCAATTAATCGATGCAAATTATCCTACCAAGAATTTTCACATTAAAGGGAAAAGTTCAACGTGGGGGCCTATGGCTGGGTTTATTGCCGTGGATCAATCGTTAAGCAAATTGGAAGGGGGCAATAAAATTGAACCTTCTAATCAAAAAGTACAAGAGTGTCTGAAAAATAGAGATGCGGTGGCTGGCCCCCTAGAAATGAGTGTTGAACGTCTAACCTATTTAATCAATGAAGGTGTGCTCCAAAGGCAGGGTGATATTCTTTATGCCACTGGCCCGAGCGGTAAGGAATATAAGTTTAGTGTCAACTCTGATAATGGACGCGATAGATTGGCGATTACACACCATGGTGAGCCCGTCATGGTACTTTGCGATCCCCGAAGTAAATTGCCGTTAACTGCCGACTATGACCTGATGCTCATTGCACCACCATTATCGGAATATGGATCCAAAGATATTCCGCCAATTAGTGATGTCAGTCAGAGCGTTTTTATTAAAAGAACAAATATTTATACCAAGAAACTTCCCTTTGAGTTACAGAAGCAAAAAGATTCTTCCTCTCTTTTTTATGCAAAAGAAGATAAAGATTTAGGAAATATCAATCAGCGGACGCGTGAACTGATCCCGCAGCTGAATGAGGCTATGGGGTGCCTACCGGGCAGAGAGGTTGTGCATCATAATATGGATGCAACGAGTCCAGCTGCCGATCCTCGTTCTAATTATCCAGTCACACTGTTTTTGCCACGTAAATTGGATGGGATAGCAGAGACTATGATCCTTGCCAGCAATAAAGAAGAGTTGGCAGCAATCATTGATTTGGCTAAATCTGAAGGTTTTCATGTACCACTTAATCCGCTATGGGAACCCGAGGTAAATAGTATTCGGCGAGCTAGTTTTGTGAGTGCGCGGTCTATGTTTAGCAAGTCGTGAGGCTTTATTGCACAAATTAGATAGCTCTATGTGGGTTGTAATGGGTCATGCTGTTCATCCATCCATGAACAGCGCAACCTTATTGAGCATAGCCTGACAGTTGAGTGGTCGCAGAGATACAAGGCATCCGCAGCCGAAGTCATGCTGTCCGTTACGCTGCGCGGTGAGGAAAAGCCCATAGGGTCAGGTCTTACATTTGACATGAGGAGTAATCAATTTAACTTGCTTTGAAAACTACTATAAATTTTATTTGATGCAAAATGTAAGACCTGACCCCTATCACACACATCGTGACGTGCAACTGCTCGGCAGAAATGTGATTTCTAGTCAGCCAAGCCAGCAAATCGGCGAGACCTTTGCTGGTATTGGAAACAACTTTAGCTTTGCCTTTGAGTGGGTCAAGCTGGTTCAGTAAATAGCAGTCGAGTTTGGCTTTGGCGACATCGATGCAATGTGGGTAATAAGTGCTCTAAAAAAGACTGTGGCAATTCAAACATTGGGCTATGTCCACATTCTAAAATAACAGAAGTCTGAATATTTTCAAATTGTCCTGCAAGATCTAACCATGGCTGTGCAGGAGTAATATCATCATGTTCACCCCATATCAAATGGATAGGCAAAGCTTTCAATTGTTGCAAAGCCTCTGGAATATCGTATTTACGGCTCAAGGAATACCAGCGCGCTATGTTGTTAAACACTCCACGATCTCTAAATAAACCAGCAAGTTCTTCAGCTCCTCCCTGCGGTATTTTGCTTTTATCATAGATGACCTTATTGATAAAGGCCTGAGCATACTGGATTTCTCCAGTGTGTAACTGCCTTAGTGGCACCGTTTCCAGTTCAACAAGGCCGGGAGCCCCACTCATAACTAAACCTTGAATACGTGTTGGATTTTGCAAAGCATAGTCCAAGGAAATCAAAGCTCCTAGGGAATTTCCTATTAAAAATGGCTTCTCCTCACATTCCTCCAAAACCATATCTAAAAGTTTTGTCGCTTGTCTAAAATGATTCCCAAAGATAACAGGAATAGGATCATCAAAAGTTATGGTACTAAATCCTTCTTCTAAGCACCTACTTGCAACTGCATCCCAAACCCAGCCTCCAGCAAATAATCCTGGAAGAAAAACGATGGGAGTTCCATTTCCTTTTCTTTTAAATTGCATGGCAGAATCCTTTAATAAGAGTGTAAAAATCCACTAAATTTCTGAATTTTTTCTAAATTATTAGAATCTGAAAATATACGTCTTCTTACATTGCGAGTCAAGTTGTTGTTTTTTTTTGAAAGGTAAATTCACATCTATCAACACTAACAATTTAGAAAGTAGTGTCATTGTCAAAAAAAGCCCATAGGGTCAGGTCTGACATTTGACATGAGGAGCAATCAATTTAACTTGCTTTGAAAACCACTATAAATTTCATTAGATAAAAAAGTAATACCAGGCCCCATTACTTCGCTAGCATGCTTGAATTGGGGGGTACGCTTTCGGCTAACCCGCACTACAGGGCTTTAAATTCATTTGGGGTTGCTGCTGTAAAAAACTCAATCATTATTATTCGCCTCAAAGAAACTAAAGCCTCGCTGATATTGATGAATACCATCAAAATCGCCTTTACCAATAGGGTAACCCTCACATCGCAAAATAGCGTGCGCCATACACAGATGGAAAAAAAAATTAGGCATCGCATATTGCATAATAAATACTGAACCATTTGCTTCAAAAATGGCATCTCCCGCTTTATCTGCCATTTTCAAGTTCTCTAAATCATCCACGTCTTGCTGAGAAACGCCGTTTAAAATTTCAATACGATTTTGCAATCTTAACTGTAACTGCTCAAGCGTATTGATTGGCATATCTTCAACAATGATTTTCTTATTCAGCAAAGGTTTTATCGCCCTCAAAGAAAAATCCATTCCAATTAAAACTTGCATTCCAAATGGGAACATATCTTTTTTCAAACTAGTTTTTAAAAGAGCCTCTTCATCCAATTTTTCTTCTATTATATGTTTTGCTACTTTTTGGAGCATAAAATTTACTCGCTCCAAATGATGAATAAAAACTACAACCGAAACATCGTATAAACTCATCGCGTTTTCCCCTATAACAAACAGAATTTTCCTGATTATGTCTCTTACTCAACAAAGCATCCACGCGGGCAAGGCTTGGCTATGAGTAAGGCATGCAGCATGTGTGGACTAAGGCTCCCCAATTCAAAACCACTCAGACCGTCAAGATTTATGCCATACGGATTGCCCAATCAAGGGGGCTTGAGAAAGAAAAGCCCATAGGGCCAAGTCTTACATTTGACAAGAGTAATCAATTTAACTTGCTTTGAAAACCACTATAAATTTTACCTAATTCAAAGTTTAATAGCTGTCCTTATTACTTTCTAGGGCTTGCCTATTATCCTGCAAAGACTTAAAGCGCAGGTAGAGGGTGCTCAGGCTGCGAATATTTAGTTGTGTAATAGGAGTGTCATAAGTGATGGTAATTAAAAAAGGCGGCGCAAGCTTAATATTTAATTGAGCCAGCACCGCCTTTTTAAATCGATTAATTAACCATTTTCTGCGGTTTGGGTTTCATCTTTGGCAGACCAAACGCGGTAGCGTAATTCAACGCCTTCGGGTAAATAAACCACCATAGGTAATTTATCGTTATAGCGGTGCAGCTCTTCTGAATAGACGCTCACAAAAGCTTGTTTTTTCGGCGCATTCGGTGGGCATGCCATCATGGTGCTCATGCTCGGCTCAATCTGCGGTAGTACCCAATAATTATATCCCCAGCCCTGAGCAGTTTCTTTCTTTAGCTGACCGCCCAAACGACGGGTATTGCAATCCACTTCCATCATTTTGCCTGGTAATAACTGTACCCGATAAAGCTCAGGGTTTTTAACTTTAGGCAGCTGAATCACTTTGCGCACAAAGCCTGCTTCTGGGGCAGGAAAGGCTTTCATTGGGTCTGGGCTTGCGGCAAAGGTGCTGGCACAGGTGATGGCGGTCAGGATGGCTAGTTTAATTTTCATTTAATCTTCCTTTGGAGTTAACTAATGCAATATTTATTGCAAGGGCGGTACCTTATTGATAAGGCATCATATTGATGATCTACTTTAAAGAGTAGCAACTATTTACATAAAGTTAATGATGTTTATCACATTGTTGCTATGCTGTAAAAAATAATTATTTGTTTTTATATTTATTGTATTAATTGAATTTAATGATATTAATGCAATATAATTTAAAGTTAATAAATATTAAATTTTCTTATTTAGTTTAATCGCCACTTCTTTCTGCACGCATTCCTTGCGTGATCCGCCTGCAGTATCCACTTTAAAACCGCAGGCTTTGGCGATGATATAGCCTTTTGCTTCTGGATTATTGCTTAAGAATAAGTTAACCGAGGTGGGTACGCCAGAGAGCGAGATGTTGTCTTTGTCTGCCTCCCATTTTAGGGTTGCTCTGGCGTTTTTTTCTGGGTTTAGCGTAAAAAACAAATCGGTATCATTGCCGCTGACCAGTGAGTCTTTGCTGAGGTGAAGGTTTAAAGTGGCGATATCGGTGGATTTGGCATCCCAATCCACGCTAAAGAAACCATCATTAATCGGGGTGATGCCACTGGCGTCTTTTTCCCCGGCAAGCACTCGCAGGCTATTAATGGTGGGCACGGTATCGATGGCAACAATATTGATGCCGTCGCTATTGACGGTGACGTCCCCTCCACCGCAAGCCACTAAAAGCGAGCAGAGGGCGCTGATCAGGAAGATGGATTTCATGGGGCGTTGTCCGAGTTAAGCATTAATGTGGGCAATATACAGTGGGAATCTCTTCGTATATGTAATGGTTTATTTTTTCATCCAGCCATCCCACACGGGTGGCTCGCTCATTTGTGCGGCTATAAAGTCGATAAAGCTGCGGATTTTGGCGGAGAGGTGGCGGCGGCTGGGGTAGACGGCGTAGAGGGCAAGTTGGGGTATGGTGTAATCGGGCAGTAGGATTTCCAGCGCGCCACTGGCTAAGTCCTCACCAATTAAAAAGCTCGGCTCGCAAATAATGCCTTCCCCTGCAAGGGCTGCGCGGCGCAGTAGATCGCCATTATTGGCGCGAAAATGCCCAGCTACTTTAATCGTGATATTGCCATCCACCCCGCTAAAATCCCACTCACCACGGCGGCTACCATTGGTGTAAATCAGGCAGTTATGGTTGGCTAAATCGGCGGGAGTGAGCGGCCTACCGTGCTGGGCCAGATAGCTTGGGGCCGCTGCAGCTACGATGCGTATTGTAGACAACCGCCGCGCCACTAGGGTGTCGGTGATCTGGTCGGAGATGCGCAGCGCCAGATCAAAGCCTTCTTCTACTAAGTCGACACTGCGGTCGATCAGCTCGATTTCTACGATCACATCGGGATAAGCTTTTTGGTAAGCGGCAATCAGCGGGGATAGATGCAGCTGGCCAAAAGACACCGGCACATTAATCCGCAGCAAGCCAAAGGGGCGCTGGCCTTCCTGCCCTAGCTCCGATTCGGCCTCTGCCACATCACCCAAAATCTGCAAACACCGCTCATGGTAAAGGCGGCCTGCTTCGGTGAGGCTGAGTTTGCGGGTGCTGCGCTGCAAGAGTCGGGTATTGAGATGTGCTTCCAGCTCGGCCACCAAACGCGACACCGCGCTGGTGGAGATATCCAACTGATCGGCAGCCTTTACAAAACTACCCGCGTCAACCACCCGGGTGAATACTTGCATGGCGGTGAGTTTGTCCATAATCGGCTGATCCCTCAGATTGTTTGATAAAGAGCAAAACCCAAATCTTGAACCACGGAGGGCACAGAGGACACGGAGTTTCACGGAGAAAACCAAGCGATAAATTAAGCCCCGTCTTTGGGGTGTACGCAGTTGCAAGCTTGAAAATCTGAACTTTCATCACTACTAGTAGCACGGGGCTTAAATCTCCCCTTGAAGCACGCCGAAGCGAGGAACAAGCGGGCGGGGTTTCGGTGAGGACTGTTTGAGCGAAGCGAGTTCCGCAGCCGCCGCTCGATTGTCCGCAGATGAGGGGCCTGCGTGCTTCGTGGGGTCGCCTTCTTTGGCTTCGTTTCTTGGCGAAGCAAGAAAGGAAGGCCCCGCGGTGGCTAACCGCTCCAAAATAAATGTGCCGAAGGCACTAAAAAGGTCTTTTGATCTACGGTATTCAACCAGCTCAATCTGATAATGAGATGCTAGAAAACGGCGGGTGTCACTCGCCCTACGTAACGTCATCTTTAAGTTATTATCCCATATTCAGGGATAATTATTTGAGGATATCTGTATTTATCCCTCAAGTGGCAATCGTCATACTGCACCCCATCGATGCCAAACACATGGCGCAAACCACTGGAGATTCAAAATGATTGATCACAAAACCGCCCCCTACGCAGCCCTTGTTCTTCGCACGGCTCTTGCCATTATGTTTTTGGCGCACGGTTTCACCAAAGTATTTGTATTTACTTTGCCAGGCACGGCGCAGTTTTTTTCCTCGGTAGGCTTTCCTGGCTGGATGGCTTATCCGGTAGCGGGGGCTGAGGTGTTTGGTGGCTTGTTCTTGCTGATCGGGCTTTACCCACGTTTAGTGGCAGCGGCCTTGTTGCCGGTGTTGATTGGTGCAAGCACGGTTCATTTGGCTAATGGTTGGTCGTTTGGTAATGCGAATGGTGGCTGGGAATATCCGGTGTTTTTGATTGCTGCAGCCTTGGTGCAAGTATTAATGGGAGACGGCGCATTTGCTCTGAAACGCTCACCTCGTTTTGCGGATTAAATGATCGTATGGCGGATGCCCCCAATCCTGTCAGCTTCACAGGGTTGGGGTTGATTTTTATAGGGTGCGCAAATCGTTTTTCTTGCGCACCGCCCTCTGCGCCCCAACTTCGTCGTTGTACACCCTATAAACTTCAGACTTTTAAAATACTCAAACACCAAGGACTTCACCATGTTTCCCAGCTTTTATATCTCTCACGGCTCTCCCATGCTGGCTTTGGATGCTGGGAAAACGGGGCTTGCTTGGCAGGCGTTGGTGGCGGATTTGCCGAAGCCTAAGGCTATTTTGATGGTGTCGGCGCATTGGGGCTCTTTGCAGCCTGCGGTGGGTGCGGCCAGCCAGCCTGAGACGATTCATGATTTTGGCGGCTTTCCTGCGGCGCTGTTTGATTTGCAATACCCAGCGCCCGGTGCGCCGTGGTTGGCAAAAAAAGTAGCCGCTGTATTAGAGTCCGCAGGTTTGCCGGTGGCGGTTCACCCCAGCCGAGGGCTGGATCATGGCGCTTGGGTGCCGCTGCGGGTGATGTATCCAGATGCCGATGTGCCGGTGGTGCAGCTGTCTATTCAGCCAAGGCAAGGCCCAGAGCATCATTACCGGCTAGGGCAGGCTTTGGCGGGTTTACAGCAGGAAGGGGTGATGATTATTGGCTCGGGCAGCCTGACCCATAATCTATATGAGGTAATGGGGGATATCACGGAAGGAGATCCACGCGTACCCGCCTATGTGCCTGCTTTTCAGGCTTGGATGAATGAAAAGCTGTTGGCTAACGATATTAACGCCTTGCTCGATTACCGCCGTCAAGCACCGGAGGCCAACCGAGCACATCCAACAGATGAGCATCTGCTACCGATTTTTGTGGTGCTGGGCGCTGCTCAAGGCGGGAATGTAGAGCGCAGCCATCGTGGTATTACCGGCGGCGTGTTGGCGATGGATGTGTATCGCTGGCAGTAAGTTGCTTTGTAGATACTGTCTTGCTAGTCAAGCGTTTTGATATTCTGCTTGGTACTTTTTTTTGCGTTTTTAGCACGCCAAAGCACAGGTGCACCAATTTGCGTATGCAAGCACCGAGCGCTGACATTTTGCTCTTGCCTCGGGCAAGTAAACGCTCAAATAAGGCGTTGACGTGGGGTTTGTGCTTGGTGGCGACGATGTCAGCCATGTAGAGCACTGCGCGTACGCGGGCGGGGCCAGCTTTAGATAGTTTGGCGCGCCCAAGTATGACGAACCCGATTGTCGCTCTACTGGCACCAAGCCCAAATACGCCGATAATTATTTGGCCGTATTGAACTGATGCGTATGCATTACCGCCAATAATTGCGTGCCACTTTGTGGGCCGATTGCTGGAATGGTTTGCAGTAAATTCAGGTCGTTTTTTAATCCCGGATGGTGGCCGATATGATCGTCGATTTGTCTTTGCAGTTTTTTGAGCGGAGTGTTTAGAAAGGCAAGGCTGTCGGTAATTGATTGATGAATCAGCTCTGGAGTAACAGTAGATTATGCTTTTTCCTGGCGATTTTGTTCGCGCAGCAAATCCTGCAGAATTGCTTCGCGCCGAGCCTGAAGCCCTTTCAGAATGTGGGCTTCAGGTGGCGGTGGCAGCTACGCGGCAGGTTTAATCATGGCGCAGTAACGTGCTAGCACGTTTGCCATCAACGCCATCGGTTTGGGTGCGAATAGCGATGCTTTGGCCAAAATGTTTTACCTGTGAAGGATTGGCAATCGAGAGACACACGCCAGCATCATGCAGCAGAGTAGCGGCCAATTCGTGATACACCCCAGTAGCTTCCATCGTGACCTGCAACTGCTCGAGAAGAATGTGATTTTTAGTCAGCCAAGCCAGCAAATCGGCGAGACCTTTGCTGGTATTGGCAATAACTTTAGCTTTGCCTTTGAGTGGGTCAAGCTGGTTCAGTCAATAGCAGTCTAGTTTGGCTTTGGCGACATCGATGCAATGTAGGCAGTAAGTGCTCTAAAAAAGACTGTGGCAATTCAACCATTGGGCTATGCCCACATTCTAAAATAACAGAAGCCTGAATATTTTCAAATTGTCCCGCAAGATCCACCCATGGCTGTGCTGGAGTAATATTATCATGTTCACCCCATATAAAATGGATAGGCAAAGCTTTCAATTGTTGCAAAGCCTCTGGAATATCGTATTTACGGCTCAAGGAAAGCCAGCGCGCTATGTTGTTAAACACTCCACGATCTCCAAATAAACGAGCAACTTCTTCAATTCCTCTCTGTGGTATTTTGCTTTTATCATAGATGACATTACTGACTAAGGCATGAGCATACTGGATTTCTCCAGTGTGTAACTGGCTTAGTTGCACTCCCGCTTCCAGTTCAACAAGGCCCGGAGCCCCACTCATAACTAAACCTTGAATACGTGTTGGATTTTGCAAAGCATAGTGCAAGGAAATCAAAGCTCCTAGGGAATTTCCTATTAAAAATGGCTTCTCTTCACATTCCTCCAAAACCATATCCAAAACTTTTATCGCTTGTCTAAAATGATTCCCAAAGATAACAGGAATAGCATCATCAAAAGTTATGGTACTAAATCCTTCTTCTAAGCAGCTACTCGCAACTGCATCCCAAATCCAGCCTCCAGCAAATAATCCTGGAAGAAAAACGATGGGAGTCCCATTTCCTTTTCTTTTAAATTGCATGGCAGAATCCTTTAATAAGAGTGTAAAAATCCACTAAATTTCTAAATTTTTTCTAAATTATTAGAATATGGAAATATACGACTTCTTACAAAGTGAGTCAAGTTGTTGTTTTTTTTTGAAAGGAAAATTTCACATCTATCAATACTAAAAATTTAGAAAGTAGTGTCATTGTTTGATTTCATTATCAAATGAAATGCAAACGAAACTCAGATGGGCGCAGTATTGATTACGCCACTTTTACAAGTGATGTGCCAGCGTGCGGTCAAAGCCGTTAAGGAACCTCTACACATGTAAGCAGCAAAAAACTATTTCTTTGAATTTTGAAAATTTTTAATAAAAACTCAATTTTTCATCGATAAAACATGTGGTTTTACTAAGTTTGATGCAGTTTCTCCCTTGTCCTCATATTCAAGGCGCAATAAGCTTCTTGCGGCACTTGTAACGGTTTGCGCGAAGAACATTAGAAATCGCAGCCAGCAATTTAAATCGACTCGCGTTTTTGATTAATCCACGATAGCGTGCTTTGGCATAGCCAAAGCCAATCTTTTAATTACGAAATACATGCTCAACTTTTGCACGACGGCTCGCTAACTCATGCTCGACTGTAAGCAGTAAATCAATCAACAGACCCTAACATAAGCCCCAAAAAACATTATCTGCCGGCCTCAGTAATATAAATTTAAAGCTGATACTCATTACATCCATACCGAGATAAAATATGAGAATTCTTTCTGTAAAAAAGCCTAATTGGCTCACTTGCCTTGTGCATACAGGGTCAAAGCCCTTGGCTACCGTCCAGTGTCTGATTTGGCGAAAGAAGAGAGGCGAAGGGTTTGATCTACAAAAGAAGGTCAATGCCTTAAGATTGGGCTTAAACTCACTTCGCCTCGTGTGGTAGTAGCTAACTACTACAGGGAACAAGATACAAGGTTTTAAGTATTTTAAAACTCAGCTATTTGGATTCGTATCGCAGCTAGTAGCAGGGGGCTTAAATCTCCCCTTGAAACATGCAAGCTCCGAACAAGCGGGGCGGGGGATCGCTTGGGAGCGAGCCAATCCCCCGCCGCCGCCTCGATAGGGCCGCAGAGGGGCCTTCGTGTTCTTGGCTTCGTTTCTTGGCCACACAAAAATCATATAATTCGCGGGACGCTCGCACCTAAATCAACGTGCCGGAGGTACTAAAAAAAGGGTGGGCTGCGTATTACTTCTGTAACTGCTTAGCCCACGCTTGCAGCGCTGCCATTTGGGCCGCTACGTTTTTGCTGATGGCTTCATCCGTCACGTTGCCATTGGCATCAAAGCCACCGGCAAAGGCGTTGGCGAAGACTTCGGGTTTTGCCAGTGGCAGCAGGTTTACAAATACGCAGACTTGGCGCAAATGGTATTGCGAGCGGGAAGAGCCCATGCCGCCTGCCGCGCCTAAAATGGCGACTGGCTTGCCGTTTAGCACCTTGTTATCAGCTTCGCGCGATGCCCAGTCGATCACATTTTTAAGCGCTGGGGCGAGGGAGTAATTGTATTCTGGGCAAGCTAATACCAGCGCATCGGCGGCGGCAATTTTGGCCAATAGCTCCAGCAATACGGCAGGGCGATCGCCAGCTGCGATATCGCCGTTATAAAAAGGAATCGCCGAGATATCGACGATTTCTAATTCCATACCGGCAGGTAAATTTGCTTTGGCGCAGCGTAGCAGGCCGCTATTGGTTGATGCTTTACGCAGGCTGCCAGAAATTCCAATTGCTTTGATTGTCATCTTAATGCTCCTTGGTAAAAGTGGATGATGTGATGCACCAAGTCATCAATGCCGCTGCTTGCACAGCTAGTGATACGCCGCAGAGATCAATTACGCAAGCTTACTTCGGCTTAAATGAATTTAGGATTTCTCATGCAGGTAGATGAATCTTTACAGGGCTGGGAAGCTGATCCCCAGCCTGTTTGCCTGCATTAAACCGCTTGCTGGCTTACTTTACTGAGTACTTGCTCGGCAGCAGGGTATTCAGTATTCATATAAATTTTTACAAAAGAATGGCCCGTTATGTCTTGCGTGGGGTGAAAGCCGATGCTGATATTGGGCGGTAGTGTTGTTTTAATTAGGCGCAGCCCGTTAATGACCTGATCCCACGATGAGGTGATATAGCTGGAGCCTGGCATCAGGTATTGCGCTGGGCTGGCGGTTCCCACGCTGCTCACTTTGCCCTGCATATTCTTGGGGCCGGAGATCAGCATATTTTGTTCGGCATTGGCGTAAAGATTGCCTTGTGAATGCGCCACCAAAACGAGCTTGCGGCCTTCTGCTAAATATTGGCGGTATATTTTTAAATGCTCGGGTAGCTCTGGCATTGAGCTGTTGCTAAAGGCATTTAAATACTTATCGTAAATGGCTTGGCTCATCCAGCCTGCCTGCGCCGTGCCTCCATCGAGCATGCGCCAAAAATTTTTGGCGTCTTGCGTTTCATTGTTTTTTTGCTGAAACACTTGCCACAGATCACTAAAAAAGCCGTTGCTGGTGTTATAGGCATTGCCGTAGACGAAATTTTTATCTAGCTTTTTGGCTTTTAAATTGCCTTTAAGCACCAGCATGCTGGCAACAGAATCATCAAAGGTGCTTTGCACGCCATTGATAAAAATCACAGCAGCAGGCGCAGCAAAGGCTGGGCCAGCCATTAGAGAGGTAAGCAGGGCAAGGCGTTTCAACATGATTAATTCCTGTTAAGGGTGGGTAAATCGTGGTGTTAGCTGCTTAGTTCGGTAGATTTAAAATTGCAGGGTTGATTGCCGGGGTCCGCAAAAAATTGGCCGGATGCCAGCGTCTGAAAGCGCAAATAGGCTTCGGTGCGCTTGGGTGTGGCCAACATTTCGGCGCGGGTTTTGAGCAGCTCATCGTACATGACCTGCGCTGTTTTACCGGTTTTTTGCATCACGTCATCGCTCATCAGACAGGCAATGCCACGTGCAATCTTTTCGCCAGCTTGCTTGGCTTGTTCGGGTGTAGAGATGTCGTTAATGGCTTCGCCCCAGCCTTGGGCTAGCTGGGTAAAGGCGAGCTGACCGGTTTTGGATGCGGCGTAGGTATGGTCGATATAGGCATTTACATCATCGGGCACGCCATCATGATTCTGATCGCGATCGCTTTGTGTATTGGCTGCACCTATGGCTGAGGCAACGCTTAACCAAGGATTACTAGTAGAGAGGGGAGAGGGGGGGCTGGAAGGGGGGCTGCTAGCCGCTACTGCTGTGGGGGCAGATTGTGCTTCTGTGGGCCATTGGGAATAAACGCCAAGAAAAATAAGGGGCACTGCAGCAATCAGATAAGGCCATTTCATGGCGATATACTCGGTAAGTGCTCAGTTTTAAGAGTCAATCAAAGCAACGGTTTTTAGCGCCCTTGTGAGGTGCTTCGCGTGCTTTTGCGGATAAACAAGGTAGCACCAATTTGGGTCTTAAGCATAAATTGGCACTACCTTTGCCTTGTTTATTCCTTGATCGGCTGGGCTAAGTGGCTTCCTTAAAGCGGCTTGCCCATAAAGCGATCATCGTTGGATTTATTCATACTGCATATAAGTTGTTTAATTTACTTGTTGCGTAAGATACACGCAGGTAGAAAATAAGGTTTATTGAGCCGAAATCACCCCGCCATCAATAGTCTGTGCCTTGTTTGTTACGCCCACTTGCAGCACGGGTGCGGTGCCTGAGCCGATTTTATCTATGGCATTAGAGATCACCGCAGCAGGTGAGGTTGATGCATTGATGCCTACAGATACCGAATACTCTTGGCCGTTAAGCTGATGCGCTTCAATTTGGCCGATATCCACTTTGCCCGCGCTTGATGCAACTTTAGCGCCTGTTAATATTGATTTACCGGCTACATTCAGCGTTATGCCTTGCTTGCCACTGATGCCTGATTCGGTTTTTACAAAATCACTGGCGCTATGTTTAACGGCTAAATCAAGCGATGGGGTGATCGAAGAGTCTTCTTTATCATGGCCAAGTAAAGCATCTTTAATCCCATTACCTGCTTTACGCGCTATGCCATCTACTTTGCCCCCCTCTGATGGGCCGCTGGTCAGTTGCTCTGGCAGGGTGACGTTGCCGCCGTCTTTGGCCGAAAAGCTAACGCCTTGGGTAGTATCGGTTTTTAGGCCTTGGTTAAAGGCGAAGCTTTCGTATTTGTCTAATAAGGGGCACTGCAGCAATCAGATAAGGCCATTTCATGGCGATATACTCGGTAAGTGCTCAGTTTTAAGAGTCAATCAAAGCAACGGTTTTTAGCGCCCTTGTGAGGTGCTTCGCGTGCTTTTGCGGATAAACAAGGTAGCACCAATTTGAGTCTTAAGCATAAATTGGCACCACCTTTACCTTGTTTATTCCTTGATCGGCTGGGCTAAGCGGCTTCCTTAAAGCGGCTTGCCCATAAAGCGATCATCGTTGGATTTATTCATACTGCATATAAGTTGTTTAATTTACTTGTTGCGTAAGATACACACAGGTAGAAAATAAGGTTTATTGAGCCGAAATCACCCCGCCATCAATAGTCTGTGCCTTGTTTGTTACGCCTACTTGCAGCAGGGGTGTGGTGCTTGAGCCGATTTTATCTATGGCATTAGAGATCACCGCAGCAGGTGAGGTTGATGCATTGATGCCTACAGATACCGAATACTCTTGGCCGTTAAGCTGATGTGCTTCAACTTGGCCGATATCCACTTTGCCCGCGCTTGATGCAACTTTAGCGCCTGTTAATACTGATTTACCGGCTACATCCAGCGTTATGCCTTGCTTGCCACTGATGCCTGATTCGGTTTTTACAAAATCACTGGCGCTATGTTTAACGGCTAAATCAAGCGATGGGGTGATCGATGAGCCTTCTTTATCATGGCCAAGTAAAGCATCTTTAATCCCATTACCTGCTTTACGCGCTAGGCCATCTACTTTGCCCCCCTCTGATGGGCCGCTGGTCAGTTGCTCTGGCAGGGTGACGTTGCCGCCGTCTTTGGCCGAAAAGCTAACACCTTGGGTAGTATCGGTTTTTAGGCCTTGGTTAAAGGCGAAGCTTTCGTATGTGTCTGCTACTTTATCCGCGGCCTTATTCACCGCGTCGGTGGCTTTTCCTTTTACGGTATCGCCCAGCCCACCTAATTTATCGGCAACTAGGCCTTTTTTGCCCTGATATTTTTCAGTATTTAGGCCAAGGCTGATATCTACCTTGGTGCTGTGATCGCGATCTTGCTGGCTACTAACGATTAAATCACCGCCTACTTTGCCGCTCACCGCATCAGCCTTGATATTGCCGCCCTGAATACTCACATCTTTACCGCTATTGAGGCTAACCTTGCCCGCTTCAATATTGGCATTCTGGTGTTGCAAGATATCTTGCTTATCCACGCCCACAGCCACTTTAGCGTTAAAGCCGTAGGTGTCTTTGCCCTCATCCACCTTGCCATTGCTGTCTTTATTAAAGGATTGGCCTCCTTTTGCGCCGCCCCCAATGGCTACATTCCAGTTATTAACTTCTTTGCCAGATTGGGCAGATTGAATGTTAATGCCACCATTGGCTGCATCCAGCGCTACGTTTTCTGCTTTGACTTGCGTGCCTGTTAGGCTCACCGCATCTTTAGCCGCCGCACCTGCGCTGATCACTACATTGCCCGTACTGTTAATGCTGCCTGCAGTCTGGCTATGGGCAGATTCATTCACCTTGCCGATATTAAAATCGGCAGCAAAGTTAACATTACTGGATGATTTTTCGCTGCTTTCACTAGAGCCACCGCCACCGCTGATATTGCCACCTACAGAAGACCCAGTCTTGCTGCTGCTATTGCTGCCCGCTTGAAAGTCGACTTTACCGGCGGCTTGTAGCGTGACATCGCCTGCAGCAGTTTGCTTGCCAATCTGTGTGCCTTGCAGAGTTAAATCTTTACCCGATTTAATCTCTACGCCGCCCTTACCATCTAGGCTGCCAACAACCGCCGTGCTGGATTTACTTTCGCTACTGTTGACTTGCCCGCCCACACCCGCGCCGCCGCTGGCTGAGCTGCTGACATTCACATTAAGCTTGGCATTGCCTCCCACGCTGTTGCTGCTGGCGTTCTGGCTATTATTAGCCTGATCAAAGCGCACATCGCCACCGGCATGGATGATGGTTTTACCTTCACCTGCATTGATCTGGCTGCCCTCATAGCTGGCATGATCTTGCACATTTATATTGATGCCTTGCTTAGCATTAATACTGCCGGTGATGGCATCTGATTGGCTGGAGGCGGTGGTTTGATTACCGCCCTTGCCGCTGGCATTTACGTTCACATCCTCGCCGGTTTCGGTATAAACCCGCGCATCAGCTTGGCCCTGCACGGTGTTTTGAGTGGACGATTGCGTATTGGCTGCAGCGCTTAAATCATGGCTGCCCGCTTGGATATTGACGGCACCATCTGCCTTGTATTGCGTGGCTTGATCGCTTAGTGCGCCCTTGGTATTGATGTTGATATCTTTGCCGCTGATCTGGCTGACAATCGCCTTGCTGCTGTCGCTAATGCCTTGGCCATTGCCCGCTTTAACTTGCACATCGATCCCTACATTGGGCGCGCCAATGCCGCCCAGTGCGCTGACCTCGCTTACTTTGCCCTTGATCACGCCGCTGACGGCTTTTTCAACCGGGCGTGTGATTTTGCTGTAATCCACATTGGCACCAATATCCACACTCCAATTACTGCTCTTGGTATCGGTATGGCTGGTATTGGTGGCGGCTTTGTTATCAATGCTGTCGGCTTTAAGCGCAACACTGCCACCCGCTGCCAGCTGTGTGCCTTCGTTACTGATCTTGCCGGCATTGATATTTAAATCGCCCGCTGTTTTGACCGATGAAGTGTTGGCGGTGGATTTATTGCTATTGGTTTGCTGGTTACTTTGGCCTACTTCATAGCCGCTGCCCGCTTTATCAATACCGCCGGTGTAGTAAAAGCCTGCGCCGGTTACGGTGTTGTTGGTGCTGGATTTCTCTGTATCTTGTGAGGCGGTAATGGCTACATTCTTACCGCTGATATCTGCATTGCCTTTTGTGGTTTCAACGGTAGAGCCTTTAATGGCCACATCGTTGCCAGCATTTACGCTGATGCTGCCGCCACTGACCACTGAACCCGTGTTGCTGGTTTTTTCGATATCGGTTTTGGTTTCGGTGTGCTCAATGCGCACGCCAGCGCGGTATTGTTTATCGCTTTGTTCTTTGGCGTAGCCATTCACTTCCAGCTTGGTTTCCGTGCCCTTGCTACTTTCCTTGTTGGCGGCACTGCTGATATCAACATTGCCTTTGGCCGCAAGGCTGAGCTGATCCTTGGCCTTGATATTGCTACCAATCACGGCGATATCTTGGGCAGAAACGATGTTTAAATCTGCATCGGATTGCAAAGTAGATGCCTGATTGGTTTCAACGCTGCTTTTGGTTTGATTAGAGCTGCTGGTGATATTAAACACCGTGCCATTGCGCTGATCGATGCTGGTTTTGTTTAAATCACGTGCGCTATCAATGATGATGCCGCCTGCGGTGGCTTGAGCATAAGCGCCTTGGCTGGCTTTTACCGTGCTGCCATTTACGCGGATGCCTTGCGCGCCAATTAGGCTTAATCTGCCTGCGCTATTAATATTGGAGCGCACATGAATGCTTTGATCTATGCCATTGTTTTTTTCACCCCCGCCGCCAATCCCTCCCCAGTATTGTTGCTGGTTTTGAGTCTGGCTGCTGTTGGCAATGGCCTGTGTAGCGATATTCAGCGTGCCTTTGGCTGCAATCTGGCTATCTGCGCCTGCCTGAATTTGCGCACCCGCCGCATCAATATTACCTGCAGCATTGATGATTAGCGATTTACCGCTTTGCAATGCCGTGCTCACCAAGCGCTCGCTGCTGCTGCTGCTATCCCAAGAACCAGTTTGCAAGCTGGCACCATCATTTTTGCGGTTACCCTTATCCGATTTGCTATCACGCTCTACCAAACCCGCTAGCGCAATATTGCCGCTGGCAGCCATCTCTAATTGATTGCCGGCTTGAATACTGCTGCCTTTTAGATTGAGGTCTCCCCCGTAGCGCTGATTTGAATATCGTTACTGGATTTAATCCGCGTGCCAATTTGCTGCTCTGTGCTGCTGGATTCAGCCTTGTTATATGCCCAAGAGTTTTTCCAAGCATTATTACTGCTGCTTTCGCTATTGCTAAGCAATTGGCCATCCAAATTAATCTTGGCTGCGCTGAGATTTAGATTTTTACTATCGATATCAGTCGCGGCAAGCGTTGCTGTATTGCTGGCCTTGATATTGATCTCATCGCCTTGAATGCTGCTGCGTTCAATACTGCTTTTGCTGCTGGAGGATTTTTTATCGGTTTCGCCGGTTTTCCAGATAAACCAGCTTTCATTATGGCTTTGGTCTTGCGTGTTTTGAGTACTGATCTTGCCGCTGCTTTCTATATCTTTGGCTTGTAGGGCAATAGCTTGGCCTTTGAGCTGCGCCGCATTAAGCGCTAGCTTGCCCGCGCTTTCAATATTGAGCGCTTCCTGCCCCTGAACTTGGCCGGTGATATTAACGCCAGCACCCGCTGCTGTGCTGATTAGATTAATCCGGCCCGCTTGAATGGCGCCAAGGTAATAGCTATCTAAAGAGCCACTTACTGTAGGAGCGGTGCTGGTGCTGAGCATTTTGCCGCTGATGCTATCCACTGAATGATCGAAAACCACGCTATTAAAGCCAGCGACTGCATTGATGGCTTTTTCTGCTTGCATATTGCCACGCACATCAATACGTGGCGCGATTAAATCTAATACTTTTTCGCCGCGTGCGCCGCCAGTTTGTACCTGCAATAAATTATTATTTTTAGCTGCTTCTAATGATTGAATCTGGCCGTCTTGCACATTGGCATTACCCACCAATAATGAAGCGCGCGGGGTATTGATAAAGCCGCAGCCATTGCAAGTAATGCCATTGGGGTTGGCTAATACATAATCAGCAGCCATCCCAAAGATTTCTTGCTTGCCTAATAGCAAGGAAGGATTGCGGCTCACCACTTCATTTAAAATGACTTTAGCGGCCTGATTGCCAAGTTGGCTATTGGCATTGAGCTGCCCCGCCAATTGTGATTGGCCCGCAATAGTGGAGTTATTTAAAACAGCACCAGCCGTGCCAACATTAAAGTCTTTAAATTGGTTATGCGATAAACCGGCTGCGCTAGGCGCAACAATATTAACTACGGCAGCGCCATTATTTGCTGTGCTGATTTGTGCCTGTTTAGCTGCATCGCCTCCAGCCACAATTCCGGCAGCAGATACATGTTCTGTGAGCACAAAGGCCATAATGAGTGCGGCAGAGATTTTGCCGCTGATTGATAGATTAAAGTTCATTATTTGTGCCTCTTGAGTTTGTTGAGCAGAGCGCCAATAACCACATCGGTTTATCACAAAAACAGTTTTAAGCTGCCACTAGTAAAGGCTAATGCATCTCTATATGCATTGCATAATAGGGTGTTCACACTACGAGGCATTTTTTTATGAAAATAGCAAAGATATTGGCTGATTGAGACAGATTATTCTTTATAAACAGCGGGTTGAAGCAGTCCTCTGCTTCTTGCCGTCAGAATTTGTGAATATTACTGATTATCATTTGGTGGAATGCCCAACTAAATTTATCTAAATTTAGGCTCTGCTACAGAGCTGAAGCCCATGCACACATCGGCAGAAACACGGGCCAATCCAAAATTTATGAGAAATTTTTTTAGCAGTGCTTTAATTGCTAAGCAGTTATATAGGGTAAATGATGGGCTGTAGTTAGCTGAAATCCTGCTTTAAAACTGCCAGCTTAAGCGGGAAATAATCTGAGCTTCTTCATTCGTAAATCTATCTGGCATATGTAATGCGTGGTTGTATTCCAAATCGATATTAAAATCTTGCATATTTAAGCCTAAGCCTAAAGTCATTCCAGCCAAGCTTTGATAGCCTATATTGGCTTGCAAAACACGCCCAGCATCGATGCCGATTCTTGGGCTTAAATAAGCGCCCAATATGGGCAGGCGGGCAGATAGTGTATTGCGCCAATACCAGCCGGTATCGCCAGATAAAGAATTATGCTTAAAACCATGTACTGCCGATTGGCTGGCGAGCTCTATTTGTTCGATAGCGGGCAGGCGATCACGGCTGCCTTGCCAGCTCCAGCTGCTTTGCAGGCTGAGGGCTTGCTCTGCAATCACAAAATTGTGGTACAGCTTAATGCCTAACTTGGCCTTGGTGAATTCTGGCGTAGGCCAATCTGCTATGGGTCTATCGTGATCTGCACCAAACCAAGTAAGGCCTTTTTCTAGCGATGCATCCAGTACCCAAATGCCACTATCGCTAATCAGCATCTGGTTAAAACCAAGTTCCATCACGGTGAGCTTGGGGCTGCTGATCTCTAGCCAGCCATCTAGAAAATAATTATCCGAGCGCTTATGGCTGAGCTGCACGCTGGCTGTGCTGGTGGCGTGCTGGCTGCGGGTGATAATCCGATCAAGCCTTACACCGCTTTGGCTGGATTCGCCCGATAGCTGCACGCTGTTTTTTTCCAGCTGCTGAGTGTTTAAATAGCGAGATTCACTGGCAAAGGCGCTCAGTGTCCAGTAGCCATAGGGCAGGGAATAAAACAAAGAGTTGCTACGGCTATAGCGAGTATTGGGATTATCTGTGGTGCTTTGGGTAGATAAGCTAATAAAATCTGATGCTGCAAATGGGCTATCCCAAGCAGCATTTATACCTGCAATCCATACACCGGTTGATTCTTGCCCAGAATCGTTAAGCGATAATCCACCATGCCAAGGTGGGGATTCAGGATTGCGTAGCATAAGGATAGAGCCACCCTGAGCCGTGCCTGGCAAAATATCGACAGTGGCTTGGTTGGATTGCAAGCGATTCGCCTGATCAAGCCCTTGATCAATATCCTTAATATTGAGCGGCTGCCCAATCACGTTAGGAAACAAAGTACCCGTGTTTAGGCGGCGATCTGCGTTTTGGATCGCCTCAACATGGCCTTCAACCGCCCTGAGCGTTAATACCTTATCAGCATCTGGGCCAGAGGCCAAAATACGCACGGCAATATAGCCTTTTTGCACATAAAGCGTGGTGAGTGCCTGAATAAAGTCATTGATATCCTGATTGCTTAGGCATTCGGCATTGGGCAAGCCCAGCGCATTCACCTCTGAATAGCTCAGTAGCGTTATTCCCGCCAGCTTTAGCCCTTTGATTGCAAGGCAATCAAACTCTTGTATGCTGGAGGCGGGCTTGCTTGGCAGGGCGCTATCGTCATTTTTAAGCTGACGCATGCGGTGGTCGTCCACAATGCTACGAAATCTATCCGCGTTTTCTTGCATCATGCGGCGTGATTGATCTTCCATCGATTGCTGCATGACGGGCAGATCAGGTTTGATATTCGCAGCTGCGCTAGCCAAGCTAAGGGCACTTAGAAAGGTGGATAACAGAGTGCGCTGAGTTTTAGTCAATGAGGTTTATCTTCGCAAATAGATTCGTTGGCTTTTTTAAATTAGGCAAGTTGTACGCCACTGTCTGTACTTTATAGTGTTTATTTGCAGACGGTAAGAAAAGCCTTCACAAGCGGCGGGCATAGGCCTGTAAGTGCTTTGCGCTCTGGCTGAAATAGCGTGGCGACAAAAAATGGATGATTATCCAGCTCAATACCGCGAATATCCCCGGCCTCATCAATGGCCGTGGCGCGTAGTGGCCCAGCGGTAAGCGCCGCTTGAAACTCAGGGTTGAGCCCATAGCGGCAGCGGTAGCCCTCAGTCGATGGCAAGCCTTGATAAGCTTGAGCAAGCTTTGATCCGGCAATAAAACACACGTTGGCGTTGACTTCTACCAAGCTGCATTCCAGAGGGGCAATCACTGTTCGCTTAGCATTAGGCGCGGTTTCTGCATGATCGGCATCTGCCCAGCCAAGTGCGTTTCTGGCGTATTCAATCACCGCATGTTGAAAACCGCCGCAAGTGCCTAAAAATGGAATGTGTTGCTCGCGAGCATAGCGAATCGCTAGCAGGGCACTTTCCATATTCTGATAAGGGCTGCCAGGCACGCACCAAAGCCCAGCAAATTGCTGGAGTTGTGCTGTGTGGGTGATATCGGCAGTAGGTAGCCATACGGATTTAATTTCAATATCTAGCGCTTGGGCTGCCAGCTCCAGCGCCACTGGAATCGCCTGATGTGCGGCGACTTCAGGATTAAAATCACCAATCAATCCAATTTTTAGCTGCATATAAATCCTTGCGTTGTTTATTTAAGGCGCAATATGATTTTTATATAATTTATTGTATTCAGACTCGCCAAAATACTTAATATATTCTTGCGTGGCAAAGGCATCCATCGTGCCGGAAATATAATCAGTAATCAGGCGAGTGGTGTTTTCTTTGCCTACACGGTAACGCAGCTCGGCCGGGAAGAGTTGCAGCCCTGGGTTGTATTGCTCATCCGAATAAACTTGAAACAGCCCACGAATAATGTTTTCGCCGCGTTTTTCGTACTGCAGAATGCTTTTCTTTTTAAGAATCATTTTAGATAAAACATTCTTTAATCCCGCCGCTAGCTTAGCGTGTTGGCGGTAGCCAATTTCTTCAACTCCATTATTATTCACCACGGCAATGTCTTGGCAAAGGGTATGGATAATCGTAGAAGTAAGCTCTTTAATAAAAATATAAGAGTATTCTTCTGAGGTGCGCATTAAATAAGCGTCGCCGGCTTCTTTTTGGCAGGCATCAATAATTTCTTTAAAAGTATCATAAGCATCATTGTATTTTTCACTCATTCTAAATGCGTATAAAAGCTCACCCATATCTACCATGTCGGCATTAATTGCGTCTTCTAAATCGTGCGCAGCATAGGCAATCTCATCGGCAATATCCATGATTTGCGCGTCAATGCTTTTTTTATCAAGAATGCTGTGCTTATCTAGCTGCTCTTTTAAAAAGTGGTAATTATCATCGTATAAAAATTTATTCGGGTTTTCTGCTGAAGTATGAAAATATTTAATCGTGCCCCAGATAGTACGCAGGGTTAAATTTAGGCCGGAGTAATGAATACTTTTGGTTTCTAAATTGTGCACAATTCTAAATGCCTGCGCATTGCCTTCGTAGCCGCCCACATTTTTCGAGAGTGAATGCAAAATACGCTCACCATGATGGCCAAATGGTGGGTTACCAATATCATGAATCAACGCGCAGGTTTCAGTCACCGCAGGGTGCTTTAAGCCTAAATCCATAGCAATGCTGCGGGCAATTTGCGCTACTTCTAAGCTATGCGTCAGGCGATTACGGCTAAATTTGGTGTTGTTTACGCTAAGTAGCTGCATCTTGCCTTGCAAGCGTCTGAACGATGAGCTGTATAAAACGCGGGCGTAATCGCGCATATAGTTATCACGGTCTCTGCCGCCCATGCTTTTTTCGGCGTGGAAGCGGTAGGCTAATTTTTCGGCTTCATTCTCTTTGTGTTGCGCAAATTCTATGGTTTGGGCTGAGTACATGGTGATCCTTAAGTGCTGCAATCTCAGGCTGGATATCAGCTGGGATGTTTGAATTTGTAGGGCTGGTGACAGTGTGTCTGTGCTAATAAAAGGTAAAAAAAGATCTTTTTAGTGCCTACGGCACGTTGATTTTGGTGCGGGCGTCCCACCGGACCTTCCTTTCTTGTGTGGCCAAGAAACGAAGCCAAGCCACAACCTCAAAAACACGAAAGCCTCGCAGTTGCGGACAATCGAGTCGGCGGCTGCGGAACTCGCTTTGCTCAGACAGGCATCAAAGAAACCCCGCCCGCTTGTTCCTCGCTTCGGCGTGCTTCAAGGGGGATTTAAGCCCCTTGCCATTAGCTGCTATATGAACCCGGATTTCTAAGGTTTGAAAATACTTAAATCCTAATCAAAAACAGCTTAAGTCAAAGCCTTGTTTTTCTCCGTGTTCTCTGCGATCTCCGTGTTTCAAGGTGTGGGTTTTACTGCGTAATATCAGTTCTGCTTTTCAATATCTTGAGATTACACAATCCTTCTCCCGCCTTAAAGCACACTCAGCTTAGCTGATTCATTTACCGTCTGTGTACCCTTATCTCTGCCTGCCTGTGTCTTTGATTGGATCACAGGTGCAAGTATAAAGTGGCTTTTGCTGATTGAATTTACGCTATATCTGCCAAGCCTGTTAAAGCCATGTCCATACAATTTTATCCGTGCCTGACTAAGGGGCGGTTTAATAATTGGCGGGTATTGATGATTATTATTACCCAGTTGATTTTCTTTGGCCTGCCTATGTAGAGGCCGAGCCACGGGCGGCTTTTAGGGTGATTGTGGCGGGGCAGGGTAAAAAGGTCGATGCGCTGGCCGCTGGTGAGTTCGATCCGCTCTGCCTGTTAGAAAATGTCGCCGCGCCTTGGGGCTCGCCCTTTATTAATGCTGAGCTACTCGATACCCGCGCCCTGAATCGTGAATTAATGCGGGCCATGGCATCCTATCCGCAAGCGCTTAATCATCAGCCCATGTTGGGGCTAGACCAGCTACGCCGCCAAATTGCCCGCATGTATCACAGCGACGGCGTGCATTTACATTGGGAAAACCTGATCGTTACCTGTGGCGGCATGGAAGCCTTATCGCTGGCGATTCAAGCCGTAGTGCAAGGCATTAGTAAGCCCTGCCTTGCTGTGGTCACACCTGCATTCCCCGGCGTGCTTAGCCTGATTCGTCAGCTAGGGATCAACGTGGTCGAAGTCGCTTCCGAGCCTTATCTAGATCTGCCCGCGCTTGGTGCGCTCTTGCAAGAGCAAGCCATTACCGCCTTGCTGGTGATGCCCAATTTTCAGCACCCCAGCGGGCGCTGCATGCCCGAGGCCGATAAACAAGCACTGCTCGACCTAGCCTATCAGCATCAGCTAGCGATTATCGAAGACGACACCTACCGTGCGCTGCACTTTAGCGGGCAAGCCCCCTTGCCGCTTAAAGCCTACGACAGGCTGGGCCTAGTGCTGCATTGTTGCTCATTCAGCAAAACCATCGCCCCCGGTTATCGGGTTGGCTGGATAGAGCCCGGCCGTTGGAGCGATCGCATCCGCGCCCTCAAATTTTGCAGCTCACTCAGCTCGCCACTCCCCAGCCAACTGGCGCTGGCCGCCTTACTCGCGGGCGATTTACACACTCGCAGCATCACCAAACTATGCGCCGAATTACAAAAACGTACCGACGCCATGCGCAGCGACATCCTCGCCTGCTTTCCAGCGGGCACCCATGTAGAAATCCCCGCTGGCGGCTACCTGCTATGGATAACCCTGCCACAAGCCATAGACCTAAGCACCCTATTAAAAAAAGCCCTAGCCCAAGGAATCCACTTCGCCCCCGGCTGGCTCTGCTACCCCCAAAGCGGGCCGATGTGTAAGCAAATACGCCTGAATGCGAGTTTTTATTTGGGGCAGAGGGAGGAGCTGGGGGGGGAGGGCATCAAGTTAAGCCAAACTTAAAAGCGCTTTTTAGTGCCTTCGGCACATTGATTTAGGTGCGGGAGTCCCCCGCGTGGGACTCACTTTCTTGAACGGCCAAGAAAGTAAGCAAAGAAGGCCGCCCCGACCAGCACGAAAGCCCCTCGCTGCGGATAACCGGCTCGGCGAAAAAGGCTGCTCGCTCGCTGCCTCGCTACCCCTTTTCCGAAACCCCGATCCGCTTATTCCTCGCTTCGGCGTGCTTCAAGGGGGTTCTTAAGCCCTATGCGTAGAGCGTGGTTAGGTAGGTTGGAGTAAATGTTGGTTAGCCCAACGGGGGTACGTAGGGCTGATTAAACATGCCCAAACTACTTGCTGATAATGCATGAGTTCAATCTGCGGTGAAATTTCACTGGGTTAATTTTTTCTGATTAATTTAGTAAGCTTTTTTTGTGATTTTGTGTGTATTTTTAAAGTTTGGTGTAATATGCTGCTGGTTTTTTTGTTGCCATATTCATCGAATAATTTGCCCAGTGCATAATAAATTTTTCTATTTGCAAACACACATAGTGTGGGTTGTTTTGTATACGCTGTTTGTCTAGGCAGATTATTTTATGTTTTTTTGAATTCGTATTATTTTAAATAAGATATAAAATTATGAAAAAAATATATTTTAAGCGCATGTTCTCTTTGGTATTGCTTGCATTTTTATCTGCATGTGGAGGTAGTGCTGATGATGAAAGTGGTGTGGCCTTGTGTGCGGATGGCACGACTACCAAGTCTGCTGGGAAACAAGGCGCTTGCTCACATCATGGCGGTTTAGCTGTTACACCAACTCCCGTTCCAAAACCAACTGTCGTACCAACACCCGCTCCAGTACCTGTTGTGGGGAGTTCCGCCGGTTTGTGGTTGGGTAAAACGACTGAAAATCGCTCCATTACTTCTTTAGTATTGAATGATGGGACGTTTTACAATTTTTATTCAGTAGCTGGCAATCCAAATAAAATTGCGGGTGTCGTTCAAGGGGCTGGTACTGCAAGTAATGGAACCTTTCAATCAAATAATGCGAAAGATTTTAACCTAGAGGGATATGGTATTTTGCCCGCATTTGTTTCTGCTAGCTATACCGTTAAATCAGCATTTAGTGGAACAGTAGCTTATTCAGATTCACGTTTTGGTGTTACTTCTTTTACTAGTAGCTATGATCGTGATTATGAAACAAAGCCTAATTTAACTAATATTGCCGGTGTGTTTTCAGGAGTTGTATCAACTTCTTCAGGAAATGAATTGGCCACAGTGAATATTTCTGCAGCTGGTGTGATTACCGGATCTGGAATATCTACTTGTTCAATTTCAGGGACGGTAACGCCACGCCCAGATGGCAATGTTTACGATATGGTTATTAAATTTGGTGGGTCACCGTGCTTGTTTGCAAATCAATCCTTAACTGGGATAAGCTATTTTAATTCATCGATTAAACGTTTATACGCAGCTGCGCCTAATTCTAGCCGCACAGATGGGGTTGTGTTTGTAGGGACTAAGTTTTAATTTTTTGCATGGTAGTTTAGGCTAAAGTTTTATTAGCCCAATATTTCATTGTGTATAAAAACGGTGGGTTACACCAAAGGTGAAGCGCTTTTGTCTAACCCACCCTACGAAAGCTATGTGATATTTGTTTTTGATATGTTTTTAAAATGAACTGAACGAATATTTACTATTAACTGCGATGATTGCACTGGGCTTTTTAGACTCCCCTTGAAGCACGCCGAAGCGAGGAACAAGCGGGCGGGGTTTCTTTGATGTCTGTTTGAGCGAAGCGAGTTCCGCAGCCGCCGCTCGATTGTCCGCAGATGAGGGGCCTTCGTGCTGGTCGGGGCGGCTTCTTTGCGTACTATGATTTCTGGCCGTTCAAGAAAGTGAGTCCCACGCGGGGGAATCCCGCACCAAAATCAAAGTGCCGAAGGCATTTATCCCTAGTCCAAGCCTCCGTGCCTATGCAATAAAATCTCCGACTGACTCAATTCGTTTTTCTGCCGCTCAATATCTGAAGCCTCTTCCACAAAGCCCAGCGCCTTCGCTAGCAACACAGAGCGTGTGTTTGCTCGCTCTGCAATGATGCAAAATCGCTGCACAGAATCGTTTTGAGATAAATGAGTAATCAGTTGTTCCGCAGCATGCCTAGCATAGCCCTTGCCCCAAAATGGGCTGCCGATGCCATAAGCGATATGCGCATCGCCGTCTTGGTGAATCGTTGCAGTTAAATAGCCGACGATATGGCCCAATTCATTTTTAATGACCCACCCCAGCCAATCTTGCGATCCATCCGGTGACTTGCCGCTGGCATTTCGTTCAATGCGCTCACGTAGCGCATCTGCTGTGGCAGGGCGGTGGGCGATGTCAACATACTCATATAGCAGGGGATCGCTCATGATCAGGAATAGCTCAGCCGCATGATGAGGCTGTCTTGGCTCAATAGTCGGCATGCTGTCCTAAAGTAACGCGGCTGCAGGATTGTCTCGCCGTTATGTCATTCGGGTATTTTTCTACCCACTGGCATCTTGCCGTTGCAGAAAGCTTGGGCTTGGGTGCTTGCATTGGAGCGGTCAGTGCTAAGCATCAGTGCTGAGTGGTTTTAGGTATGGATTCGTTTAATTTGTGGATACAACTAAGTCAGTTTGTTTTCTTTAAAATTGCTGTGTATGCAATTTGAAAGTGAGTATAAATTGAAGTAACTTTCCTAAAGACATGGGTTTTAATCACATTTGTTAAGCACTGAAAGTAAGCTTTAAGATGCTTCGCTCAGTGTAGCATCGCTAAATGCGTTTTCTCAAACAGGAGCTTGTACGATTATGTTTTTACCAACAATGCTAAGGGCTGTCGCTATTTCTGCTTTTTTGATAGGCCTGCCCGTGTTCGCAGCAGAGGCCGCACGACCAGCTGCCACGCCGTTCTTCGCCAATCAGGCCAACTTTACATTGCCATTTTATTTATTTAATGGCCACATTCTGATTGATGGCGCGGTGAATGGCCGGCAGGGGAAGCTGATGTTTGATACGGGAACCGAGTTTCCTTTCTTTTTGAATAATCACTATTTACCCTTGGCTAAAGATCTGAAAATTGGAGAGGGGCAGGCGGCTTCAGGGCAGAAAATGGTGCTTTATAAGCAAAATCTCCCGATTGAAAAAATAGAGCTTGCTGGGCAGATTTCGCTTAAAAGCTTGCCTAGCGTTTTGCATACGGATTGGCGTTTTATTGAGCAGGCCTACACGCCTTTGTTTCTAGGCAGTATTGGCCATGGCTTTAATCGTCAGTATCTATTTGTGATCGATTACGAAGCGCAGACCATTGCGTTTCATGCTTTTAATCAGGATAAAGCCCTGCTCGCCAACGTGATTGATCCGGCACGCGTCGTTGCTACGCTTGAATTTACCCCAACCGGAGTAGATGGAAAAATGCCGGAAGCCGCGCTGCGAATCGGCGACAAAACTATCAAAGCATCTTTTGATACTGGCAATCTGGGAAGTTTGGAATTAACAGAAGCAATGAAAAACGAGCTGGTCGCCAGTGGTGAGCTAAAGCTTCAGCCTAGAGAGTTCACCTACGGCGTGCGCGAGCCGCGTGTGAGTGCCAATTTGCAGGGGCTAAACTACGGCCCCCAAGCATTACAAGATGCCCGCAACCTGACTTTTAAAATTGGCAAAACTAATCAGATAGGATTGGGCTACCACTTTCTAAAAAATTACGTCTCGGTATGGGATTACCAAAACAGCAGAATAACGTTGCTGAGGCCTTAGAGGATGATGCTGTGCTCTGGATCAATCCTCTCCCCAAACTGGCATCCAAAGTCAGTTTCAGGCAGACTGCATTTTATATTCCTGATTCCCCTTAAGTGACCCCAGCGTGAACAAATACAGCCAGATTTTTGCCGATATCGTTGCGGATATTGATAATCAGCGTTTGCTAAAAGGCGAGAGGATTCCTTCAGAATCCGAGTTGATGAATAGCTACGCGGCCAGCCGAGGAACGGTGCGTAAGGCGGTGGATCAGTTGCAGGAGCGTGGCTATGTGCAAAAAATCCACGGCAAGGGCGTGTTTGTTTTAAAGCCGGGCAATATCGAGTTTCAACTCAGTGGTATTGTGAGCTTTAAAGAATCTTACGAGCGCCTTGGGCGGGCGGTGACGACGCAGATTGCTGATTTTCAACTGATTAGCGCAGATAAATCGCAGGCAAAGCTTTTGCAAGTGCCGGAAAAAACCGAGCTGGTGCGGATTAAGCGGGTACGTAATATTGATGGCGAGAATGTCATTCTGGATATTAATTATTTCGTGGCCGAGTTAATTCCCGGCCTTACGCCACAAATTGCCCAGCATTCGATTTATGAATATATAGAGAAAGTGCTCAAGCTCAATATCTGCTATGCCCAGCGCGTATTTGAAGCCCAGCCCTGTATTGAAGACGATAGCCGTTATTTAGATTTAAATGGCATGGATCATGTGATTGTGGTGAAAAACCACACCCATTTCTACGATGGCCGCCAATTTGAATACACTGAATCTCGGCACCGGCTGGATAAGTTTTTTTTCTCGGATATTGCGCGGCGTTCTAGGCCAGATCATCCTTAACTTCTGCCCCGCTTGGGCAATAGCAATAAAGGCGCGGCAATGCCAAAGGCCAGCGCTAATACGATCATGATGGCTTTTACACCATGCACACCGGCGGCGACTAAAAGAGCCGTGCCATCTGCTTCTGCCGACATGGTGGCGATGCCTAATAAAGCTTGCACGGATTGATACATTGATTTGCCAGGAATCATCGGAATAGCAGCGCTAATGGCGTAAATCACGCCGGGCTGATTGTGGCGGTCGGCCCAAAGCTCGGCCACGATGCCGATTAATAATGCGGCCAAGAGCGTGCCAAATACCATATCGCCATCTATGATTAACACCAGTTTGCGTACGGCATGACCTGATACGGCCAGAATGCCGCACATCCATAATGCTTTTGGCGGCACATTAAATAAGAGGGCAAAGCCTAATGCGGCGGGAGCGGCCCAAAGCTCGATTAGCCAAGGTGTATACATTTAGATTCCTAATATCCTGAGCGCTAAGCTAATGCCAATCGCAATGCCAAGAATAATTACTGCGCTCATAGTAAAGCGCACAATGCCATTCAAATAATTAGCATTGAGTAAATCAGCCGCACCATTAATTAAAGGTACACCGGGGATTAAAAATAGAACTGAAGCCGCCATTGCAGTATCGGGGGTACTGGTGAAATCTCTTAATAATCCTGTGCAAAACAGGGCCACAAAGCTGGCCACGCTGGCAAATACAAAGGGCTTAAAGTGGTGCAATACCAGTTGAAAGCGCACCGCCATTCCCAATGATGCGCCCAGAGTAGTCATTAAAATTGCTGCAGGATCACCACCAAATAAAGCCGCAAATGCGCCGCAAGATAAGCCCACAAATAAAGTCACCACGCTGCGTGGGTAATGGACTTTGGCTTGGGCAATTTTATCTAATGCCAGTTGGGCATCTTTGGCATTGATCGGGTTTTTTTCTAAGGCCAATAGCCAGTCATCTAATGAAGTCAATAATGAAAAATTCACCCCCATATGCGGCGCTTTTCTAAAGCCTGTTTCCCGTTCGTGCTCCCGCTCTATGGTGGCGCCAATATTGGTGGATGAAATAACTACCTCAACTTGCACTGCGCCCAGCGCTTTGGCCGTGCGCTGAATAATCAGCGAGGTGCGATGCGTGCCCGCCCCGGATTGATGGGCAAGCAGGCCCGCTTTTAAGGCCAGCGTCAGAATATCAGTGAGTGCGTAGATGGCTTTCATAGTATTAATCATAAAGTAATTATATTGAAATGTTTTAGCGATGATCAAATCGAGTGCAAAGCGGTCTAGGGTCTGTTGACGTTTCATTCGCCATTGCGCTGAGCCGGAAAACGGCCAGGCACAAGGCTGAGTGGTGTTTTTAGCTGCGGCCGCTTTATTTGCTGTAATAAGTGTTGTAAGGCTTTATGCCTCTTTTTAAGTTAAAAAATCAGCGTTTCAGATAGCTGGTTCTTTTGGGGATGTTTGTGGTGTTAAAAATATGCCTTGTGCTGCAGCGTAGGCGTGCTCCGGCTTAGATTTTATTGGCTTTGTAGGGCGTTTTCCCGTAAAAGGCTGGGCAGAAAAAATATTATATCCGGCTGGCTTTACTTAGGAATGTCTTTTTATGTCGTGTTTGATTTAGCTTAAAAGTCAGTTAATTTAAGTACTTAACTAGTACATATGAGTATTGACACAACTCGTCTGTACGAGTTAAATGCGTCACTGTGAATACTACGCAAAGAGGCAGATAGATGAGCTACGACTACCGGCAGATTGCCCAGCAGATTTTGGATTCAATAGGTGGGGCAGAGAATATTGAGCAGGCGGCGCACTGTATTACCCGCTTGCGGATTGCTTTAAAAGACGAAGGTAAAATCAATCATGAGGCGCTGAAGGCGGTTGATCTGGTGAAAGGCCAGTTCAGTAACGGCGGCGTGTTTCAGATTGTGATTGGATCGGGCGATGTGGATAGAGTGTATGCGCAGCTGATCGACTTAGCGGGGAGAAGTGCAGCCACCGTGGCGGATGTAAAAGGCAAGGGCGACAATAAGCTCAATCCTTTGCAGCGCTTGGTCAAGATTTTCTCAGATGTATTTATGCCTATCTTGCCCGCGATTATTGTCGCTGGCCTGTTGATGGGGATAAACAATCTGCTTGGCGCTAAGGATATGTTTATCCCAGGCCAAAGCTTGTTGGATGCGTATCCGGGCCTCAGCGGCCTGTGGCAGCTGGTCAATATGATGGCCAATACTTCTTTTGTGTTCTTACCTGCTTTGGTGGGTTGGTCGGCGGCTAAGCGTTTTGGCGGCAGCGAGGTGCTGGGTATTGTACTGGGCCTTTTGCTGGTGCATCCCGATTTACTCAATGCCTGGAATTACGGCAAGGCCGCAGCCGGGCTGGATGGCCAAGCGATTCCTTATTTCGATATTCTGGGTCTATTTAAGATTGAGCGCGTGGGTTATCAGGGGCAGATTCTGCCGATCTTGGCGGCTACTTGGGTGATGAGTCAGGTAGAAATCTGGCTGAAAGCGCGTGTGCCTAATGCGATTCAACTACTGGTTGTGCCGATTACTACGATTGTGATCAGCGGCGTGCTGGCTTTGGCGATAATCGGGCCGGTGGCGCGTGGCCTAGGTGTATTGATTACCCAAGGCTTAGTGCATGTGTTTGAAGTGGCCCCCGTATTGGGCGCGGCGATTTTTGGTGCGCTGTATGCGCCGCTGGTGATTACCGGCATGCACCATATGTTTATTGCGGTGGATTTGCAGCTGATTACCAGCCACGGCGGCACCTTTATCTGGCCGATTATTGCGCTATCCAATATTGCGCAAGGCAGCGCGGCTTTGGCGATGTTCTGCATTGCAAAAAGCGCTACTGAAAAAAGTATGGCCTCTACCTCGGCAATCTCTGCGTTCTCCGGCATTACCGAGCCAGCCATGTTTGGGGTGAATCTGCGCTTTAAATATCCTTTCTACGCCGCGCTGATAGGTTCAGCCTGCGCTTCGGTGTTGATTACCTTAAACCACGTTTTAGCTTCCGCGATTGGCGTGGGTGGTTTACCCGCGTTTATCTCGATTGTGCCGGTGCATATTCCTGTGTTCTTACTCGGCACCTTGGTCGCTGTCATTGTGCCATTTTGCCTGACTTGGGTCTTTGCCAAGCGTATGGCGTGGAAGGCTGAGCCGGTGCTGGCTCAGCAATCTGTGTAGATATCCGGAGCGGTAACGCCCCAGTTTTTTAGTAAGCAGCGTCGTATCAGTGGCGCTGCGCAGGGAGTATTTAGATGCAACAAGACTGGCAATCATCCGTGGTTTATCAAATTTATCCTAAAAGCTTTTGCAGCCATCAGGGCAGAGCAACGGGAGATTTATTAGGCATCGTCGACAAACTAGATTATTTGCAATGGCTGGGCGTGGATTACCTGTGGCTCACGCCAATTTACGCATCGCCGCAAAAAGATAATGGCTACGATGTTAGCGATTACTATGCGATTGATCCTGCTTACGGCAACATGGCCGATTTTGACTTGCTGCTGAGTGAAGCATCCGCTCGTGGCTTGCGTATCATGCTCGATATCGTGGTGAACCATACCTCAGTGCAGCATGCTTGGTTTCAAGAGGCTTTAAAGGGCCGTGATAATCCCTATCGTGATTTCTATATTTGGCGCGATCAGCCCAATAATTGGCAATCCAAATTCGGTGGCTCGGCGTGGGCGCTTGATTCGGCCAGCGGCCAGTATTACCTGCATTTATTTGATGAAAGCCAAGCAGATTTAAATTGGGAAAACCCAAAGCTGCGCCAAGCCGTGTTTGAAATGATGCAGTTTTGGGCCGATAAAGGCGTGGCAGGCTTTCGCCTTGATGTGATTAACCTGATCTCCAAGCAGCAAGATTTTAGTGACGACGATAGCGATGGCCGCCGCTTTTATACCGATGGCCCGCGCGTGCATGAATATCTGCAAGAAATGCACCGCGCCGTATTTGCTGGGCGAGATTTGCTGACCGTGGGCGAAATGTCATCGACTACTTTGCCTCACTGTATTCAATACTCGCGGCCAGATCGGCATGAATTATCCATGACGTTTAATTTTCACCATCTGAAAGTGGATTACCCGAATGGCGAGAAATGGCAGGCTGCGCCCTATGATTTTATCGAGCTAAAACGCATCTTGTCGGATTGGCAAAGCGGCATGAACGAGGGCGGTGGCTGGAACGCTATTTTCTGGTGCAACCACGATCAACCACGTGTGGTTTCACGCTTTGGCGACGATGGCCGCTATCGCGTTGAATCCGCCAAAATGCTTGCTACTACCCTGCATGGCCTGCAAGGCACGCCTTATATTTATCAGGGCGAGGAAATCGGTATGGCAAATCCGGCCTTTACTGATATTAGTGAATACCGAGATGTAGAAACGCTGAATGCCTACCAAAACCTGAGCGCAGCGGGTGTGCCTGAGGCAGAAATCATGGCCGCAATTAAGCAAAAATCCCGCGATAATTCCCGCACCCCAATGCAGTGGGATGATAGCCTGAACGCAGGCTTTTCTAGCGCTGAGCCGTGGATCAGCATCGCCAGCCAGCCAGAAAAAGTAAATGTGGCCGCCGCAAGGGCAGATGCAGATTCAGTATTGCATCACTACCGCCAGCTAATCACCCTGCGCAAAACATCGGCAGCGCTTAAATACGGCAATTACTGCTGCTTAAGCGCAGATGATCCCGCAATTTGGGCGTATAGCCGCAGCAGCGATGGCGAAAGCTTGCTGATCGTGAGCAACTTTAGCCCTAGTGAAGCAGATTTCGCCCTCCCACCGCTGGCTATTCCGGCGGATTGGGTGGCTGAAGTGCTGCTGGCTAATTATGAGCAGAGCATTAGCGATTTCAAGCACTTTAAATTACGCCCGTATGAATCGCTGCTGATTCGATTTAGCCCTTCTTAATCAGCTTCATCCCCTAATTTCTGCCGTCAGGTAGTTTTGTCCCCGTCGCTGCTATGCGCTGCGGGTGGGGACGCTTTTGCTTGTAAAAACATAAAAGGAGTAGAGCGATGTATAACTCATCGATGAAAGCCATGCTGTTGAGTAGTGTGTTGATAAGCCTGCCCGCAATGGCATTTGAGTTTCATGGCTATGGCCGGATTGGCTCGGGGGCTTCAACCGGATCTGGCGGCGCGCAAAGCTGTTTTCAGCTGGCGGGTGCAGAGACTAAATATCGCCTTGGTAATGAGTGCGAGTTATACGGCGAGCTAGAAATTAGCCACGATTTCTTTAAAAGCGAGCAGGGCAGCACCTTTACCGTGGTGGGAATGGGCAGTCTTTATAACCGCAATGATAGATCACCTACTTTTCAGCCCGATGATGGCAGCGCCAGAGCGCCACAGATTTACGCCAAATACAGCAATATCCCAGAGCTAAATGGCGCTACGCTGTGGGCTGGGCGTCGCTATTACAAGCGTCATGATGTGCATATCACCGACTTTTATTACTGGAATCCAAGCGGCACGGGGCTGGGGATTGAGGACTATAAAGTTGGTGATTTAAAGCTCAGCTATGCGTTTTCGCGTGAGGACAATATTTATCAGGCCGACTACGCCAATAAGCATGATTTTCAACTCGGTGGGATTGCCACTAATAAAGGCGGGGAAGTGGCGCTGGGCCTGAGTTACATTCAGGAAGCAGGGCAGGTAAGCGGAGCTAATAGCGGCTGGTCGCTCACTGCGCAGCACGAGCAAAAGGGCTGGCTGGGTGGCACCAATAAATTCGCCATTCAGTATGGTGTTGGCCCCGGCACTGGTCTGGGTTATACCGGTTCTTTGCTGGCAGACCAGAGCAATAAACGCCTTCGTTTAGTTGAATCCTTTGACTGGCAGGCTACGCCAGAATTTGGTGGCCAGCTGACCGTAGTTTATCAGCGTGATCAAAGCGATGCAGGCAGGCAAACGTGGTGGTCGGCTGGGGCAAGACCGGTTTATGCTTTTAGCCAGAATTTTAAACTAGTGGGCGAGGTGGGCCATGATCGTGTGGAGGCTTTAGACGGGCAAACGCGCAATCTAAGCAAGCTGACCATTGCACCCACCTTTACTTTGGATAAAGCCTTCTGGAGCCGCCCAGAGCTGCGTTTGTTTTATACCTACGCCCGCTGGAATGAAGCCGCACAGAATGCGGCAAGTAGCGGATCGGCAATGTCTAAAACCGGCACATTTGGCCGTGATCTGAATGGCTCTACTTATGGTTTGCAGCTTGAATATTGGTGGTAAGGGCACTTATTAATAAGGCTTAATAAACAAAAAAGGGGCGCTGCATGCGTCCCTTTTTTTAGCTGTGGCTTACAGCGATTTCTCGAATTGTTGCACCAGTTGGTGTAGCTCACCGGCAATTTGGGTGAGCTCTGATGCGGTTTGCTCTACTTCGATGATATGCCCAACATTTTGCTCATTCAGGGCATTCATTTTTATCATGGTCTGCGCAACTTCTAAGGACGCTGAAGATTGATGGTTGAGCATTTCAGCAACTTGCCTTGCTGATTGATCTACACCGTGGCTACTGGTGGCGATCTCACTTAAGGTGAGCGTGCAGGCATCAATTTTTGCTGTGCCTGCATGCACTGAATTGACGGCTTCACTCATGGTAGAGAGTGCTTCTTTGGTACGCGCTTCTACGCTATGAATGGTGCTTGCAATGCTGATCGTACTGGCGCTGGTTCGCTCTGCTAATTTACGAACTTCATCGGCTACAACGGCAAAGCCCCTGCCTGTTTCACCCGCTCTGGCGGCCTCAATGGCGGCATTAAGGGCCAGCAGATTAGTTTGATCGGCAATTTCACGAATGGTTTGAGTGACTACGCTAATTTCGCGTACCGCATCTGAAAGCTGACCGAGCGTGATCCGAGCTTGATCGACAACATTGACGACTTCTTGTGTAGATTGTTGTGCCGCATTCATTTCTTGGGCGCCACGCGATGCCAAATCATTGGCTTGGGCTGCATGATCAACACTTAGCCGAGTTGCTTGACTAATTTCATTAACGCTGGCGCTCATTTGCTCTTGCGCTGCAGTAACGGTGGCTACGGCATCTGATTGCTCTTGGCTACGCTTAATCAGTGCTTCTGCTCTTTTTGCTACATCATTTGCTCTTTCATCAACGCGGCTACCTGCCAGTACAACATCGGCAAAAATAGCCCGTAAATTAATCCGCATAGATTCTAAGGAAACCAGCAGGTGGCTAAATTCTTTTGGGGCTAGTGCGTCGACATCAAATCTAAAATTACCTTCGCTTAGTTGAGAAAATGCATTTTCAATTCGGTGAATTGGGTCTGTAAATGAATGAGTTAAATACCAAGCTCCGGCTGCTGCTGCGAGTGCAGATACCACTAATAGAGCGGGAGCGAATGGTGAAGCGAGGGCAGGAATAGTAATCGCAGCAATAACGAGCCAGATTCTATTTCTTAAAGAGAGTTTTTGTGGCCATTTGGTGGCAGCAAGCTGAGCTTGTCCGGCATTGACTTTGATATAGAGCGCTTCAGCGGCAGCAATTTGCTCTCGGCTTGGTGTATTACGCACCGACATATAGCCAATTTTCTTACCGTTTTCTAATAGTGGAGTGACGAAAGCTTCTACCCAGTAGTGATCGCCATTTTTGCAGCGGTTTTTAACAATTCCGCGCCAAGGTAAATCGTTTTTTAATGTTTGCCACATATCCGCATATGCACTGCTCGGCATAAAGGGATGGCGCACAATATTGTGTGGCTTACCTATTAATTCTTCATTGGTAAAACCTGCGATATCTCTGAAGGAAGAATTTGCGTAGCTGATTTGGCCTTTTAAATCTGTTTTGCTCACAATGGGGCGGCGTGGGTCTACGCTGATTTCGTGCTCGGTAATAGGCAAATTGCTACGCATGAGATTATCCAGAAGGGCGGGCTAAGCGGAAAAGGGTGTAATTTAAATATTAGGATTGCAATCAAAGCAAATGCAAGCAACTGCTTGCTTAAAAGATACAAGTTCTAAAATTTTTTTACACGAATGACATGCATTAGAGATTACTACTTAATGGCACTGGCTGACTATTGATATTAGCGCCAATGACAAACTGGGTAATTATGTCGCCAATTTGGAAGGATGCACGAGCTGCAAAGAATAAGGCTGAAAGTAGAAACGCTAGATAATAAAAAACCCCAAGAGCGAAGTCTTGGGTTTAAATATTTGGTCGGGGCGGTGGGATTCGAACTCACGACCACCTGGTCCCAAACCAGGTGCGCTACCGGGCTGCGCTACGCCCCGAAATTTCTTCACGTTGCCGTGAAGAGGTGCGCATTATCAACTGAGGGCGTACCGCTTGTCAACTGTTTCTGTTAATTGATATATCGGCAAGCAAAAGGAGTGATTGCAAATAAGGATTCATGCTGAGTCCTTCTAAGCAACTTTTAGCCAGCTTTGCTTCTTGGGCGGCCACGGCACGAGCGTATTCAAGTGAGCCGCTGGCATCAATCGCTGCTAGTACCGCAGGCAAGTCATCACGGTTGGCGTGTTGCAGCGCGGCGCGCACGACGTTGGCGGATTCTGGCGAGCCATGGCTCATTACATGAATCAGTGGCAGGGTGGCTTTCCCTTCAGCTAGATCATCGCCGAGGGTTTTGCCGATTTCGCTGGTTTTGCCAGAGTAATCTAATACATCGTCAATAATCTGGAAGGCCGTGCCTAAATGCATACCAAAGCGCGCCATGCGCTCCTCGGTATCGCTATCGCTTTCTGCAAGAATGGCACCAAGGCGTGCGGCAGCTTCAAATAGTTTGGCGGTTTTGTAGCGAATCACTTTTAGGTAGGCTGCTTCATCAATATCCACATTGCCGATATTCATCAGTTGCAGCACTTCGCCTTCAGCAATAATGTTGGTGGTGTCAGCTAAAACTTGCATTACGCGTAGCGAACCACAGCTCACCATCATCTGAAACGCGCGCGAGTATAAGAAGTCGCCTACCAAAACCGATGCGGCATTGCCAAACAGCACATTAGCTGTGTCACGGCCACGGCGTAGATCGGATTCATCCACCACATCATCGTGCAGCAGGGTGGAGGTATGAATAAACTCAATCACGCCTGCAAGTTCGCGATGATGGGTGCCCTCATAACCTAAAGCTTTTGCAGAAAGAAGCACCATCATTGGACGCAGGCGCTTGCCGCCCGAGTTCACAATATATTCGGCAACTTGCCGCACTAGAATGACGTCAGAATAGAGGCGATCGCGAACCACTTGGTCCACTGCCTGCATTTCCTCGCCAATAACTGATTTTACGAACGCCATTGCCACGCTTGTGCCCCGTACTGCTCGTGCATTAATTAAGCGCGCATGTTAGCAGAAACTTCGGCTTAGCGCTTTGCTTCAGCTAATTAGTGCTTGCATCTAGGGCTCTGTGTTTCAGCGGTGTGCTCAACGTAAGTGCTTGACTTGATTGGTGCTTGCGCGTAGCATCGCGCGTTTCCCGATTCGGGAAGACGTTTTGCTGCTCGCGTTGTTTTAATTATATAAAGCGTGACAGGTAGTAAAGCGCAAGACCCAAACTCTCCAATGGAGCTTGTTATGTATGCAGTCGTAAAAACCGGGGGCAAGCAGTATAAAGTTGTCGTCGGCCAAAAACTTAAAGTAGAACAGATTACTGCAGACATCGACAGCCAGATCGTACTGAATGAAGTATTGATGGTGGCAGACGGTGAAACAGTGGTTATTGGTGCTCCTCTTGTAGCTGGCGCATCTATTTCTGCAACCGTGGTAACACACGGCCGTGGTGACAAGGTGACCATTTTCAAAATGCGTCGTCGTAAGCATTATCAGCGCCATCAAGGCCATCGTCAGAATTACACTGAATTGCGTATCGACGCGATCGTTAAGTAATTCCGCCTTTTCGTAATTCAGTAGGAGTGTTGCAACATGGCACACAAGAAAGCTGGCGGTAGTTCACGTAACGGCCGCGACTCACATTCAAAACGACTTGGTATCAAGGTTTACGGCGGTGAATTAATTCCTGCTGGCTCAATCATCGTGCGTCAGCGCGGTACAGAGTTCCACCCAGGTGAAAATGTTGGCTTAGGTAAGGATCACACCTTGTTTGCCCTCGTTGATGGTTATGTAAAATACGCAGTGAAAGGCGCTCTGAAGCGTCGCACTGTTACTGTTTTGCCTTATGTTGGCGAAGAAGTAGCTGCTTAATTTATTGAGCTGTAGTGGTATATTTTAAAGCCCTGTCCATCATGGATGGGGCTTTTTTTTCTATTGGAAGTTTTGGTTCTGTTGCTTGTTGTTTTTTTGCTTTACTGGGTGATCTAACATGGGTTTTAAGTGCGCCAAGACCCGATTACTGAAGTTGAATTGCGCTGTAATTTACGTGCAGTTTCTAAAAAAATAACAAGCAACAGTACCTCGCCTTATAGTAAATGGGCGGTCTTCTAAAGTATTTTGGTGGAGATCCAAATGAGATTTATTGATGAAGCAAAGATTGAAGCCATTGCCGGTAAGGGTGGTAGTGGTTCTGCAAGTATGCGTCGTGAAAAATTTATTCCGCGTGGCGGCCCTGACGGAGGCGATGGTGGCCGCGGGGGCAGTGTTTGGGCAGTTGCAGATGAAGATATCAATACTTTAGTGGATTACCGATTTGTAAAGAAATACAAAGCACGCGATGGCGAAGGCGGCCGTGGTGCAGATTGTTATGGTAAGGGGGGTGATGATGTTGAGCTGCGCATGCCGGTCGGTACAACGATTGTGGATGCTGAAAGTGGTGAGTTGATCGCGGATTTAACCGAAAGCGGCCAGCGTGTGGTGATTGCTAAGGGCGGCAAGGGTGGCTTAGGCAATTTGCACTTTAAATCATCGGTGAATCGTGCTCCACGCCAAACCGCACCCGCTGAAGAAGGCGAGCGTCGTGAGCTGCGTTTGGAGCTTAAAGTGTTGGCTGATGTGGGCCTGCTTGGCATGCCTAATGCGGGTAAATCAACCTTTATTCGCGCGGTTTCAGCGGCAAAACCAAAAGTTGCTGATTATCCCTTTACCACTTTGTTCCCTAATCTGGGCGTAGTGCGTATCGATGATAACCGCAGCTTTGTAGTCGCAGATATTCCCGGCCTGATTGAAGGCGCGGCAGAGGGCGCAGGCTTGGGCCATCGCTTTCTGAAGCACTTACAGCGCACTGGTATTTTGCTACATATCGTTGACTTGGCACCTTTTGATGAAGATACCGATCCAGTGGCTGAGGCTTGCGCCATTGTTGAGGAACTGCGTAAGTACGATGAAGAATTACATCAGAAACCACGTTGGTTGGTGCTGAATAAGCTTGATATGATCCCAGAAGAAGAGCGGGAAGAGCGCGTTGCAAGCTTCTTAAAAGCATATGGCTGGGAAGCGGGCGCTCAGGACAAATACGCGGTATTTGATCCAATGCAGCCACGTTTATTTACGATTTCCGGTTTAACTGGCGAAGGTTGTCGCGATTTAACTTACGCGATTATGGATTACTTAGAAGCCGCACGTATCTATACTCGTAATGAAGATAAGATTCGTGCCGAGCAGTTAGAAATCGCTCGCGAAGCTGCGGCAGTAGCTAAAGAAGCCGCTAATGCTGAAAAAGAAGCGATAAAAGCTGCTGAAGCGCTTGAGAAAGAAGCGGCCAAGCAAGCGGCAACTCAGGCTGATTTATTAGCTTCAGACGATAGCGCCAGCGCTTAATTGCCCTTAGTACACCCGCTTAATTAGCCCCTACGTGAAATGTTCGGGCTGGTGTCCGGCGGGTGTACGCGTTAAGCTCCCTTCCCTTCTGTACTCATCTGCCGGCCACATGCAGAACGACTCCGCACTCTTAGAATTTTTTCAGCCCGGCTTTGTGCCACTTGATCTGCCGCCACTGGCGGGATTGATGCGCGCTCGTCCCTATCTGGATGCCTTTATTACCCTATTTCGCGGTGGCGAAGAAGAGGTGATGGTGCGCCTCTTGGTGCTGCGCGAAATTGGTGCGCGTGCCCAAGCACCGCGCTGGACGCCGCAAGATTTACAAGCGCACTTTGCTTATATCAATCCGGTTAAGCTAGAAACCGTACTGAAGCGCATTCGCGATAATGGGCTCTTGGTTTGGGATTCGGATGAGCAGCTTTATTCCCTTTCAGAGCCTGGCCGCATCGCCTTGGCCTCGATTGGCACTTTGGTACAGTTTTCAGATGGCGATGCTGAGCTTGGTTATTTAACCGCCCAAGTTGCGGCAGGCCAATCGGTTGGGCGAGTAGCGCATGAAGCGCTGCAGCATCTGTTGGCGCGGCTTAATGAGCTGTACCGCGATTTTGAAGAAGCACTTGAATCGCAATCCGAGTTCCAAATTCGCAAAGCACAATCTAAGCTAGAGAGTGTTTGGAAATGGGTGGAAAAAGGCACCGAGGTGATGCACGCCATCCTTGATGATGACACCCTTGATTTGCTGACCTTGAATCAGGCACAAGCCATTGCGACGGCGCAAAGCCGAATGCTACGTCTAACCAGTGTCTTCCAGCGGCGCTTAAGCGAGTTAGCGGCACAGCGCGTGCATTTGGGCGAATCAGGGCTGACATCCACTAATGTGGCCGATTGGCTGCGCCGTTTAGATCAAGATACTTTGGCCAACTTGGGGCGTGATCTATTGATTTTTCACCCTGAGCCGGTGTTTGTAACTGCGGACGAGCTATTAGATATCTCTGAATACGAGTTGGTAAGCCGTGAGCGGCTTGAGTATATCGAGAGCGCATTGCCATCCAGTGAAGTAGCAGAAGACGTTGAGGCGATGGAAGTCGAGCGTTTACTCGATGCAGAAGCCCTGTTTGAAGAGCTGGGCGCCTTGGCTGCCCGTGGCGGCAGTGCCGAGCTATTTGAACAGGTATTGGCAGATACTTATAACGTCACAGCTTATCGCTTATCTTTGCTTTCTTTGCTTGGTGATGCCGATGCTGCGCTAGAACAAAGTGTGGTCGCAGATTTAGTGCGGTTGCCTTTGTTCTTGGAAGCGGAGCCAGGGGTGGAGTTACTCGAACACTTAGAAGTCGCGGCGATTAGTCGGGGCCGTTTGCGGCCTGTTGGCGCTGTAAAATAGAAAGATGGCATATAATCTTTCTATATCGGAAAGTATTGAGTGGAGTGAATGATGGGTCTTTTGGATGATTTAAAGCAGCAGGCTGAGTCGGTACAGACGGATGATGCCGAGCAAAGGCGTGTTTATTTAGCCAATATGGGCTTAATTGAGGCGGCAATGTGCTCGGCGATGGCGTATTTTTATGAGCTAGCCAATCAGCTTAAAGTGGTTAAGCCAGTTAGCCCGCATGTTTATAGGGTATGGGGAGTGGGGGAGTTTACGCGGCTGAATATGACGCTGGCTGCGGCAAATTCCCGCAATAAATCGCTTGAGGGGAAGGACCTTCCTGATTACATTGAGTTTATTGTTGAGTGGCAGGGGGCGGAGCCTTTACGCACTATTTGTTCCTCGCAAAGTGCCGCTAAGCATTTAAAAGAGCAACTGTGGCAATACGGCTGCAAGCTGGAAGAAAAAGTTCAAGCCGCAGCAGATGGCAAGTTTATCCGTGCGGCCATCACCATCGCACCTGTCGTGCCAACGCGTTTTCGTTTCGATGCTGTGTATGAAACCGGCAAGATTCGTTTAAATATTCGTAATTTGGCTAATCTGGGCGAAGACCAACACGTGCTAAGCCCCGCGCAATGCACGCCAGCACTTTGTGAAGAGCTGGCTAAGGCGATGCTGGGCAAACCTCATCAACTGGCTGAATTGCTTCGCTGATTTTGGCTGTTAAATATGTTTAGTTTGGGTGTACATGGATCAAGCTCTTAATATTTTGGTTGCGCGCCTCTTGGCGCATCGCTTCTTACCGCGCAAAGATCCTTTGGCGCGGCGCGCTTTGATAGATGAAGCGTTTCGTGAATCGCTAGACCACCGCCTTGCTGGTTGTGGCTTACGCCTCTTAGAAAACCCTTACGCTGAATATATCGCTGTAGGCCTAGCTACCGAAATGGAAGACTGGGTCTTTGGTGAGGGAGAAAACTGGCTGTCCAATAATATGGGCATGCCACGGGATGCGATTGCCTTGCTGATTGTGGTTTGGGCCTTGATTATTTTGCCTAAGCGCCAGCGCCAGATTGCTTTGTCGGCATCTGATCCAGACGATATGTTTGGAGAAGCATCGCCGATAGAGTTTGGCGATGAGGTGGCGCCAGGTATTCCAGAAGAAGCGATTTATGCCGACTTTGGTAAAAAGCTGGGTGGTAAAGCGCGTTTTTCTATGAATTTAAGCCAATTGGCTAAGCTGGGTTTTGTAAATCGCCGCAATAAGATGGTTTATGAAGGGCCACTATTGGATCTGATGATTGATTACGCGCGTCTTGCTCCACGAATCATCAACGGGGCGCTGGCTGATTTATTAAAGATTGATGCTGTCCATGTGGCAGAGCAGGTTGAGGACTAATGTTTCAAATTCGTGAGATTGAAATGGTCCACTGGGATTTTTGGCGCGCGATTCGTGTACCGCTAGATGCCCAGATTGTGACTATCGTCGGCCCAAATGGCTCGGGCAAAACCACTATGCTCGATGCCTTACGCACGTTACTGGCCTTGCGCTGCTCGGGGCGGCGCGATTACAAGCGCTATGTTCGCAATAACAAAGAAAACTTTGCTTGGCTGCGCGGTGTGGTTTCTAATCCGCGCCGTGGCGAAGGCGGCTTGTTCCCCTATCTATTTTTCCCCATTACCAGTCCTGAAGTAACACTATTTTGCCGTGTTAAAAAGCAGGGTGGTGATTGGGTGCGCCACTATGCCATTGCCGAGGGCGTGGTTGAGCTAACACCAGAAACTGAAAGTGGTTTGCAGTGGCTGGGCGTGAATGAATATAAGCGCCGGCTTGAATCTGCAGGCCTAACTGCGGCCATTGCCGAAGTATTGGCGCTGGAGCAGGGCGACACCGATAAGTTGTGCGAATACAGCCCAAAGGCTTTGCTGGATTTAGTGTTCCAAGTGTTTGGCGATAAGCAGGTGCTGGATAACTACCAAGAAGCTAAGTTGCGCCTAAAAGAAACTGAGGGTGAGCTGGGCAAGGTAGAGCAACAGATGGGCCAGCTTGGGCTGGATGTGGAGCGGATGAAGCTGCGCTCTAATAGTTTTTTAGAATGGCAAGCTTTGCAGCGAGATGTGCTGCGTTTAGAAAGCGATGTGGTGCCAGGGCTTAAATACCTAGAGCAATGGGATGGCTTATTGGCGGGCTTGACGCAGTTCCGCCTCGCTAAAACCAATGTGCGCGCTAAGAAACAAGAGCTGGATCTGCTGAACCAATCTTATAGCGAATTTGACCAGCATCGTGAAGCGGCTTTGGTATTTGAGCGCGAAGCGAAGCAAGCGTACGATAGCCACTTTGTCTTATTCCAGCAGGTGCGTGACGCTGCGCGTGATACCGAAAAACTATTAAAAGAAGAAACCCGCTTGCGGGAGCTGGCTGAATCTGAGCATGGCCGTGATGCAGTCAGCATTAATGATCGGCTATTGGCTTTAAAAGAGCAGCTGGCTAGCTTGCGACAATGGCTGCGCACGGCTAAAGAAGAGCGTCAGCAGCTTCTTGATATGCAAAATGCCTTGCAAGCAGGTCGAGCGCCAGCGCCAGACTTTACTAGAAATATGCGGGGGGCCTTGGATGAGGCCGCGATCCCGCATCAAGTCTTAACTGAGATCGTTGAAGTCACTGACGCAACTTGGCAGCAGGCGGTTGAGGCCTTACTTGCACCTTATCGCCATATTGTTTTACTTAAGCGTGCTAGTGATCGTAATCGGGCTTGGGAAATTGCGCAGCGTTTACGCTATCGTCACTTTATTGTGCCGGACAGCGAGCCTGTGCCGCGTGCGAATAAAGGTTCAGTCTTGGAAGTGGTTGATTTTAATGGTGATGCACCGAGCTGGGTGGTTCAGCTATTAAATCGCACTCAGCGTGTGATTACGGTTGAGGCGGGTGGTAAGGTCGATGGCGATTGGATCACCAAAGAGGGTTATCACAAAGAGCGCCGTGGTGGCCGAGATATCAGCGTGCGCCCGAATGATTTTGCCTTTGGTGAGGCCGCAAGGCAGTCGCGCTTAGGGGATGCACTGAGCCGGATTAAAGAATTAAATCATCAAATTCTAGATGCTGAAGCGCGCGATGTTGATTTAAGCCGCGATATCAGCGCGCATACCGAGCAATTAATGGGCATGCAGGCCGTGGTTCAGTTGGCAGCAAGGCAGGAAGAATTTGCCGCTGCCGCTGCGCGTTTCCCTGGTGAGCAAGACTCAGTACAAAATTTGGGTGCTGAATTGGCTGCGGCACAAGCCGCTTGGGAAGCGGCTCGGGATGCGCGTGAAGAATTGCGCGTGGGTTATGAGCGTAGCAAAGATCAGCGTGAGCGTTTGGCTGGGCAAGTGAATTACCAGCAAGATTTATTGCAGCGCCAGCAGCTAGAAATTCAAAAACAACTGCGCCAGTTACGCGAGTTAAAAACCAGCATGCAAGCGCATCTGGCCGATGTTGCAGCCTTGAGCGCAGTACGCGATCAATTTGGTAGCGTGCGGGAAGTACAGCATTTATTAGAGCGCCAACGCCAGCAGCTGGCTAATGGTTCGTGGGAAACGGATGAAACCATCCTTGCTCGCCGCGATAAACTGCAAAATGATTATGACACTGTACAACGTGATGCCGACGTTCACTATAAAGAAGTGCAACGTACTGGGGAGCTGACGCACGAAGCACGCGCAGCCTACATCAATAAGCTGCGCGCCACTGTGCGTGCTTATTGCCGCAATATTGCCCGCTTGGGGCAACTGGCTGGGATTGATGTCGAGGCCGAAATGCCTCATCTGGATAACGATGACGCCGTACTTGCGCAAGCAGGCTTGGCCGCGCGTTTCAATTTTGACCAGAAAGGCATGATGGGCATGAATGATGGCGAAGCGTCGGGTGGTCAACAGGTGATGAAGTCATTAATCTTGTTGATTGGCCTGATGATGGATGATGCCAATCCTTCAGGTTTTGTGTTTATTGATGAGCCATTTGCTCACTTAGATATTTTTAATATTGATCGCGTGGGCGCTTTCTTGAAAGCCACTCAGGCTCAGTATTTAATTACCACGCCACTTACGCACAATACCAATGTTTATGCGCCATCTGATTTGACGCTGACCACCCGTAAAAAACGCCCTGGCGACACGTGGGCGCCGCTTATTCTTCAAACCCGTCGTCGGGTTGAAACTGCCCAACAAGAGTTGATTGTATGAAACAAGTATTCCATTTTTTCGCGCCTTGCCCACGTGGTTTAGAAGGCCCGCTCGTTGCCGAGCTAGAAGTACTGGGGGCCGATCAAATCAAGCAGACTGAGGGGGGCGTCGGTTTTGCTGGCTCTTGGTCGCTGATGTATGAGGCTAATTTACAGTCTCGCATCGCCAGCCGTATTCTGTGGCGCGTCGCAGAAAAAACATGGAAAACAGAAGACGATCTCTACGCTATGGCGCGTGATTTAGATTGGTCCGAGCTGTTTTCAGTGGATTGCACTATCAAGGTAGGCGTTACTGCCTATCGTGTACCGCAGATTCGCAGCCCAGAATTTGTTGCTTTGCGGATTAAAGATGGCATCTGCGATCGCTTCCGTTTAAAAAATGATAAGCGGCCAAGCGTGGATACTGCGGATCCAGATATGCGTATTCAGTTATATCTAACTGATCGCATGGCAACGCTGTATTTAGATACTTCGGGTGAAGCGTTGTTTAAGCGTGGTTACCGAGTGGAAACTGGGGATGCACCGATGCGCGAAAATCTAGCGGCCGGCATCCTCTCCTTAATCGGCTGGACTCCCGCTGAGGCGCTTTACGATCCAATGTGCGGTTCGGCTACTTTCCTCATCGAAGCCGCAATGATTGCTCGGAAAATCGCACCAGGTGCACGTCGTGAATTCGCCTTCCAAAAAATGCGTCTGCATAACGAAGATATGTGGCAAGAATTGGTGGCAGCAGCACGCGCAGCAGAAACCAAAGAAATTTTCCCTATTTATGGAAGTGATGTGGCTGCCGTAGCGATTGCACATGCTCAAGCCAATTTAGATTACGCACGTTTTGATGACACCATTCATTTAAAGCAACTTAATGCAATGGATGCCAAGCCACCGGTTGATATGGAAGGGGTTTGGATCTCCAATCCACCTTATGGTGTGCGTTTGGATGAAAAAGAAAAACTGGCTGCACTTTATCCGCAGTGGGGCGATGCGCTTAAAAAGCGTTTCTCAGGCTGGAGGGCATACTTCCTCACTGCAGATATGGATATCACTAAACATATGGGTCTTAAGGCCTCTAAACGTACCCCGCTATATAACGGTGGTTTAGAGTGCCGATTATTTGAATATAAAATGGTTGCAGGCGGTATGCGTCGCAAACCCGCTGGTTCAGACGAATAATCTACCCTATGTAAAACAAGCCGCTTCGTGAAGCGGCTTGTTTGTTTTGTAATTAGTGTTTCTGCTTACAAATACAGCATATTTAAATCAACCACTTAGCCTATTACTAGGCTTTTTTTGTGCGGTAGTGGTTGACCTCACAGGCCAAGGCCCGTATATTTCGGCCTCTCGCTGCAGCGCACACAGCAACACGGTGTTCTAGCAGTAGCGAATGATCTTTAAAAAAATACAGTCGATGAGTGTGAGTGCTTGATTCGGAAGCGAAACAAGTGCTTGCATTAGTAAGGCGCATTCAGCGATGGATGTGCCGAATAAAGTAAGCCAGTAAGTACTAGCTTAGCGATTAAACTAAAGAGTTTGATCCTGGCTCAGATTGAACGCTGGCGGCATGCTTTACACATGCAAGTCGAACGGTAACAGGGTGCTTGCACCGCTGACGAGTGGCGAACGGGTGAGTAATATATCGGAACGTACCTAGTAATGGGGGATAACTATCCGAAAGGATAGCTAATACCGCATACGCCCTGAGGGGGAAAGAGGGGGATCGCAAGACCTCTCGTTATTAGAGCGGCCGATATCAGATTAGCTAGTTGGTGAGGTAAAGGCTCACCAAGGCGACGATCTGTAGCGGGTCTTAGAGGACGATCCGCCACACTGGAACTGAGACACGGTCCAGACTCCTACGGGAGGCAGCAGTGGGGAATCTTGGACAATGGGCGCAAGCCTGATCCAGCAATGCCGCGTGCGTGAAGAAGGCCTTCGGGTTGTAAAGCGCTTTTGTTCGGGAGGAAATCCTAGGGGCTAATACCTCTTAGGGATGACAGTACCGGAAGAATAAGGACCGGCTAACTACGTGCCAGCAGCCGCGGTAATACGTAGGGTCCAAGCGTTAATCGGAATTACTGGGCGTAAAGGGTGCGCAGGTGGTTGATTAAGTGTGATGTGAAAGCCCCGGGCTCAACCTGGGAATTGCATTGCAAACTGGTCAACTAGAGTATGGCAGAGGGGGGTGGAATTCCGCGTGTAGCAGTGAAATGCGTAGAGATGCGGAGGAACACCGATGGCGAAGGCAACCCCCTGGGCTAATACTGACACTCATGCACGAAAGCGTGGGGAGCAAACAGGATTAGATACCCTGGTAGTCCACGCCCTAAACGATGTCTACTAGTTGTTGGGGAATTCGTTCCTTAGTAACGCAGCTAACGCGTGAAGTAGACCGCCTGGGGAGTACGGCCGCAAGGCTAAAACTCAAAGGAATTGACGGGGGCCCGCACAAGCGGTGGATGATGTGGATTAATTCGATGCAACGCGAAAAACCTTACCTAGCCTTGACATGTCAAGAATCCCTGAGAGATCGGGGAGTGCCGCAAGGAACTTGAACACAGGTGCTGCATGGCTGTCGTCAGCTCGTGTCGTGAGATGTTGGGTTAAGTCCCGCAACGAGCGCAACCCTTGTCCTTAGTTGCTACCATTTAGTTGGGCACTTTAAGGAGACTGCCGGTGACAAACCGGAGGAAGGTGGGGATGACGTCAAGTCCTCATGGCCCTTATGGCTAGGGCTTCACACGTCATACAATGGTCGGTACAGAGGGTTGCCAAGCCGCGAGGTGGAGCTAATCTCATAAAACCGATCGTAGTCCGGATTGGAGTCTGCAACTCGACTCCATGAAGTCGGAATCGCTAGTAATCGCGGATCAGCATGTCGCGGTGAATACGTTCCCGGGCCTTGTACACACCGCCCGTCACACCATGGGAATGGGTTTCACCAGAAGTAGGTAGGCTAACCGTAAGGAGGCCGCTTACCACGGTGGGATTCATGACTGGGGTGAAGTCGTAACAAGGTAGCCGTAGGGGAACCTGCGGCTGGATCACCTCCTTTCAAGAGAAAGTCTTTTGGATTGAGTACTCACACTCATCGGCTGTAGGTTTAAGGATTGTGATTGAAGGATTTAGAACTCATGCGATTAAAAAGTCACATTAGTTCTGATTGCTTCACAGCAAGCCAGTACATTGATCTTTAAAAAAATAGAAGAAGTAATACTCAAATTTAGAAATAAATAAGGGTAGATTGTATCAAAACTTAAATCTCGAAGTCAGAACTGAGGTTTAAGTGTCGCAAACAAAGCGAAATCAGATACTTTGAATTGTATTAACTTTGTTAATACGTGTTTGAGGTTATAGGATCAAGCGACTAAGTGCATCTGGTGGATGCCTTGGCGATGATAGGCGAAGAAGGACGCGTTAGCCTGCGAAAAGCTACGGGGAGCTGGCAAATAAGCATTGATCCGTAGATATCCGAATGGGGAAACCCGGCCCTTTTGGGTCACTCATCACTGAATACATAGGTGATGTAGAGCGAACTCGGCGAACTGAAACATCTAAGTAGCCGAAGGAAAAGAAATCAACCGAGATTCCCAAAGTAGTGGCGAGCGAAATGGGAAGAGCCTGCATGTGATAAATCAAACTTTAGTGGAACAGTCTGGAAAGTCTGGCGACAGTGGGTGATAGCCCCGTACACGAAAAAGATTGGTTGGTACTAAGCATGCGACAAGTAGGGCGGGACACGAGAAATCCTGTTTGAAGATGGGGGGACCATCCTCCAAGGCTAAATACTCATCATCGACCGATAGTGAACCAGTACCGTGAGGGAAAGGCGAAAAGAACCCCGGGAGGGGAGTGAAATAGAACCTGAAACCGGATGCATACAAACAGTGGGAGCCCTTGCAAAATGGGGTGACTGCGTACCTTTTGTATAATGGGTCAGCGACTTACGTTCAGTAGCAA